>NZ_JAJPWK010000002.1:0-879019 GCF_046549115.1 Streptomyces sp. x-19 | reverse complement strand
CGATCGACGCGGCCCGCTTCGTCCCGGCCCTCGCCAAGGAGGGCTGAGGGCGTTCGCGTCGGCGGGGAGCGGGGGGCCCGGGCCGGCCCCCGGGGGCCCCCCCCCCCGGGGGGGGGGCCCCCCCCCCCCGGCCCCCCCCGCCGGGGGGGGGGGGGGGGGGGGGGGGGGGGGGGGGGGGGGGTGGGGGGGGGGTGGGGCCCCCCCCCCCCCCGCCCCGCAGCCCCCGGACCCTCCCGTGCGTGGCGGGGCGCGCCCCGGTGGGGGTGGGGGAGAGAGACCTGGGGCGTCCCGTGCGGGGAAGGGCCTTGCTCCGGTGGGGAGTTGAAGAAGAGAAACCGGGGGCAGAGAAAACCAGGGGGCAGGGAAAACCAGGGGGCGGAGAAAATCAGGGAGTGGCGGAGAAAGCCTGGGGCGCGGGTAGATAACCGTCCATGAGGCGATTCGAGGGGTACCGGGTACTGATCACGGGGGCCGGGCGGGGCATCGGTGCGGCCACGGCGCGGCGGTTGGCCGACGAGGGGGCCCGGGTGTTGGTCACCGACCTGGACGGGGCGCGTGCCGAGGAGGCCGCACAGGCGATCCGGGCGGACGGCGGGGCCGCGGAGGCGCGGGCCTGCGACGTCGGGGACCGGGCCGCGGTGGAGGCGGCCGTCGCACAGGCGGTGGAGCGCTTCGGCGGCCTGGACACCCTCGTCAACAATGCCTTCGGCTGCCACCCCGACGCACCCCGCTTCGAGGACACCCCGGACGACGACTGGGCCGCCGACCTCGACGCCACCCTGACCGGCGCGATGCGCTGCGCCCGGGCCGCGCTGCCGCACCTGGCCGCCGCCGGTGGCCGCGGCTCGATCGTCAACATCGGCTCGGTCAACGGCATCCAGGACTTCGGCAACCACGCCTACAGCGCCGCCAAGGCGGGTCTGGCCAGCCTGACCCGCACCCTCTCCGGCCACGCCGCGCCCCGCGGCGTCCGCGTCAACCTCGTCGCGCCGGGCACCATCCACACCCCCAACTGGGCCGGCCGCGAGGACCACCTCGAACGGGCGGCGGCCGTCTACCCGTTGGGCCGCGTCGGCCGCCCCGAGGACATCGCCGCCGCCGTCGCCTACCTCGCCTCCCCCGACGCCTCCTGGGTCACCGGCGTCACCCTCCCCGTGGACGGCGGCATCCTGGTCGCCAACACCGAACTCCGCCAGGCCCTCCACGGCACCTGACAGCAGCTCCCCCCACATCCACCCCACCGGGACAGGGCCCTTCCCCGCACGGGACGCCCCAGGGCTTTCCCCCTCACCCCCACCGGGGCGCGCCCCGCCACGCACGGGAGGGTCCGGGGGCGGAGGGGCGTGTTGTCGGACGTAAAGCGCAGCAGTCCGACAACACGCCCCGCAGCCCCCGGGCCCGGCACCACCCACAACAAGGGGCACCGCCCCACAACACCCCACCCGCCGAAGGCGAAAAACAGAACGCCCACGGCGGGAAACCCAACAACGTGGGAAAAATCAGCCGCCCACGGCGGCAACGGCAACGGCCTTGACCAACGCCTGCGCCCGCGGGTCCGCGGTCACGTTCGGCTGCATGCCGTTGGTGACGTAGCCGAAGGCGATCCCGCGCTCCGGGTCGGCGAAGGCCAGTGCGCCGCCGCGGCCGGGGTGGCCGAACGAGCCGGGGCCGAGCAGCGGGGAGGACGGGCCGTGCAGCATGAAGCCGAGGCCGAAGCGGGTGGTGACGAGGAGGGTGCGGTCGGGGCCGGCGGACTCCTCGGTGCGGGCGAGGGTGAGGGTGGCCGGGGCGAAGAGCCGGGGGTGGTCGTCGACGGGGCCGATCAGTGCGGCGTAGGCGCGGGCCAGCGCGGGGGCGGTGGCGATGCCGGCGGAGGCGGGGAGTTCGGCGGCGCGGTAGGCGTCGGCGTTCTCGTCGGGGGCCGGGGAGATCGCGGCGAAGGCGCGGCTGGTGAGGGAGGTCGGGTCGGCGTACGCGTCGGCGACGGACTTCTTGGGGCGGGCCCGCAGGCCGGCGGAGGCGGGGCGGGGCGGGGCCTCGACGCGGGTGAGGCGGCCGACGCGGGGGCGGGCCTCGTCGGGCAGGCCGATCCACAGGTCGAGGCCGAGCGGCCGGGATATCTCGTCTGCGACCCAGGTGCCGAGGGTGCGGCCGGTGACCCGCAGGACGAGTTCGCCCAGCAGCCAGCTGTAGGTCTGGGCGTGGTAGCCGTGGTCGGTGCCGGGCGTCCAGGCGGGGGCCTGGGCGGCGACCGCGGCCGGGCCGCTGACGCCGTCGATGGCCTGGGCGGGGGTGAGCGGGGTGTCCAGGGCGGGGACGCCGGCGCGGTGCGCGAGGAGGTGGCGGACCAGGACGCGGTCCTTGCCGGCGGCCTTGAACTCGGGCCAGTAGGTGCCGACGGGGGCGTCCAGGTCGAGCTGGCCGCGCTGGTGCAGCAGGAGCGGGACGGTGGCGGCGATGCCCTTGGTGGCGGAGCGGACGATCTGGGCGGTGCCGGGCTCCCAGGGGGCGGCCGTGGCGTCGCCCGGCTCGGCGTCGCCGTCCTTGGTGCCGCCCCAGAGGTCGACGACCTTGCGGCCGTCCCGGTAGACGGCCACCGCCGCTCCGCGCTCGCCGCGCTCGGCGAAGTTGGCTGCGAAGGCGTCCCGGACCGGCTCGAAGCCGTCCTCGACCGTGCCCTGGACGTCCACCCTGAATCCCGCTTCCCGCTTTTTCCGTCGCTTCGGTGACCCATCAATGGTGCAACGTCGGGATCCATGCTCATGACCAGGGGCGCCGCCAGGGCCCGGGGCCGTGGTCTTCCTCACATCCGTCCGTGGGGCGGGGCGGTCAGCCGGGGAGGGTCACCGAGCGCGGGTCGAAGCCGAACGGCAGTTCCAGGCGGTGGCCGCGCATCAGCTCCTCGTCGCAGAGCAGTTCCTGGGTGGTGCCGTCGGCGACGATCACCCCGTCGGAGAGCACCACGGACCGCGGGCACAGCTCCAGGGCGTACGGCAGGTCGTGGGTGACCATCAGGACGGTGACGTCCAACGAGCGCAGGATGTCGGCGAGTTCGCGGCGGGAGGCCGGGTCGAGGTTGGAGGACGGCTCGTCCAGGACGAGGATCTCGGGGCGCATGGCGAGGACGGTGGCGACGGCGACCCGGCGGCGCTGGCCGAAGGAGAGGTGGTGCGGCGGGCGGTCGGCGAAGGCGGTCATGCCGACCCGGTCGAGCGCCTCGGTGACGCGGGCGTCGAGTGCGGCGCCGCGCAGGCCGGCGGCGGCCGGGCCGAAGGCCACGTCCTCCCGGACGGTCGGCATGAACAGTTGGTCGTCGGGGTCCTGGAAGACGATGCCGACCCGGCGGCGGATCTCGGCGAGGTGCGCTTTGGCGACCGGCAGGCCGGCGACGGTGACGGAGCCCGCGCCGGCTTCGAGGATGCCGTTGAGGTGCAGCACGAGGGTGGTCTTGCCGGCGCCGTTGGGGCCGAGCAGGGCGACCCGTTCGCCGCGCTGGAGGGTCAGGTCGACGCCGAACAGGGCCTGGTGGCCGTCGGGGTAGGCGTAGGCGAGGCCGGCGACGGCGAGCGAGGGGGCGGGGGCGGTGGTACTCACAGGGTCCATCCCAGGAGGCAGACGGCCAGTGCGGCGAGCGGGAGGGCGGCCGCGCGGGTCCATTGGGTGCGGGTGGCGGTGGTCCGGTCGAGGACGGGCATGGTGCCGGTGTAGCCGCGGCTGACCATGGCGAGGTGGACGCGTTCGCCGCGCTCGTAGGAGCGGATGAACAGGGCGCCGGCGGATGTGGCGAGCACGCCCCAGTGGCGCACGCCGCGCGCTTCGAAGCCGCGGGAGAGCCGGGCGATCCGCATCCGCCGCATCTCGTCGGTGATCACGTCGCCGTAGCGGATCATGAAGGCGGCGATCTGGACCAGCAGCGGCGGCATCTTCAGCCGTTCCAGGCCCAGCAGCAGTTGCCGCAGTTCGGTGGTGGCGGCCAGGAGGACGGAGGCGGCGACGCCGAGCGTGCCCTTGGCGAGGATGTTCCAGGCGCCCCACAGGCCGCCCACGCTGAGGTCCAGTCCGAGGACATGGGTGCGCGGGCCCTGGGCGACGAACGGCATCAGCACCGCGAACGCCACGAACGGCACCTCGATCAGCAGCCGTTTGAGCAGGAAGCCGGCCGGGACGCGGGCGGCCGCGGCGACCGCCGCCAGCAGCACCGCGTGGAGCGCGAAGGCCCAGACGGCGGTGCGCGGGGTGGCGACGACGACCAGGACGAAGGAGAAGACCGCGGCGATCTTGCAGTGCGCCGGGAGGGCGTGGACCGGGGAGGCGCCGTCCCGGTACAGCTTGTGGGCGTGGCCTGCGCCCATGTCAGCCCTGCTCTGCGGGGGCGGGGGCGTCGACGGCCGGGGCGGCGTCGGCGGCGGCCTTGCGGCGGCGCAGCACGACGAAGACGCCGGTGCCGACGGCGAGCGTCGCGGCGACGCCGATGACGCCGGCGAGGCCGCCGGCCAGCCGAGGATTGGCGATGTCCTTGACGCTGTAGTCGGCGAGCGGGGAGTCGGCCGTGGCGTGCGCTTCGGTCTTGGTGTCCAGGCCCTTGTCGTGGGCGACCTTCTCCAGGCCGTCGGGGCTGCTGGAGGCGTAGTAGCTGAGGCCGCCGGCGCACAGCAGGGCGGCGGCGAGGCCGGCCAGCCACAGCGGGCGGGTCGAGCGGCGGGGGGCGGCGGGCGCGGGGGTCGGGATCGGGGCCGGCGTCGGCTCGTCGGCCGTCTGGTCGGGCGCGGCGGCCGGGGCGGTGCCGGCCAGCGGGGAGGTGCGCAGTTGGAGCGGGCGGGCCAGGTCGCGGGCGCCGTGGACGAGGTCGGGGCGGACCGCGATCACGGCGCCGACGGTGAGGGCGGTGATCACGGCTTCGCCGATGCCGATCAGCACGTGCACCCCGACCATGGCGGTGAAGACCTTGCCGATCGGCACGTCGGTGGTGCCGCCCAGGGCGTAGAGGGCGGTGAAGCAGACCGCGGCGGCGGGCACGGAGAGCAGGGCGGCGGCGAACGAGGCGACGGTGATCGAACGGCGGCTGCGCGGCAGCACCTTCACCAGCAGCCGGAAGACGCCGTAGGCGACGACGGTGGTGGTCAGCGCCATGTCGGAGATGTTGATGCCGAGCGCGGTCAGCCCACCGTCGGCGAACAGCACGCCCTGCATCAGCAGCACCACGGACACGCACAGCACGCCGGTGTACGGGCCGACGAGGATCGCCGCGAGGGCGCCGCCCAGCAGGTGCCCGCTGGTGCCGGCGGCGACCGGGAAGTTCAGCATCTGCACGGCGAAGATGAACGCCGCGACCAGGCCGGCGAGCGGCGCGGTGCGGTCCGCGCCGGTGCCGCCGCCCGTTCCGGCACCCGCCAGTTCGCGCCGGGCGCCGCGCAGGCTGACCGCCACCGCGGCGGCGGCGACCACACCGGCCGCCGCCGACACCGGCGCGTTGATGAATCCGTCGGGTACGTGCATCTTCAGGCTTCTTTCGCTTCTGGCTCCGCAACCCGACGATGATGTGGGTCCTGCAACTAAGTTGCAAGAGCGCCCGCGATGCGGGACGGTCCGACCGGCGCCGCGCGCCCCGTCCGCCCGCACCGCCATTGACTCTTGCGCCCCGCTCCCGCACCCTCCCGGCCATGGCTGCCCAGGAAGCACCCCAGGCCCCCGTCTCCGGTCCCGCCGCGTTCACGCCCTGCGCCGGAGAGGGCTGGCGCGCCCCGTGGGACATGTACGCGGCCCTGCGGGACCGCGATCCGCTGCACCACGTCGACGACGGCGACTACTGGGTGCTGTCCCGCTACGCGGACGTGCTCGCCGCCGCCCGCGACACCGAGCGGTTCTCCTCCGCCGGCGGCCTGACCTTCACCTACGGCGAGCGGGAGCGGCTCGGCATCACCGACGCCGCCCCAATGGTGATGCTGGACCCGCCCGAACACACCGACTTCCGGCGGCTGATCACCCGCGGCTACACCCCGCGCCGGGTGGCCGCCATCGAGCCGGACGTGCGCGCCTTCGTCCGGGACCGGCTGGACCGGATCGCCGGGCTCGGCGCCGGCTGCGACATCGTCGCGGAGCTGTTCAAGCCGCTGCCCAGCTTCGTCGTCGGCCGCTACCTCGGCGTGCCGGAGGCGGACCGGGGCCGCTTCGACGGCTGGACGCACGCCATCGTGGAGGCCAACGCGCTGGGCGACCCGCTGGCCGCGGTCGAGGCGGTGGGCGGGTTGTTCGGCTACTTCACGGAGCTGGTCGCGCGGCGGCGCGCCGAACCGGCCGACGACACCGTCTCCGACCTGGTGCGGCTACTGCCGGACGACGACACCGCGCTGCTGCGGATCCTCGGCTTCGCGTTCACCATGGTCGCCGGCGGCAACGACACCACCACCGGCCTGCTGGGCGGCGCCGCGGAGCTGCTGACCGCCGACCCGGACCGGCGCCGCGCCCTGCTCGACGCCCCCGCCCGGCTGCCGGCGGCCGTCGAGGAGCTGCTCCGGCTGACCTCCCCGGTGCAGTGCCTGGCCCGCACCGTCACCGCCGACACCATCCTGCACGGCCGCACCGTCCCGGCCGGCCGCAAGGTGCTGCTGCTGTACGGCGCCGCCAACCGCGACCCGCGCGCGTTCGGCCCGGACGCCGACCGGCTGGACCTGACCCGCGACGGGCCGCAGCACCTCGCCTTCACCCACGGCCCGCACCACTGCCTGGGTGCCGCCGCGGCCCGGCTGGTGGCGCGGGTCGCGCTGGCGGAACTGCTGGCCCGTTTCCCCGACTTCGCGGTGGACCCGGCCGGCGGCACCTTCGCCGACGGCCACTACGTGCGGCGGTACGCGACGCTGCCGTTCGTCACCGGCCGGGGGTGAGGGTTTCCCGTTCCCGGGCACGGGGCGCGGCACGTGGGGCGCGGCCGAAACGCGCCGGCCGGGCGGGCCGTCCGGGCAGGCCGACTTGCCGCCCGCCCGCGGCGCCGAAACCATGGGTGGGGTGAGCGATGCACCCGAGGCCACCGGGCCGCTCCCGGGGCCGGACGACGCGGACCGCGCGGACCCCGCCGCGGTCACCAACGACCCGGGGACTGTGGAGGGCGCCGGAGCACGCGGGCGGCTGCGGCGCGTGCCGCAGGGGCCGGACCGGCCGCCCGGCTCGTACCTGCGGTACCCCCACCTCCACGGCGACCTGCTCTGCTTCGCCGCCGAGGACGACCTGTGGCTGGCGCCGCTCGCGCCGGACGGGGCGGAGCCGGGCCGGGCCTGGCGGCTGACCGTGGACCGGACCCGGGTCGGGCACCCGCGGTTCTCGCCCGACGGCACGCAGATCGCCTTCACCACCTGGCGCAGCCTGGACCCGGAGATCCACCTGGTGCCGGTGGCCGGCGGGCCGGCCCGCCGATTGACGTACTGGGGCAGCACCGACGCCCGGGTCTGCGGCTGGACGCCGCCGGACCACGACGGGCAGGCGCAGATCCTCGCGGTGTCCTCGCACGGCCAGCCGTTCTCGTACTACTCGTGGGCCTACTGCCTGCCCACCGACGGCAGTCCCGGCGGCCAGTTGCCCTGGGGGCCGGTCGCCGACATCGCGCTGGCCGACCTCGCCGGGGAGCGGCGGACCCTGCTGCTCAGCGGCAAGCCGCCGCACGAGCCGGCGTCCTGGAAGCGCTACCGGGGCGGGGCGATGGGCCGGATGTGGCTGCACGGCACCCGGCTGTTGCCGGACCTGCAAGGGCATCTGGACGCGGTGATGTTCACCGCCGGCCGGATCGCCTTCCTCTCCGACCACGAGGGCGTCGGCAACGTCTACTCCTGCCTGCCGGACGGCACCGACCTGCGCCGGCACAGCGACCACCCCGACTTCTACGCCCGGCACGCCTCGACCGACGGTTCCCGGATCGTCTACCAGTGCGCCGGCGACCTGTGGTTGATCGACGACCTGTCGCCGGACGCGGTGCCGCGGAAGCTCGCGGTGCGGCTGGGCGGGCCGCGGGCCGGCCGCCGCAGCTACCAGGTGCCGGCCGCCTCGCACGTCACCGGCCTGGCGGTGGACGCCACCGGACGGGCCAGCGCGGTCGGGGTCCGCGGCAGCCTGTACTGGCTCACCCACCGCGACGGCCCGGCCCGCACCATCCACGACGTCCCGGGCGTGCGGGTGCGGCTGCCGGTGATGTTGGGCGCCACCGGGCGGATCGCGTACGTGACGGACGCCGAGGGCGAGGACGCCGTCGAGGTCACCAACCTGCCGCGGGCCAGTGGCCCGGGCACCCCGCGCCGGCTGGCGGCCGGGGCCCTGGGCCGGGTGCACGAGCTGGTCTCGGCGCCGGACGGTGAGCGGCTGGCGGTGGCGACCCACGACGGGCGGCTGCTGCTGGTGGAGACCGGCGCGCCGGAGGAGGCCGGGCCGGCGGACGGCGGGCCGGTCCAGGAGGTCACCGAGGTGGCCCGGTCCGGCAACGGCCCGGTGCGCGACCTGGCCTTCTCGCCGGATTCGCGGTGGCTCACCTGGTCGCACCCGGGCATCGGCCGCAGCCTGCGGATGATCAAGATGGCCCGGCTGTCGGACCGGCACGTCGTGGACGTCACCAACGGCCGCTTCGAGGACGAGCAGCCGGTGTTCACCCGGGACGGCCGGTACCTCGCCTTCCTGTCCTGGCGCGGTTTCGACCCGGTCTACGACGTGCACACCGGCGACCTGTCGTTCCCGTTGGGGTGCCGCCCCTACCTGGTGCCGCTGTCGTCGGCGACGCCGTCCCCGTTCGCGCTGTCCCCTGAGGGACGGCCGGCGGCCGGCGGGCTGGATCCGGACGAGAGCCCCCCGCCCGGCGAGGGTCCGGTGCTGGTGGAGGTGGAGGGGCTGGCGAACCGCGTCACGCCGTTCCCGGTCTCCGCGTCCAAGTACTCCGCGTTGAAACCGGTCAGCGGCGGCGGCCTGGTGTGGCTGCGCTGGCCGATCTCCGGTGCGCTGGGCGAGACCTTCGCCAACCCGGCCGACACCTCCGGCCGGCCCACCCTGGAGCACTTCGACCTGACCAAGGCCCGGCGCACCGAACTCACCAGCTCCCTGGACGGGTTCGCGCTCAGCGGCGACGGCACCCGGCTGGTCGTCAACGACGAGGGCGAGCTGCGCGCGGTGCCCGCCACCGAACCGGCGGACAGCGACTCCACGGTCTACCTGGACCTGCGGCGCATCCTGCACGACGTGGACCCGGAGGCGGAGTGGCGGCAGGCGTTCGACGAGGCGGGCCGGATCGTCCGGGCGTACTTCTGGGACCCCAAGCTGTGCGGCATCGACTGGGAGGACGTGCTGGCGCAGTACCGGCCGCTGCTGGAACGGGTCGCCAGCCCCGACGAGTTCGCCGACCTGCTGCGCGAGGTGCTGGGCGAACTGGGCACCTCGCACGCCTACGTCAGCGGCGCCCGGCGCAACGAGGGGCCGCCGCACTACCAGCGCCCGATCGGCCTGCTCGGCGCCAACTTCGTGCGCCGGGACGGGCGTTGGGTGGTCAAGCGGATCCTGCCCGGTGAGTCCTCGGACTCCAAGGCCCGTTCACCGCTGGCCGGCACGGGCGTCCGCGACGGCAGTGCGCTGACCCACGTCGACGGACGCCCGGTGGACCCGGTGACCGGCCCGTACCCGCTGCTGGCCGCGGCGGGCGGGACGACCGTGGAACTGACCTTCTCCCCGCCCGCCGCCCAGCCCCCGCCGGGCGAGGACCCTGCGGCCCCCCTCGCTCCACAGGCGGCGGGCAACGGCCACGCCCGGCGGGTCGCGGTGGTCCCCCTGATCGACGAGCGGCCGCTGCGCTACCAGGACTGGGTGGCCAAACGGCGGGCCGTGGTACGGGAGTTGAGCGACGGCCGGTGCGGCTACCTGCACATCCCCGACATGGGCGGTTCGGGCTGGGCGCAGTTCAACCGCGACCTGCGGCGGGAGGTGGCGATGCCCGCCCTGATCGTGGACGTGCGCGGCAACGCCGGCGGCAACATCTCCGAGCTGGTCATCGAGAAGCTGACCCGCACCATCATGGGCTGGGACCTGACCCGGGACGCCGAGCCGGTGTCGTACACCAGCAACGCGCCGCGCGGCCCGGTGGTCGCCCTCGCCGACGAAATGACCTCGTCCGACGGGGACATGATCACCGCGGCGTTCAAGCTCCAGGGCATCGGGCCGGTGGTCGGCACCCGCACGTGGGGCGGGGTGGTCGGCATGACCGGCCGGCACCGGCTCGGCGACGGCACCCAGATCACCGTCCCGATGAACGCGGCCTGGTTCCACCTCTACGGGTGGGGCGTGGAGAACCACGGCGTGGAGGTCGACATCGAGGCGCTGCGCTCGCCGCTGCACTGGGCGGAGGGCCGGCACCCGCAGCTCGGCGTCGCGGTGCGCACCGCGCTGGAACTCCTGGACCGGCACCCCGCGGCGGACCCGCCGGACCTCTCGGACGTCCCTGACCGCCGGCGTCCCCCGCTGCCCCCGCGCGGCGCCCACTGAGAACGCGCCGCACGAGAACGCGCCGCACGGGAACACATCACAGGGGAAGTCGACATCGATCGCGCCTCCCCTGCGGCTTCGGCTTCGGCTTCGGCACGCCGGAGAGGCGCACCCGGGATCACCGGATGCGCCTCTCCACGAGGACGAACGACCCTCGTTCAAGAAGACGTCAGGCGTCCGTCACGACGGACGCCCGGGCGTCAGCTCTGGTAGCGGTCCTCGACGTCGTCCAGCGACTGCTGGCCGCGCTCGCGGGCCTGCTGACCGCGCTCCTGGGACTGCTTGCCACGCTCCTGGCCCTGCTGCTTGCCGCGCTCCTGGCCCTGCTGGGCCCGCCGCTTGGCCTCGTCCTTGAGCTGCTGCGCCTTGTCCTTGAACTGGTCTTCGATGCCCATGCTGTTCACTCCTGTGGGGGTGTTGGGGGATCGGGCTCGACCAGCGTGACACGAACCGGCATTCGTCGCATTTCGATCACAATCGGACACTCTCCGTGGCCGTCCGCAGGTCGGAGCGGCCCCGCCCGCCCCCGCTACCCGTTCAGCCGGGCCTTCTCGTCCGCCTCGCCGCCCGCGCCGACCAGCCCGGGCCGGAACCCGTCGAGGCGGTCCCCGAACCGCCGCATCTCGCGCTGCCCCACCGTCCCGATGAGCGACGGCAGATGGCCCCGCACCGACTGCATCCCACGCAGCCACCACTGCCCGTAGACGTGCGCGGAACGGCGCTCGATGCCGGCCACGAGGCGGTCCACGGCCGGGCCCAGCGGATAGGTCTTGTTGGACGGCCAGGGCAGTCGCGCGCGCAACTCCCGCATCAGGTCCTCCCGGTCGGCGCCGCGCACCATGTCGGTGTCGGTCCAGCTCAGGTACCCGACGCCGACCCGGACGCCCTTGTAGCCGACCTCCGCGCGCAGGCTGTGCGCGAACGCTTCCACGCCCGACTTGGAGGCGCAGTACGCGCTCATCATCGGCGCCGGCGTGAGCGCGGCGAGCGAGGCGATCTGGAGGAA
Organism: Streptomyces sp. x-19; assembly: GCF_046549115.1. NCBI lineage: Bacteria > Bacillati > Actinomycetota > Actinomycetes > Kitasatosporales > Streptomycetaceae > Streptomyces > Streptomyces sp. x-19. Next base: position 867,513 of record NZ_JAJPWK010000002.1, on the reverse strand, counting down.
GTAGCCGCGGGACTCCATCAGCACCGGCAGGAACGCCCGGGCGGTGACCGCGCTGCCGATCAGGTTGACCTCGATGACCCGCCGCCAGGCCACCGGATCGGAGTGCACGAACGGGCCGCCGGTCGCCACCCCGGCGTTGGCGACCACCACGTCGACCTTGCCGAAGCGGACCTTGACCTGCTCGGCGACCTCGGCCATCGCCTCGTGGTCGGTGACGTCGGCGTGCCAGTGGTGGGCCGGGCCGTGCAACGAGGCGGCGACCTCGCGCAGTTCGTCCGGCTCCAGGCCGACCAGTGCCAGGGTCGCGCCGCGCGCGGACAGCTTGCGCGCCAGCAGTGCCCCGACCCCGCGCGCCGCGCCGGTGACGACCACGACCTGCCCGTCGAGCTTGCTTCCGTTCACGCCGTCTTCTCCTTCTTCTGCCGGGCCGGACGCCCGCCCCGGGGGGTCGGGGCGGTGGCCAGATGGTCGCGGACGAGGTCCCGCAGGCACCCGGCGACCGCGTCCGGGTCCTCGATCGGGGTCATGTGCCCGAGGCCGGGCAGTTCGGTCAGCCCCGCGCACTGCGGGAGGACGGAGGCCAGGCGCCGGGCGTGCACGACGGGGGTGAGCCGGTCCGCGGTGCCCACGAGGACCGCGGTCGGCACCTCCAACCGGCTTACTCCGCGGGTGAGTTGCAGCTCGTACAGCACGTGGCCCCAACGGGCGCGGACGCCCGACGGGCAGGCGTGCACGATCCGCGCGCACGCCTCGATCTGCTCGGCGCTCGCCCCGGCGCCCATCGTGGCGTACCGCAGGGCCCACTTGGCGGGCGGCGAGACCGGGCCGAGCGGGGCGCGGGAGCCCAGCAGCAGCCGGTGCGCGTGGCGCCGGCCACCGGGGGTGGGCAGCGGGAACACCCGGGCCTCGGACGCCAGGTCGGCGCTGCCGGTGCTGCACAGCAGGGCCGCCGCGGCGCGGGCGCGCAGCTCCGGCCGTTCGGCGGCCGCCATGATCGTCATGCCGCCCATGGAGTGCCCGCCGATGACGGCCCGCTCCCCGGGCGCGAGGGTCTGTTCCAGGACGGCGACCAGGTCGTCGGCGAGCGCGCGGGTGCTGTGGCCGGCGGGCGGGACGGCCGGGCTGCGCCCGTGCCCCCGCTGGTCGTAGACCACCACCTGGTGGGTGTCGGCCAGTTCCCGGACGACCGGCGCCCAGAAGGCGGTCGAGCAGGTCCAGCCGTGCGACAGGACCACCGTCGGGGCGCCCTCGGGCCCGTGGACCTCGGCGTACAGCCGGGACCCGTCGGCGGAGGTGACGTCCAGCGTCCTGCGGGGCACCGGCGGGGCGTAGCGGCCCTGGGTGAGGTGCGCGGGCTGCTTCATGCCGCCACCTCCTCGGTGGCCGCCCGGCCGGTGCGGGTCCGGGCCGGTGCGTCGTCCGGTTCCGTGCGGGGTGGCCGGATCACCTCGTACTCGGCGAGGTCCACCTGCCGGGTCTGGCGGCGGAACTCGGCGGTGGTGCCGGGCCAGGCGGTGGTGTTGCGCCCGTTGGCGTCCAGGTACCAGCTGTCGCAGCCGCCGGTGTTCCAGACCGTGCGGGTCATCCGCTGCTGGACGGTGCGGGTCCATGCGTCCACCGCGGACCGGCGGGCGTCCAGGGCGATCCGGTCGCCGAGCACGTCGAGTTGGCGCATGTAGTCGACGAGGTAGTTCAGCTGCGCCTCGATCATCAGGATCATCGAGCTGTTCCCCAGGCCGGTGTTGGGCCCGATGATGGTGAGGAAGTTGGGGAAGCCGGTCGCGCTGGTGCCGCGCAGCCCCTCCATGCCGTCCTTCCACTCCTCCGCCAGGGTGGTGCCCCCGACCCCGGTGACCCGCTTCGCGATCGGCATGTCGGTGACGTGGAAGCCGGTCCCGAAGACGATCGCGTCCGCCTCGACCTCGCTGCCGTCCGCCGCGACGAGGACGTTGCCCCGGATCTCGCGCAGCCCGGACGACACCACGTCCACGTTGGGCCGGGTCAGCGCCGGGTACCAGGTGTTGGACAGCAGGATCCGCTTGCAGCCGATGCGGTAGTCGGGGGTCAGCCGGGCCTGGAGCGCCGGGTCCTTGACCGCCCGGCGCATGTGGGCCTTGGCGAGGGTCTCGACCAGCCCCAGTTCGTTGGGCCGCTTGGTGAACGCGCTGACCTGCAACTCGCGGATGGTCCACAGCAGTTGGCGGCGCATCTGCCGGGTGGCCGGCACCTTGGTGTGCAGCCACCGCTCGACCCCGCTGATCCGCCGGTCGGCCCGCGGGATCACCCACGGCGGGGTCCGCTGGAACACCGTCAGCCGCCCCACCTCGGGCTGGATCGCCGGCACGATCTGGATCGCCGAGGCCCCGGTGCCGATCATGGCGACCCGCTTGCCGCGCAGGTCGTAGTCGTGGTCCCAGCGCGCCGAGTGGAAGACCTTGCCGGGGAAGTCCGCCAGCCCGGGCACGTCGGGGATCTGCGGGTCGGCGAGCGGACCGGCCGCCGACACCACCACGTCGGCGGTGAACGCCCCTTGCGCGGTCTCGACCTCCCACCACACCTTCTCGCCGTTCCAGGTCAGTTGGCGCACCTCGGCGTTGAAGCGGAGGTGCGGCCGCAGCCCGAACGTGTCCGCCACCCGCTCCAGGTACGCCCGGATGTGGCGCTGGCCGCTGAAGTTGCGCGGCCACGCCGGGTTGGGTGCGAACGAGAACGAGTACAGGTGCGAGGGCACGTCGCAGGCGCACCCCGGATAGGTGTTGTCCCGCCAGGCGCCGCCCACCGAGTCCGCCCGTTCCAGGACCACGAAGTCGGTGATCCCGGCCCGCCGCAGCCGTACGGCGGCGCCCAGGCCGCCGAACCCCGATCCGATCACCGCCACCCGCACGTGCCGCTGCCCGTCGTCGGCCATGCCGCCACCTCTCGCATCGACGCTCCACCGTCCCCCAATCGCGCCAGCAATCACTGGCACGATTGGCACGGTTGGAGCGTAAGGCAGTCCCGTACTGAGCGGTAGGGGTCCGGCGGCAGGAAGTTACCTCCGGTCACCTCACAGCCCCGGCGGACCCGTCCCGCATAGGCTGACCCCGTGGCAGATCAGGCGGCAGCGCAGACCCCCAGCAACGCGGGCCCCCGCGACAACGCGGCGGACACCCCGCCCGCGACGCCCGAAGACCCCGCGAAGGAACGCGAGTTCCGGATGGCGGACCTCGCCAGGGAAGCCGGCATCACCGTCCGCACCCTGCGCTTCTACCGCGAGCGCAAGCTCATCCCGGCGCCCCGCCGCGAAGGCCGGATCGCCTGGTACAACGAGCACCACCTCGCCCGCCTGCGCACCATCGCCGCCCTCCTGGAGCGCGGCCACACCCTCGGCGGGATCGCCGAACTCCTCACCGCCTTCGAGACCGGCCGCGACGTCGGCGAACTCCTCGGCCTGCCCAGCCCGCTGCTCTCCCCCTGGTCCGAGGAGACCCCGGTCCGCCTCACCCCCGAGGAACTGGCCGACCACTTCAGCGGCGAGGTCACCCCGGAGAACCTCACCGCCTCCCTGGCCCTGGGCTATCTGGCCGTGGACGGCGACGAGTTCGTGCACATCAGCCGGCGCCTGCTGGACGTCTCCACCAGCCTCATCGCCCAGGGCGTCCCGCTGGCCGCGGTGCTGGAGGCCGGCGGCCGGGTCCGCGCGCACGCCGACGCCCTCGCCGACATCTTCACCACCCTCATCCGCACCCACCTGGTCCCCACGCTCCAGGACCTGCCCCGCGCCACCGAGAGCGTCGAGAACCTCCGCCCGCTCGCCAAGGGCGTCGTCGACGCCGAACTCTCCATGGCCATGGACCGCCGCATCCGCACGGAGCTGGAGAGCCTGCTGACCGGCGGGGCGCCCGCTCCACGCTCCCCCGACGCCCAGGAGGCCGCGCACGAACAGCCGGCCCCCCGGGAGGACTGAACCCCCGGAAGGCCGGCTCCGCGAACGGCGCGGGTGGGACTACGCCCCGTACGCCACCGTCACCGGTGCGTGGTCGCTCCACCGCTGGTCGTAGCTGTCCGCCCGCTCCACGTACGCCTTGACCGCGCGGGCCGCCAGCCCGGGCGTGGACACGTGGTAGTCGATGCGCCACCCCGCGTCGTTGTCGAAGGCACGCCCGCGGTAGGACCACCACGAGTACGGCCCCTCGCCCTCCGGGTGCAGGGCCCGGACGACGTCCACGTAGCCGCCCTGCTCCGCGTCCAGCACGGCGGACAGCCAGGACCGCTCCTCCGGCAGGAAGCCGGACTTCTTCTGGTTGGCCTTCCAGTTCTTCAGGTCGGCCTCCTGGTGGGCGATGTTCCAGTCGCCGCAGACGAGGACCTCGCGGCCGGCCGCCGCCGCCCGCTCCCGCAGCCCGACCAGGTACGGCAGGAACTCCGCCATGAAGCGTTCCTTCTCTTCCTGCCGCTCGGTGCCGACCTCGCCGGCGGGCAGGTACAGGCTGGCCACCGTCACGCCCGGCAGGTCGGCCTCCACGTACCGGCCGCTGTCGTCGAACTCCGCCGACCCGAAGCCCACCTGCACCCGCTCCGTCTCCCGCCGCGTGTAGAGCGAGACGCCGGCCCGGCCCTTGGCGGCGGCCGGCGCGTGCACCACGTGCCAGCCCGCCGGCTCCCGCACCTCCGCCGGCAGCTGGGCCGTCTCGGCCCGCACCTCCTGGAGGCACAGCACATCGGCGTCGGTCCCGGCCAGCCACGGCACGAAGCCCTTCTTGGCCGCGGCCCGCAGCCCGTTCACGTTCACAGAGGTCACGGTCAGCATCCCGGCACCCTACCCGGCGCCGCACCGGCCGCGTCCGACCCGTCCACCGCGGCCGACCGCCGGCCGCCACGCCTCCCGGAGGCGGCGTCAAAGCCGCCAGGAATCCGCCGGGCGCTCCAGCCACGCCCGCGCGCCGTCGGCCTCGACGGTCAGCCCGAAGCGGTCGTGCCCGGGCCGGCCGCGCGCCGTCCACCACCGGTAGGCGGCCTCCGCCTCGTCCCAGAGCCGACGGTCCCCGTGCTGCCAGACCCGCGCGGCCCGGCCCTCCCGGAACTGCACGCAGGCCCACGACCGGTCCCCCAGCCCGTACAGCCAGACCGGCCGCGCACCGTCCCGTTTCTCCCCGACGACCTGAAGGCAGCGCGGCACGCGCAGCCCCAGGACGAAGCACAGGGCGTCGAACGGCCCCCCGACGAACGCGTCCTCCGCGACGGACGTGGCGGTCTCGTCACCGTCGGCCACGCTCCCCGGCACGTAGTCCCGGTGGACGACCGGCGGCAGGCGTTGCGCCCGCAGCTTCATGAACTCCACGGGCCCGGTGAACCGACCGGACGCGCTCCGCCCGTCGTCGCTCACGACCAGCCGGGCCACCGCGTCCCCGTTGCCGAAGTGGGTGCCCCAGGGGACCACGACGACCCCGCCCGGCCGGCACTGCGCCACCCACGCGTACGGGACGGCCCGCAGGCCGCAGGTCGCCACGACGCGGTCGTAGGGCGCGCCCGCCGGGTGCCCCTCGAAGCCGTCCCCGTGCACGACCTCGACCGGGGTGCCGAACCGCCCCAGTGCCGCCCGCGCGGCGGTGGCGACGGCCCCGTCGACCTCCATCGTGACCACGTTCTCCGGCCCGACCCGGTGCGCCAGCAGACCCGCGTTCCAGCCGGTGCCGGTCCCGATCTCCAGGACGCGGTGGCCGGGGCGCACATCGAGGTCCCGGAGCATGCGGAACACCACCGACGGCATCGACGCCGAACTGGTGGCGACCCGTCCGGGCGCGGTGCCGGTGTGCTCGCCGTCGTCCCACTGCGTCACGATCGGGCAGTCGGCGTCCGCGCAGGCGCGCCAGGCTTCCGGATCGTCCGCCCGGGAGACGGGCACGCTCGCGCCGACCCGCATGTCCCACGGCCACATGAGATCGGGCAGGAACGCGGCGCGGGGCACGGCGGCGTAGGCGGGGGCCCAGTCGGAGGAGAGGGCGCCGGCGGACATGAGGGCACGCCCCAGCCCGGTCCGACTGGGGCGCTCCTGGTGTGCGTCGGTCATCTTCAGTCGGCCTTGGGCGGGTTGGGGACACCGGGGCCGCCGTCGGGCGTCGGCGGCTGGTGGGGGCCGGGGTACGGCTCGCCGGGAAGCCTGTCGCCACCGTCGGCGCTGAGATTCATGAACAAGGGGTCTTCCTCCGGTCGCTGTCGTACGTCGGGAGTCTTCAGGGGCGGGGAGTGGACGACGAGCGTCACGCCGTGCTCGTCGCACCGGTACACCGCGGGGGCCCAGATCGTCATGTCGTGCCGGCCGACCGGGCAACGCACCGGCACGTCGTCACCCACTGGGTCCGACCGCGGCGCGGCACCCCGCTGAGCTGCGAGCAGGCGCCCTAGGAGGCGCTGCACGGCCTACCGCTCCCGTCGGTCCGCTTGCCCGCGTTCGGCCCCAACGCCCGCCTGGTCCGCTCCGCGTTGCGCGCACTGAGGTCGTCCGGCCGCCCGTCACCCGCCCGCGCCGCCCGCACGATCCGTGCCAACCGGGCGGTCTGACTGGGCGTGAGCAACGGCGGCGCCACCCGGGACACCGTGACGCCCTCGTCCTCCGTCACGGACACCGTGCAGGGCGGAGCGTCGATCCCCACCTCCCGCAACGCGGCATCAAACTTCGTTCCTTCCTCAGCGCACGCCGAGTAGGGCGTACGAACAGGACTGGCCATCAAGCCCTCCTTGCTCTCCGTAGCGGTGTCGCTACTGGGGAGGTTCAGAGTGGACCGCGCCTGGGGAGCATTCAACTTGTCACCACGGGACGGAAGGTCGTCGAACACCCCTTGAACAAGAACGAGTTGAACCCGGATTCCTCACCACAGGCGGCCTACGGAGCGCATTTACGCAGCGCCCGAGAGTCGCGCGGCTGGACGCAAGATGACCTCGCTCAACGCATGGACTATTCCAGCGTCCACGTTTCAGCCGTCGAAAACGGTCGGAAGCCTCCAACCCTCCGTTTCTCGCGTAGCGCAGACAGAGCCTTCGGCAGCCAGGGCGCAAGGGACTCCTTCGAGCGCCAGTGCCGCGAGATCACGCACGGCGGCTTGTTGGAAGGCTTCCCGGAGTACGTCAAATACGAGGGCCGGGCAGTAGAGATCCGCCTGTACAACATCGGGATCATCCCAGGCTTGTTGCAGACGCCTGAGTACGCCCGCGTCCTGGCAGAGAGCGCCATGCGACGGGGTGCCATCACGCCCGAACAGGCGGAGGAACGCGTCTCGTTCCTGGCAGACCGGCAAGCGGCACTGAGGCGACATCGACCCCCCATGATGTTTGTGACCATGGATGAAAGCTGCATTCGCCGACCCATCGGTGGGTCTCGGGTGATGGACGATCAGTTAGCGCACCTGGTTGAGTTCGCCGGGTTGCCCAACACACTGTTGCAGGTGGCTCCTTACGGGATAGGAGAGCGCCGGACCTTTGACCTGCCAGTCAACTTGCTGACACTGCCGGACCGCTCCGTGATCTGCTATGCGGAATCGCAAGCGCAAGGAAATCTCGACCGAGACAGCGCCTCCGTGGTGCCTGTGCTGAACGCTTACCATCAGCTACAGGCCGAAGCTATGTCCCAGGCGGCATCGGTGGCCATGATCGAGCAGGTACGAAAGGGCTCCCCGTGACGACTTCTCCCCGCTGGTTCACGTCCTCCTACAGCAACAACGGCGGCGACTGCATCGAGGTCGCCACCAACCTCGCCGCCACCCGCGGCACGGTCCCCGTTCGCGACTCCAAGGACCCGGGCGGCCCGCACCTGCACCTCACCCCCCAGGCGTTCGCCGGCCTCGTCGCGCTGGCGAAGCGGACGCACGTCTGAGGGCAGAGAACACGACGACGCCCCCGCCCGGAATCCCCTCTCCCGGTGGGGGCGCCTCACGTTTCCGCAGGCCAGGAGGGGCGTCACCGCACCTCCTCGGCCACCCCGCCCACCCGTCCAATCCGTCCAATCCGCCGCTTCCGCCCCGCCCGTCGCTTCCGTACGCTTCGTGGAATGGAGATACGCCCCGTCCGCTATGACCATCCCGACGCGCTCCGGCTCGACGAAGAGGTCCAGCAGGAGTACGTCCGGCGGTACGGCGGCGACGGGGACGTGACCCCGCTGGCGCCGGAGATGTTCCTGCCGCCGCACGGCCTGTACCTGATCGCCTACGAGGACGGCCGGCCGCTGGCCACCGGCGGCTGGCGGGTCCAGGACGACACCGCCTCCGGGCACGCCACCGGCGACGCCGAGATCAAGCGGATGTTCGTGGTGCCGACGGCCCGCGGCCGCGGCCTGGCCCGACGGATCCTGGCCGCGCTCGAAGCCGACGCCCGGGCCGCGGGCCGCACCCGGATGGTGCTGGAGACCGGCATCGAGCAGCCCGAGGCACTCGCCCTGTACGCGTCCAGCGGCTACGCGTTCGTCGAGAAGTTCGGCTACTTCCGGACGTACGAATCGAGCCGCTGCATGGCGAAACCGCTGGTCGGGGACGCGTAGCCGCACCGTCCGGAGCACCACCGGCCGCCGCCGGGCCCCTTGCGCTTTGACATGCACGCCACCCTCTCCCCATACTCATTCCACTAATTAACTAGCTAAAGGGGGGATCCACCATGCACGACCCGAGCCCCTGGGCGATCGAGGCCGAGGACCTGGGGAAGCAGTACCGCCGACGGTGGGCGCTCCAGGAGTGCTCCTTCCGGCTCCCGGCCGGGCGCGTCTGCGCCATGGTCGGTCCCAACGGCGCCGGCAAGAGCACCTTCCTGAACATCGCGGCCCGCCTGGTCGAGCCGTCCGCCGGCACCCTGCGGATGTGCGGCGTCCCGGTCAGCAACCCCGCCGTCCTCAAGCGCGTCGCCTACCTCGCGCAGAACAAGCCGCTCTACCCGCGCTTCACGGTCGCCGAGACGCTCCGGCTCGGCCGCGAGCTGAACCCGCGCTGGGACCAGGCGGTGGCCGAGCGCATCGTCCGCTCCGGCAACGTGCCGCTCGACGCCCGGGTGGGCACCCTCTCCGGCGGCCAGCGCACCCGCGTCGCCTTCGCCGTCGCCTTCGGCAAGCGCCCCGAGCTGCTACTCCTCGACGAGCCGATGTCCGACCTGGACCCGCTGGCCCGCGACGAGCTGTCCGGGCTCCTGATGGCCGAGGTCGCCGAGCACGGCACCACCGTCCTGATGTCCTCCCACATGCTGGCCGAGGTCGAGGAGATGTGTGACTACCTCCTCGTGCTGGCCGGCGGACGGCTGCGGATGGCCGGCCCGACCGAAGCCCTGGTGCCGGCCCACATGCTGGTGACCGGACGGGCCGTCGACGACCGGGTGCCCGCGGAGCTGACCGAGCGGCACACGATCGTCGAATCCCGCGTCAGCGGACGGCAGTTCAGCGCCCTGATCCGCCCCGAGGGGCCGCTGCCCACCCACTCCGGGGCCCCCGGAGACACGCCTTGGGACGCCATGCCGCCCAGCCTGGAGGAGATCCTGCTGGCCTGCATGCGCTCCCCGGACGCACCCGCCCTGATCATGGACGAGGCCCTGAAGGAGACCGCGGCATGAGCACCACCACCACCCCCGAGGCGGGCACGGTCGCCGGCACCGCCTCCGGCCCGCTGCGCGGCACCGTCTGGCTGGTCTGGCGCCGGCACCGCGCCGCGCTGCTCACCGGCATCCTCGTCACCCTCGCCGCCTGTGCGCTCTTCTCGTACCAGCGGATCGGCCTGATGGAGTACCTCGGCACCAAGACCGCCGGCCTCGACTCCTCAGGGGACGACTTCCGCATCCGCTTCGGCGGGACGTTCGAGGCCGACATCCAGTTCCTGGAGGCCGTGCCGCTGATCGTCGCCGCCTTCCTCGGTGCCCCGCTGATCTCCTCCGAGCTGGAGCGCGGCACCCTCCAACTGGTCACCACCCAGTCCGTGAGCCGCAGCCGCTGGCTCGCCAGCACGCTCGCCGTGCCCCTGACGCTCGTGGCGGCCTGCACGCTCCTGCTGTCGCTGGTCTTCCGGTGGCTCTGGTTTCCCGGCCACGAGCTGATCGTCAGCGGCGACTGGCTCAACAGCGGCCCGTTCGACGCCACCGGCCCCGTGCTGGTCGCCAAGACCCTGTTCCTCACCGCCTGCGGCATCGCCCTCGGCAAGCTCATCAAGCGGATGATCCCGGCAATGGTGGCCACCGCGTTCACCGTGGTGGTGGTGAACGTCATCTGGAGCGACAAGGTGCGGCCCAAGCTCGGCACGCTGCACGACCTCACCTACCCGGTCAACGGCGAGAGCCCCGGCGTGCCCCGCGGCGCGATCCAGATGGACGACTGGGTGGCCACCGCCGACGGCCGGCTCTTCGGCTTCAGCACCTGCGTCGGCGACGCCAAGCCCGAGGCATGCCGAGCCTCCAAGGGCATCGTCAACCACGTCACCCAGTACTACAACTTCGACCAGATGCCGGGGATGCAGTGGCTCGGCGCGGGCATCCTGCTGGCGCTGACCGCCCTGGTGCTGGCGTTCGTCGTGTGGCGGGCGACCCGGCGGCCGCTCTGAAACGGGACCGGCCGCGCCGCGGGGGACGCTTTGACACCCGCCGCGGACGGCCCGATCATCAAGCGGTCGGCCGGCCCGGCCCCCACGGACCAACCGGCCGCACCCGCCGCACCGAAACAAGCACAGAGGCAGAGAGGTGGTGAGCGCCGTCGAGTTCCGGATCGACCGCCGCAGCGGCGTCGCCACCTACCTCCAGATCGTCCAGCAGGTCCAGCAGGCGCTGCGGCTGGGCGTCCTGGTCGAGGGCGACCGGCTGCCCACGGCCGCACAGGTCGCCGCCTCGACCAAGGTCAACCCGAACACCACGCTCAAGGCGTACCGCGAGCTGGAGCGCGAGGGCCTGGTCGAGCCGCGGCCCGGGCTCGGCACGTTCGTCAGCCGCACCCTGGCCCGCCCCGACTCCGCGGCCGACGCCGTGCTGCGCGAGGAACTGCGCGCCTGGATGGAGCGCGCCCGGGCCGAGGGCCTGGACCGCGAGGACGTCCGGGCCCTGCTGAACTCCGTCCTGGAGGACCGCTTCCCGGACGCGTGAGCCGGCGGGCCGGACGGGCCGCCACGGGGGGGCGGACGGTGCGGACGTCCGCGGCGGCCGCCCCGGCTCACCGCCCGTCCGCGGCCCCGCCCGCTCCGGTCTCCCCGGCACCGTCGTCCCCCACCGGGCACAGCGCCCCCCGCAGGTCGACGGTGGCCTGCGCACCGCCCGCGGACGGGTTGGCGAAGCGCAGCCCGGCGCCCAGCACCCGGGCCTGACCCGCGGCGATGGTCAGCCCGAGGCCCAGCCCCGGACCGCCCCGGCCGCCGCTCGTGCGGAACCGCTGCGGACCGTGCGCCAACAGCGCCTCCGGGAAGCCCGGCCCGGCGTCCCGCACCCGTATCAGCCCGCCGTCGACCTCGACCGTCACCGGCTCCGCGCCGTGCCGCCGGGCATTGCTGATCAGATTGACCAGGATCCGCTCGACCCGCCGCGGATCGGTCTCCACCAGCCCGTCGGCCAGCACCCGCACCCGGACCGCCCCGTCCACGGACCCCGGACCGGCCGCCGCCCGGTCCGGCTCCGAAGCGCCCCGCCCGGCCGTGCCACCGCCGGCCCGGGCCCCGGCCCCCTGGCCACCGGCCTGACCGGACGCCGAGACCGCCCGCCGCACCAGCTCCCCCAGCGGACGCACCTCCCGGTCCGCCTCCTCCGTGCGGGCGTCCAGCCGGGCCACCTCCAACACGTCCTCCATCAGCCCGCGCACCCGCGCGGCCCGCTCCTGCACCATCTCGGCGGGCCGCGACGGCGGCAGCAGCCCGGCCGCGGTGACCAGGCCGGCGACCGGGGTCCGCAGTTCATGGGCGATGTTCGCGGTGACGTCGCGCTCCGCCCGCAACCGGCCCGCCAGCGCCTCCGCCATGGTGTTCACCGCCGCGGTGAGCTGCGCGATCTCGTCGTTCCCGGTGCGCGGCAACCGGGCGCCCAGATCGCCCTCCGCGATCCGCTGCGCGGTCGCCGCCGAGGCGGTCAGCCGCCGCCCGAGCCGGTGCGCGACCAGCAGCCCGACCACGCAGCCCAGCCCCGTCCCGGCCGCCCCGGCCACCCACAGCATCCGGTCCAGCGCCCGGACGGTCTGCTGCTCCCGGTCGTAGGGACGCTTGAGCGCGACGATGTCCGGCCCCAGCTTCGTCGCCGCCCACAGGTACGGCGTACGGCCGCCCAGCTCCAGGTAGACGCCCCGCCGACCGCCCTCCACCAGGGCCCGCAGCGGGCCCGGCAGGTCCTTGGGGTTGATCAGCCCCCGCCCGGTGTCGATGCCGGCGGCCCGGTCCTGAACGGTGGTCTGCAACCGGCTGTCGAGGGTGTGCCCGGACAGGTCGAGCTGGGCGTTGACGGTGCGGTGGTGGACGAGCACCCCGACGAGCACCGCCACCACCGCCGCGGTGGCGGAGATCGCGATACCGATCTTGGCGCGCAGCCCCATCCGTTCCCTTCTCCGTTCCGTTCGTCCCCCGGTCCCGTTGCGCGGGCACACCGCCCGCCGCCCGGCCCCGGGCCCGACGTCGGACCGTCCGAGCTATTCGACGTCGGGCAGGTGCAGGCTCACCCGCCCCAGCTCGGCGGCCTTCGCGCCGTGCACCTCGGGTGCGACCACCCCGGCGCTGGCGTAGTACGCGAACCCCCGCTGTCTCTGCAGTCCGCTCAAGGTGACCGTCACCTCGTACGGCGTGCGCACGCACTGCGGCGCGCACCAGTCCCCGACCAGCCCGCCGGCCGCCACCGCGGTCGGCCCGCCCCACGACTTCCAGCGCAGCCCGGTCAGCCGCGCGGTGTCGCCCAGCGGGAGCGCGTCCGGGCGCTGCAACGGCTGCCCGGCCTCACCCGCCGCGTAGACCGGGCCGCTGCGCGCCGGGGCGGACGGCGCCACCGGCGGCCCCTCGTCCCGCAGCAGCGGGGACGGCCCGCCGCACCCCGTGAGCACCGCACCGAGCAGCCCCGCGAGCAGCACGGCGAGCAGCGCGGCGCCGACGGCCCAGGCGGCTCGGGCGGTGGGGATTGCTGGTCTCACGAAATCCTCGGGCAGCGGCGGACGGGCGGACGGGCTGCGCACCACGTGCACGCTGTGCACACAAGCTCGTACAGGATGCGCACACACGAGCGAATAGCTGTTTCCCGACAAATGTAACGGCGGTCCCGCCGATCCGACGCCCCCCTCTCACATACCGACACCGCCCACACCCCTCCCCTTGACCCTCACGTCACGTCAGGCCACACCCTTGAACCACGCCGCGTGCAGCGCCACCCCCGTCGCACCACCCCACCCACCAGCGAAAGGCACCCCCATGGGATACCCGGTAGGCCAGGTCTCCGCCTTCGCCGGGGTCACCGTCCGCACCCTGCACCACTACGACCGGACCGGCCTGCTGCGCCCCAGCGACCGCAGCCCCGCCGGCTACCGCCTCTACAGCGACGCCGACCTCGCCCGGCTCCAACAGATCCTCTTCTACCGGGAGCTCGGCTTCCCCCTCGACGAGATCGCCACGATCCTCGCCGACCCCCAGGCCAACGCCCTCACCCAGCTCCGCGCCCGGCACCACCGACTCACCGAGGAGATCCACCGGCTGACGCGCCTGGTCGAGGTCGCCGAGCAGGCCATGGAGGTGCAGCAGACCGGCGTCCGACTGACCCCGCAGGAACGCTTCGAGGTCTTCGGCGAGATCGCCTTCGACCTGACCTACGCCACCGACGCCGACCGCAGGTGGCACGACAGCGACGGCTACCGCCGCTCGATGGCCCGGGCCGCCACCCACACCAAGGACGACTGGGCGCAACTCATGGCCGAGGCCGCCGCCTGGCGGGCCCGACTGACCGCCGCCTTCGACGCCGGCGAACCGGCCGACGGCGAACGCGCCATGGACCTCGCCGAGGAACACCGCCGCCACCTCACCCGCTGGTTCACCCCCTGCCCCACCGACATGCACGGCCGGATCGCCGACGACTTCGCCACCGACCCCCGCGCCTTCGCCCTGCTCGTCCCGCCCACCGAACAGCGCCCGGGCCTCGCCCCGTACCTGCGCACCGCCGTCCACGCCAACGCGGTCCGCCAGTCGCCCCCGGCCCCCGACGCCGACCCCGCGACCGGCCCCGCCCCCACCCGCCCCGAGGCCGCCCCATGAACATCCTGCTCACCGCCGCCGGCTCGCACGGCGACGTCGCCCCGTACACCGGCCTCGGCGCCCGCCTCCGGGCCGCCGGCCACCAGGTCACCCTCGCCACCCACGACAGCCACGCCCCCCTGGTCCGCGCGGCCGGCCTGGACTTCCGCAGCCTGCCCGGCGACCCCGGCGCCACCCCGGCCCACCGCGCCGACCATGACGCCCCGGGCACCCCCACCACCCACCGCGCCCTGATGCGCCGCGCCGCCACCTTCGTCGCACAACTCGGCACCGGCCTGGCCGACGCCGTCACCCCGGACACCGAACTGCTGCTGCTGTCCACCACCACGGCCCCACTCGGCTGGCACGTCGCCGAGGCCCTGGACATCCCGACCGTCGGCGCCTACCTCGTCCCCACCGCGCCGACCCGCGCCTTCTCCCCCGTCCTCAGCGGCGGCCGGCGGCTCGGCGGCTGGGGCAACCGCGCCGCCGGCCGCCTCTCCCTACGCGTCGTGGACCGCCTCCACACCGACGCCGCCCGTGCCCTGCGCACCCGCCTGGGCCTGCCGCCCGCCACCCCCGGCACGGTCCGCCGCCGCACCGAGGCCGCCAACTGGCCCGTCCTGCACGGCTTCAGCGAACTCGTCGTCCCCCGCCCCGCGGACTGGCGCCCCGGCCTCGACATCACCGGCTACTGGTGGCCCCACCTCGCACCGGACGCCCGGCTCCCGCCCGCCGTCGAGGACTTCCTCGCCGCCGGCCCGCCCCCGGTCTCCATCGGCTTCGGCAGCATGGCCGCCGCCGACGCCGAACGCCTGAGCTGCGTCGCGGTGCGCGCCCTGCGCCGCGCCGGCCTGCGCGGCCTCCTGCTGTCCGGCAACGCGGGCCTGACCGCCGCCGACTCCCCCGCCGACGACGTCCTCACGGTCCCCACCCCGGTCCCGCACGCCCTCCTCTTCCCCCGCGTCGCCGCCGCCGTCCACCACTGCGGCGCCGGCACCTCCGCCGCCGCGCTCCGCGCCGGCATCCCGTCCGTCCCCGTCCCGTTCACCGCCGACCAACCCTTCTGGGCCGCCCGCCTGGCCGCCCTGGGCGCCGCCACCCCCGCCCTCCCCGTCACCGCCCTCACCCGGGCCGCCTCCCCCGACGACGCCGTCACCCGACTCGCCGCCGCCCTCACCGAGGCCACCACCGCCCCGAACCTCCGCACCCGCGCCCGCGCCGCCGCCCACCACCTCACCACCGAAGACGGCCCCACCACCGCCCTCAACGCCCTCACCCGCCTCGCCCCCTGACCCACACCCCGTCACCAACGCCCCACCCCACACAAAAGCCCCCACCGGGCATCCCCGGTGGGGGCTTCACTGTGCAGTGCGGTGGACCTGGGGGAATTCGCCCCCCTGGCCCCCTCGCGGCGAACCATCGGCACGAGGCTCGCCGGGCGCACCCCGCAGGCGTTACGAGGCGGGCCCCGTGCCCTCCTCGAAGAGGAAGGTCTCGTCTTCCCCGAAGTCCGGGGCCTGGAAGGGGTTCGTCGTCGGGGGCGGTGCTGCCGCAGCGGAACAACGAGTTTGCCCTTCCGGGGCTGAGAACAGCGACGTCAGCTCGATGAGAGATCTCCCTTGCGCTCCAGGTCCCCGAAGGGCCTCGGCATGCCTACAACTTGGTCATCTTGGCGTACGGGCTCAAGATCCGCATTTGCGTCGAGCCGAAATCCACGAGTGCCGCAACTCCCTCCTCGACGCCGACCACCCGGCCGAGGCCGTACATGTCGTGTGTGACCTGGTCGCCCGTGGCAAAGTCCTTCGGCGCCGGCGCGACCGGGGCCTTGAAGGGACTGGTGGGCAAATGGCGCTTCGGTGCAGCAGGCTTTGTCATTGCGCACAGTATGCGCCTACCTGAGCCCCTGCGGCTGCGGTTGTCCACGCCCGATGACGGGCACCGCCCCCGCCGGCACCACCCGCGCCACCCGCGATTTCAAATGATCATGACCTTGGCCTGCGGGTTCACGGCTCCGACTGGATGTCGATCAGCCCCTCCACCGCCCCATGTGATCCGCCCCGTTCACCCTGGAGCCTGGCAAGTCGACCCACCCAGGGGCCCGACGCCGAGCATCGCCCCGTACCTCGCCCGACCACCCCTACGGGCCGAAACGGAGACGAGGACTCCCCCGCGGCACCCCCCCCCCCACCCCTGCGTGACACCCCTTCACATCCACGCACCGGACAGGAAGGCCCAGGAGACAGCCACCCAAGCCCCCGCCCAGCCCCGCGGCTCCCCCTCACAACACCTCGCCACACCCCACGCAAAAGCCCCCACCGGCTTCCCGGTGAGGGCTTCACTGTGCAGTGGACCTGAGGGGACTCGAACCCCTGACCCCCTCGTTGCGAACGAGGTGCGCTACCAGCTGCGCCACAGGCCCTTGCGACGAGTGAAACTCTAGCATCTCGTTCGCCGTGCTCGGAAATCGCTTCCGGCGCTGGTCAGTGGGGGGACCTCACTCGTTCGCCGCGCGCGGCCGGTCCTCGTCCTCGTACTGGTCGAAGAGGGGGGTGCGACCGCGGGCGCGGCGGCCCGGGTGGGTGGGGCGGTCCTGCGAGGCGTCGGGGCGCGGGCGCTCGGGGACGGAGCTGGAACGGGCGGAGCTCCAGGCGTCGTCGGCGTCCAGGTCGACGTGGCTGGTGGCGCGCGGGGCGACCGGGGCGGTCACGTAGGTGGGCAGTGGGACCGGGACGGGCTCCCAGCTGCCGGCGGCCGGCCGCCGGCGCTCGCGCTGCTGGTCGACCCACTCGGCGTGGTCGGTCTCCTCGACGAGGGCGCGGGCACCGGTGGCGTGCGGGGGCGGCGCCGGGCGGGACGGCTCGGGGGCGGCCTCGGCGGCGTCAGCGCGGACGTCGGGCTGGTGGTCGGCGGCGGGCGGCTGGTCGGCCGCCTGGTGAGGGCGGGGGCGACCCTCCCGCAGTCGTCGTGCTGCCGCCTCCGCCTTGCGCTGGTCCATGGTGAAGGTGAAGCGGCGGCGCTCCTGGGCGCGCAGGTACACGATGTAGGCGGTCAGCAGCACGGCGGGGAGGGCGGGGGCCCAGAAGAAGGGCAGCCCGCCGACGGCCGCGGCGATGGCACCGGCGGTGAAGCCGAAGAACAGGACGGTGATGGTGCGCCGGCGGCGGGCCAGCACCTTCGCGCGCTTGGTGCGCTCGGCCAGGGAGGGGCGCAGGGGCGCGGCGTGGGCGCGGGTGGGCATGTCGTCCGGGGGCGCCGGGGCCGGTGCGGGGTCGCCGAAGGACCGGGCGCCGGCCGGGTCGTCCGTGGCGTCCGGTTCCTGCTCCTCGGCCGCATCGTCGGCGGGGCACGCCCCGTGCGCCTTGTCGTAGCGGCGCTGCATGGCTGCGCGCCCCGACAGGAGCCGGATGGCCGTGCTGAAGCGCTCGGTGGGACGGGCCTCGTTGAGCTCGTCCTGCCTACGGAGCCACATCGGCACCAAATAGGCGGCCCAGGCCCCGACGATGACTGCGTAGATGAGGCCGCTGCTTCTCACAACTCACACGGTAGAGGGGTTTCCGTGGGGCCATCCGCCAATTGAGCCGGTGTGTCGCACGATCTGGCTGATATCTCGAACTTTTTTTGTGATTGTTGCGATGAAGTTGTGGTGAATGCAGTGTCGGCCACCGATTAATTCGAACAGGTTTTTCATTTGTGGGATGCGTCGGGGCGGCCGGAGGTGCCGGGTCGCTGGCTCCGCCAGCGGGCGAGTAGCCCTTCCGGCACTTCCTCCGCGGTCAGCGCGAAGACCGCGTGGTCACGCCAGGCGCCGTCGATGTGGAGGTAGCGCGGGCGGAGACCCTCCTCGCGGAAGCCGAGTTTCTCCACCACGCGTCGACTGGGGACGTTTTCCGGCCGAATGCAGACCTCGATGCGGTGCAGTCCGACGCTGCGGAAACAGTGGTCGACGGCGAGCGCCACGGCGGTCGGCATGACCCCGCGGCCGGCGACTTCCTGGTCGACCCAGTAACCGATATGGCCCGAGCACATCGAGCCCCAGGTGATGCCGGCGACGGTGAGTTGTCCGACGAGGCGACCGCGGTATTCGACGACGAACGGCAGCATCCGACCGGCGTGCGCCTCGGCCCTGAGGTGACGGATCATCTGCCGGAAGGTGGGGCGGTGCGGCACCGGGACGCCCGGCGGGGGCGGCGGGACCGTCGCCTCCCAGGGGCGCAGCCAGTCGCGGTTGCGGCGGTTGACCTCGCGCCAGGGGCGTTGGTCGCGCAGCTTTATGGGGCGGAGGGAAACGTCTCCGTCCCTCAGGACCACCGGCCAGGGCGTGTTCAGCTGGGGCTCCCGGAAGGTCTGGGATGGTCGCCGCCGCGGATCTGGTCGACGGCGTGCGGGAGGATCTCGGCGAGCACGGCCAGGCCGTCGCGCACGCCACCGGTCGAGCCGGGGAGGTTGACGATCAGGGTGCGGCCGGCGACGCCCGCCAGACCGCGGGAGAGGGCCGCGGTGGGGACCTTGGCGCGGCCGGCGGCGCGGATCGCCTCCGGGATGCCGAGGACGTCGTAGTCGAGGACCCGGCGGGTGGCCTCGGGGGTGCGGTCGGTGGGCGAGATGCCGGTGCCGCCGGTGGTGAGGACGACGTCGTAGCCGGCGGCGACGGCGGCGCGCAGGGCGGCCTCCACCGGGTCGCCGTCGGGCACCACCTGGGGGCCGTCGACGGCGAATCCCATGGCGGTCAGGCCCTCGGCGAGCAGCGGGCCGCCCTTGTCCGCGTAGACGCCGGCGGCGGCGCGGTTGGAGGCGGTGACGACCAGGGCGCGGGCGGGGTTCACGGCCGCCGCCAGTCGCCGGACTTGCCGCCGGTCTTCTCCTCGACGCGGATGTCGGAGATGACCGCGGCCTTGTCGACCGCCTTGACCATGTCGACGACGGTGAGCGCCGCGACCGAGACCGCGGTCAGCGCCTCCATCTCGACGCCGGTGCGGTCGGTGGTCTTGACCGTCGCGGTGATCTCGACGGCGTCATCGGCGACCACGAGGTCCACGGTGACGCCGGAGACCGCCAGCGGGTGGCACAGCGGGATCAGGTCCGGGGTGCGCTTGGCGCCCAGGATGCCGGCGATGCGGGCGGTGGCGAGGGCGTCGCCCTTCGGGACGCCCTCGCCGCGCAACAGCTCGACGACGCGCGGCGCGACCAGCACGCGGCCGCGGGCCCGGGCGGTGCGGGCGGTGACGTCCTTCTCGGAGACGTCGACCATGCGGGCCGCGCCGGCCGCGTCGATGTGGGTGAGGTGTTGCTGGCCGCTGCTCATCGTTCTCCCGGTCCATACTGCCGCTTGTGGGACGACACCGTACCGCTGGGCCCCGAAGGGCATTCGCTACGGGCCGCCCGCTTCCGCCCGCCCGGGGCGGGCGGGTCAGCAGGGACCGAGCGGGACGACGTCCACGACGGCGTCGGCGGGCACTTCGGTGGTGTCCTCGGGGATGACGATCAGGGCGTCGGCGTGCGCCATGGCCTTGATGAGGTGGGAGCCGGTGCCGCCGACGGGGGTGACCGTGCCGGCCACCGGGTCGTGGGCGCCGCGCAGGAACTGCCGCTTGCCGCGGGGCGAGGAGCCGAGCGACGCGGTGACGCGGGCGGGGACGGGGCGGCGGTGCACCTCGGGGTGGCCCATGAGTGTGCGGATGACCGGGCGGACGAACAGTTCGAAGGAGACGTAGGAGCTGACCGGGTTGCCGGGCAGGGCGAGCAGCGGGATGCGGTCGGGCCCGATCAGGCCGAAGCCCTGCGGCTTGCCGGGCTGCATGGCGAGCTTGCGGAACTCGACCCGGCCCTCGTCGGTGCCGAGGCCGGCCAGGGTCTCCTTGACCACGTCGTAGGCGCCGACGCTGACGCCGCCGCTGGTGACCAGGACGTCGGCGCGGGCGTACTGGTCCTCCAGGGTGGCGCGCAGCGTCTTCGCGTCGTCGGCGACGGCGCCGACGCGGTAGGCGATCGCGCCGGCCGCGCGGGCGGCGGCGGTGAGCTGGAAGCTGTTGGAGTCGTGGATCTGACCGGGGCCCAACGGCTCGCCGGGCTGGACCAGTTCGCTGCCGGTGGAGAGCACCACGACCCGGGGGCGGCGGTGGACCATGACGGTGTCCAGGCCGAGGGCGGCGAGCAGGCCGAGCTGGGTGGGGCCGAGGACGGTGCCGGCGGACAGGGCCGGCTCACCGGTCCGGGCGTCGCTGCCGGCCCGGCGGACGTGGGCGCCGGCGGCGGCCGGCCGGTGCACCCGGACCTCGCCGCCGGCGTCCTGCGGAGCGTGGCTGTGGGCGCGCATGGTGGCGGCCGGCCCCTGGCCGGTGCCGCCGTCGGTCCACTCGACGGGGACCACCGCGTCGGCGCCTGGCGGCACCGGGGCGCCGGTCATGATGCGGGCGGCGTGGCCGGGCTCGACGGTGGGGAGCTCCCCGCTGCCTGCGGCGACGTCGCCGATGACGGTGAGGGTGACCGGGGAGCCTTCGGTGGCGGCGGCGACGTCGGCGGCGCGGACCGCGTAGCCGTCCATGGAGCTGTTGTCGAACGGCGGCAGCGGCAGCGGCACGGTGAGGTCCTCGGCGAGGACGCAGCCCTGGGCGTCGAGGAGTTGCCGGCTGACCGGGGCCGGCAGCTGGAGCTTGGCCAGGATGTCGTCGAGGTGCTCGGCCACCGACCAGACGCGGTCAGAGTGGTGGGCCTGATCGGTGGTGCCGTTCAACGTCCTACATCTCCTCGGTGACGTAACTGCGCAGCCAGGCCCGGAAGTCGGGGCCCAGGTCCTCACGTTCGCATGCCAGTCTGACAATGGCACGCAGGTAGTCACCGCGGTCGCCGGTGTCATAGCGGCGGCCCTTGAAGACCACGCCGTGCACCGGGCCGCCCAGTTCGGGGTGGGCGGCCAGTACCTGGAGGGCGTCGGTGAGCTGGATCTCGCCGCCGCGGCCGGGGTCGGTCTTGCGCAGCACCTCGAAGACGGCGGGGTCGAGGATGTAGCGGCCGATGATCGCGAGGTTGCTGGGCGCCTCGGCCGGTTCGGGCTTCTCGATCAGGTCGGAGACGGTGACCACGTCGTCGTCGCCGGTGGGAGCGGCGGCCGCGCAGCCGTAGAGGTGGATGTTGGCCGGATCCACCTCCATCAAGGCGATAACCGATCCCCCGTGCTCCTCGCGGACCTCGATCATCCGGCGCAGCAGGGGGTCGCGGGGGTCGATGAGGTCGTCGCCGAGGAGGACCGCGAAGGGCTGGTCGCCGACGTGCGGCGCGGCGCAGAGCACGGCATGGCCGAGGCCCTTGGGGTTGCCCTGGCGGACGTAGTGGATGGTGGCCAGGTCGCTGGACTCCTGGACCTTGGCGAGCCGGGACCCGTCGCCCTTGCGGTGCAGGGCCTCTTCCAGCTCGTAGTTGCGGTCGAAGTGGTCCTCCAGCGGGCGTTTGTTCCGACCGGTCACCATGAGGACGTCGGTGAGTCCGGCCCCGGCCGCTTCCTCCACCACGTACTGGATGGCGGGCTTGTCGACGACCGGCAGCATTTCCTTGGGCGTGGCCTTGGTCGCCGGCAGGAACCGGGTGCCGAGCCCTGCTGCCGGGATGACAGCCTTGCTGATCCGTGCATG
Organism: Streptomyces sp. x-19; assembly: GCF_046549115.1. Taxonomy (NCBI): domain Bacteria; kingdom Bacillati; phylum Actinomycetota; class Actinomycetes; order Kitasatosporales; family Streptomycetaceae; genus Streptomyces; species Streptomyces sp. x-19. The sequence goes on along the minus strand of NZ_JAJPWK010000002.1, from coordinate 845,717 downwards.
CGATGGGGTCATGCGCGCCACCCTAACCGGCCCGCACGGACCGATGATGAGCGTCCGGTTAAGAGATCATGAGAGCCCGAGCGAGGCCCACGATGAGCGTTGAGCACGAGGAAAAGCGCAGGTTGCGGCGGGATCTCCAGGAGGTGAGGAGAGCGTTGCCGACCGATGTCGTCGCGGCCCGGGGCGCCGCGCTGGCCCGGCGGGTGCGGGAGCTGGACGAGCTGCGGGCGGCGGCTCCGGCGGCGGATGCCGGGGGCCCCGAACCAGCCGCGCCGACCGTTGCCGCGTACGTGTCGATCGGCGGAGAGCCGGACACCCGGGCCCTGCTCGACGCGCTGCGGACGGCCGGGGTGCGGGTGCTGCTCCCGGTGCTGCTGCCGGACAACGATCTGGACTGGGCCGTGTACGAGGGCCCCGAGCATCTGGTGCCCGCGGCCTGGGGGCTGCGGGAGCCGGACGGGCCGCGGCTGACTCCGGAGGCGGTGACGGGGGCGGACGTGGTGCTGCTGCCGGGGCTGGCGGTGGACCGGACCGGGTTGCGACTGGGCCGGGGCGGCGGCTCCTACGACCGGGTGCTGGCCCGGCTGGAGCGGTCCGACCGGCGGACGGCGCTGGTGGTGCTGCTCTACGACGACGAGGTGGTGGACGCGGTCCCCGCCGAGCCGCACGACCGCCGGGTGCACGCCGCGGTGACCCCGTCGGGGGTGCACCGCTTCCGGCGCTGACCGGAGCCCCGCGGGACGGTGTTTCACGTGAAACGCCGTCGGGCGGGCCGGAGGTGTCCGGCCCGCCCGATGCGGTGGTGCTTCCGCCGTCCGTTACGGCGACAGGGTCAGGGTGTCCTTCCCGGCCTTCTTCACCGCGTCCTCGCTGAACGCCCAGGGCAGCAGCTCGCCCTTGGCCCACTTGTCGGTCTGGTCGTAGTAGTGGGCTTCGTAGGCGTGCCCGGAGGCGCCGGTGAGGTTTATCCAGCGGGACTTGTCGAGGTCGGCGAGGTTGACCACCATCCGCATGGACGGGACCCAGGTGACCTTGTAGCCGCCGGCGGCGTTCCAGCCAGTGGCGTCGACCGCGGCCTCACCGCCGCCGAGGTTCCACGGCCCGCGGTTGAGCAGGCTCTGGAGGAAGCCCGGGCCCTCCTTGCCAAGGGTCTGGTTGGTGAGGTCCATCTGGTGCAGGCGGCCCCAGGCCCAGTTGTCGATGTTCTTGCCCAGCTTGGACGTCAGCTCGTAGCGGGCGTCCTTCATGGCCTGGGCGAGGAGCTGGTCGCGGTTCTTCAGGCCGGGGTGGCCGGGCCGGTCCTCGGTGTGCCACCAGGCGTTGTTCGGGTCGTCGAGGATGTTCCGGACGACCTCGTACCAACGGTCGCCGCCGTCGGGCTGGGCGGTGTCACCGGACCGCTCGCCGCACTCGCGGACCAGCTTGTCCTGGTCGTCGGCCGGGCCGGTGTCGCTGGCCGGGCGGACGTAGAGGCACTGGCCCTGGACCCGCAGCTCCTTGGGCATCTTGTTGCCGAAGGCGAGCTTGAGGGTGTTGCGCCAGACCGCGTTGAAGTAGGCGGCCGCGGCGGAGTCCGGCTCCTGGGTGAAGTCCCAGCCGTTGAGCAGCTGCTGGGCGTCGCGGACGTACTTGTCCTTGATGTCGATCTTCGTCAGGTAGGGCGTCAGCAGCCGGGCGATCTCGCTGCTGTTGTCCGTCTGGAACGACTGCATGTCGTCGGTGGAGACCTTGCCGCCGTCCTTGATCTTGGACTCGATCAGGTCGGTGATCCGCTGACTGCGGGCGCCGTAGCCCCAGTCCTTGGTGATCAGGTACGGGTACTTGGCGTTGGTGACGGCCTGGTTGGCGGTGACGATGAAACCGCGCTTGGGGTTGTACTCGTAGGGCAGGGCGCTCTGCGGGATGGTGCCCTTCCACTGGTAGGCCGGGTCCCAGCCGGGCGCCGGGTAGGTGCCGTCGCCCTTCCCGCGGATCGGGATGGTGCCGGGGGCCTGGTAGCCGATGTTGCCCTTGGTGTCGGCGTAGATGAGGTTCTGCGAGGGGACCTCGAAGTCGGCCGCGGCCTTGCGGAAGCTGGTCCAGTCCTTGGCGCGGTTGAGCTCGAAGACGGCGTCCATGGACTTGCCGGGGGTCAGCGCGGTCCAGCGCAGGGAGACGGCGTAGCCGTCGCCGCGGTCGGGGGCGCCGTTGGTGACCGGGGCGTCCTTGCCGACGCCGGCCAGCTCGTCGTCGCGGTCAGAGACGATCGGACCGTTGTTGGTGGACCGGACGGTGATCTTGCGGCTCTCGCCGCCGGCGACCTTGATGGTCTCCTGGCGGGTGAGGAACGGCTTCTGCTTGCCGTCGTAGAGATAGCCGTCGGCGTTGATCTTCTCCAGGTAGAGGTCGGTGACGTCAGCGCCCAGGTTGGTCATGCCCCAGGAGATGTCCTGGTTGTGGCCGATGATGACGCCGGGCATCCCGGAGAAGGTGAAGCCGGCCACGTTGTAGTTGCACTTGGGACCGATGGTGCGGCAGTGCAGGCCCATCTGGTACCAGAGCGAGGGCATCTGCGGAGCCAGGTGCGGGTCGTTGGCGAGCAGCGGCTTGCCGGTGGTGGTGTGCTCCCCGGAGACGACCCAGGAATTGGAGCCGATGCCGTTGCCGTTGGGGCCGAGCAGCGCCGGGACCTGTCCGAGGGTCTTGGAGAGCGAGGAGAGCTGCGCCTGGACGCCGGCGGTGGCGTTGCGCGTGGTCCCGGTGCCCGTACCGGTCCCCGTGCCCGTACCGGTCCCCGTGCCGGTGCCCGTTCCCGTACCCGTGCCGCTGTTGGTGCCGGCGTTGCTGTCGCCCTTGGGGTCGAACTCCTTGGTGGCCGGGTCGACGCTGCCGCCGTCGACGATCGGCCGGTTCCGCTGGTACGGGTACTCCGGGTACAGCTGGGCGATCTGCTGCGGGGTGAACCGACTGGTCATCAGGGACCGGTCGATCTCTTCCTTCATGTTGCCGCGCAGGTCCCAGGCCATCGCCTTGAGCCAGGCCACCGAGTCGACCGGGGTCCAGGGCGCGGGCTTGTAGTCGTTGGTGAAACCGAGCGCGGCGTACTCCAGGGAGAGCGCCGAACCCTGGTGGTCCTTGAGGTAGGCGTTGACACCGGCGGAGTACGCCTGAAGGTATTTCTTCGTGCTGGCCGAGAGCTTGGTGTCGTATTCCTTCTGCGCCACCTCGTGCCACCCGAGGGTGCGCAGGAACTCGTCCGTCTTGATCTGGCTCTTGCCGAACATCTCGGAGAGCCGGCCGGCCGTCATGTGGCGGCGGACGTCCATCTCCCAGAAGCGGTCCTGCGCCTGCACGTAGCCCTGGGCGCGGAAGAGGTCCTCGTCGGTGTCGGCGTAGATCTGCGGAATGCCGTTGGCGTCACGGACGACGTCCACCGGGTCGGTCAGGCCCGGAAGTTTGAGCGATCCCGTGGTTTCCGGGAAGGAGGCGCGCACGGTGCTGACGCCCCAGTACGCGCCGAAGCCGATGCCCGCCACGAGCAGCAGCACGACCGTGAGGGCGACGAGGCGGCCTCGCCGCCCTCTCTTCTTTTTGGGGGCTGGACCGGACTTGTTGGCGGGCATCTCTGTCCTTCGAGGGGCAGGGTGGGAGTGCTGGAGCAACCATAGGCGCACCGGTTTGCCGACCCCTACGCGGAGTCACCACCGAGCACATTAAACTTTCAAGCAATGGTAAATTGTTAGGGTCAGTAACTAGATACGGTAAGGACAACCAGCCCATCCCGACCAAGGCGCGTGGAAGGATCAGCTCCTGACTGTCGAACACCTCAACGAACTCCTGCTGATCTGCTCACTCGTACTGCTCATCGCAGTGGCCGCAGTACGACTCTCCTCGCGCAGCGGGCTCCCCAGCCTGCTCATCTACTTGGGGATAGGCATCGCGATAGGGCAGGACGGCGTCGGCGGCGTCATCTTCGACAACGCCGAACTGACCCAACTCCTCGGCTACGCCGCACTGGTGGTGATCCTCGCCGAAGGCGGCCTGGGCACCAAGTGGAAGGAGATCAAACCGGCCCTCCCACGGGCCGCGGTGCTGTCCACCTTCGGCGTCGCGGTGAGCGTCGGGGTCACCGCTGCCGGCGCGCACTACCTCGCCGGCCTCGAATGGCGCCAAGCACTGCTGATCGGCGCGGTGGTGTCGTCCACGGACGCCGCGGCGGTCTTCTCGGTGCTGCGCAGCGTGCCGCTGCCGGCCCGGCTGACCGGCATCCTGGAAGCCGAATCCGGCTTCAACGACGCCCCGGTGGTCATCCTCGTCGTGGCCTTCTCCACCGCCGGCCCGGCCGAACACTGGTACGTGCTGCTCGGCGAGATAGCGCTGGAACTGGCCATCGGCGCCGCCGTCGGCCTGGCCATCGGCTGGCTGGGCGCGTACGGGATGCGACACGTGGCGCTGCCCGCCTCCGGCCTCTACCCGATCGCGGTGATGGCCATCGCGGTCTCCGCGTACGCGGCCGGCGCGCTGGCGCACGGCTCCGGCTTCCTCGCCGTCTACCTGGCCGCGGTCATCCTCGGCAACGCCAAACTCCCGCACGCCCCGGCCACCCGCGGCTTCGCCGAGGGGCTCGGCTGGATCGGGCAGATCGGCATGTTCGTCCTGCTCGGCCTGCTGGTCACCCCGCACAACCTGCTCGACGACATCGTGCCGGCGCTGCTCATCGGCATGATCCTCACGCTGGTCGCCCGCCCGCTGTCGGTCTTCACCTCGCTGCTGCCCTTCCGGGTGCCGTGGCAGGAGAAGGCCCTGCTGTCCTGGGCCGGGCTGCGCGGCGCGGTACCGATCGTGCTGGCCACCATCCCGATGGTGAGCGACGTCCCCGGCAGCGAGACGGTCTTCAACATCGTCTTCGTGCTGGTCGTGGTCTACACCCTCATCCAGGGCCCGACGCTGCCGTGGCTGGCCCGCCGGCTCCGATTGGGCGAGGGCGAGGAGGCCGCCGACCTGGGCATCGAGTCGGCGCCGCTGGAACGGCTGCGCGGGCACCTGCTGTCCACGTCGATAGGCCCCACCTCCCGGATGCACGGCGTGGAGGTCGGCGAGCTGCGGATGCCGGCGGGCGCCGCGGTCACCCTCGTCGTGCGGGACGGCACCAGCTTCGTGCCGTCCCCCACCACGGTGCTGCGCCGCGGCGACGAACTGCTGGTGGTCGCCACCGACCCGGTGCGGGACGCGGCCGAGCGGCGGCTCCAGGCGGTGTCCCAGGGCGGCAAGCTGGCCGGCTGGCTGGGGACCGGTGCGGAACGGACCGGTGCGGAACGGCGCCCTCAGGAAGGGGCGGCGGAGCGCGGACGGCGACGCGGGGTCGGTTGACCCGACGGGCGGCGGGCCCGCCCCGCTTGCCCGGCCGAGCGTCGTATGTGCGCTATCTCTCCACCGATAGCAAGGAAATCCGCGGGAAGCCCTGGTTAATCCCAGGGCTTCTTTGCCTTTTGCCTGTACAATCGAGAAGGAAATTTGTACGGATCACGAACCAACTCTGCCTGACGCAGAGCTGGCGCGACCGCTCGGCGGCCGCGGTCCCCTGCCACACGCAGCCACCCCTTTCGGTGCGGACCATGCGGTATCACTCGGTCCTGCGCGAGAGGACAGCTCTCGGCGCTCAACCGGGACGACCTCTCGGGGCAGCGCTACCAGGCAGTAGAAAGGCCCGGCCGTGGCATCCGCGGTCAAGGACCCCCGTCCCGGTTACGGACAACTGTTGCGCACGCCCAGTGCGTGGACCTTCCTGTTGCCCGGCTTCCTGGCCCGACAGCCGTTCGCCATGCTGACCATCGGCATCGTCCTGCTCGTCCAGTCCACCACCGGCTCCTACGGCACCGCCGGCGCGGTCTCCGCCGCCACCGGCGTCTCGATGGCGCTCTTCGCCCCGCAGGGCGGCAAGCTCGCCGACCGCTTCGGCCAGCGCGCCGTGCTCATCCCCGGCGTCCTGGTCCACGTCGCCGGCGTCTCGGCACTGATCGTCCTGGCCCTCGCGCACGCCCCCCTGTGGGCGCTGCTCGCCGTGGCCGTCCCCACCGGCGCCTCGACGCCGCAGGTCGGCCCGATGGTGCGGGCCCGCTGGGCGGCCAAGCTGGGCGGCACCCCGCTGATGCCCACCGCCGCCGCCTTCGAGTCGGTGACCGACGAGTTCACCTTCGTCGTCGGCCCGGTCCTGGCCACCGCGCTGTGCACCGGCATCCACCCGGCCGCCGGCCTGATCGCCGAGGCCGTGCTGTCGCTGGCCGGCGGGCTGCTGTTCGCCTCCCAGCGACGCACCCAGCCGCCCGTCCACCGGGGCGCGTCCGACGCCCACCCCCGCGTCTCGGCCCTGTCCATCCCCGGCGTGCGCGTCCTGATCGTGGCGTTCCTCGGCATCGGTTCGGTCTTCGGCGGCATGCAGGTCTCGCTGACCGCGCTGACCGAGAGCATCGGCCAGCCCGGCCTCAACGGCGTGCTCTACGGGGTCTTCGCCGGCGGCAACATGCTCGCCGGCATCGCCTGCGGCGCCATCGCCTGGAAGATCGGCCCCCGCCGCCGCCTGCTCGTCGCCTACGGGCTGCTGGCCCTGGCCACCACCCCGCTGTGGGCGGTGACCGCGCTGCCGCTGCTGGGCGCCGTCGGCCTGGTCGTCGGCCTGTGCATCGCCCCCGCGCTGATCACCGGCTACACCCTCGTCGAGTCGCTGGTCCCGGCCGCTGCCCGGACCGAGGCGTTCACCTGGCTGACCGGAGCGGTCGCCCTCGGCCAGGCCGCCGCGGCCACCTCCGCCGGCCAACTGGCGGACCGCTTCGGCCCGAGCTCCGGCTTCCTGGTGCCGCTGGCCGGCACCGTGCTGGCCCTGGTGGTCCTGCTGAGCCTGCGGGCCCATCTGATGCCCCGCACGTCCACGGTCGTCACCGGGTCGGCGGAGGCCGCCGGCACCCCCGCCGACGAGCGCGAACGCGAGCTGAGCCACGCCTGAACGGACGCCCCGGCGGGTCCGCGCACCGGCGTGGAGTCGGTCACCGTGCGACGTTCACGGTGGACTGGCGCGCGGGAATACTGCAAGATGGAGCGTCGTTAGCACTCAATGAGTGAGAGTGCCAGGAGGAAGTCAAGTGCCGACCTACCAGTACCAGTGCACCGCGTGCGGCGAGGGCCTTGAGGCCGTGCAGAAGTTCACCGACGACGCGCTCACCGAGTGCCCCAGCTGCAACGGACGCCTCAAGAAGGTGTTCTCGGCGGTCGGCATCGTCTTCAAGGGCTCCGGCTTCTACCGCAACGACAGCCGCGGCTCGTCGTCCAGCAGCAGCCCCGCCAACAGCTCCTCGACGTCGTCGAACGGCTCGTCGTCGAGCAGCTCCACCCCCTCGACGTCGACGCCCTCCACTTCGTCCTCGTCCTCCGACGGCGCTTCGAAGTCGTCGACCCCGGCGAGCTCCGGCTCGGCCGCCTGACCCGCGGCAGCAGCCCGGCGCGCGACGCCACCGGCAACCGGACTCCAGGCCCCGCCTCCCCACCAGGGACGGCGGGGCCCGTCGCATCCCGGCCGGGGCGTGCGAACCGAGCCCACCACCCCGGAGCCGAGCAGCGCGCCACGTGCCCGGCCCCGCGGACTCCGACGGTTCCGGTGACCCACCAGCGGACCGCCGCCACGCCCCGATAGTGTGACCGCATGGCTGAGGCGGAGATTGGCGTTATCGGCGGGTCGGGCTTCTACTCCTTCCTGGACGACGTGACCGAGGTCGCTGTGGACACGCCCTACGGGCCTCCCAGCGACTCCCTGTTCCTCGGCAAGATCGCCGGCCGCTCGGTCGCGTTCCTGCCCCGGCACGGCCGCGGCCACCACCTCGCGCCGCACCGCATCAACTACCGCGCCAACCTCTGGGCCCTGTGCTCCCTCGGCGTGCGGCAGGTCCTCGGCCCGAGCGCGGTCGGCGGGCTGCGCCCCGAGTACGGCCCGGGCACGCTGCTGGTCCCCGATCAACTCGTGGACCGCACCAAGTCCCGCGTCCAGACCTACTTCGACGGCGAACCGCTCCCGGACGGCAGCGTGCCCAACGTCGTCCACCTCACCTTCGCGGACCCGTACTGCGACACCGGCCGCGTCGCCGCCCTGGGCGCCGCCCGCGGCCGGGACTGGGAGCCGGTCGACGGCGGCACCCTCGTGGTGATCGAGGGCCCGCGCTTCTCCACCCGCGCCGAGTCGCGCTGGCACGCCGCGCAGGGCTGGTCGGTGGTCGGCATGACCGGCCACCCCGAAGCCGTCCTGGCCCGCGAACTGAGCCTCTGCTACACCTCGTTGACGCTGGTCACCGACCTGGACGCGGGCACCGAGACCGGCGAGGGCGTCTCCCACGAGGAGGTCCTGAAGGTCTTCGGCGAGAACATCAGCCGGCTCCGCGAGGTCCTCTTCGACACCGTCGCCGCACTGCCCGCCAACGAGGACCGCGCCTGCCGGTGCACCGACGCGCACCAGGGCTGGGACCTGGGCATCGAGCTGCCGTAGGCGCGGGAGCAGCGCCGGGGCGGGGACGGCTCGAACGCCCCTGTCGGGTGACGGAGTTGTCCACAACCGCAGGTTCGTCCACAGGCCGGAGCGGGCCACCGCGTCATGCGGCACGGTGGTGAGCGCGGGGCCGAACGCCGGTCCCGCTCCGCACCACAGGCGGTGACGACCATGCCCCACCCCTCCGCGCCCTTCCCTCCGACGCCCCGGACGCCCGTTTCTCCACTGCCCTCGCCGACCCCGCTGACTCGTCTGACTCCTCTGACTCCTCTGACGGCTGCGACGGCTGCGACGGCTGCGACGGCTGCGACGGCTGCGACGGCTGCGACGGCTGCGACGGTCTCGTTACCCCCGACGATCCGGACCATCCCGACGGACCCGTCGATCCCGTCGTCCCCGGTCCTGCCCGCTCCCCCGCGGTGTGAAGTGCCGCACTTCGCCCCCGTCCGCGCGGGCGGTCTCGGCCCCACCCGATGGCACGGGGCAGCACGGCGGCGACTGCTCACCGTCGCCCTGGCAACGACCGCCGCAGCACTGGCCACCGGCCTGTCGCACGGTCCGGCGCGCACCACGTCCGCGCCCACCGGCTGCCCCGCCGCGGCGGCCTCAGGGGGGCGATGACCATGACGGAGCGGGGGCAAGATCGAGTGGCGTCCACCGATCGGGCGCGCGAGACTTCTGCGAGTGGCGGGGCACCTGCCGCACGCCGCACCTGCCGGCGTGCCCGCACCACCGATACCGAAGCCGCTATCGGCACCGCCGCACCAATCGCCGCCGCACGGGCCCTGCCGAGCGGCCGGATTCGCCGCCGCCCGGTGGCTCCCGGTTCCCGCCCGGCCGCCCGGCCGCACCGTACGAGCCGCCTCCGGCACGGCCCGGTCCCCGGGATCCGTCGTACCAGTACGGAAATCCGCACTGACGCTCTGGCCGATCGCCGGTTCGGGTTGCGCGATTGGACACCTCCGCCCCGCCCTGCCGTAAGTTGCGGTGCTGATTGTCGGTGCACCGTCCAAAGTAAGCGTGGAAAGAGGCTGTCAGGTGAGCGAGAACAAGAGCGTCCTTCAGGGATTCAAGGACTTCCTGATGCGCGGCAACGTCATCGAACTCGCGGTGGCGGTCGTCGTCGGTGCGGCGTTCACGAGCATCGTCAACGCGGTGGTCAAGGGCGTCATCAACCCGATCGTCGGTGCCTTCGGCTCGCAGAACCTCGACAACTACCAGACCTGCCTCTCCACGTGCTCGGTGGACAAGAAGACCGGCCTGTACGTGGACGGCATCTACGTCCTGTGGGGCTCGGTGCTCAGTGCGGCGCTGACCTTCCTGATCACCGCGGGCGTCGTCTACTTCCTCATGATCCTTCCGATGAACAAGTGGAAGGCCCGCCAGGACGCCAAGAAGTCGGCCGACGACGCGGCGGCGCCGGCCCCGACCGAGATCGAGCTGCTCACCGAGATCCGCGACGCCCTGATCGCCCAGCGCGACGGCACCTCGGCCACTCCGGGGGCGGCCGCGGCGGCGGCGATCGTCACGCAGAAGACCCAGCAGACCCAGCAGTAGCGAGCGCTACGGACGGCCGAAGCCGCCCCCTCGCCTCGCTCAGAGGTGGTGGGGCGGCTTCTCGTCCAAGAAGCGGGCGAGGTCGGCGGCGCTGTCCGTGCTGGCGGCGCGCTCGCCCCAGCCGCGATCGGTGTCGTCCGAGGACTGCTGGCTCAACGGGTCGTCGAAGATCAGGGCGGCGGCGCTCCTCGGCGCCGGCCGCGCGGTGACGGCGGGCTCGCTGCCGGCCGGCGCCGCGGGGGCCTCGGCCGGGGCGACGAGCCCTCCGGACGCGGTCGGCTCCGGAGCCTCGGCCGGGACGACGGCGTCGGGCGTCGGGCTCGGGTCGCCGGTTCGGGTGCCCCGGCCGCCCCGGGCGGTCGGCTCGGGCTCGGCGGGGGGCTGGGACGTGGTGCTCACCCCTTCAGGGTACGGGCGGACACCGCGCTTGCCCGGCGCAGCGGGTCGTTGGTGACGCCGTGCTTGCGATGGCCGGGCGGAGGCCGGCGGGGCGGGGGCCGGCGGAGCTGCCGGGGACCCGCGGAGCTGCGGAGTGGTGTGGCTGCGGAGTGGTGTGGCTGCGGAGTGGTGTGGCTGCGGAGTGGTGTGGCTGCGGGGCGGCGTCCGGTTAACCGGTGGGTGGCTGAGCACCGTCCGGGCCAGCGGCTTCCGGTTGGTCGGTGGCTGGTTCGGCGGTGGGGGGGCGGGGGCGACGGCCGGGCCTAGGTGCTCCGGCTGCCGTTCTCGTGGGTGGGTATCGGGTGGGCCCGGTGCGCGTCCTGCGGGCGCGTGGGCGGACCGTGCTCGGCGCAGCCCCGCCCGCGCGCCCGCCCGCGCGCAGAACCGGGGAGGGAGAGGGGCACGGGGTGGGGGTGGGGGTGGGGGTGATGGCCCCGGGCTTCACTCTTCGGCATGGCTACCCGGCTTCCGTACGGGGGCGGGAAGACTCACGCTAGGAGCGCTCGCGGGGCCCGGCCCGCTGGGTGGCGCATCGGGGTGTGGGGTGCGGGGTCGCGTTCCGTGGGGGCCGGTGTCTGGGATGCCTGCGCTCACCGGTGGCGTTCCGTGGGGGCGGGTGCCGTTTCCGCCGGAGCGGGTCAGGACGGACGCCCGGGGCCGGACGAGTGCGCAGGCCGGGCGAGTGCGCAGGCCGGGCGTGCGTGTGCCCGATTCCGGGTGAGTGGCCGGGGCCGGACGAGGACCGGGAGCCGGACGGGTACCCAGGTCCGGGCGGCTGGAGCCAACTGCCCGAGGTGCCCGAGTCCGGGCAGCTGGAGCTGACGGCCGGGGCGAACTGCCCGAGGAACCCGGGCCCGGGATGCCTGCCCGCGGTACGGGCGGGACCTGATGGGATGGGTGATCACCGTGTTGCCGGGGCGGGGCGGGGCGGGTCGGGTCGGGGCGTTCGTGGGGAGGTGTGTCGGGCCGTGGGGAGCGTGACGCGGGCCGCGGTGGGCGCCGCGGCCCGTAGCGCGTGGGTCAGTCGGTGGCGAGGGCCTCGTGCCACCACTTGTCGCGGCCGGGCTTCCAGGAGACCGGGCGGGAGCAGCGGTTCACCACCAGGACGGTGTGCGGCAGGCCGCCGGCGGTGGCGGTGCGCGCCAGCGCGTGGTCCAGTACCGGCTTCACCGGCCGGATGGCGCCGTCCCAGAACGCCGCGTCCGCGGTGATCAGCACCCGGATCCCCGTCTCCCTTATTCGCGCGGCCAGTTCGGGGACGGTCAGCGAGACCGGCAGCGTGGTGCGTATCGCCTCCAGGCGACCGCAGGCGAGCGTGGCGATCACCGATTCGGGGACCAGCGGCAGGTGGACCGCGACCCGGTCGCCGGCGCGCACGCCGTAGCGGGCGAGCGCGGCGGCCGCGCGGTCGGCCTGTTCCAGGAGCATGCCGTGCGTCAGCTCCTCCAGACGGCCCGGCTCCCCGCTCCAGGTGAGGGCGATCTGCGACGCATCCGGCTCTTGCACTTCCGGGGCGTCATCTGCATGCTCTGAGATCACACGGCGCAACATGCGCATCAGCATGAGGACCAGCGATCAACGATCGCTGAACGTCCGCTGTACGGTCCCTCGGAGGCCGTGCGGCTCTACGGGGCGAACGCCGGGCCCCTTCTCGCACCCTGCACGGTAGCGCGGCCCGTTCCCGCCTCTATCTGCCCCGGTCCGGTGCGCTTCACCCCTCTCTCTTCTTCTTCCTTCCGTGGTTCTTCGTCCGGTGTGTTGAGAGGCGGGTCGTCGGCGCCATGTCCGTACCTCCTGTGAACGGTCTTCCTCCCCAGGTTCGTTGGGCGCAGGCGGCGTTGGCCGTCGGGGCGTTCTGCGTCCAGTTGGACTCCTTCGCGCTGAATCCGGCGCTGCCCGTCGTCCGGGCCGATCTGCACGGTTCGCCGGCCGTGGTGCCGTGGGTGGTCAGCGGCTACCTGCTCGCCGCGGGGGCGCTGATGCCGGCGGCCGGGCGGCTGGCCGACCTCTACGGGCGGCGGCGGATGCTGACGCTCGGAGCAGTGCTCTTCGGTGTGAGCGCTGCACTGTGCGCGCTGGCGCCGACACTGCCGTTCCTGGTGGCGGCGCGGGTGGCGCAGGGCGTCGGCGGCGCGTTGATCATGCCGGCGGGGTTGGCGCTGCTCACCAACGCCTCCCCGCCGGGGCAGGGGCGGCGGGCGACCGGGCGGGCACTGGGCCTGGCCGGGGCGGCCACCGTCTGCGGCCCGTTCCTCGGGGGCGTCCTGGCCCAATCGGCTTCCTGGCGGGCCGTGTTCTGGCTGACGGTGCCGTTCGCCGCGGCCACGGCGTGGTTGGCCCGCAGGGCGGACGAGTCCCGGGACGCGTCGGCCGCGCAGTCGCCCTTGGACGTGGCGGGCGCGTGGACCGCGACCGGCGCCCTGCTGTGTCTGGCGCGGTGGCTGGAGCACGTCGGCGGCTGGGGTTGGGCGGTGGGCGCGGCGTCGCTGGGCGCGCTGTTCGTCCGGGCCGAACGGCGCGCCCCCGCACCGCTGGTGGACCTCGCGTTGTTCCGTAACCTGCCCTACGTGACGCTGACCGCGGCCGGGGCCGTCGCCAACGCGGCGACGGTGGCGCTGCTCTACGTCCTGCCGTCGACGCTCCAACAGGGGTGCGGATGGGGGGCGTTGGGTGCGGGGGTCGCGTTCTTGGCGCCGGCCGCGGCGCTGGCCGTCGGGGGGCCGGTGGCCGGGCGGGTGCGTCCCGGGGCGGCCGTGCCGGTGATGGCCTCGTGCCTGGCCGGCGCCGGGGGCGCGCTGTGGGTGGCCGGGGCCGCGACGGGCCCGTCGGTCCTGGTGGTGGCCTCGACGGGCGCCGCGGTGGCGTTGGGGGTGGCGGGCGGACTGGCCCTCACCGGGACTCAGGCGGTGGTCCGTCGGGAACGCGCCGGGGAGGCTTCGGGCGTCACGAAGTCGGTCCTGACGGTGACGGCGGGGCTGGGGTTGGCCCTTGTGGGGGCGGGAACCGGCGATGCTGGGGGTGGCGGGGGCGCTGGTGGCCTGGTGGGGCCCGACGGCGCCGGTGGCCTCGTGGGGCGGGCGGCCGGTGGCGGAGTGCTGCCCTCTCTGGCGCTCCCGGCCGTGGGGTGCCTGGCGGGGGCCGTGCTTGCGGCGGCGCTGGCGGTCGTGGCGGCGGCATCGGGGCGCCGCGGCGCGGGCCGCGGCCGGGACGGGCGGCGGGGACGGGGATGAGGCGTGGGCGTGGGGGAGGGCCGGGGCCCTCCCCCACGGGTCAGGCGGGGACGGGCACCGGGCAGCCGCCGGAGACGTCGCTGACGTCGTCGAAGCCGCTCGCCTCCAGGAGGGCCGCGGCGATCACCGAGCGGTTGCCGCTGCGGCAGTAGAGGACGACCGGGCGGGCCGGGTCCAGCTCGTCGATCCGGTCCAGCAGGGCGGCCAACGGGATGTTGCGGGCGCCGGGCAGGGCGCCCGCCGCGTACTCGGCCGGGTTGCGGACGTCGATCAACTGGACGCCGTCCGTCGGGTCCAGGGGCAGTCGTTCGAGCAGGTCGGCCAGGCGCAGCCGGGTGCTGCGGCGGGTGCGTTCCGGGGCGCCCGCCAGGACGCCGGCCAGGTCCGGGAGGTGGCCGAGGACCCGGTCGTAGCCGATGCGGGCGAGCCGCAGGCGGGCCTCGTGCTCCGTCCCGGGGGCGGCCAGGAGCACGATCGGGGTGCCCGGGGCCACCACGCTGCCGGCGTACTCCGCGAACCGGGTGTCCAGGCCGACGTGCAGCGAACCGGCCAGGTGGGCGCGGGCGTAGTCGGCGGCCGGCCGGCAGTCGAGGAGGGCGGCGCCCTGCCGGTCGCGGGCGGTGAGCGCCTCGGCCAGGGTGAGCGGGGCCGGTGGTGCGGGGTCCCGTAGGGGGTGGCCGTCGCGGTTGAGGGCCGCGTCGTGGGCGAAGTAGCCGGGGGCGGTGGGTTGTTCGGCGGTGACGAGCCGGACGAAGGCGTCCTCGGTCATGGGCTGGAGTGCGTAGTTGAGGCGGCGTTGGTCGCCGATGGTGGAGCTGGTCTCGGTGGAGATGCTGCGGCCGCAGGCCGAGCCGGCGCCGTGGGCGGGGAAGATCCGGGTCGCGTCCGGGAGGGTGAGCAGTTTGGTGTGCAGGGAGCGGTAGAGGCGTGCGGCCATGTCCTGCGGGGTGTGGCCGGCGGCGGAGAGCAGGTCGGGGCGGCCGACGTCGCCGACGAACAGGGTGTCGCCGGTCAGGACGCCGAACGGCGCCTCGTCGTCGGGGTTCTCGCGGACGACCAGGCAGAGGGATTCCAGGGTGTGCCCGGGGGTGGCGAGGACGGTGAGGGTGACACCGGATTCCGTTCCCGTCGCCGTCCCGGATTCCGTTCCCGTCGCCGTCCCGGGCTCGGTCCCCGGGGCCGCGTCGGACGGCTCGCGGGGTGCGGCGCCCAGGCAGATGCGTTCGCCGTCCCGTAACCGCCGGATGGGGAAGCCGGTTTCGGCGGCGGCGCCGAAGGCGATCTCGGCGCCGGTCGCCCGGGCCACCTCCAGGTGTCCGGAGAGGAAGTCGGCGTGGATGTGCGTCTCGATGACGAGTTCGATGCGCAGGCCGGCCGCTTCGGCGTCGGCCAGGTACGCGTCGATGTCCCGGCGCGGGTCGACGAGGACGGCGCGTCCGGTGGTCTGATCGCCGATCAGGTACGACGCCTGGGACAGGCAGTCGAGGTAGTACTGCGCGAAGTGCACGGTCGGGCCTCCAGGGGTGCGCGGCGCCCGTGCGCGGTTCGGCTCGCTCGGGCTGGGAGCGTGGACGGCTGAATACACCGCGCATCTCGCTCTGTTGTGCGGATGCACGGATGTACGTACATTAAGTATCCGGTTGGCGGGGGGACAAGCCGGACCCCTCCCCGCGGACCGGACCACGGACGAGAGGACCGACATGACGCCGCCCCAGCCCGAACCGACGGGCGCGTACGGCCGGATGCCCCGGCGCGGCGCCGACGGCAACGGCGACGCGCACGGGCCGCGCCCGTTGGACCGCGGTTCCCCGCTGCCCCTGTGGGCGCAGCTGCGGGACGACCTGCGCCGCCGGATGGAAGCCGGTGCGTTCACCGAGGAGTTCCCGGCCGAGCACCGGCTGACGGGCGAGTACGAGGTCAGCCGCCACACCGTCCGGGAGGCGCTGCGCAAACTGCGCGCCGACGGCCTGGTGATCGCCGAACGCGGCCGCGCCAGCCGCCTCGACGCCCGCCGCATCCAGCAGCCGCTCGGCTCCCTCTACAGCCTCTTCCGCGACCTGGAGGCCCAGGGCGTGGACCAGCACAGCGAGGTGCTGCGGCTGGAGCGGACCGCGGACGCGACGGTCGCCGGGCACCTGGGGCTGATCCCGGACGCGCCGCTGGTCGTCCTGGAGCGGTTGCGCCTGGCGGACGGCGAACCGCTGGCCCACGACACCGCGTACCTCCCGGCCGACCTGGCCGAGCCGCTGCTGGGCGCCGACTTCGGACACACCTCGCTCTACGGCGAACTGTCCCGGCGCTGCGGGGTGAAGGTCACCGGCGGGCGCGAACGGATCGCCCCGTTCCTGCCGGACGTGCGGCAGGCGTGGCTGCTCGGGCTGGCCGACCGGGAGGCGGCGTTCGCCATCGAACGCGTCGGCCGGGCCGGGGAACGGGTGGTGGAGTGGCGCGAGACGGTGGTCCGCGGCGACCGCTTCGCGTTCGTCGCCGAGTGGTCCGACGCCGGTCGGGCGGTCGCCCTCGCCCCGCGCGCCGCGGCGCCGTCCGTCTGACGGGCCGCCGTGTCCGTCCTCATAGCCGCGACGGCGCTGCCCTGCGGGCTGTTGATCGGCCTGTTGCTGGGCGCGCTCGGCGGTGGCGGTTCGGTGCTGGCGGTGCCGGCCCTGGTCTATCTGATGGGCCAGTCCCCGCACGCGGCGACCGCGGGCGCCCTGGTGGTGGTCGCGGTCGGTGCGGTCAGCGGACTGCTCTGCCACGCCCGGGCCGGCCGGGTCCGCTGGGCCGCCGGCGCGACGTTCGGCGCCCTGGGGACGGCCGGCAGCTACGCCGGTTCCCGTTGGAGCGCGGCCCTGGACCCCGGCGTCCTGATGGCCGCGTTCTCGGTGCTGATGCTGGTGGTGGCGGCGGGCATGGTGTTGCGCGGGGGGCGGCGGAGCGCACCGGCCGCCACGGAGGACGGGGCACCGGAACCGGAGCCTCCCGAGGAGCGGTCGACGCCCCGGGGCTGGCCGACGCGCTTACGGGAGGGGCGGCGCTCGCGGGAGTTGACGCGCCCCCCGGAGTGCGGGCGCCGGCCCGAGGGCCCGGGCGTCCCCCGCCCCCGTCCGCTCCGCACCGCCCTGACCGCCTCGGCCGTGGGGCTGCTCACCGGCTTCTTCGGGGTGGGCGGCGGCTTCGTCGTGGTGCCCGCCCTCACCCTCGTCCTCGGCCTGGAGATGCCGGTCGCCGTCGGCACCTCGCTGCTGGTGATCCTGGTCAACTCCGGCGTGGCGCTGGCGACCCGGGCCGGTACCGGGTCCTTGGACTGGCCGCTGCTGGCCACCCTCGCGGCCTGTGCCGCGGCCGGCAGTCACCTCGGCAACCGGCTCGCCGGCCACCTGCGCCCGCAGACCCTCACCACGTCCTTCGCCGCCCTCGTCGCCGTCCTCGCGCTGGCGATGGCGGCCAGCACCCTGCCCGGCCTGTGAGACCGCCGCCCGGACGCCACGACGTCCCGCCTCAGGCCCGCGACCGACCCCGGGCCCGCACCTCCGGGGCCCGCCCGGGCACCCGGCCGCGCCCCGCGCCCCGGCCCTTCCGGAACCCCAACCCCCGACAACCACCCACGAGTCAGGAGACCCGCATGACCCGGCCCGCCGCCGACGCGGACCCCGCGCCCGCCGCCACCCCCATCCACCACCAGGTCCTGATCGTCGGCGGCGGTACCGCGGGCATCACCGTCGCCGCCCGGTTACGCCGCGCCGGCGTCCGCGACGTCGCCCTGCTGGACCCCGCCGAGACGCACTGGTACCAGCCGCTGTGGACACTGGTCGGCGGCGGCCAGGCGCCGCTGCGCGCCGCGCTGCGCCCCGAGGCCGAGGTCATTCCGCCCGGCGTGCGCTGGCTGCGGGAGCGCGCCACCGCCGTCGATCCGGTGGCCCGGACGGTCACCACCGCCACCGGCCGGGTGTTCTCCTACGGGCGGCTGGTCCTGGCGCCCGGTCTCAGCCTCGACTGGGACGGTGTGCCGGGGCTGGCCCAGGCCGTCGGCCATCACGGGGTGAGCAGCAACTACCGGGCCGACCTCGCCCCGTACACCTGGGAGTTGATCCGCCGGATGCGGCGCGGCACGGCCGTGTTCACCATGCCGTCCGGGCCGGTCAAGTGCGGTGGCGCACCGCAGAAGATCGCGTACCTGGCCGCGGACCACTGGCGCAAGCGCGGCGTCCTGGGCGACATCCGCATCGTCCTCGCCCTCCCGGAGCCCAGCCTCTTCAAGGTGCCGGTCTTCGCCCGGGCCCTGGAGGGGGCCGTCCACCGCTACGGCATCGAGGTGCGGCTGCAGACCGAACTGACCGAACTGGACGGCCCGGGGCGGGCCGCCGTCCTCACCGACCACGCCACCGGCCGCGCCGAGACCGTCCACTACGACCTGCTGCACGCGGTCCCGCCGCAGCGCGCCCCGCAGTGGCTCGCCGACGGCCCGTTGGCGGATCCCGGCTCCCCGCACGGCTACGTCAAGACGGACCCGCACACCCTCCGGAGCCCGGACTTCCCCGAGGTGTTCGCGCTGGGGGACGTGGCCCACCTCCCCACGTCCAAAACGGGCGCCGCGATCCGCAAGCAGGCCCCGGTCCTCGTCGCCAACCTCCTCGCCGGACTCCGCGGCAGGCCGGCCACCGCCCGCTACGACGGCTACACCTCCTGCCCCCTGGTCACCGCCCGGCACAAGATGCTGCTGGCCGAGTTCGACTACGACCTGCGCCCCGCACCGTCGATCCCCTTCCTCGACACCACCCGGGAGCGCACCGACATGTGGTTCCTCAAGCGCTACGGCCTTCCGCAGCTCTACTTCCAGGGGATGTTGAAGGGGCGGGCTTAGCGGCCGACGGGCGCCCAACTGCCCCGCGGGGGGCTGGTGTTGCCCCCTCCCCCGCCGGGCAGGGATCCCGCAAGGGGCACCCACACCCCCTAAGGGCACCCCGTAAGGGCCCGCCCCGCCCCCTTCCCGCCCGGCTCAGGCCGCCGCTGCCTCCTCCACCACGTCCGCCACCACGCATCCGACGTTGTCCGGGGCGCCGGCCTCGTGGGCGAGCCGGACCAGGTCGGCGACGGCCTCGTGGGGCGTGGCCGCGCCGGCGAGGGCCGCCCGGATCGCCTCGGGCGGCACGACGCCGGTCAGGCCGTCGGTGCACAGCAGGTACCGCTCACCGGGCCGGGCGTCGAGCAGCTGGAGGTCCGGGGCGAAGTCGGTGCCTCCGTCCAAGGACCGCGACAGCAGCGCGCGCTGCGGGTGCGACTGCGCCTCCTCGGGGGTGAGCCGGCCCTCGTCGACGAGGGACTGCACCAGGGTGTGGTCGTGGGTGAGGCGGATCAGGCCCGAGTCGCGCAGCACGTAGGCGCGCGAGTCCCCGACGTGCAGCAGCGCCAGGCGCGCGCCGGACCGCAGCACGGCGGTGAGGGTGCTGCCGGTCGACTCGTCGACGGACGGCGCCGCCCGGTGGGCGCGCCGGGCCGCCTCCTCCAAAACGGCCAACAGGTCGCCCGCGCCCGCCCACTGGTCCTCCTCGTCCTCCAGTGCCTTCAGCGCCTCGACGGCGGCGGTGGCGGCCGGCCCCCCGCCGGGACCGTAGCCGTCGGCCACCGCCAACAGGTGCGGGCCGGCGTGGGCCGCGTCCTGGTTGGCGGGCCGGACGAGTCCGCGGTCCGTGCGGGCGGCGCACCGCAGCGTCAACGGGGCGGTGGGGTCGTGGGGTTCGGTCATCGTGGCGTCCTTCCGTTCCAGCTGGTCCACGAGGAAGGCGGCCAGGTCCCGGCGGGCGGCGACCTCGGTCTCGACCTGCGCCCAGTACGCCGCGACCGCCCGGGCCGCGGCGGCCGGCGCCAGCGCGCACACCTCACGGATGCGGGCCAGCGGCATGCCGAGCCGCCGCAGCCAGGCGACCAACCGGGCGCGCTCCAACTGGGCCGGCGCGTAGTACCGGTAGCCGCTGTGCGGGTCGACGCGGACGGGGGTCAGCAGGCCGAGCTCGTCGTACAGGCGCAGCGCCTTCGGCGAGAGCCGGGACGCCCGTGCGAACGCCCCGATCGTCAGCATTTCCCCGTCCACCCGGTGCTCCTCCGCGCTCCGTCGCGCCCGCCCGGTCCGGGTCCGGCAGGTGTCCCGTGCCGGGCGGACCGGACCGTCGGCGGCGCTCCGCGCGCCGCCGACGAAGGGCGTCCGTCCTCCTCGTACCGGGCACCTCGCCCGGCCCCACCGATGCTGGGCCTTCCCCCAAGGACAAGGTCAACGAGCCGTTCGCCCCGGTGTCCGGCGGGTCCTGCGGGGCGCGGTCGCGCCCCGGCTACGCGCGGCCCAGCTGCCCCAACGCCGCCACCGTCAGCGCCTGCACGCCCGTGGACAGGGTCGGCCGGGTGACCGGCACGAAGCGGGACGAGTGGTTGGAGGGGATGTCCTGGGCCAGCCGCCCGGCGGCCAGCGCGGTGCGGAACGCGTCCGGGTCCCAGCCGCCCAGCCACCAGTAGTACAGCGGTGCCTCGGCGGCCGTCGCCAACAGGCCGGCGTCCTCACTGCCGGTCGCCGGGTCGAAGGCGAACACCCGCTGGTCGCCGAAGTGCCGCGTGAAGTCCGCGTTGACGGCCGCCAGCACCGCGTCGTCGTTGACCGTCACCGGGAACGAGTCGAGCATCGTCGTCTCCGGCTCCTCGGGCGCGCCGGACGCGGCCGCCTCGGCCCGCGCGATCCGCTCGACGGCCGCCAGCACCGCGGTCCGCACGTTCGCGTCGAAGCTGCGGACGCTGAGCCGCACGACGGCCCGGTCCGGGATCACGTTGGCGGTGTCACCGGCGTGGAACGAGCCGACCGTGACCACCGCCTGCTCCTTCGCCGCGATCTCCCGCGCCACCACCGACTGCACCCGCTGCACGAACGCCGCCGCCATCAGGATCGGATCGACCGTCGTCTCCGGCCGCGACCCGTGGCCGCCCGTCCCGTGGAACGTGATCTCCAGCGTGTCCGCCGCGGCCATGCAGGCGCCCGGGCAGTACGCGATCAGCCCCGCGCCGAACGGGGCGACGTGCTGCGCCAGCACCACGTCGGGCACCGGCACCAGCTGCTTGCTGTAGAGGCCGTCGTCGAGCATGGCGCGGGCGCCGCTGCCGGCCTCCTCGGCCGGCTGGAACAGCACCACGAGCGTCCCCGACCAGCGGTCGCGGCCGGCGGCCAGCAGGTCGGCGGCGCCCAGCAGGCACGTCACGTGGACGTCGTGGCCGCAGGCGTGCATCCGCCCCGGGACGGTCGAGGCGTACGGCACGTCGGAGTTCTCCGAGACCGGCAGCGCGTCCATGTCGGCACGCAGCAGGACCACCGGCCCCGGGCCGTTGCGCAGCACGCCGGTCACGCCGGTCACGCCGATGCCGGTCGTGACGTCGTAGCCGTACGCGGTCAGCCGGCGGGCCGCCTCGGCGGCGGTGCGGGTCTCCTCGTAGGCGAGTTCGGGGTGGCGGTGCAGGTCTTCGTAGAGCGCCACGAGGTCCGCGAGGCGGGCGTCGAGCGGTTCCAGGACGGATGCGGGGGAGGAAGGGTCACGGTCGCTCATACGCGCATTCGACCACGCACGGCCGCTGCCGTCTGCCCCCTGGCGCGCCCGTCCGCGCCGCCCGCCGCCCCGTGCGCCCTGGCCGGTACCCAGCGGTTCACCACCCCTCCCCCCGTGACACCACCGCCACCGCCTGCAACCGTGGATCACCATGCCTGCGACGTGGCGCAGCGCAGGCCCAAGCCGACGACCGGAGGCTGACGTTGGCCACTTCACCCACCCGACCGGCGGACGAGCCCGGCGACCTCGCGACCCACCTCATGGACCAGGCCCTGGGCCACCTCTTCTCCGCCGCGCTGCGCACCGCCGCCCACTACCGCATCGCCGACCGGCTCGCCCTGGGCCCGCGCACCCCCGAACAACTCGCCGCCGCCACCGACACCCACGCCCCCCACCTGCGCCGCGTGCTGCGCTACCTCGCCGCCCGCGGCGTCTTCCGCGAGGACGCCGCGGGCGCGTACCAGCTCACCCCGGCCGCCCGGCAGCTGCGCACCGACGTGCCCGACTCGCTGCACCCGGCGGTCATGATGCTCACCGACGACCTGTTCCTGCGGACCTCCGCCGGCCTGCCCGAGGCGGTGGCGCACGGCGGCGCGGCCTTCGAGCGGCTCTTCGGCACGCCGTTGTTCACCCACCTGGCATCGGACGCGGCCAAGCGGGAACTCTTCGACGACGGCATGGCCTCCCTGGCCGCACCGGCGGACGACGCGGTGGCCGCGGCCTACCCCTTTCCCGAGTCCGGCACCGTCGTCGACGTCGGCGGCGGCCGGGGCGGCCTGCTGCGCGCGGTGCTCCGCCGCCGTCCGCAGGCCACCGGCGTCCTCTTCGACCTGGCGCCGCCGCTGGCCCACCACCTCCTGGACACCGACGACCTGAAGGGCCGCTGGCGCACCCAGGAGGGCGACTTCTTCGCGGCGGTCCCCGAGGGCGGCGACGTCTACGTCCTCAAACACGTCCTGCACGACTGGCCGGACGAGCCCTGCCGCCGCATCCTGCGCACCTGCCGCGCGGCGATGGCGCCCGGCCGCCGCCTCCTGGTCGTCGACTCCGTCCTGCCGCCGGGGAACGCCCCGCACTTCGGCAAGACGATGGACATCGCCATGCTGGCCGTCCTCGACGGGCAGGAACGCAACGCGGACGAGTTCGCCGCGCTGCTGGCGGCGAGCGGCTTCCGGCTGACCCGGGTGCTGCCGACGGCCGGCTTCCCCTCCATCGTGGAGGCGGTCGCCGACTAGGACGGCGGTGCACGCCGCGCGGGGCCGCGACACGCCGCGGTCCCGGTGCCCCCACGGCCCTCGCCCCCGCGCTGTACTGAGTGCCACCCCATCAGCGGTCGACGAGAGGGGCTGGTGCACCGTGCCGGTTCTGATGCGTGCGCGCGGTCGTACGGAGGCGCACCGCGCCTCCACTCCCCTGGAGCTGTTCTTCGACCTCTGCTTCGTGGTGGCGGTCGCCCAGGCCGGCCGCCAACTGGTGCACGCCCTCGCCGAGGGCCACCCGGGGCACGGCGTCGTCGGCTATCTGATGGTGTTCTTCGCCATCTGGCTGGCGTGGCTCAACTTCAGCTGGTTCGCCTCGGCGTACGACACGGACGACGCGCTGTACCGCGTGGTGACGCTCGTTCAGATCGTCGGGGTGCTCGTCCTGGCCGCCGGCGTGCCGCGGGCCTTCACCGCCGGGGACTTCCGGATCGTCTGGTTCGGCTATCTGGTGATGCGGTTGGCACTGGTCAGCCAGTGGCTGCGGGCCGCCCACGACACCCGGGGCGCGGAACGGCGGACCGCCCTGCGCTACGCGTCGGGGGTGACCCTCTGCCAGGTCGGCTGGCTGGCGCTGCTGTTCCTGCCGCCGGCCGACGCCCCGTGGGTGTTCATCGTGATGGGCCTGCTGGAGCTGTCGGTCCCGGCGCTCGCCGAACGCGAGCGGCCGACCGGCTGGCACCCGCACCACATCGCCGAACGCTACGGCCTGTTCACCATCATCGTGCTGGGCGAAACGGTCTCCGCGGCGACCGTCGCGGTCCAGTCCGCGCTCGACGAGCACCACGACCTGGCCACCCTGCTGCCGATCGCGGCCGGCGGCCTGCTGCTGGTCTTCGCCGCGTACTGGATCTACTTCGCCGTCCCCATCCACCTGCACCTGCACTCCAACCGGCAGGCGTTCCTGTGGGGCTACGGCCACTACCTGATCTTCGGATCGGCCGCGGCGATCGGCGCGGGCATCGAGATCGCGGTGGAGGAGTCGGCCGGCCGGGCCCACCTGTCGGCGCACGCCGCGGCGGCCTGCGTCACGGTGCCGGCGGCGCTCTACCTGTTCACCGTCTGGCTGATCCACTCTCGCCACCAGAAGCACGGACCGGCCCAGCAACTGGTGTTGCCGGTCTCCGCCGTCCTGGTGTTGGCGTGCACCTTCGCGGGGTCGGCGGCGGTTCCGGCGGCGGGGCTGGTGGCGGCGGTGACGGTGGCGGTGGGGGTCACCCTGACGGCCCGCCAGGGCACCGCACTGGCGGAGGAGTAGCGGCCCTCCGGTCGCCCCGCCGCGCGCACGGGTGTGAGCGGCGCGCGGCCCGCGCGCCGTCCCCCGTTAGCGTGCCGAACGGCCGTGCGCGCGCCCGTCCCGCCGCGCGCCCCGCCCCCGCACCCCCTCCCCCGCGCACGCATCCCCCGAACTCCCGCATAGCGCGTCAACTCGCCGTACACAGGGCAGACTTGGGCCGCATTCCGGCCAACTTGGGGTGGCCCCCCGCGCCCCCGGGGCACCCTCCGGAGCGCCTCCCCCACCCCCGCCCATCCGACCAATCGGCGCATTCCCCTACCAAAGGTTCACCCGGCGTGCGGCATCGCCCCGATGCCCTCTACCGTTCACCAGGGCCCGCGGAAGCGGCTTCGCCGGAACGCGGTAGGGTGCAGATTGCCCTTTTTATGCCCGGGGGTCCTGCCGGTTCGCAGCGTCCCACGGGCCGTCCACCCGCCCGTACCTGAGGAGACGCCAGACATGGCAGCCCGCCACGCTCAGTCCCGTGCGCGCAGGAGACTGTCCCGGCGCAGCAAGGCCGTCAGCGGCCTCGCGCTCTCCACCCTGGTCGGCACCGCCCTGTGGGCCTGGCCGGCCTCGGGCGACGACCACAGCGGCCGACCGGACGCCAAGAGCGGTTCGACGCACGCGGCGTCCAGCCCGAACACCCCGGCGCCCGCACAGGCCGCACCCCAGACCGCCCGCGGCCTGCGCGCCATCCCGGACCTCAGCGACGCCGCCCGAAAGCGCATACCGGCCAACGCCCGCCAGGTCCTCGTCGTCACCGGCAAGGCCACCGACTCGTACGAGTCCCGGGTCGTCCTGTACACCCGCGCCGACGGCTCGGACTTCTGGGAGGCCGGCCCCAGCTGGGCCGCGCACAACGCCGCCCACGGCTGGACCGGCGACCACCACTACGGTGACCTGCGCTCCCCCGAGGGCGTCTACGCCCTCACCGACGCCGGCGGGCGACTGCCGGCACCCGAGGGCACCAAGCTGCCCTACGACCACAACCGCAGCTTCGTCGCCCACGGCACCGGCGTCGAGGGCGAGCCGCTGGCCGGCGCCTTCGACTACGTCATCGCCATCAACTACAACCGCGTCCCGGGCACCTCCCCGCTGGACGGGCAGCGCCCGCTCGGCGACGAAAAGGGCGGCGGCGTCTGGCTGCACGTCGACCACGACGGCCCCACCCAGGGCTGCGTCAGCCTCAAGCCGGAGGTGATGCGCGCACTGCTGCGCACCCTCGACCCGGCGCTCCACCCGGTCGTCGTGATGGGGCCGGCCGGCCACTGAGCGGGCTGCGCGCGTGGTACGCATGCCCCCATGACTGACGCGCGGCAGCATCAGCGGCACCAGGGGGGCGAGGCCACCCCTCACCCCCCGGGCCCGCACGACGCCCTGACCGACGTGCCCGGCCTGCGGGTCGGCCACGCCCAGCGCACCGGCGACGGCTGGCTCACCGGCACCACCGTCGTCCTCGCCCCCGAAGGCGGCGCCGTCACGGCGGTCGACGTCCGCGGCGGCGGCCCGGGCACCCGGGAGACCGACGCCCTCGACCCCCGCAACCTCGTCCAGCGCATCGAGGCCGTCGTCCTGACCGGCGGCTCCGCGTTCGGCCTCGACGCCGCGACCGGCGTCGTCGGCTGGCTGGAGGAACAGGGCCGCGGCTTCCGGGTCGGCCCCGATCCCGCCCAGGTCGTCCCCGTCGTCCCCGCCGCCGCCCTCTTCGACCTGGGTCGCGGTGGCGACTGGCGGGCCCGGCCGGACGCCGCCCTGGGCCGCGCGGCCGTCGAGGCCGCCGCCCGCACGACCCCCGGCTCGCCCGTCCCCCAGGGCAACGTCGGCGCCGGCACCGGAGCGGTCAGCGGCGGCATCAAGGGCGGCGTCGGCACCGCCAGCGCCGTGCTGCCGTCCGGGATAACCGTCGCCGCGCTCGCCGCCGTCAACGCCGCGGGCTCCTTCGCCGACCCGCACACCGGCGCCCTCTACGGCACCCCCACCCGGCTCCCCGACCCCGCGGTCCACGCGGCCGCCCGGCGCCGCCTCGTCCGGGCCCGGGAGATCTCCGCGGCCCGGTCCGCCGCGTCGGTCCACCCGCCCCTCAACACCGTTCTCGCGGTGGTGGCCACGGACGCCGACCTCACCCGCGCACAGGCCCACAAGCTCGCCGGCACCGCCCACGACGGCCTGGCCCGCGCCCTGCGCCCCGTGCACCTCCTCAACGACGGCGACGCGGTCTTCGCCGTCGCCACCGGCGCCCGCCCGCTGGCCACCGCGGAGGCCCTGGCCGACCCCGCCTTCGGCGTCCACCTCCAGGCCGGCGCCCTCAACGACGTCTTCGCCACCGGCGCCGACGTGCTGACCCGGGCCATCGTCAAGGCCGCCCACGCCGCCACCTCGGTGGACGGCCCCGGCGGCCTCTTCCCGTCGTACACGGACCTCTACGGTCCGCCGGCCGACGACGACCCGGACCGCTCCGGCACTCCGGGCGCGCCCTAGGCCCCCACCGCGCCCAGCAGCGTGCCCGCCACGTACGTGACCGCCATGGCCAGCGCGCCTCCGGCCACGTTCCGCAGCACCGCCGGGCCCACCGGCGCCGACCCCAGGCGGGCGCTGGTCCACCCGCACAGGGCCAGCGCCGCCAGCACCGCGGCCACCGTGATCCACAGGCGCTGGCCCGTCGGCGGCAGCACGATCGCGAGCAGCGGCAGCAGCGCGCCCGCGGTGAAGGCGAGGAAGCTGGCGCCCGCCGCGTGCCAGGGGTTGGTGAGTTCGTCCGGGTCGATGCCCAGCTCCACCTCGGCGTGGGCGCGCAGCGCGTCGTGGTGCGTCAGCTGCTCGGCGACCTCCCGGGCGAGTTCGGGGCCGAGGCCCTTGCCCTCCAGCAGTTCGGTCAGTTCGCGCAGTTCGGCCTGCGGTTCGGTGGCCAGCTCGCGCTTCTCCAGGGCCAGCGCGGCCTTCTCGGAGTCGCGTTGGGTGGAGACCGACACGTACTCGCCGGCCGCCATGGACATCGATCCGGCGAGCAGTCCGGCGAGTCCGGCGGTGAGCAGGGTGGCCCGCGAGTCGGTGGCGCCGGCGACGCCGACGACGAGGCCGGCGGTGGAGACCACTCCGTCGTTGGCCCCGAGGACCGCCGCCCGCAGCCAGTTGAGGCGGCTGCCGAGCCCGCCGCCGTGCGCCTCGTCGTGGTCCGGTGTCTGAAGGGTCACCGGTCGAGCGTCTCATCCGGGGCCGGCCGACGGGGCCTTGCCTCGCCCGGTGCCCATCGGTGCCGGCCCGGTACCACCCGGTAGCCGCCCCGGGTCAGCCGGTGCCCGCGCGTCGGGCCCCGGTGGGGCCGGTGGTAGAAACGGCCGTATGTCCGCATCGCCGCCCCCCACCCCGCCCCCGTCACGGTCCGGCCGGCGCGCCGCCGCGCCGTCGCGTGCGGAGCCGCCGCCCCCGCCGCCGCCCACGTTGGTGCAGCCGGCGCCCCCCGACTCCGGGGGCGCCCGCCCGCCGGCCGGGCGCCGGGAGTCCGTCCGTCAGGAGCCGGTGCGGCGCCGCCGGTTGTGGTGGCACCGGTTGATACTCGGGCTCTGGTACCGGCCGGTGGACGTGTTCGACGAGGCGCGGGACCGCAGTGCGTGGAGCGCTGCGGTGCTGCTGTGCCTGATCAGCGGCGGGATCGGGATCGTGTCGGTGGGCGCGTTCCGGGCGCAGTGGGCGGCCAACCACACGGCGGCGCTGCAGTTGGCCGGGATGGCCGAGGCGGGCGTGCTGCTGGCCAGTCTGGGGCTGGGGGCGGTCACGCACGCGATAGCGCGGACGCTCGGGGGCAACGGGCGGTTCGCGCCGACGGCGAGCCTGTTCGTGGTGGTCTTCTGGGTGACGGACCTGCCGCGGTTGCTCATCGCCGCCTGGCTGCCGACGAGTTCCACGTTCGTGCAGGCCGCCACCTGGACGACCTGGGGGTTCGGCTATTTCCTCGCGGTGCTGCTGATACGCGGTCAGCACCACCTGCCGACCCGTAAGGCGGCGACTGCGGTGTCGGTCCAGATGCTCGCGGCGCTGGCGCTGCTGAAGCTGGGGCCGGTGCAGTGAGCCGGGCGCGCCTGTGGAGCGCGCGCCCGGTCGGCCGGCGCCGGGTCAACTGCGGCTGCTGAGCTGTCGCACGAGGTCGTCGAACGCCTGGCGTTCGGCGGGGGTCAGGTCCACGTTCTCGGAGGGCGGGCCGCCGGGGCCGGTCTGGCGCGGGACGGCGTCGAGCCGGGCCCGGGAACGCGACGGGCGCCCGTACGGGGTGGGGGCGCCGTAGGTGCCGCGCCGGGTGAGTCTGACCAGGCCGACTGCCCAGAGGACGACGACGACCAGCAGAACGCCTAGGCCGATCTGCTGGAGAATCGAAACGGAGGGGACCATGCTGTTCCTCCCGAACAAGTGGGCGCTGGGCAAGCCCCAGTAGACACCACACGTCTGGGCTTCCAACAGGGAATCTTGGGTTGTAAATCGGTAAGTGACACATCTCCTATGACATTTCCCATCATTCCAGACACCACGCGCATAGCGCCTCTCCGTCCTGCGGCCCGCCGCCGGCGCTCGCCTCCCGCTCCGGCGCACCACCGGCCGGACCGGCGCACTGCCGCGCCGGCCGTTGGACACCGCGGCGGCTTCCCCGCGGCGCGCGGGTGCGCCAACGATGGCGGCACCCCGTCCGCGACGTGAGGAGTTCGCCCGTGCCCCGGCAACACCACCGGACCGCCCCCCGCGCCCTCGACGGCGTCCTCGTCGCCGACTTCAGCCGGGTCCTGGCCGGCCCGCTCGCCGCCGCCACGCTCGCCGACCTCGGCGCCGAGGTCGTCAAGGTCGAGCGGCCGGGGGTCGGGGACGACACCCGTTCCTGGGGGCCGCCGTTCGCCGACGACGGCACCGCGGCGTACTTCGACGCCGCGAACCGCTCCAAGCGGGGGCTGGCACTGGACCTGGGCGATCCCGAGGACGCGACGGCTGCCCGGGAATTGGCCCGGCGGGCGGACGTCCTGATCGAGAACTTCCGCCCCGGGTCGCTCGCCAAGTACGGCCTGGACCCCGCGGCCACGCTGGCGGCCAATCCGGGGCTGGTGCACTGCACCATCAGCGGTTTCGGTGCCGGGGCGGGGGCGGCGCTGCCCGGCTACGACTTCGTGGTCCAGGCGGTGGGCGGGCTGATGAGCATCACCGGCGAGCCCGGCGGGGCGCCGCTGAAGGCGGGGGTGGCGCTGGTGGACGTCTTGACCGCCAAGGACGCCGCGACGGGGATCCTGGCGGCGCTGCGGCACCGCGACCGGACCGGCGCGGGGCAGACGGTGGAGGTGAACCTGCTCTCGTCGCTCCTGGGGTCGTTGGTGAACCAGACGTCCGGCCATCTGGCCACCGGGCGGGATCCGGGGCCGATGGGCAACCGGCATCCGAGCATCGCCCCGTACGAGACGTTGGCGTGCCGGGGCGGGCTGTTGGCCGTCGCGGTGGGCAACGACCGGCAGTTCCGGGCGCTGGCGGGGGCGCTGGGGGCGCCGGAGCTGGCGGCGGACCCGCGGTTCCGCCGGAATCGGGATCGGGTGCGCAACCGTGCGGACCTGGTCCAAGAACTGGAGGATCGTCTGGTCGCCGACACCCCGCGGGGTTGGGCGGAGCGGCTGGCGGCGGTTGCGGTGCCGTGCGGACCGGTCAACACCGTGTCGGAGGCCCTGGAACTGGCGACGCGACTCGGGCTGGACCCGATCGCCCAGGTCGGCGCGGGGCGGATCCCCCAAGTGACCAGCCCGCTGCGGCTGTCGGGCACGCCGGTGACCCAACCCAGTGCGCCACCCCGCCTGGACGAAGACGGCGCGGCACTGCGAACCTGGCTATCAGGGCCGGACGACCGGCCCTTGCCGCCGAAATTGTGACCTTCGTCACAACAGGACCGTATCCGCAACCAAATCCACCCGTTGGTGCTGTTTACCAGCACGGAATCACAACACCCCTGTATGGAGCAGCTCGTGACATCGCTGGACAACCCCGCGCCCGCCCAGTCCCGCACCGACCACCAGCCGCTTCACCACGAGGCGCGGGATTCCGCCGCCCCCCGTCGCACCCGCCGGATGCGCCGCACCCTGGCCCTCACCGCCCTGCTCGCCGCGGGCGCACTGTCGCTGACGGCCTGTGGGGGCGACGCCTCGGCCGGTCAGGGCGACGGCAAGAACGGCCAGGCCGGCGCGGACGCCGCGGCCGCCAAGGACGCCTCCGACGCCAAGATCCAGGTCACGTCGAAGGACGGCGCCACCGACGCCAGCATCAACGACACCGGGGTGAAGGTCACCGGCGGCAAGTTGACCGATGTGAAGCTCACCGCCGTCGACACCGGCAAGGACGTCGCCGGCGCCATATCGTCGGACGGCCTGTCCTGGAAGCCCGGGGTGCAGCTGGAGCGCGGCGCCAAGTACAAGATCGTGGCGAACGCCAAGGACGCCAAGGGCCGCCCGGCGACCGAGAACGCGACCTTCACCACGGTCTCGTCGGCCAACAGCTTCATCGGCTCGTTCACGCCCGACAACGGCAAGACCGTCGGCGTCGGCATGCCGGTGTCGTTCAACTTCGACAAGTCGATCAGCAACCGCAAGGACGTCCAGTCCCACATCACGGTGACCTCCAGCAGCGGCCAGCAGGTCGTCGGCCACTGGTTCGGCGACCGGCGGCTGGACTTCCGGCCCGAGGACTACTGGAAGGCCGGCTCCAAGGTCACCATGAAGATCGACCTGGACGGCGTGAAGGGCGGCCAGGGCATCACCGGCGTGCAGTCCAAGACGGTCTCCTTCACCATCGGTCGCTCGCAGGTCTCCACGGTCGACATGAACACCCAGACCATGACCGTCAAGCAGGACGGCAAGGTCATCAAGTCCGTCCCGATCTCCGGCGGCAGCCCCGACCACCCGACCTACAACGGCCAGATGGTCATCTCGGAGAAGTTCGAGCAGACCCGCATGGACGGCTCCACGGTCGGCTTCGGCGGCGAGTACGACATCAAGGACGTGCCGCACGCCATGCGCCTGTCGTCCTCCGGCACCTTCATACACGGCAACTACTGGGGCAGCTCGTCGATCTTCGGCCGCACCGGCACCAGCCACGGCTGTGTCGGCCTGGAGGACAACAAGGGCGGCGGTGGCGACACCCCGGCCAAGTGGTTCTACACCAACTCGCTGATCGGCGACGTGGTGATCGTGAAGAACTCCCCGGACAAGACCGTCAAGCCCGACAACGGCCTCAACGGCTGGAACATGTCCTGGTCGGAGTGGACGGCGGGCAGCGCCTCCTGACGGCCGCCGGCCGCACCCGCTGAGCGCACGAGGCGGTGACCGCCCTTCGAGGAGGAGCGGTCACCGCCTCGTCGTGCGTGCGGCACGGTGCGCGGCGGCGGGTCACGCCGTCGGCGCCCCGGAGTGCAGCAGTTCCACGACCCCGCCGAGGCTCTCGTGGCCGTGCCCGTCCGCGACCCGGCGCTTCATCAGCTCCCACAGCGGGCCGAAGAGCTCCGTGCTGACGCCCTGCGCCCGGCTGACGTCGCCGATCGCGTCGTGCGCGACCTGCATGGCGAGGTGGGAGCCGGTGGCGCCGTACTCCCCGGCCGCCGCCTGCGCCGCCATCGCCGGCAGTTGGCTTTCGGCCATCGCCCGCAGCCACGGCACCAGCAGCTCCCGGGTGAACGCGTCGACGTTCCCGCCCGCCGACCGCACCAGGGCCGCGGCGTGCAGGAATCCACCGAACATGCCGTACATCCCGCTCAGCAGCGCGAGGTCGTGCAGTGGCGCCGCCCCGGGATCCGGGCCCAGATAGACGCTCCTCGCCATGGCGTCCAGCACCCCGCGATGCGCCTCGAAGGCGGCCTCGGCGCCACTGTAGAGCACGAACGCCTGGGGCTGCCCGATGATTTCCGGAACGGCCATGACGCCGCCGTCGAGGTACTCCGCGCCGAGCCCGGCGACCCGCTCCGCGAGCACCCGCGCCTCGGCCGGCGAACCGTTGGTCACGTTGACCACGACCCGGCCCTCCAGCGCCGCACCGGCGCCGTCGTCGGCCAGCAGCGGCGCGACGTCGGCGTAGTCCAGGATGCAGACGATCACGACCTCGCTCGCGGCGATCGCCGCGGCCGGCGATGCGGCGCGCCGGGCGCCCTCGGCCACCAGCGCATCGGCCTTGTGCGCCGTGCGGTTCCACACCGTCACCCGATGCCCGGCCGCCAGGAGCGCCGACGCCAGCGCCCTGCCCATGTCCCCCAGGCCGAGCACCGCGACGTTCTCGCGCGACGTTCCCGCACGCGCACGTTCCCCGGCCGCCTGCACCCGGGCCTCATTCTCCGCTGACATAACGGAACTGCACCCCCGCCTCGTTCTTCGCACTGATCACTTGCTGATCAGTTTTGGCGGGAGGGCAGTTCCGGACAAGTACCTACTTTTTAGTGGGTGGTTACCTCGCGGTGCGTGCTCACCTGGGGGTGCGTGGCGTCGGCGGCGGGCACGTCCGTGCCCGGGGTTCCGGCCGCCGGCGCCCGGAGGCTCTTGAGGAGCACGACCAGGGCGGCGCTGACGACGGTGCCGGCGGCGACGGCGAGCAGGTAGAGCAGCGGCTGGCCGATCAGCGGGACCACGAAGACGCCGCCGTGCGGGGCGCGGAGGGTGCAGCCGAAGGCCATCGACAGGCCGCCGGTGACCGCCCCGCCGACCATCGCGGAGGGGATCACCCGCAGCGGGTCGGCGGCGGCGAACGGGATCGCGCCCTCGGTGATGAAGGACGCGCCGAGGACCCACGCGGCCTTGCCGTTCTCCCGTTCGGCCCGGGTGAACAGGCGGCCCCGCACGGTCGTGGCCAGCGCCATCGCCAGCGGCGGGACCATGCCGGCCGCCATCACCGCGGCCATCACCTTCAGGCTGCCCGGGTTGGGGTTGGCCAGGCCGCCGACCGCGAAGGCGTAGGCGACCTTGTTCAGCGGCCCACCGAGGTCGAAGCACATCATCAGGCCCAGGAGCACGCCGAGGATGACGGCGTTGGCTCCGGACAGGCCGGACAGCCAGCCGGTGAGGGCCTTCTGGAGCGCGGCGATCGGCTTGCCGACCACCAGGAACATCAGGAAGCCGACCGCCGCCGAGGAGAGCAGCGGGATGACCACCACCGGCATGATGCCGCGCAGCACCGGCGGCACGTCGATCCGTTGGATCGCCCGCACCACCGCCCCCGCCAGCAGACCGGCGATCAGCCCGCCCAGGAAGCCGGCGTTGACGGTCAGCGCGACGGCGCCGCCGACGAAGCCGGGGACCAGGCCGGGCCGGTCCGCCATCCCGTAGGCGATGAAGCCGGCCAGGACCGGGACGAGAAAGCCGAAGGCGGTGCTGCCGACCTGGAAGAACAGCGCCGCCCAACTGGCCGACTCGGTCCACAGGAAGTGGTCGGCGACCGACGGTGCCTTGTCGACGGTGTAGCCGCCGATCGCGAACGCCAGGGCGATCAACAGCCCGCCCGCGGCGACGAACGGGACCATGTAGCTCACGCCGGTCATCAGCCAGGTGCGGAGCCGGGTGGCGTAGCCGTCGGTGGTCTCGGCGCCCTGGTCCATGGGGGCGGTGGGGCGGGCGGGTGCGTCGGCGGCCGGGACGGGGCCCCGGGCGGCCTTCTCGCGGACCTCGGCGATGAGTTCCGCGGGACGGTTGATGCCGGCCTTCACCCCGACGTCGACGAGCGGCTTGCCGGCGAACCGCTCGCGGTCCCGCACCTCGACGTCGTGCGCGAGGATCACGCCGTCGGCCGCCGCGATCAGCTGCGGGTCGAGGCGCTGGAAGCCGGCCGATCCCTGGGTCTCCACGGTGAGTTCGACCTCGGCCGCCCGAGCGGCCTTGGCCAGGGATTCGGCGGCCATGTAGGTGTGCGCGATGCCGGTGGGGCAGGAGGTGACCGCGACGATGCGGAACGGGGCGGACGCCGGGGCCTCCGGGGCGGTTCCGGGGGCGGCGGACGCGGCCTCGGGGGTGGTCGGCTCCGGTGCGGGGGCGTCGGCGGACCGCGGACCGTCCGCCTCCGGCCCCGGCCCCGGCTCCGACCGCGACTCCGACTCCGACCGCGATGCCGCCTGCGGCCCCGACTGCGGCTCCTCTTCAGGTTGCTGCTCCGGCTGCTGCTCCGGCTGTTCGCCCCGGATGAGCGCCGCCGCCCGCGCCGGCTCGGCCGCGGACCGCAGCGCGCCCGTGAACGCCTCGTCCATCAACTGGCGCGCGAGCGACGACAGGATCGACAGGTGGTCCGCGTCGCCACCCGCCGGAGCCGCGATCAGGAAGATCAGGTCGGCCGGGCCGTCCGCGGCGCCGAAGTCGATGCCGGCCGCGCTGCGCCCGAAGGCCAGCGTCGGTTCCGTGACGTGCGCGCTGCGGCAGTGCGGGATGCCGATGCCGCCGTCCAGGCCGGTCGGCATCTGGGCCTCGCGGGCGGCCACGTCCGCGAGGAACCCCTCCAGGTCGGTGACCCGGCCGGCGGCGACCATCCGCTCCGCCAACGACCGGGCGGCGGCGTCCTTCGTTGCGGCGGACAGGTCGAGATCGACCAGGTCCGCGCTGATCAGCTCACTCATCGCGGGCTCCCTTGCGCGCGGTACCGCCGGGCGGGCGGTGGGGACGGGGTGCGGGCGGATCGGGGACCGGCTCCGTCAGCGGCCGGCCGAGCGGCACTTCGACGCTCAGCACGACCCGTTCCGGGGCCAGGTCCGCGGGCGTTGGCATCAGGCTGCCGGGGAGTTGCACGGCGGCCGCGCCGTGCGCCACCGCCGCGGCCAGCGCCGGGGCACCGGTGCCGCCCGCGGTGAGGAAACCGGCGAGCGAGGCGTCCCCCGCACCGACGTTGCTGCGGACGGCGGCGACCGGGGCGCTGCCGAAGCGCGCGCCGTCGGCGTCGACCAGGAGCTGCCCGTCCGCCCCCAGGGAGGCCAGGACCGCCCGGGCGCCCCAGGAGCGCAGTTCCTCGGCAGCCTCGACCGCGTCGCCGACGGTGGTCAGCGGGCGGCCGACGGCCTGGGCGAGTTCCTCGGCGTTGGGTTTGACGACGTCGGGGCGTTCGCGCAGCGCCGCGGTCAGCGACGGGCCGGAGGTGTCCAGGGCGATCCGGGCGCCGGCGCGGTGCGCCCTGGCGACCAGTTCGGCGTACCACTCGGGGGCCAGGCCGCGCGGCAGGCTGCCGCAGCAGGCGATCCAGTCGGCGCCGGCGGAGCCCTCGCCGACCGCGGTCAACAGCGCCTCGGACTCGTCGGGGGTGAGTTCCGGACCGGCCGCGTTGATCTTCGTGAGGGTGCCGTCGGGTTCGGCGACGGCGATGTTGGAACGGGTCTGCCCGGCGACCGGGACGCCCGCCACGTCGATGCCCTCGGCCCGCAGCAACCCGGCCAGCGCCGCGCCCGCGGGACCGCCCAACGGCAGGACGGCGCGGGTGCGGTGGCCGGCGGCGGCGACCGCGCGGGAGACGTTGACGCCCTTGCCGCCGGGGTCGACGCGGTCGGCGGTGGCCCGCAGCACGGCGCCGCGCTCCAGCGCCGGGACCTCGTAGGTGCGGTCCAGGCTGGGGTTGGGGGTGACGGTGAGGACGATCATGGGTGTACCGGTCCGGCGGGTTGGGCGACGCGGGTCGCGGTCGGGGTGGTGGCAGCGTGGCGGGCGGGCCCGTGGGGCGGCGTCATGCGCGGACCACCTCCGTGCCGGCGCGTTCGATGGCGCGGGCGTCCTCGGGGCTCAGCCCGGTGTCGGTGATCAGCAGGTCGACGTCCGCGAGGTCGCCGAAGCGGGCGAAGTGCTGCTGTCCGAACTTGGCGGAGTCGGCGAGCAGCACCACCCGGCGGGCCGCGGCGATCAACGCCCGCTTGACCGCGGCCTCGGCGAGGTCGGGCGTGGTCAAGCCGCCGTCGAGGGAGAAGCCGTTGGTCGCCAGGAAGAGCACGTCGGCGTTGATCTCCCGGTAGGCGCGCAGCGCCCAGTCGTCGACCGCGGCCCGCGTGCGGTGCCGGATCCGGCCGCCCACGAGGTGGAGGGTGAGGCCGGGGTGGTCCGCCAGCCGCGCGGCGACCGGCAGGCCGTGGGTGACCACGGTCAGTTCGGCCTCCAACGGGATCTCCGCGGCGAGCCGGGCCGCGGTGGTGCCGGCGTCGAGGATCACGCTGCCGGGGCCCTCGCCGCCGGGCAGTTCGGCCAGCGCGGCCCGGGCGATGCGCTGCTTCTCGTCGGCGGCGACCGCGTCCCGCTCGGCGAGGTCGGGCTCGAAGTCCAGGCGGCCGGCCGGGATGGCGCCGCCGTGCACCCGCCGGACCAGGCCGGCGCGGTCCAGCGCCTTCAGGTCGCGCCGGATGGTCTCGGCGGTGACCTGGAACTCCTCGGCGAGGGAGAGCACGTCGACCCGCCCGCCTTCACGGGCGAGCCGCAGGATCTCTTGCTGGCGCTCGGGTGCGTACATCTGTGTCTGTGTCCGTTCCATGCCCGAACCTGTGGTTTCACCGGGATGCTACGCCCACACCCTCCCCAAGTAAACAGATACGGGCATCCCATCGGACCCAAACGGGCATGATCGCGCGCTATGGACCCACCACCCGGGCCTCCCACGGACGGACTCGGGCACCCCGTGGACCCGCCCGGCCACCCCCGTGGACGCAAAGGAGCCCCGACGCCGTCACGGCACCGGGGCTCGCCCAAAAAAACACCCGCACCCAGGACCGACGTCACCGCCGGCCCGGTATCACCGCGGGCCCGGCATGCGGGCCCGCCCCGGTGGACGCGACTCAGGCCGCCGCGTCGAACCCGGTGTCCCGCGCCATCCGCTTCAGCTCCAGCAGCGCGTGCTTCTCGATCTGGCGGATCCGCTCACGGGTCAGACCGTGCTGCTTGCCGACCTCCGTCAGCGTCCGCTCACGGCCGTCCTCGATGCCGTAGCGGGCCTTGATGATCGAGGCGGTGCGCTGGTCGAGGCGGTCGATCAGGTCCTCCAACTCCTCGCTGCGCAGCAGCGTGAGCACCGACTGCTCGGGCGAGGCCGCGGAGGTGTCCTCCAGCAGGTCGCCGAACTGGGTGTCGCCGTCGTCGTCGACCGACATGTTCAGGCTGACCGGGTCGCGGGCCCAGTCCAGGACGTCGGTGACCCGGGCCGCCGTGGAACCCAGCTCGCCCGCCACCTCCTCCGGCTCCGGGTCGCGGCCGTTCTCGCGGTTGAATTCCCGCTGCACGCGGCGGATCCGGCCCAGCTCCTCGACGAGGTGGACGGGCAGGCGGATCGTGCGCGACTGGTCGGCGATGGAGCGGGTGATGGCCTGACGGATCCACCACGTCGCGTAGGTCGAGAACTTGAAGCCCTTGGCGTAGTCGAACTTCTCGACGGCGCGCACCAGACCGGCGTTGCCCTCCTGGATCAGGTCGAGCAGCGGCAGGCCGGAGCGGGGGTAACGGCGGGCGACGGCGACGACGAGGCGCAGGTTGGACCGGATGAAGACGTCCTTCGCGCGCTCGCCCTCGGCGGCCAGCGCTTCCAGCTCCGCACGCTCGGCACCTGCGGCGTTGCCCTCGGTGATCTCGCCGTCCAGGATCTGCTGGGCGTAGACGCCCGCCTCGATGGTCT
Organism: Streptomyces sp. x-19; assembly: GCF_046549115.1. NCBI lineage: Bacteria > Bacillati > Actinomycetota > Actinomycetes > Kitasatosporales > Streptomycetaceae > Streptomyces > Streptomyces sp. x-19. The sequence goes on along the minus strand of NZ_JAJPWK010000002.1, from coordinate 808,266 downwards.
GGGACAGCTCCACCTCCTTGGCGGCGTCGAGCAGCGGCGTGCGCGCGATCTCGTCGAGGTACATGCCGACCAGGTCGCGGTCGGCGATGTCTCCGCCTACTGCGCGAACGCTGTTGGCCTGGCCAGAGCCGGTGGTGCTGGCCTGACGACGGGCGACGGCACGGGTTGCCATGCGGATGCTCCCTTAGCGCTGAGTCGGTCGCGGGACAGTGGAGCGGGTCGTCGGCCTATGGACCGTGTGGCCAACCGGCTGACCCGTCCGAAGGAAACAACGGCTGGAATCCGGACAGAATTCCCAAGCCGTTCCTCAATTTTTCTGATCATGCAGTACCCTGCGCCGTCACGAGGGAGGGCAGATGTCGCCTGAGCGCGGGGAAGTGCAGGTCAGAGCGGGCGCCGAGACGGACCTCACGGCCCTTACGGATCTTTACAATCACTACGTCCGTGAGACGGCCATCACATTCGACACGGAGCCCTTCAGCCCCGACCAACGTCGCCCGTGGTTGCTCTCCCACCCCAAAGACGGTCCGCACCGCCTTCTGGTTGCGCAGTCCGCAGGAGAGGGGAACGGTTCCCTCCTCGGCTACGCGACCAGCAGCGCCTTCCGCCCCAAGGGCGCGTACGCGACCTCCGTGGAGACGACCGTGTACTGCGCGCCGGAGGCCGGCGGCCGGGGCGTCGGCACGCTGCTGTACCGGGCGCTCTTCGCGGCGCTGGCCGACGAGGACGTGCACCGCGCCTACGCCGGGATCGCCCAGCCCAACGAGGCGTCCGTCCGGCTGCACGCCCGCTTCGGCTTCCGGCCCATCGGCACGTTCACCGAAGTCGGGCGGAAGTTCGACCGCTACTGGGACGTGTCCTGGTTCCAGAAGGACCTGCGGTAGGCGTTCCCGAAGGACCCGCGGTGGGCACGGGACGGAGCGGCGAACGCCGCGGCGCCTCGCGGGCCGCTCCCGTCCGACCCGCGGAGCCGCTCCGGTCGCCGGCCGGGCCGCTCCGGTTGCCGGCGCCGGTGCCCGGGTGTCGCCTGGACAGGAAGAAGGGCGAACGAGAGGAGCCCGTCATGGACCAGCACGCGCACGGCGACCAGCCCGCCCGCCGGGGTGAACCGTCCGGCGCCCGGGCCGCCCGCTCGCACGGCGCCGTCGAGCCGGAGCACGGCGCGTCGGCCACCGGCCCCGCCGCGGACTCAGCCACGGGGCGCTCCGTCACCGACAGGATCCGGCGCGCCCCGCTCACCGTGACCCTGCCGGTCATCGCGGCGCTCTGCTTCGGCTGCTACACGATCTGGATGGACCACACCAACGGGGCCAAGGGCGGCCAGGCCGCGCTCCTCGGGCTGATCGCGGCGGTGGTCACCGGGATCCTGGGCCTCACGTTGACGCACTTCCAGTCGAGCATGCTCACCGAGACCCGCGCCCTGGCCTACGCCGCGCTCTTCGGGGCGTCGATGGGCTGGCTCTACTCCCTCGGCGGCAGCCGGCCGTCGGTGCTGACTTCCGTGGGGTGGGGCATAGGGATGTTCTTCGTGATGTTCCTCGTCTCGCTCTACGTCTTCCGCACCCACCGCACGCGCGAACCGCACGGCCTGCACCGCCCCCACGAAGCACACGCGGCCGGCCGCAACCGCCTGCACGCCGCACACTGACCGCACCGGAGGCGGCACCCCCAACCCGCTTGACCTCAAACGCAGTTGAGTTCCTAGCCTCCTCCCCATGACACCCACACCCGCGACCCCACCGGCATCCGCCCCGGGCTCCGGCCCCACACACCCGCCGGAGCCCGACGGCACGGCACCGTCCCCGCCCGCCGACCCGGTCTTCACCCCGGAGGAGCGCGCCTACCTCGCCGGCCAGCCGCTCGCCCGTCTGGCGACCACGGGGCCCACCAGCACCTCCGGATCCTGCGACGTCCGTCGCAACGTCCGCAGCTGCCGGCCCGGCCGCCAGACCTCCAACTTCATGAACGGGGCCTCGACGGACGTCCGCACCACCTCCGTCAGCAGCGCCCGGAACAGCTCGAACGGCTCCGGCGGCTGCACCGCCGCCGCGTACCGCGCCTTCAGGCCCGGATCGCCCACCTCGACCACCCGCCCGGACACCCGCACGTCACCACCGGCCAGGTCCGTCCCGCCGCCGGGGTTGCCGTGCAGTGCGAAACGGGGGTCCCGCCGCAGGTCCTGCACCTTGCGCGAGCCCGCCATCATGCCCAGCCACAGCTCCCCGAAGCGGAAATCCGCCTCCAGCCCCGTCAGCCGCGGTGCGCCGTCCTTCCGCAGCGTGGCCAGGACGTGGTGCCGGTGCAGCCCGAACCGCTGCCGCACCAGCGCGGCGAACTCCGGCGCCGCCGCCTCCACGGCCGCCCAACCGACCGCCTCACTCTCGGCCCCCGCTCCGCCCCCGGTCCGTCGTGCGCTCTCACTCGTCATGCCGTCCAGGCTCCCGCCCATACCCGACACCCCCTGACCGGATTCCGGTCCCGATTCCCGCCCCGATTCCCGTCCGGAATCCCGTCCGGAATCCGCATGCAGAATCCGCCTCCGCGCGCCCGGGCCCCCGCGCGCCCCGCACCAACCCCCTTCCGCAGCCCTCCACTTCAGCGTCGCACCCACCACTGACAACGCCCCGCCGCACCGCCGGCGTCCCTGCTCGCGGCCCCTCGGCGGCCCCCGCCCGCCCGCCGGCCGTGCCGCGCCCCCGCCACGGCCCCCGTGCGCCGTAAGACCAAGGCCGTAGTCCCACCGGCCGGTTGGGGATCCGCCCGCGGCCCGTTACCCGGTCCCGGGGCCCGGTCCTAGCCTCGGGCCATGGATACGACGAGCGGCACACTCGACGAAGCCCTGGAACGCCTCCACACCACCGGCCCCGAGTTCAACGGGTTCCTCAGCAATCACGGTCCGATGGCCGTGGAGGCCCTCGTCCGGCACGGCCAGGTGCGCACCGTCCACCGCTGGCTCGACGACTACGCCACCCGGCTGGAGGACGTACCGAGCGCGCAGACCACGATCACCGAAGCCAACTGGCAGGAGGCGCTGGGCGATCCGCGCCGGGTCACCGACTGGACCGCGCACCTGACCCGCCAGGTCGCCGAACGCCCCTGGCGGGAGGTGCTCGCCGAGTGGTGGCCCCGACTCCTCCCCGGCATCGCGGGCGCCGCCACCCACCCGGTGATCCGCGTCGGCCACGCCGTGCGCACCCTCCTGGAACAGGGCGAAGAGGAGCCGCGGAGCGTGGAGTTGGCGCACGCCCTCGGCTACTGGGCGGCCCGCCACACCACGCTGCCGGTGTCCGTGCGGCCGAGCGGCACCGGCACCCCCGACGACGTGCTCGCCACGCTCCCGCACGTAGCCGACCAGCGGACGTCGGTCGTCAACGGACTGGCCCAGCTCCCCGGTACGCAGGGCTGGCTGGCCGCCGCCGAGTCGCTGCGCGCACCGCAGGGGCCCGAGGACGCGCGCGAGCAGCTGGCCGCGCTGGTGCGGGCCGCCACCCACCGGTACCTGGACTACGGCCACGGCGACGCGGTCCTCCTGGTGCACGCGGCCACCGCGCCGAGCGCGGTCCTGCGCACCCTCCCGGCGCTCCCCCGCGAGCTGTGGGCGCCCTCGCTCGGGGCGGCCTGGACGGCGAGCGCCGCGCTCACCTCCGTCTACAGCCCCGACGCTCCGTTGCCGGCCCTCAAGGCCGGGGCGCTCACCCCGGAGGAGGTCTTCGAGCGGGCCGCCGCGCACGGCGACGCGCACGCGATCAAGCTGACCGACACCGCCCTCGACGTGGCGTCCTGGACCCCGGACGGCGACGACCGCGCCCTGCTGGCCGCGCTCCGGTCCCTGGAGTTGATCACTCCGGGCGAGGACTGAGCGCGCCGGGGGCGCACCGGCGCGCTCCGGACGTCCGGAGCGCGCGGGCGGAGCGCGCGGGCGGAGCGCGCCCGGACGGCGCCCCGGCCGAGAAATGGTTTCGACATTAACGACATAACGGCGCTACGGCGTCACACTGGCGGTATCCGACCGCCCCGCGACGAGGGCCGTCCCACCGCGGGGCGCTCACACCTGCGGCCGACCCGGTTCCCCCGCGCCCGGATCCCCGCGCCCCGCCCGTTCGTCGACACCGGGCCCCTCCGACCGGAAGAAGGCCGTTCTCAGCCGAACCCGTATTGTTAAATATTAAATAATTCGCGTGGCGGTGAGAGAGTGGATGGCATGAGCAACGAATCCGCGACCGAGCCGCGCTGGCTCGACGACGAGGAGCAGCACGCCTGGCAGGCGTACCTCCACGCCACCACGCTCCTGGAGGACCACTTGGACCGCCAGCTCCAGCGTGATGCCGGGATGCCGCACGTCTATTACGGCCTGCTCGTCCAGCTTTCCCGCGCGCCGCGGCGCCGGATGCGGATGACCGAGCTGGCCCAGAACGCCAAGATCACCCGGTCCCGACTCTCCCACGCCGTCGCCCGCCTGGAGAAGAACGGCTGGGTCCGGCGCGAGGACTGCCCGTCCGACAAGCGGGGCCAGAACGCCCACCTCACGGACGAGGGGCTGCGGATCCTGGAGAAGGCCGCCCCCGGACACGTCAACGCGGTCCGGGCCGCGATCTTCGACCGCCTCACCCCGGAACAGATCGGCCAACTCGACGCGATCTGCTGCGTGATCGCCGACGGCCTCCAACCGCAGGGCGCCGACCTCCCCTGGCTCCGCTGAGCGTCAGCGGAACGAGGGGAGGCCGGCGCAGCGCCACGCGTTCGGATGGTTTCGGGGCGTGTGGGAGCAAGGGGGCGCAGCGGCCGCGCCGGCCGCCCGACGCCGCGCCGGTGCCGGCGCGGCGTCGTCCCGCGGGCCCCGCCCGCCGTCCCGCCCTCAGTGCACCAGCACCGGGACCTGCGCCGCCTCCTCGGCGCCGGCCGACGCGCCCGCACCGTCGTCCGACGACGCCTTCGGCGAACCGCCGCCGGGCCGCCCGGTGTTGATGAAGGTGAAGGCGATCACCGCCGCCAGGGCCAGGATGCCGACCGCCCACCAGATGGCGGAGGTGTAGCCGTGCACCATCGACTGGAGCTTGAGCAGGTCCGCCGAGCGGGCGCCGGCCGCGTGCGAGGTGGCGTACGCGGTGGTGGCGCTGGCCGCGATGGTGTTCAGCAGGGCGGTGCCGATCGCGCCGCCCACCTGCTGCGAGGTGTTGACCATCGCGGAGGCGACGCCGACGTCCCGCGGCTGGACCCCGTGCGTGGCCAGCGACATGGCCGGCATGAACGCCGTGCCCATGCCCAGGCCCATCAGGACGAAGCCGGGCAGGATCAGCGCCGGGTAGGACGTGTCCAGGTCGATCTGGGTCAGCACCAGCATGCCGAGCGCGGCGACCGTGAAGCCGGGCGCCATCAGCAGCCGCGGCCGCACCCGGGTCATCAACCGGGCGCCGATCTGCGTCGAACCGGTGATCATGCCCGCGACCATCGGGAGGAAGGCCAGACCGGTCACGACCGGCGTGTAGCCCTTCACGATCTGCAGGTAGTAGGTCAGGAACAGGAAGAGACCGAACATGCCGATCACGGCCAGGCCCAGCGACGCGTAGACGCCCGCGCGGTTCCGCTCGGCGACCACCCGCAGCGGCAGCAGCGGCGCCGCCACCTTGGACTCGACCACGACGAACGTCAGCAGCAGCACGGCCGCCGCGGCGAACAGCCCCAGCGTCGCGCCGGCCAGCCAGCCGTCCGACTCGGCCCGGGTGAAGCCGTAGACCAGCGAGACCAGGCCGAGCGTCGCCAGGATGACGCCGGGCACGTCCAGCCGGGAGGAGTTGCGGCCCTCCGCGGGCTCGCGGATGACCAGCGCCGCGCCGGTCGCGGCGACCACGGCGAACGGGATGTTGACGAAGAACGTCCAGCGCCAGTTCATGTACTCGGTCAGCACGCCGCCGAGGATCAGGCCGACCGCGCCGCCGCCACCGGCGATCGCACCGAAGATGCCGAACGCCTTGGCGCGCTCCCGGGCCTCCGTGAACGTCACCGCGAGCAGCGACAGTGCGGACGGCGCCAGCAGCGCACCGAAGGCGCCCTGCAGCGCCCGCGCGCCCAGCAGCATGCTCTCGTTGAGCGCGGCCCCGCCGACCGCGGAGGCCGCCGCGAAGCCGATCAGGCCGATGACGAAGGTCCGGCGCCGGCCCCACAGGTCGGCGATCCGCCCGCCGAAGAGCAGCAGCCCGCCGAAGGCCAGCGCGTAGGCCGTGATGACCCACTGCCGGTTGGCGTCGCTGATCCCCAGGTCGTCCTGGGCGGAGGGCAGCGCGATGTTCACGATCGTCGAGTCGAGGACGACCATCAGTTGCGCGAGGGCGATGAATATCAGCGCTTTCCAGCGCCGGGGATCGACGGGCGAAACGGTTTCAGGCATGACGGGGTCCACCTAGTGGTGCGTAACGGAACAGAGGTGACGAACGGGGCGGAACTAAGGGAACTAAGGAACTGCGGAACTGCGGAACTGAGGAGCTACGGAGTCGTGCAGTCGTGGACTGGCGCGGACGGAAGATCGGGAAGCGGGCGCACACCCGCAGGGGAACGGAAACGGACGACGACGTCCCGACGGAGGACGCCGGAGGCCGGGGGCTCGACGGGCCGGTCGGTCCGGCCCGCTCGCCTCAGCCGCCGCGGCTCACGAGCAGCGGTGCCTCAGGTCCTCCAACGTCACGGCGCAACCGGGCAGTTCGGACCGGCCGGGGGCCCGTAGGCCGTCCAGGAACAGCTGGAGGTGCCGGTGCGCGAACTTGTCGAAGTCGAGACAGCCACTGCCCGGCAACGGACGCGTGAGCTGGGTGAGCGCCACCATCAGGTCACCGACGGCGATGTCGGCGCGCAGTTGGCCGCCGTCGCGCGCGGCACCCATGACGGCCTCAATGGCCGCGTCCAGGCGCCCGCGCGCCGCGAGCAGATCGGGATGGGCCGGGTCGAAGCCGTCGGAGAGCAACGGGCACAACGCACCGATCCGCTCCTCCACCGCGTCGTGGACGAAGCGCCGCAGCGCTTCAAAGGCATCCGACTCCTCGGCGAGGGCACGCTCCGCGCGGTCCGCGATACGGGACATGACGGAAAGCGTGACGTGGTGGATCAACTCCCGGCGATCCGTGAAGTGACGATAGAGCGTCGCATTGCCGACACCCGCACGTCGAGCGATTTCATCGAACGGCACCTCGGCCCCGAATTCGACCATCGTCTCCCGCGCGGCAGCGATGATCCGCTCCCGGTTGCGCACCGCATCGGCCCGCAGCCGCGGCTGCACGCTCTTCACCCGCACCTCTCCGGACACGTCGGCACACTCCCTTCGTACGCGCCACACCCACGAAACCGGGGAGCTACTCCCCACTTCGCCCAACACCACGTACAAACGGGGATCGGCTCCCCGGATATTTCCCACCCGCCATGTGACGTGGAGCACAAGCGGTCGCGCCTGCGGGCCCCGACGCGCGCCGACCATCCCTCCGCACCACCCCGGCCCTCCATTTGACGCATCCCCACGCGCGGGCGACCATCCACCGCCGCAGGCTGAGCAGCATGAGGCAGAAGGCATCCGCCCAATGACCCGAACGGTCCGCCCGCACCCCGGCCCGGGCCACGCGCACACCGGCCCACGCCGCACGGCCGCCGGCCCGCCCCCCATGGCCGCCGGCCCGCACGAGGCGGACGCCCGCCCGCACCACGCCGCCCCCGCCCCGCACCCCGCGCACACCGGCACGCCCGAGGCCCCCTCCGAGGCATCCCCATGCGCCCCCTGACGCACCGGCTCCGCGCCGCCCTGGCGACGACCGCCACCTGCGCGGCCGCCACCATCGCCCTGACCACCCCGCGCTACGCCACCGCCGCACCACCGCCCCCCGGCACCCAGCCCGCCACACCGCCCACCGCCCCCGCCCGTCCGACCGCCGCGGCCACCACCGCAGCCGCGGCGACAGCCACCACGATCCCCGGCACCACCGCCCCCGCACCCCCCGTCGCGCCCCGTCCCCCCGTCCCCCCGGCGCCACCGACCCCGCCGGTCCCCCCTGGCGCCCCCGCCGCCGTTCCTCCCGGCGCACGCCCCACCGGCCCCTGCGCCCTCCCCGGTATCAGCGACGACGTCGCGGAATCCGCCCCCACCCCCGCCGCCTTCGCCCACGCCACCGGCACCGTCCGGGCCCTCACCCTGTTCGTTGACTTCCCGGACGCCCCCGCCGCCCTCTCCCCCATGGCCCGCTTCGCCGAGTTCTTCCCGGCCGTCACCGACTACTTCCGCACCAGCTCGTACGGGCGGCTCTCCTACGTCCCCAAGCCGCTCTTCCGCTGGATCCGCATGTCACGCCCCCTGGCGGCCTACGGCGTCACCCGCGGCGCCACCTTCGATCCGTCCTCGGACCGCGGCTACCACGCCCTCTCCCGCGAACTCGTGCACGCCGTGGACCCGTTCGTGGACTTCCGCAACTACGACATCGTCAACGTCATCGCGTCCCCCAACGCCGGCCCGGCCGCCACCCACACGGTCCTGTCGGTCACCTTCAGCGGTGCCGACCTCGGCCTCAAGAGCAGCCGCGGCGCGCCGTTCCGGAACGTCTCGTTCATCTGGAGCCGGCAGACCGGCCTGAGCGCCTTCCGCGTCCTCAACCACGAGAACGCCCACTCCTTCGGCCTACCGGACCTCTACTACACCGACGGGCGGAGCGGTTCGACGCCGGTGGGGCACTGGGACCCGATGGACGAGGACTGGGGGCCGACCAACGACTTCCTGGGCTGGCACAAGTGGAAGATGGGCTGGCTCGCCCCCGGCCAGGTGCACTGCACACCGGCCGGCGGAAGGCCCACCGAGCACGTCCTCACGCCGATCTCCACCCCCGGCGGCACCAAGATCGTCGTCATCCCGACCGGGCCGCACACCGCCTTCGTCGTCGAGGCCCGGGCCAGCGGCCTGCTGGACCCGATCGTCTGCCGCCCCGGCGTCCTCGTCTACCACGTGGACACCAAGGTCCCCACCGGCCGCGCCCCGCTCCGCGTCGTCGACGCCACCCCGCACAGCCGCGGCTGCTACACCGACGCCCGCTACGTCGAGGCGGACCTGACGGACGCCCCGTTCCGCCCCGGCGAGACCTTCACCGACCACACCAGCGGCGTCACCGTCACCGTCCTCACCGAGAACACCGACGGCACCTACCGCATCCGCACCACCCCCGCCCACCACTAACCCTCGGACGGCTCCGCGGAACCGGACGGCCCGGACCGCCCGTACTCCGCTTCCGTCCCCGGCGCGGGCGCCCGCCCCTCCTCCCCCCAATGCCGTCGCCCGAGGCTGATCAGCCGCAACTGCCGCCGGGCGCGCCACACCACCCGCTCGGCCGCCTCCTCGCCGCCCTCCTCCCGCGCGTCGAGCAGCTCCGCCGCGGTCGTCACCAGCCGGTCGACGTACAGCTCGGCCAGCATCCGCACGTCCTCGTCCCGCCAACCGGCCGACACCGGCTGGGTCTTGAGCGCCGCGGCGACCTCCGCCGCGAACCGGTCCAGCTCCCCGGCGATGGCGTGCCGCACCGCCCGCACCCCACCCCGCCGCTCGCGGGCCACGAACCGCACGTGCGCGGGGTGTTCGCGCACATGCCGCTCGACGACCGCGATCGTGCGGTCTATCCGCTCCTCCGCGGCGTCCTGCTCGGCGAGGATCGCGCGCACCATCACGTGCAGGCTGCCCAGCGCCTCCTCGACGAGCGCGACGCCCAACTCCCCCAGGTCCCGGAAGTGCCGGTAGAACGCGGTCGGGGCGACCCCCACCACCCGGGTCACCTCGCGCAGCCCGAGGCTGCTCAGGCTCTGCTCCTCCAGCAGCCCGAGCGCCGCGTCCAGCAGCGCCTGACGGGTCTTCTGCTTCTGCGCCTGCCGGACTCCACCCACACTGTGACTCATGTCATCCAGTAAACAACCGTTCTCCGAAGCAATCCACCCGCCCCCGGTCGTACACTGAAGAAGTCAGTGAACAACTGTCCTCTCAATTTTCGAGAGCCCGGAAATCCCTGACCCCGCAACCCCAAACCCTTCGGCCGACTCCACCGCGGACCCCACACCGGACCGCCCACGAGCCGGAACCGACCCCGGAAAGGCAGACCATGCTCTTCCTCGTCGCAGCCCTCCTCCTGATGGGGATCGCGCTGGGCACCGCGGCGCACCTCCCCGTCCCGGTCACCCTCGTCGCCGCCGCGGTCATCGCCACCTGGCTACTCGTCTTCTCCCTGCGCGAACGCCGCCGCCACACCGAGGGGAGCCCCCGATGACCACCCTCACCACCACGGGCACCACCACGCCCCCGGCGCAGCGCCCCACCGCACCCCGCCGCTCCCCCCAGGCCGACGGCATGGCCGTCGCCTCCTTCGTCCTGGGCCTCGTGGGCACCCTGGTCCTCAACATCGTCCTGGGCCCCTGCGCCCTGGTCCTCGGCACCCTCGCCCTCACCCGCGGCACCACCCGCCGCGGCCGCGCCCTCCTGGGCCTCACCCTCGGCGCCGCCGACCTCCTCCTCCTGGCCGCCCTCACCGCCACCGACGGCACCCTCAGCTGGCACCTCGGCTAACCCACCACCCCGGCACACCCCCGTCCCCAACCCACCATCCGCTACGCTTATCGCCGGATCGGCTCACCCCGATCCCCGCCTCCGTAGCTCAGGGGATAGAGCACCGCTCTCCTAAAGCGGGTGTCGCAGGTTCGAATCCTGCCGGGGGCACCAGTGGAAGGCCACCTACGAAAATTCGTAGGTGGCCTTTGGCGTCCATGCCCGACATCGCGGCAGGTGGCCGACGGCTGGGGCCACGTATGTTGCCCGCCCCGGCACGGCGATCACTTGCCATGCCAACTTGGCTGCACTGACAGGCGCGTTGAGGCGTTGTGACGCCGTCACGTGCCGCGCCACGTCAGCCCCGTGCGGACCGGCCTGCCGGGTGCCACGAGCGGGCAGGTGGGCGCGTCTGCTGCGGGCTCGTCGCGTTGGCTCTCCGGCCTCTGTGCCACGCCCACGACGGGGTCCAACGGCACACGGTGGACGGGTACTTCCGAGCGGCCGAGCCCTTCCGGGATGCCGGCGGTACGGACGTTCCCGGCGGCCGTACCCAGCGGGAGCGGTGCCCTCACTGTGAACCGTGGCGGCCCCGGCGCGCGTGAGCGGGATCTCGTGCCAACGGCGGCAAGGACCAAGGGCCATGTGCGACAAGGTCGGGAAGCGCTGCGATCCGGAAGCGCTGTCCGGGTCTCGTACGTCGTCGGGCCGCTTCCGGGCAGTCCGAGAGCGCTCGTGGGTGACCTCGGCGGCTGGATTGCGCGGCCCTTCCGCACGTCGGGGGGCGTCGTGGCACGCAACCCTCGAATCGGACAAAAGTGGCAAGCAACACATCAGTGAGAAGTCGCACAGGGGTAAGTGGTTGTTCTGCGCGCGGCCTCGGGGTGGAATCGCCGCAACTGTCGAGTGGGGGTCTCACCGTGCAAGGGGAATGATCATGCGCAGAGTTCGTGCGCGTCGCCGCATCGCGGCCGCAGCCGTCGGGGTCACCACCCTCACCAACATCGCACTGATGTCCCCCGCCCTGTCGGGTTCCGCGATCGCCGCACCGGTGCATGCGGGGCATTCGGCACGAGGGGTCAAGGTCGTGCCGGCCGCGGCCGGGGAGCAGTCGGGGAACACGGCCCACGGGTTGCTGACCACCGCGCAGTGCCAGGCGAAGTGGCAGATCTCCTGTTACTCCCCGAACCAGTTCCGGCAGGCGTACAACCTGAACCCGCTCTACCAGGCGGGAGTCACCGGCAAGGGGCGCACGATCGTGATCGTGGATTCCTTCGGCTCGCCGACCATCCAGCACGACCTGGATGTCTACAGCTCCCGGTTCGGCATGAAGAGCACCCCCGTCGACGTGGTGAAGTGGGGCAACGTCCCGCGCTTCGATTCCACCAACCCCGACCAGGTCGGCTGGGCCGGGGAGACCACCCTCGACGTGGAGATGGCGCACGCCGTCGCCCCGGACGCGCACATCGTCCTGGTGGAGTCCGGGGCCGACCAGAACGGGGACGGCACCACCGGCCTGCGGGAGATGATGGACGCCGAGAAGTCGCTCATCGACCGCGGTGTGGGCGATGTGATCAGCCAGAGTTTCGGCGCGACGGAGAACACCTTCCCCGGCTTCCGCAACGGTGACTTCTCCAGCATCGAGAACCTGCGGTACGCCTTCAAGGACGCGGCCCAGCACAAGGTGACCGTCCTCGCCGCCTCCGGCGACGGCGGAGCCACCAACACCACCGCGAGCGGCAACGGGGACTACCCGTACAGGGTCAACGCCTGGCCCTCCTCCGACCCGCTGGCCGTCTCGGTCGGCGGCACCCAGCTGCACCTGGACGCCAAGGGTGACCGCATCGCTCCGGACAGTGTCTTCAACGACGAGGGCGCGAGCGGCGGCGGCCCGTCCCACGTCTTCGCCCGCCCCTCGTACCAGTCCGGGGTCGAGCAGGTGGTCGGCGACCACCGCGGCACCCCCGACGTTTCGATGTCCGCCGCGCTGAAGGGCGGCGCATGGGTGTACTCCAGCTACGACCCGAAGCGGGTCGGCTGGGGGGTCTACGTCGGCACCAGCGAGGCCAGCCCGCTCTTCGCCGGCATCGTGGCCCTGGCCGACCAGGTCGCCGGACACCGGCTGGGTGACATCCACCAGGCGCTGTACGCGCTGTCCGCCCGGCCCGCGCGGAACCCGTCCACCGGGGTCGTGGACGTGAAGGACGGCACGAACAACAGCTACGCGGGAGTCACCGGCTACACCGCGGCGAAGGGCTACGACATGGCGACCGGCGTCGGCACGATCGACGCGGCCCGCTTCGTCCCGGCCCTCGCCAAGGAGGGCTGAGGGCGTTCGCGTCGGCGGGGAGCGGGCGCCCGTCGCGGACCGACGGGCGCCCGCTCCCGTGGCTGACGCTCCCCACACGGCGGGCACGCCCGGCGTGTGGGGGCGATGTTCGGGCCGGCCGGGCGGGCGGTGGGATTTCCCATACGGCCGGGTGCGGCGCCGGGCGTGGGGCGGGCGGTGGCGGGTGACGGGCGGCGGGGAGTAGGTGGAGTTGTCCACAGGGTCGGCGGCGGGTGGGGCGGAGCTCGTACGCTTTCGGAGTGGTTCCGGCGGACGTGGGAGTGGTCGTGGGCGTGGAAGGCGACGTGGACGTGGACGTGGCGAGTGGCCCGGAGGCGGGCGAGGCGGTGCAGACGCTGCGCCGGGTCTTCGGGTACGACGCGTTCCGCGGGGAGCAAGAGGAGATCATCGAGCAGGTGATCGGGGGCGGGGACGCCGTCGTCCTGATGCCCACGGGCGGGGGGAAGTCGCTGTGCTACCAGATCCCCTCGCTGGTGCGGCCGGGTGTCGGGGTGGTCATCTCGCCGCTGATCGCGTTGATGCAGGACCAGGTCGATGCGCTGCGGGCGCTGGGGGTGCGGGCCGGGTTCCTCAATTCGACGCAGGACTTCGAGGAGCGGCGGCTGATCGAGGCCGAGTTCCTCGCCGGCGAGCTGGACCTGCTGTACCTGGCGCCGGAGCGGCTGCGGGTCGAGCAGACGGTGCAGTTGCTGGACCGGGGGAAGATCTCGCTCTTCGCCATCGACGAGGCGCACTGCGTGGCGCAGTGGGGCCACGACTTCCGGCCCGACTACCTGATGCTGTCGATGCTGCACGACCGTTGGCCGGACGTGCCGCGGATCGCGCTGACCGCGACGGCGACGAAGGCGACGCACGAGGAGATCACGTCCCGGCTGCGGATGGACGGGGCCCGGCACTTCGTGGCGAGCTTCGACCGGCCCAACATCCAGTACCGGATCGCGGCCAAGAGCGAGCCCAAGCGGCAGCTGCTGGAGCTGCTGCGCGGTGAGCACGCCGGGGACGCGGGCATCGTGTACTGCCTGTCCCGCGCCTCGGTGGAGAAGACCGCCCAGTTCCTGGTGGACAACGGGATCGACGCGGTGCCTTACCACGCGGGGCTGGACGCCCGGGTACGGGCGGCCAACCAGGCGCGGTTCCTGCGCGAGGACGGTCTGGTCGTGGTCGCCACCATCGCGTTCGGGATGGGCATCGACAAGCCCGACGTGCGGTTCGTGGCCCATCTGGACCTGCCGAAGTCGGTCGAGGGGTACTACCAGGAGACCGGTCGCGCCGGCCGCGACGGCCAGCCGTCGACGGCCTGGCTGGCGTACGGGCTGCAGGACGTGGTGCAGCAGCGGAAGATGATCGACGGGTCGGAGGGGGACGACGCGCACCGGCGCCGGCTCTCCGCCCATCTGGACGCGATGCTGGCGATGTGCGAGACGGTGGAGTGCCGTCGGGTGCGGCTGCTGGCGTACTTCGACCAGGAAAGCGGTCCGTGCGGCAACTGCGACACCTGCCTCACGCCGCCGCAGACCTGGGACGGGACGGTGTCGGCGCAGAAGCTGCTGTCGACGGTGGTGCGGCTGAAGCGGGAGCGGGGGCAGAAGTTCGGGGCGGGGCAGATCATCGACATCCTGCTCGGCCGCAAGACCGCCAAGGTCATCCAGTTCGACCACGACGGGCTGAGCGTCTTCGGGATCGGGGACGACCTGCGCGAGGCCGAGTGGCGGGGCGTGGTGCGTCAGTTGCTCGCCCAGGGACTGCTGGCCGTGGAGGGGGACTACGGGACGCTGGTGCTCACCGAGTCCAGCGGTGAGGTGTTGCGCGGGCAGCGTCAGGTGCCGATGCGGCGGGAGCCGGAGAAGGCGGCGCGGGCGGCCAAGGCGAAGTCCAAGGGCAAGCGGGCGCCGGTGGACCTGCCGGAGGAGGCGCTGCCGGTCTTCGAGGTGCTGCGCGGCTGGCGGGGTGCCACGGCCAAGGAGCAGGGCGTCCCGGCCTACGTGATCTTCCATGACGCGACGCTGCGGGAGATCGCGACGGCCCGGCCGACGAGCCTCGCCGAGCTGGGCACGCTCACCGGAGTCGGTGAGAACAAGCTCGCCAAGTACGGGGAGCAGATCCTGGAGGTGCTGGCCGACGGGCCGGCCCCGGCCGAAGCGGCGGGAGCGGCCGAAACGGCGGGAGCGGCGGGAGCGGGCACGCCGCGCGCGGCCGGGCCGGGCGCGGCGGCTCCGGCCGGCGCTCCCGCCGGTGCGACCTCGGCCGGTGCCGCGCCGACGTCCGTGTTCGAGGAGGACGAGGCGCTGCCCGAGCCGCCGGACGACATCGACTGGTGAGGCGGGGCACGGGCGCACCGCTCGCCGGACGCGACGCGGGCGCCCCCCTCACGAGCCGAGCGGCCAACGGGCGGACGGCGGGCGGACCGCCGGCGGGCTGAGGGGTGCGGCAGTCGGCCCGCTCAAGGCGTCGCCCGGCCGCCCGGGCGGCCGGGCCGCTCCGTAGGGGGCTGCGGTGGGAACGTCAGGAGGGCGTGGGCGCCGCCGTCGGGGGCGTTGCCGAAGTGCAGGTCGATGCCGAGGACGGCGGCCTGTCCGACGGCGATGGTCAGGCCCAGTCCGTGGCCCCGGCCCCGGCCCGGGACGTCCGTGCGGAAGCGCTGCGGCCCGTGCTGGAGCAGGTCGGCGGGGAAGCCGGGGCCGTGGTCGCGCACGGCGATGGTCGGGGTGCCGTCGGGCGGCGCGTCGACGGTGACCGTGACCGGGGGCCGGCCGTGCCGGTGGGCGTTGAGGACGAGGTTGGCGAGGACGCGGTCCAGGCGGCGCCGGTCCGTTTCGACGACCGTGTCGGCGTCGATCCGCACCTCGGCGTCGAGACCGGTGGCGCGCACGGAGCGCAGCACGAGCGGGCCGAGTTCGTAGGCGGCGAGGTCGGCGTGCTCGGTGCCGGAGTCCAGGCGGGAGATCTCCAGCAGGTCCTCGGTGAGCCGGTGCAGGGCCCGCAGCCGGTCGTTGATCATCTCCTTGGGTCGGCCCTCGGGGAGGAGTGCGGCGGAGGCGAGGATGCCGGTGAGCGGGGTGCGCAGTTCATGGGCGACGTCGGCGGTGAAGCGCTGTTCGGCCTGCAGGCGGCTCTGCAGGGTGGCGGCCATGGAGTCCAGGGCGGCCGCGACGGCG
Organism: Streptomyces sp. x-19; assembly: GCF_046549115.1. NCBI lineage: Bacteria > Bacillati > Actinomycetota > Actinomycetes > Kitasatosporales > Streptomycetaceae > Streptomyces > Streptomyces sp. x-19. The sequence continues at coordinate 792,215 of NZ_JAJPWK010000002.1, read as the reverse complement.
GCCACCTCGTCCTGCTCCGCCCCGTCGCGCCGCCGTTGACCTGCGGATTCGTCGACCCTGGCGTCCAGGTCGCCGGCGCTGATCCGGCGGGCGACGGCGGCCGTGGTGGCCAGCCGGCGGCTGATGTGCCGGGCCAGGAAGAGTCCGGCCGCGGCGACGGCCGCGGCGGCGAGGACGGCCGAACCGAGGATCGCGGTGTCGAACTTGTCGAGGCTCCAGCGGGTGTTCCCGTAGGGCGACCAGACGGCCATGATCTGGTCGTCGGCGGGCGCCGCGGCCCACATGACGGGCTGCCCGCGGTAGCTGCCGACCATGCTGCCGCGCCGCCCGCGGTGCACCAACTCCCTTAGTTCCGAGGGGAGTTCGGGGGGATCGAGGACCGAGTTGATGCCTTCGCGGGAGGTGCCGTACTCGAAGAGGTCCAGTGCGGTGTCGAGGTCCGCGCGGGTCTCCTTGCGTACCTGGCCGACGGTCTGGCGGGCGACCGCGTTGTGCACGAGCGCCCCGAGGACGGCGGCGACCGCGCAGCACACCGCCGTCACGGTGAGCGAGATCTTCCAGCGCAGGGAGACCGCCGGGCGCCAGCGGAGGGGGAGCGTCGGCCACCGGCGGCGGGGACCCGCCGGGCGTCGGCCCGGCGGTTCGCCCGGGCGGGGGCGCGTCACGGGGGCCCCACTGCCGGGGCGGCGCCGGACGTGGTGGGTTTGGGCTTGTGGGCCAGGTCGAGGGTGAGGTCCCACAGGCCCATCGAGTTCCCGTCCCAGACGTAGTCGGTGACGCTGACGTAGCGCGGGTCCTTGGTGGGCTCGCGGATCGCCAGGTGGCCGGCCGCGAGTTCGACGCCGGCCAGTACGCCGCGCAGCGCGAGGATCCGGGTGACCACCGTCTTGCGGACGGTGTAGACGCGCAGTTCGCTGGTGCGGCGGTCGACGTCGACGACGGCGATCAGATCGGGTTTGCCGTCGTCGGTGAGGTCGTGCAGTTCCGGGCGGCGCACGGAGCCGGGCGCGGGCGGGGCGGCCCCGGACGCGGCGAAGTCCGCGTCGAGGACGGCGAGCGGATCGGCGTGCCCCATGTCGCCGCTCGGGATGCGGGGGAGCTCGGGGAGCGGCTTGAGGGCGGCCGGGTTCTCGTTCTCGCGCAACGGGGCGGGCGAGTTCCGCGGCCAGAGGTCCAGCGGCGCGGTGACCTGCCGCGCCCGCCCCTCGTCCTTGAGGCCCTCGGGGCTGGCGCATCCGGCGAGGAGGATCAGGAGCGCGGCGGCGAGGACGAGGGGTCGCGCGCGGGCACGGGGAACGGGCGCCGGGGTACGGGTGTGACCGACCGGCGAGCTCCCTGCGGGGCAAAATGCGGACATAACCTGACCAAGCTACCCAAGGTGTCGGGGTAGGGAATCTTCGGGACGACCGTTCCGGCGGCGGCTCGCCCCGTGCGGCGCACCGGGACGTCGGCCCGGCTCGCGGCCGGCACCCCGGGGCGACGCCGCCCCCGACCGCGTCGTCACAGGAATGACAGCAGAGGTGGGGCTGACTGTTACACAACATACGGATCGCCGTTATGGACCCTCCGTAGCGTGATCACCCGTTACCGCGTCCTCAGGGCGGCCGCCGGCCGCCCCCGTCAAGGAGTAGTCATGCGTGGTCAGCGCCGTTCCGTGATCCGTACCGCCACCGTTGCGACCGGTGCGCTGGCCGTCCTGCTGCTGCCCGCGGGCGCCGCGTTCGCCGCCGACTCGACCGCGCCGACGGAGACCCGGACCTCGATCATGCTCCCGGACGACGGGCTGGCCGGCCTCGCGGAGAAGGCCGGGCACCTGCCGAAGGCCGGCATCCTCGGCGGCGCGGCCGCACTGGGCGCGGCGAGCGTCGGCATCGCGGTGCAGCGGCGGCGGAACGAGCCCGCGGACCGGTCCCGGTAACCACCCGGCGCCCGCCCCGCCCGCGCCCCGCCGACCGGCGCGCCGCACACCGACGCGCTACGCCTCCCCGCGCTCCCCCGCACCCCGGCCGTCCCCGACGTCGCCGCTGCCGCCGGTCAGCCGCTGCACCTCCCCGTAAGCGAGCGCGTCCGCGCAGGCCGGCGGTTCCCCCGCGCCACGGACCGGCGCGCCGCCAGGCCGCCCGCCGCCCGCGCGGATCGCGTCCGCGGCCGCGCAGGCCGCCCCCAGGGCCGTACGGAACAGCAGCGAGCCGGTGCTGATGCGGCGCACGCCCAGGTCGGCCAGGCGGCGGACGGTGTGCCGGCCGGGAGCGAACAGCACGTTCAACGGCGCGGCGATGCCGTCCACGAGCACCGCGAGGTCCGCGTCGGCGGTGACGCCCGGCACGAAGACGCCGTCCGCCCCGGCGGCCAGATAGGTCTCGGCCCGGGCGAGCGCCTCCGACAGCGGCGGCGGGGTGTCCACCAACCAGTGCGTGTCGATGCGGGCGTTGAGGAAGAGACCCGGCGCGCACTCCTTCACCGCACGGATCAACTCCGCCTGGCGGGCCGGGTCTTGCAGCCCACCGCCGCCGGGGAGCCCGTCCTCCAGATTGATTCCGGCGGCGCCGCACTCCGCCAACTCCACTGCCAGAGCTGCTACTTCATCGGGCTCGGCGCCGTAACCGCCCTCGATGTCGACGGTGTACGGGCAGGGCAGCCGGCCGGCGAGCCGGCGCGCCAGGGCGAGCGTGGCGTCCCGGACCTCGGGCAGCGCCCGGCCGTCCGGATGGCCGTGCGCGGCCGCGACGCCCAGGCTGGTCGTGCCGATCGCCGGGTGACCGGCGTCGGCGAGGGCGAGGGCCGAGGCGCTGTCCCAGGCGTTGGGGAGCAGGAGGGGGTGGCCGGGACGGTGGTGGAGCGCGTGGAAGGCGGCGGGGTGCGGGTCGGTGCCCGGCGTGACGCCCGCGTGCCGGCCGTCGCCGGTGCCCGCGCCGCTGTGCGTGTCGGTGGTCATGGGCGCACCGTAGGCCGGCGACGTGTCGGTGGTCGCCGAAGCATCGCCGCGGACAATGGGCGTATGACGTCGCCGAAACGGACCGCGCAACGGACCGGGCCCGGACCGACCGCCCCGTGGCGCCCCGCTGTGGCGCCCGACCACAGCCACGAGCTGGCCCGGCTCGCCGCGCTGCTGGCGGACCGCACCCGGGCCGCGTTCTGCCTGGCGCTGCTCGACGGGCGGGCCTGGACCGCCGGGGAACTCGCCGGGTACGCGCGGGTGGCGCCCTCGACCGCCAGCGAGCATCTGTCCCGGCTGATCGCCGGCGGGCTGCTCGTCGAACGGCGGCAGGGCCGGCACCGCTACGTCCAGCTCGCCGGCCCGCGCGTGGCCGAGCTGCTGGAATCGGTGACCGCGCACCTGGACCCGCCGGCCGGGCCGCCGCGCGGGCTGCGGGCGGTCAACGCCTCGGCCGCGCTGGCCCGCGGCCGGACCTGCTACGACCACCTGGCGGGCCGTCTCGGCGTCACCCTCACCGACACCATGACCGCACGCGGCCTCCTGGACCAGGAGGGCGGTTTCGCCCTCACCGACACCGGCCGGGAGTGGTTCGCGGACGCCCTCGCGGTCCCTGCCGACGCCCTGCGCGGCGGCCGCCGCCCGCCGGCCCGCGGCTGCCTGGACTGGACCGAACGCCGTCAGCACCTCGCCGGCACGGCCGGCGCCCGGCTCTGCGAACGGCTGCTGGAGCGGCACTGGATCCGCCGGATCGGGACCGGCCGGGCGGTCCGCCTCACCTCCGAGGGCAGCAGCGCGCTGCGGGAACTGCTGGGCATCGACGGGCAGGCGGCCGGGCTGGTGTGAACCGGCCGAGGACGGACGACGGCCCCGGACCGCCGCGGCCCGCCTCCACCGGCCCGCGGCTCCGGGCGTCAGCAGCGGCCGCCGCCGCCCGGCCCGCCCACCCGCACGTACAGCGTGACCTCCGCGCCCCGCACCCGGGTGCGACGGCAGACCACGAACGCCGAGCGCAGCGTGGCCCGTTTGGCGATCTCCTGGTCGTTGGTGTCGGCCGGCTGCCCGGCCGGGTCCCCGGCGACGACGATGCGGCGGCTGGCCAGCATCCGGTCGCGGATCTCGTCGCCGGACAACTCCGTGCCGTAGAGGGTGCGGGAGGCCACCGGGTCCCGGTCCAGGGCGAGGTCGGGCAGTCCGCGGAAGTCGTGCGGCCGGGTCGCCCGCCAGATCCGGCGGCGGGACGGCGTGAAGAGCAGCCCGTCACCCGGTTCGGAGATCTGCCGGACGGCCTGGGCGACCGCGGTGACGTCGTCGACCCGGCTGTCCGGACTGCGCAGGTGGACGTCCACCGGGAGCAGCGCGGCCAGGACCAGCGCCACCGCCGCCGACCGCCGCAGCCGCCGGGCGGGCGTCTGGCCCGCCACGCCGGCCGGCCGCAGCAGCCGGGCCGCCGCGGCGCCCGCGACCAGCGCGAACCCGACGACGTAGTAGAGGACGTAGCGGTCCACGTAGGCCGGCTCGACGTTGGACAGGAGCAGCAGCAGGACCGTCGGCAGGAGCAGCAGCGCCAGGCCGAGGGCGCGCAGTCCGATCGGGCCGCGGGAGCGCACCGGGACGCGGGCGCAGAGGCAGCCGAGGACGGCCAGCACGGCGAAGGTGAGCAGTTGCAGCGGGTCCGGCCACATCAGCCAACTGATCTGGTCCGACTGGCTGGTGCTGAAGACGGCGAGCGGGGCGAGGACGGCGAGCACGGTGCCGGCCGCGAGCAGCCAGGCGCGCCGGGTCCGGCGCGGCAACCGGGCCAGGGCGACGGCGGCGCCGTGCGCGGGCAGCGCCAGCGACGCGAACTCGTGCAGCAGACAGGCCAGCACCATCAGCGCGGTGTACCCCCACCACAACGCGCGGCGCGGTCGGGTCCCGGCGACCAGCACGAGCAGGTACGACGCCCAGACCACCAGGGCGCAGACCAGCGCGTACGAGCGGCCCTCCTGCGCGTACTGCTGGACGACCGGGACCAGCGCGAACGCCAGCCCCGCGCACAGTCCGGCGCACCGTCCCACCAGGCGCTCGCCCAGCAGGGCCACCCCGGCGGCGGCCGCCGTCATGGCCACGGCCGACGGCAGCCGCAGGCCGATCACCGCGCCGAGGGCGTCGCCGAGGGTGGCGTCGTAGACGGCGAACCAGCAGTGCATCAGCGCGTAGTACAGGCCGTGCACGACGTCGACGTGCAGCAGCGTCGCCGCGAGGTCGGGCAGGCCGCGGTGCGCCATGTCGTAGGTGACCGCCTCGTCGCGCCAGACGGCGTCCTGGCGGCGGATGCCCCACGCGCTCAGGAAGAACATCAGCCCCGCCGGCACCAGCACCACCGCGCTCCGCGCGGCCCACGCGGAGCGCGCGGCGACGGAGCGGGCGCCGGACCCGTACGCCGGGTGCCCCGGGGCCACCGAGGCCGCCGGGGCCCCGTTGGACGACCCGAACGCCCGGGCCGCCCGGTGCGGCTGCGACGGCTGGTGCGGCTGCGGCGCTTGCGGGGCGTCGATGGCGGGCTCCGGTCACATCGGGGGCGGCGGCCGGCCGCCGGGAGCGGCCGGGGGAACGGTCCGGCGCGGACCGGACGGACGGAAAAACGGCCGGACGGCCGGGGGATGTGAAACATCCGCCCGACCGTCCGGCCGTGGACTCACCCCAGTCGGGTCAGCTTCGCCCCGAAGGTCGGGTTGCTCAGGGCCGACTGGAGCGCCACCGGCACCTTCTGCTGGCTGGCGCCGTTGCCGACGGTCAGCTCGCCGACGACGGTCCCGGCCGCGGCCTCGTGCGGGATGGTCTTGCCGTCACCGCCGATGCTCAACTGCAGCTTCTGGCCCGGGACTCCGACCGCCTTCAGGTCCTTGGTGGCGACGACCGGCGTCAGCGTGCCCAGACCGTCGTCGACGTAGCCGACGACCTGCCCCTTCTGCACCGCCGTGGCCGAGTTCAGTGCGTCGCGCACCGCCTCGATGACCTTCTTGCTGTTGCCCTTGACCATGGTCAGGCTGTTGGAGGCGTTGGGGTCCAGCCCCTTGAAGTGCTGGTCCATCATCGTGCCCAGTATCAGGCGGTCCTTGCCGTCCACCGTCTTGTACGCGGCCCAGGACAGGGTGCCGCCGGCCGCCGTGCTGGAGCCGGTCTTGATGCCCTTGACGCTCAGCCCCGCCAACAGCAGGTCGTCGTTGTTGTTGTTGATCCGCTCCGGCAGGCCCGGGATCTCGGCGTTGGGCATGGCGACGATCGGCCGGAACGCGTCGAACTTCATGACGGCCTCGGCGAGCTTGATCTGGTCGACGGCGGTGCTCACCGTCTTGGGGTCCAGGCCACTGGGGTCCGTGTAGGTGGTCTTCGTCATCCCCAGGTCCTTGGCGGCGGCGTTCATCTTCTTGACGAACGCGGCCTCGTCGGCGGACTGGGTGTCCCAACGGGCGAGCAGCCGGGCGATGTTGTTGCCGGACGGGATCATCAGCATCTTGAGCATGTCCTGCTCGCTGAACTTCTGCCCCGCCTTGAGCCCCGCGATCCGCGACTCGCTCTCGGAGTTGCCCTCCTGGACCGCCTTGTCGTCGACCTGGACCTGCGGACCCTTGTCGTTCTTGTCCTTCAGCGGGTGGTCCCGCAGGATCACGTAGGCCGTCATGATCTTGGCGACGCTGGCAGTCGGCACCGACTTCTGCTCACCGAACGTCCCGACCTCGCCGGAGCCCACGACCTTCACCGCCGCCTGCCCCTTCTCGGGCCACGGGATGGAGAGCTTGCCGCCCGCGAAGGTGAACGAGGACTTGGCGTCCCCGAGGACCAGCGTCGGGGCGGGCAGCGGACGCACCGCCTGGACCACCATGAAGACGATCACCAACAGCACCGCCAGCGGAGTCCAGATCTTGAACCGTCGGACGACGGTGCGCATCGGAGTCTCGGGCGGCGGCGGGGTGTTGGTGAGCTTCGCCAGGAGGTCCAGCGGCGGCAGCGGCTCCTGTCGGGTCCGCTCGGCATCGGCCTCGGACGCGGACGCGGCGGGCGCGGCGGCACCGGCGTCGGGCTTGCCGTCCGGCTTGGCCGGCGCGGCCGCCGGCATCGCACCGGGAGCCTTGCCCGGCCCCTTCTCCGGCGCCTTGTCCGACGCCTTGTCCGACGCGTCGCCGGACTTCCCGCCTGACTTCCCGCCCGCGGCGGCACCCTTGTCGGCGGTCTTGTCGGCGGTCTTGTCAGCGGCCTCGTCGGCCGCCTTCTCCTGACCCTTGTCCGCGTCGTCCGCGCCGCCGCCGGGCTTGCCGAGCGGCGCCTTGGGCGCGGTCTTGCCGATCGAGCGCTCCGCCGAACCGTCGTCCGACGACTTCAGCGCCACGAACTGGCTGGTCCGCTCGGCGTCCCGCTCGACCGCGGCGGCACCCTTGGCCTTCGCCCCGGCATCCTTGGCGTCGGGCTTCTCGTCGGCTTTCTTGGCGTCGGCCTCGGCGCCGTTCCCGTCGGCCTTCTTGGCGTCGCCGGCCTTGGGGTCGGTGTCCGTGCCCAGCTTGAAGACGGCGGTCGGCTGGTCGGCGGGCGGTTCCGCCGCCTCCTTCTCGGACGCCTCGGACGCCTCGGACTTCGCGGCCTTGGCTGTCTTCGCAGACTTCGCAGACTTCGCAGCCTTCGCAGTCTTCGCTACGGCAAAGACCCGCGTCGCGTCGTCGGCCGGCTCCTCCTCCGTGCTCTCGCCGGCGCCCTTCGGGTCCATCGTCTTGAAGACGGCGGTCGCCCGGTCCACGTCCTCCGCGTCGTCGGCCGGCGCGCCCTTCTCCTCGGGCGCGCCCTTCTCCTCGGAGGCGGCCGGCTTCCCCGACTTCTCGGGGGCGGCCAGCGCCTTCTCCTCGACGGTTCCGGCCTTCGCGCCCGCGGACGCACCGGCCTTCACACGGCCCGCACCAGCCTTGGCCTTCCCTTCACCCTCAGCATCGCCCTCCGTGGCCGTCTGAGCCGCCTCAGGCGCCTCCTCGGGCTTCTCGGCGGGCTCGGCCCCGTCCGCCTCCGCCGACGCGTCGGGCTTCGCCGTCCCGGACGCGCCCTTGCCGGACGCCTTCTCCGCACCGGCCGCCTTCACGCCGGACGCCTTCGCCCCGGCCGCCTTCACCCCGGCCGCCTTCGCCCCGGAAGTCTCCGCCTCGGGCGTCCCGTTGCCGTTGTCGTCGCCGTTGCCGGAAGCCCCCTCCTCGGGCGCCTTCCCCGCCCCGTCGTCCCCGGAGCCGTTCCCGGCCTTCTCCGCGCCGCCCCGATTCCCCCGCTCGTCGCGGAGGATCGACAGCCGCGGGTCCCGTTCGGTGCGCGCCGTCTCCCCCGACGACTGCTCCTTGCCCGACTTCTTGTCCGACTTGTCGGGGGACTCGCCCGCCACCGATGTCTCCTTCACTACGTCGCACTGCCCTGCCTGGTGCCATCTGGTACCGAACGGAACCAGTGTTGCCAAGTCTCCTGTGTCAGGGCGGCCGCTTCCCACCGCCACGCGAACCCGTTCGTGCCGCGCCCCTAGGAAGATGTCGCCGACGTGCTAGACGAGAACGACATACCTACCGGTTCCCTACCGAACCCACCACGCACCCTCGACAGATGAATGTGAGAGGGGTCACCCTGTCATTCATCCACGCGGGGAGGCTTGGATGGGCAGGAGCCGCAGAACAATTCCGGAGGAGCTTCTGCTGCTGGCTTTGGACCCGACCACGGGCACCACAGCACAGCCGCAGTCGCTCGACCTCGGCCTGGCCGGGGCCCAGCTAGTCGAGCTGGCTCTGGCAGGACGGATAGCCCCAGACGGGGATCGTATCGCCGTGGTCATGGCACGGCCGACAGGAGATCCGACTCTGGACTCAGCGCTCGAACTGCTGCGCCGTCGCGGCAGTCCGGTGCGCGCGGTCCACTGGATCGGCGGGCCCCGGCTGGGGCTGCGCCAGACGTACCTCACCCATCTCGAACGGTGCGGCATGGTGCATGCCGTGGCGGGCCAGATGTGCGGGGTGCTGCCGACGACGCGCTACCAAGCGACGGAGACGGCCATCAGCCGGGAGATCAGGACCCGGCTCGACAACGCGATCCGCACCGGAGTCCCACCGGACCCGCGGACCGCGGCGCTCGCCGCACTGGCCCACGCGGTCGGCCTCGGCAAGCACCTCTACCCGGGGAACGAGGGGCGCTCATCGCGCTCCCGCCTGAGGGACCTGATCCGGCACGACCCCATGGGCGGGCTGGTCGCACACGCCGTCATGGACGTCCAGAACGGCGTCGCGGCACAGCCGCGACGCAACGCCGGACCGGGCGGCGGCTCGGGGACACGGACGGCGGCGGCCCACCCGACGGCCGACGCCACCGGCGTGCCCGGCCAGTCACGACGACACGGGCACGGCAGCATGGCCCGGGTAGGCGCCCGCTGAGACCACCGGCACCACCGAAGAGCGCCGGCCCGCGATGCCCGGGCCCGGCGCGCACCACCGGGTGCCGCCGCGCACCGACCGCACCACCAGGGCAGCCCCCGCGCCGCGGAGGCACCCACCAGCGCCACCGCACCGCCCCTTCCCGGACCGTTCGGGAGCCGCAGTGAGAAGCGCGGGGTGGCGGACCGAGCCGTTCGGACGACGGCCCCGGTCCGCCACCCCGCGCACATGTGCGCTCGCCTACTGTGTTCATTTGACTGCGCGGCGTCCACATGAAGTGGCAGTCTGCTCAACAAGAAATGACAGCAGTGCGGAGCCGGAGGTGCACGTACCGTGGCGTCCAACGTCAACCCCACCGTCAGGCGACGCCGATTGGGCCAGGAGCTTCGCCGGCTCCGGGAGGACAAGGGCCTGACGGCGGAGCAGGTGGCCGAACGGTTGCTGGTCTCCCAGTCGAAGATCAGCCGACTGGAGAACGGCCGCCGCAGCATCAGCCAGCGCGACGTCCGCGACCTGTGCGGGGTCTACGAGGTGGACGACCGCCGGATAGTGGATTCGCTGATGCAGATGGCCAAGGATTCGCGGCAGCAAGGCTGGTGGCACGCCTTCGGCGACATTCCGTACAGCGTCTACATCGGGCTGGAGACCGAGGCGGCGTCCCTGCGGACCTACGAGTCCCTGCTGGTGCCCGGTCTACTGCAGACGCCCGGCTACGCCGAGGCGGTCATTCCCGGCGCGGTTCCGGAGCTGGCGCCGGAAGACCTGGAGAAGCGGATCCAGGTGCGGATGCGACGCCAGGACCGGGTCCGCGACCAGGAGCGCCCGCTGCGGCTGTGGATCGTCCTCGACGAGAGCGCGCTGCGTCGGGTGGTCGGCAGTCACCTGGTCATGCGCGAGCAGTTGGAGCACCTCGTCGAGGTGAGCACGCTCCCGCACGTGACGGTGCAGGTGCTGCCCTACGACACCGGTGCGCACGCCGGGATGTCGGGGACGTTCTCGATCCTGGAGTTCGACGACGCCGCGGATTCCAGCGTGGTCTACATCGAGGGCGTCACCAGCGACCTCTACCTGGAGAAGACCAACGACGTGCACAAATACACCATCATGTACGAGCACCTGCGGGCGCAGGCGTTGAGCGCGGACGCCAGTCGCGAGTTCATCGCCGAGGCCGCCAAGCGTCATGCGGACGCGCTGAGTTGAGGGCGCCGGGGCGGGTTCGACGGCGCGGATCGCACGGAATGTTGAATTCCGATGAACGCGGCCGCACGGTACACCTGAGCCTCGACGCCTGAAAAGAGATCGCGGAATATGCCATTCGGACGGGTGAACGGCCCTCTGCGGCCGGTGATGTTGGCGCGTAGCGTCGTCCTCACCGAATCCGCGGTAACTCAGAGTAAGGTGGAGTGACAATGGCCGTTCAGCCCAATTCCGCGTTCTCCTGGACCAAGTCCTCGTACTCCGGCGGGAATGGCGCCTGCGTGGAGATCGCCGCACCGGCCGTCACGGCCATCGCGGTGCGCGACTCCAAGGTCCCCGACGGTGAGCGTCTGACCTTCGGCAACTCCTCCTGGAGCAGCTTCGTGGCGGACGTCGCCGCGGGCACCTTCGACCTCTCCTGAACCGAGTCGTCACCGCCCGCAGTCCTTGTGACGCCAGCGCGGATACGAGCCCTCTCGACTGGATCGCCGTCCCGGCCGAGGGGGCTCGGCCATGTCCGGGCACGGACGGTCTCCGGTGAGCGCCACGCACGGTCATCGGCGCCGCCGCTCAACGGAGTTCGGACACATAGCGGTCGGTGCCCGGGACGGTGGGCACGAAGGGTGCCACCAGCTCGACGCGCCCCAGGCCGGAGGCGGCCACCTCGGCGTCCAGGTCGGTGAAGTGCGCCGCCCAGGCGCGGCGCGGGTCCTCCTCCAGGAACCACAGCAGGGTGAGCCGGGTGTCCACCCCCTCGACCTGTTTGACGTAGGACATCCGGTCGCCGGGCAGCGGCGTCGGCCGGAAGACCGTGACCAGCGCCGACGGCGAGTCGGCCAGGCGTCGTGGCAGGCGGTCGGAGCGCAGCCAGTCCAGCAGGGCGGCGCGCGATTCCGGGCCGTCGGCGTCGATGACCTCCAGGACCAGTCCGGCGTAGGGGTGGTCGAGGGCGTGGAAGTCGCGGGGGCCGGAGGGGCCGTCGCGGTAGACGGTCGCCGCGTGGTCCTGGAAGGCGGTGAAGACGTGCGTGCGGTCGTGGTGGACCCGGCCGTCGCGGTTGAGGCGCTGGTTGATGGCGACGGTCCACCGCATGTGGGCGTCGTAGCGGCCCTCGGTGAGCCAGTAGGTGGAGAGGTAGCAGCCGGCGGTGACGGGGTGGGCGACCGCGGAGTGCTCGGGGTAGCGCAGGAGTTGCAGGTCGCGGGTGGCGACCCAGCGGCGGCCGGCGAACATCCAGGGCATCGCCATGGCGCCGGCGATGTAGTGGTCGTCCTCGTACCAGCGGTTGTAGGCGCGTTCGTGGCCGGGGTGGGGCTCGACCATGGTGATCAGGGCGTGGCCGGGGCGGACGCCGTAGGGGCCGGTGGCGGGCAGGGCGGCGTAGGCGGCGAGTTCGTCGGCGGCGTGGTCGGCGGCTTCCCGGGGGGCGCGGTGGTCGTCGGTCGTCATGGCGGTCAGGTGTAGCTGACGTTGCGTCAGAAGGGGAGGGGCGTGGACGGGGAATCACGGCGGTGGTTCACGATGCGGGCACGTGCGTCAGGTCCGGTGGAACGCGTCTAAGCTGCCCGGCAGCTGCCGCTAACGATGGTTAACGCAGCGCACGAGCGAATGGAGCTGCCCATGTCGGACCAGGCCCTGACCCTTGCCACCGCCCCCGTTCCCGAGCTCGCCGCGCGGGCGGTGCGGACCGGCAGCTCGCCCGTACGCGACATCCTGGCGCTGACCGCCCGGCCGGAGGTGATCTCGTTCGCCGGCGGACTGCCCGCGCCCGAACTCTTCGACGTCGAGGGGATATCCGCGGCGTTCCGGGAGGTGCTGGCGCGGGCGCCACGGCAGGCCCTGCAGTACTCGACCAGTGAGGGCGATCCGGCGCTGCGGGCCGCCGTGGCGGCGCGCACCACGGCGCGCGGGTTGCCCACCGACGCCGACGACCTGCTGGTCACCACCGGCTCCCAGCAGGGGCTCACGCTGCTGGCCGCCGCGCTGCTGGAGCCGGGTGACGTGGTCCTGGTCGAGGACCCCTGCTACCTGGCGGCGTTGCAGATCTTCTCGCTCGCGGGCGCCCGGGTGGTGGCGGTGCCGACCGACGACGAGGGCCTGGACCCGGTGGCGCTGGACGAGTTGGCCGCCCGCGAGCGCCCCAAGCTGCTCTACGTCATCCCGACGTTCCAGAACCCCACCGGGCGGACGTTGGGTGCCGAGCGGCGGGCCGCGGTCGCTGAGGTGGCCGCCCGGCGCGGGCTGTGGATCGCCGAGGACGACCCGTACGGGGAGCTGCGCTTCGAGGGGGAGCCGCAGCGCTGGGTGGCGTCCTTCCCGGGGGCGGAGGACCGCACGGTGCTACTCGGTTCGTTCTCCAAGGTGATGGCGCCCGGGCTGCGGCTGGGCACGCTGCGGGCCCCGGCGGCGCTGCGCCGGGCCTGCGTCATCGGCAAGCAGGCCGCCGACCTGCACACCTCCACCATCGACCAGGCCGCCGCGGCGCGGTACTTGGCGTCCTCGGACCTGGACGCGCACCTGGCCCGGGTCCGGGACGCCTACCGGGAGCGGCGGGACGCCCTGGTGGACGGGTTGGCCGGGGCGCTCCCCGAGGGCTCGCGGTGGAACCGCCCGGCGGGCGGGATGTTCGTGTGGGCGACGCTGCCCGCGGGGTGGGACGCGGCCGCGCTGCTGCCGGAGGTGGTGCGGCACGACGTGGCGTACGTCCCGGGCGGGCCGTTCTTCGCCGGGCGGCCGGACCCGGCGGCGATCCGCCTGTCGTTCGTGACCCACCCGCCGGAGGAGATCGCGACGGGGCTGCGGCGACTGGGGGCGGCGCTGACGGCGGCGCGGCGGGCCGCCTGACGACGTCGGGCGGCCCGGGGGCGGGCCCGTCGGCGGCGGAAAATCCGCTTCCCGCGGGCCCGGCCCCGGGCGGACACTGGTAGGTCCGCGGCGCCCGCCACGGGAGCCCCCATGCCGGGCCCCCGGCGGCACATGGACCAGGACCTCCCAGGAGGCCGGATGACCGATGGCCCCGACGCACGGGATCCGACGGATCCCCCGACTCCCACGGCTCCTCCGGCTCCTCCGGCTCCTCAGTCCCCTTCGTTGCCCCGGCGGCTGCGGACCGCCCTGCGCGACGCCGGGTCGCGGCTGCGCGGTGCCGGGCGCTGGCTGCGCGCGCACGCCCGGCACGCCCTGGTGGTGGGCGTGGCCACCTCCGTCGTCGGCGCGCTCGCCACGTTCGCCGTCGACCAGTTGCCCAAGCTGTTCGAGGAGCCTCCGCCCGGCTGCCCCGGGGCCGGCTGCGACGGCAAGGACCCGCAGTCCACCGGGTGCGGGGTGGACGCGACGTCCTTCGAGCCGGCGCAGGGCAATCCGGTCCACCTGCACCTGCGGTACAGCAAGCGCTGCGGTGCGGTCTGGGGCGGATCGTGGCGGGCACGGTCGGGGACGAGGTGACGGTGAGCGCGTCGGGCGGCTCGTCCCGCAGCGCCTTCATCGCCACCTATCACGACGTCTTCACGCCGATGGTGTCGGTGGGCGGCACCTTCCGGGTGCGGTTCTGCGCCGTGCCGACGAACAGTCCCGACCGGTCACGCTCCTGGGTCAAGTACTGCTTCGAGGCGACCGAGGCGTCGGCCTGGGACTGACCGGCGGGTCCGATCGGGCCCGGTGGACGGCGGCCTTCCCTTCGCGGTGCGGCGCGCCTACCCTGGCCATTCGCCATTAACTGACGCTCCGTCAGGTCATGTTCGGCCGAGACCTGGCGCGGGCCGGCCGGCAGGAGGGTGCCGCATGCTGCTGCGCGACAAGACCGTCATCGTCTCCGGGGTCGGCGCCGGGCTCGGCCACCGGGTCGCGGCGGCGTGCGTACGGGACGGCGCCCGGGTCGTGCTCGGTGCGCGCACCGAGCAGAACCTCGCGGCGACCGCGGCCCGGATCGACGCCTCGGGGGAACGGACCGCCTGGCGGGCGACCGACATCGCCGACGAGGAGCAGTGCACGGCGCTGGCCGGGCTGGCCGTGGAGCGGTTCGGCGGGATCGACGCGGTGATCAACGTCGCGGCGCTGGACGGGCACCTCGGGGGCCTGCGGGACGCCGACTTCGACGCCTGGCGGCAGGTGGTGGACGTCAACCTCTTCGGCACGCTGCGGATGACCCGCGCCTGCCTGCCGGCGATGACGGCGGGCGGCGGCGGGTCGGTGGTGCTGATCGGCACCCAGTCGTCGGTGGCCGCACCCTCGCAGGTGCAGCAGGCGGCGTACGCGGCGTCGAAGGGCGGACTGGTGTCGGCGATGTACTCGCTGGCGCGGGAGGTGGGGCCGGACCGCATCCGGGTCAACACCGTGCAGCCGGGCTGGATGTGGGGTCCGCCGGTCGAGGGGTACGTGCGGTACGCGGCGCAGACCGAGGGGGTGCCGGAGTCGGAGGTACTGGACCGGCTCGCGGGGCGGATGGCGCTGCCCGACCTGGCCACGGACGGGGACGTGGCGGAGGCGGCGGTCTTCCTCGCCTCGGACCGGGCGCGGGCCATCACGGGCCAGTCGCTGCTGGTGAACGCCGGGGAGTTGATGCGGTAGCGGCTGGCGGGGGCAGGGGGCGGCGCCGCGGGTGCGCCCTTGAGGGCCGTACGGGACGGGCGTCTCGTACGGCTCTTTCGCGCGCCCGCCGGCGGGCCCGTTCCGCCGGGTGTGCGGGCGCGGGGCCGTGCGGCGTGCGGGGGCGGGGCCGCGCGGTGTGCCGGGGGCGGGGCCGCGCGGCGCGCTTCGTTCGTCTCGATGACCTGTGTTCATATCCATGACCGTCGAGGCCCTTGACCGGCGGCCGCGTCGAACGGTTCAATCCCCAAAGTTCCCGCTGTCGGGCGGGGAGTTGGCGCCGCAGGACCGCATCACGACGACGTGCTTCCACATCCGGAACGTTCACAAGGCGGACCCCTGGAGGGGGCATGAACAGTCTCGACTGGGCCGTGCTCATCGGCTACTTCGGCGTGATGGTCGCGATCGGGGCGTGGTCGCACCGGCGGGTCGCGGACGTCAGCGACTTCTTCACCGCCGGCGGCCGGATGCCGTGGTGGCTGTCGGGCATCTCGCACCACATGTCCGGCTACAGCGCGGTGATGTTCACCGGGTACGCGGGCATCGCCTACCAGTACGGCATCACCTCCTACGTCACCTGGTCCTTCCCGATCGCCGTCGGGATCGCCATCGGGGCCCGGCTGTTCGCCGGCCGGCTGAACCGGCTGCGGTCCCGCCTGGGGGTCGCGTCGCCGCTGGAGTACCTCAAGGACCGCTACAACCTGTCCACGCAGCAGGCGCTCGCCTGGTCCGGGGTGCTGCTGAAGATCGTGGACGTGGGCGCCAAGTGGGCGGCGATCGCGACCCTGTTGACGGTCTTCACCGGCATCTCCCTCAACCAGGGCATCCTCCTCACCGGAGTGATCACCGGGATCTACTGCACGGTCGGCGGGCTGTGGGCGGACGCGCTGACCGAGCTGGGCCAGTTCGTCATCCAACTGCTGGCCGGGGTGGCGATGGTGGTGACGGTGCTGGGGGAGCTGGGCGGCGTCAGCGGACTGTGGACGCTGTGGGACCGGCTGCCGGCCGGCCACGCCCAGCCGACCGCCGGCCCGTACACCGTGACCTTCCTGCTGGCCTACCTCTTCATCAAGACCTTCGAGTACAGCGGCGGTATGTGGAACCAGGCCCAGCGCTACATGGCCACCCGCACCGCCCGGGAGGCGCGGCGGTCGGCGCTGCTGTCGGCGGCGCTGTGGTTCGTGTGGCCGGTCGTGCTGTTCTTCCCGATGTGGGCGGCGCCGCTGTTGGTGACGAGCGGCAAGCCGGACGCCTCGGACGCCTACGCGCTGTTGTCCGAACGGCTCTTACCGCACGGCCTGTTGGGGCTCGTCGTGGTCGGCTTCTTCTCCCACACGATGGCCATGTGCTCCTCGGACGCCAACGCGATCGCCGCGGTCTTCACCCGGGACATCGCGCCGGCGGTGTCGGCACGGGCCCGGGCCTGGTCGCACCGGGCCGGGCTGGTGGCGGCGCGGCTGTCGACGGTGTGCTTCCTGGCGCTGTCGATGGCGATCGCGACGCAGGTCGACTCGCCGGCGTTCAAGGACATCATCACCGTGGTCATCAAGTGGGTGGCCGGGCTGGTCGGGCCGGTGTCCATTCCGTTCCTGCTGGGGATGGTGCCGCTCTTCCGCCGGTCCGGGCCGACGGCGGCGCTGGTGTCCTGGGCGGCCGGCCTGGTCGCGTTCTGGCTGACCAACTACGGCCTGGCCGGCGTCCAGTTGCAGGTGCAGATCGTGGCGCCGGTGGCGACGTCGCTGGTGCTGTTCGTGCTGCTCGGGCTGGTGCGGCCGGAGCCGAGCGCGGCGCGCGACGCGCTGTTGGCGCGCATCAACGACGGAGACGACGGAGACGACGGGGACGCCGAGGACGCCGAGGACGGGTCGGCCCGGCCCGCGGCGCTGCCGGACGGGGCCTGACCTGCGGGGCGGCGGGTCAGGCGCGGGGGTAGCGGGCCAGCCAGCCGGCGGCGGAGCCCGCCGGGCCGTGCAGGGCGGGGCCCTGGGTCATCTCCATGGCGAAGTCGTCGGCGAGTTGCAGGATGGTGGCGCGGCCCTCCAACTCGACCAGCCAGTTGGGGGGCAGTGCCGTCTCGCCGTGCAGGGCGCCGAGGAGGTTGCCGCAGACGGCGCCGGTGGAGTCGCTGTCGCCGCCGTGGTTGACGGCGAGCAGCAGGCCGTGCCGGACGTCCTCGGCGACCAGGGCGCAGTACACCCCGATCGACAGGGCCTCCTCGGCGGTCCAGCCTTCACCGAGCGACTCGACCCGGGCGGGCGTCGGCATGCCCTGCCGCACGGCGCCCAGGGCCCGCTTGAGCGCGTCGGTGGTCTCCTCGTGGCCGGGGCGGGTGGCGAGGTGGGCCAGGGCCTTTTGGACCGCGCCGTCCAGGTCCTCGCCGCGCGCCAACGAGTGGCTGATCACGGCGAACGCGCCGGCCGCGAGGTAGCCGGTGGGGTGGCCGTGGGTCTGCGCCGCGCATTCGACGGCGAGCTGGAAGACCAGTTGCGGCTCCCATCCGACGAGCAGGCCGAACGGCGCGGAGCGCATCACCGCGCCGCAGCCCTTGGAGTCGGGGTTCTTCGGCTGGTCGAGGGTGCCCATGACCTCGTCGCCGAGGCCGCTCAGGCAGGCCCGACCGGGGGCCCGGCGGGCGTAGAGCCACTCCTCGCGGGCCAGCCAGCCGTCGTCGTCCTTGCGCTCGTCGGGGCCCCAGTCGCGCTGGGTGGCGGCCCAGCGGAGGTAGGCGCGGTGGACGTCGGTGGGCGGGTGCCAGGCGCCGGTGTCGCGGCGTACCTGGGCGCGGATCAGGCCGTCCATGGTGAAGAGGGTCATCTGGGTGTCGTCGGTGACCGCGCCGCGCCGCCCGAAGGCGGGGACGAGGTCGGTCACACCGTCCTGGCCGTGCGCCTCGCGGATCGCGTCCAGCGAGTCGAACTCGACGGCGGCGCCGAGCGCGTCACCGATCGCGCCGCCCAGCAGGCAGCCGCGCACCCGGCTGCGGAAGTCCTGCTGCTCGGCGCGGCCCCAGATGGCGCTGCCTCCTGCCGCTGCGCTCATGCCGACACCTCGCTCCGCTCGTCCGCCCGGTCCCGGGGCCGTGCGGAGGCCCCTGGCGAAGCACTGTATCGACCGGGAATGATCGAAACCGGGCCGGGTTTGTATCAGGTTCGTATCGTGATCTGACGGGTGGGACGGTCCGCCGCCCGTCACCGCCCCGGGAGGCCCCATGACTGCGTCCGCCACCGCGCCCGAGCCGGGCACCGGCCGGTCCGCGGCCCTGCGCTGCACCGTGCTCGACGACTACCAGGGCGTGGCGCTCACCCTGGCCGACTGGTCCGCGCTGGCCGACGCCGGCGCCGGCACCGTCGACGTTCGGGCGCTGCGCACGCCGCTGCGCTCCGAGGACGAGGTGGTCGAGGCGATCGGCGACTGCGAGATCGTGGTCGCGATGCGCGAGCGGACGCCGTTCCCGGCCTCGCTGCTGGCGCGGCTGCCGCGGCTGCGGCTGCTGGTCACGTCGGGGATGCGGAACGCCTCGATCGACCTGGCGGCGGCCGCCCGGCACGGCGTCACGGTCTGCGGCACCGCCAGCAACGGCGAACCGCCCGTCGAACTGACCTGGGCGCTGCTGCTGGGCCTGGCCCGCAACGTGGTCGCCGAGAGCACCGCGATGCGGACCGGCGGGCCCTGGCAGAGCACCGTCGGCGCGGACCTGCACGGCCAAACGCTGGGCCTCGTCGGCCTCGGACGGATCGGCAGCCGGGTGGCGCGGGTCGGCCTGGCCTTCGGGATGGACGTGGTGGCCTGGAGCCCGAACCTGACCGCCCGGCGGGCCGCGGAGGTGGGCGTGCGGGCCGCCGCCAGCAAGGAGGAGCTGTTGGAGGGCAGCGACTTCGTCTCCGTGCACCTGGTCCTCAGCGACCGCACCCGCGGGCTGCTCGGCGCCCCGGAACTGCGCCGGATGCGCCCCACCGCCTACCTGGTGAACACCTCGCGGGCCGGTCTCGTCGACCAGGCCGCGCTGCTGCGGGCCCTCGACGAGAACTGGATCGCCGGCGCCGGCCTGGACGTCTACGAGCAGGAGCCGCTGCCCGCGGACGCCGCGCTGCGCACCCTCCCGAACGTCCTCGCCCTGCCCCACCTCGGCTACGTCACCCGGCGGAACTACGAGGGCTACTTCCGCGAGGCCGTGGCGGACATCGCGGCCTACCTGGCGGGGGAGCCGGTCCGCCAACTGCTCTGAGGCACCGGGCGCGGCGCCGGCCGCCCGGACCCGGCCGGGGTGGTGGGGCGCGGTCGGCCGGCCGGCGGGTTCCCTTTCCGACCGCCCGTTCGATGATGGCGCTGTCACCCGCTGGGCATGCTCTTCCCATGTCCGAGTACGAGTGGGATCGCACCACGATGGCCGTCGTCGCCTCGGCCCTGTCCGGCGACAGCGACGGCGCGGTGGAACTCCTCCGACCGCTCCCCCAGCGCGACGTGTGCCACGTCGCGGTGCGGCTGGCCGCCATGGCCGCCGACGCCCTGATCGTCGCCGCCCAGGACGCCGGTGGCGACCGCGAGGAGGCGCTGTCGCAGTGGCAGCAGTGCATCCTCCAGCACGAGGCGGAGCACAGCGGGGAGTGACGGGTGCCGGCCCGGCCGGGCGGGACGCTCCCCCGCCCGGCCGGGCCGGCACCCCGTGCGGGCGGCTACTCCACCACCGGCAGCAGCTCCGGCAGGTGGCCGTCGGACGCCAGCGCGGTGGCCTGGCGCTCGGCGGGGACGTTGCCGTAGGTGGTGGTGCGGGGGCGGGCCGGGCGGCCGGCGAGCTCGGCGATGCCGACCAGGTCCTGGAGGGAACGGTAGGAGCCGTAACTCGAACCGGCCATCCGGGAGATGGTCTCCTCCATCAGCGTGCCGCCGAGGTCGTTGGCGCCGGAGCGGAGCATCTCCGCGGCGCCCTCGGTGCCCAGTTTCACCCAGCTCGTCTGGATGTTGGGAATGTGCGGGTGGAGCAGGATCCGGGCCATCGCCGTCACCGCGCGGTTGTCACGGGTGGTGGGGCCGGGGCGGGCGATGCCGGCGAGGTAGACGGGCGCGTTGGTGTGGATGAACGGCAGCGTGACGAACTCGGTGAAGCCCTCGACGCCCTTGGCCACCGCGGACCGCTGGATCTCGGCGAGCAGCCGGAGGTGGCCGAGCCAGTGCCGGGGCTGGTCCACGTGGCCGTACATCATCGTCGAGGAGGTGCGGATGCCCAGCTCGTGCGCGGTCTTGATGACCTCGACCCAGGTGGCGGTGGGGAGTTTGCCCTTGGTGAGGATCCAGCGGACCTCGTCGTCGAGGATCTCCGCGGCGGTGCCGGGGAGGGTGTCCAGGCCGGCGGCCTTGGCCTCGGTCAGCCACTCCCGGATGGACAGGCCGGTGCGGGTCGCCCCGTTGACCACCTCCATCGGGGAGAAGGCGTGCACGTGCATGCCGGGGACCCGCTCCTTCACCGCGCGGGCGATGTCGAAGTAGGCGGTGCCGGGCAGGTCGGGGTGGATGCCGCCCTGCATGCAGACCTCCACCGCGCCCACGTCCCACGCCTGTTGGGCGCGGTCGGCGACCTGGGAGAGGGAGAGGGTGTAGGCGTCGGCGTCCGTGCGGCGCTGGGCGAAGGCGCAGAACCGGCAGCCGGTGTAGCAGACGTTGGTGAAGTTGATGTTCCGGGTGACGATGTAGGTGACGGCGTCGCCCACCGTGGCGCGGCGCAGGTCGTCGGCGATCCGGCAGAGCGCGTCCAGCGCCGGACCGTCGGCGTGCAGCAGCGCGAGCGCCTCGTCGTCGGTGAGCCCGGTGGGGTCGTCGGCGGCCTGGGAGAGGGCCTGGCGGACGTCGGCGTCCAGGCGGGAGGGCACCATGCCGGGCGCGGCGGCCTCGCGCAGCTCCGCCCAGTCGCCGTACACCTCGTCGAAGTCGTCCCGGCGGTCCGCCGTGCGGCCCTCGGTGTCGATGGTGCGGTGCAGGTCCGTTCGGCCGGTGGCGACGAACCCCTCGTCGGGCTCCTGCCAGGGGCGGCCGGTCACCACGGCGTCCTCGCGGGCCAGGCCGGTGGCCGGGTCGGCGAGGGCCGTGACGTGCGGCAGCAGCCGCGGGTCCAGCCAGGGCTCGCCGCGCCGGACGAACTCCGGGTAGACCGCGAGGCGTTCGTGCAGTTGGAAGCCCTCGGCCGCGGAGTGCTCGGCGAGGGTGTCGATCTGGGGCCAGGGCCGCTCGGGGTTGACGTGGTCCGGGGTGAGCGGGGAGACGCCGCCCCAGTCGTCGATGCCGGCCCGGATCAGCCGGCCGTACTCCTCGTCGACGAGGTTGGGCGGCGCCTGGAGGCAGGCGGACGGACCCATGAGGTGCCGGGCGACGGCGACCGTGGCGACGAGTTCGTCGAGTTCGGCGTCGGGCATGCCGCGCATCGCGGTGTCCGGCTTGGCGCGGAAGTTCTGCAGGATCAGCTCCTGCACGCCGTGGTAGGCGCGGGAGACGCGGCGCAGCGCGAACAGCGAGTCGGCGCGCTCCTCGTAGCTCTCCCCGATGCCGATCAGCAGGCCGCTGGTGAACGGGACGGAGCTGCGCCCGGCGTCCTCCAGGACGCGCAGCCGCACCGCGGGCTCCTTGTCCGGTGAACCGTAGTGGGGGCCGCCGGGCTCGCTCCACAGGCGCTCGGCGGTGGTCTCCAGCATCATGCCCATCGACGGGGCGACGGGCTTGAGGCGCTGGAAGTCCGTCCACGACAGCACGCCGGGGTTGAGGTGGGGCAGCAGCCCGGTCTCCTCCAGGATGCGGATGGCGATGGCCCGGACGTAGGCGAGGGTGTCGTCGTACCCCTCGGCCTCCAGCCACTCGCGCGCCTCGGGCCAGCGCTCCTCCGGCTTGTCCCCGAGGGTGATCAGGGCTTCCTTGCAGCCGAGTTCGGCGCCGCGGCGGGCGATCTCCAACACCTCGTCCGGGGACATGAACATCCCGTGGCCGGCGCGGCGGAGCTTGCCGGGGACGGTGACGAAGGTGCAGTAGTGGCACTTGTCGCGGCACAGGCGCGTCAAGGGGATGAAGACGCTCTTGGAGTACGTGATGACGCCGGGGCGGCCGGCGGCCTCCAGGCCGGCGTCGCGGACCCGCGCCGCGGAGGCGCACAGGTCCTCCAGGTCCTCGCCGCGCGCCTGGAGGAGCACGGCGGCCTCGGTGACGTCCAAGGCCACCCCGTCCCGGGCCCGCTTGAGCGCCCGGCGCATCGCGTTGGCCGTCGGCCGCGGGGGCGCGGCGCTGCGGTCGGCCTCGTCCGACACCTGGTCAGATCCCTGGTGAGAGCCCTGGTCAGATCCCTGCGCGCTGGAAGTCATGCCCCGAGCATACGAGCGAGGACCGACATCTCCGCCGCCGGAAGCGGAGCGATCCGTGTGCTGCTGATCACGTTAAACGGAGGGCATCTCCGGTCGGGTGGGGCGACACCGCCACGATGCCCACGGCACGCCGACGGCTGGTCCGGCCGGGCCGGACCAGCGGCGGGCACCACCACGCTCAGAGCGAGTTCAGCAGTTCCTCGGAGTAGGTCCGGGTCAGGAACTCCATGGCGTGGCCGTCGGGGTCGTCGACGTACACGCCCCGACCACCGTCGTGGTGGTTGATCTGCTGCGGCCTGGAGTGCCTCGGGTCCGCCCAATACGGCAGGTCACGCTTCTGTATGCGGGCCAGGATCCCGTCGAACTCCTCCTCCGTCACCAAGAACGCGTAGTGCGTGGCGACGAATTCCCGGCCGCCGGCAACATGCTCGGCGTAGTCGAGGGTCACCCCGTTGTCCATCCTCAACGCGGCGAACGGGCCGAACGCCTTGGGTTCGGGGGCGTCCAACAGGTCGGCGAGGAAACGGGCCGAGGCGAAGCGGTCCTTGCTGTGCACGATCGTGTGGTCGAGGCTGGGCATGGCGTCTCCTTCATCTCCGAGAGTTCGGCTGAACTCCTTCGGGGAGGTGGTCCCTGGTGCCTTCCCTTCCGACGTTACGCCCGGCGCCAACGGGGCGGATCGGTCTGAGGTACCGCTCCACCGGCACGACGCCGTAGGCCGCTGGGCCTAGGGCGTGCCCGATGGGTCAGGCCAGGGCGCACGGGCCCCGCCAGGTCACAGGTACTGCGCGAAGTCGTCCAGGGTCCGCAGCACCTCCGCCTCGCCCGCCGCCGGCAGTTGGAGGACCACCTCCGGCACGCCCAGCTCCCGGAAGTGCGCCAACTTCCCCGGCGTGGGCCGGACCGCGTACGGCACCACCGCCGGCTCGCCCACCCGGCCGGCGTCCGCCCAGGCGCGCCGCAGCGCCGGGAGGCTCTCGGACAGCCCGCCGCCACCGATCGGCAGCCAGCCGTCCGCGGTGGCCGCGATCTCCGCCAGGAGCTTGGGCCCGGCCGCGCCGCCCAACAGGACGCGCGGCGCGCCACGGACCGGCTTGGGGTGGGCGAACGAGGCCCGGACCGAGCCGAAGGGGCCCTCGTAGGCGGTCGGTTCCTCGGCCCACAGGGCGCGCATCAACGCCAGCCGGTCGCGCACCAGGGCCCGCCGGGTCGACCACTCCACCCCGTGGTCGGCCGCTTCCTCCACGTTCCAGCCGTAGCCGACGCCGAGGGTGAAACGACCGCCGGAGAGGTGGTCCAGCGTCGCGACCTGCTTGGCCAGGTCGACCGGGTCGTGCTGGGCGACGAGCGTGATGCCGGTGCCCAGGCGCAGCCGCTCGGTGACCGCGGCGGCCTGACCGAGGGCGATGAACGCGTCGAGGGTGCGGCCGTACTCCCGGGGCAGCGGCTCGCCCATCGGGGCCGGGGTGTCCCGGGATGCCGGGATGTGGGTGTGTTCGGGCAGGTACAGCCCGTCGAAGCCGCGCTGCTCCAACTCCTGGGCCAGCCGGGTCGGCCGGATCGTCTCGTCGGTCAGGAACAGCGTGGTCGCGATCCGCATGCTGGGTGCCTCCGCGTCGGGTGGTCGGGGGTGGTGAGCGGTCGGGAGTGGGTCGTGATCGGGAAGGGGTCGTGATCGGGAAGGGGCCGCGTGGTCGAACGTGCCGGAACGAACGGGTGGGCGGCCGGGCGGGCCGTCGCGGACGCCGGCCGGGTGGGTGGAGTGACCGCATGTTGCCGCACCGCCCGCGAGTTATCCACAGGGCTTTCCCCGCGTGTCACACACGCGTAGAACAGTTTTCACAGCGCGCAACGACGCGGAGACGGCACGGCACCGGCATCGGCACCGGCACGGGCCGGCACGCCACCGCCGACCGGCCCGAGCGCAGCACGACCCGCGGCCCACGACCCGCGGCGCACCGCACACCGACGACGCACGACGAATCCCGACGACGCAAAGGGGGCGAAGATGGAGCGACGCGACGTACTGAGGCTTTCGGCGGCCACCGGCGCGGCCGGCACGCTGCCGCTCGGCCGGCTGAGCTTCGCCGAGGCGGCACCGACCACCGGACCACCCCCGGACGGGCCGGCCGAGCAGCGGCGCACGGTCACCGGCCGGCTCCCCGTCGGCGCACCCGACTACGTCTACCTCCCCGTCGACGTCCCGCACGGCGTCCGGGAGATCGCCGTCGCGTACCGCTACGACAAACCACCGGTCCCCGACGGCACCGCGGGCAACGCCTGCGACATCGGCATCTTCGACGAGCGCGGCACGGCACCGGGCGGCGCCGGCTTCCGCGGCTGGTCGGGCGGGGCCCGCTCGGAGTTCTTCCTGCGCGCCGACGACGCCACCCCCGGCTACCTCCCGGGCCCCGTCAACGCCGGCACCTGGCACATCGCCCTCGGCCCGTACACCGTCGCCCCCCAGGGCCTGGCCTACGAGGTCACCGTCACCCTGCGGCACGGCCCACCGGGGACGACCCCGCCGCCCGTCCACCCGCCGGAGCGGGCCCGGGGCCGCGGCCGCGCCTGGTACCGCGGCGACAGCCACCTGCACTCCGTGCACTCCGACGGCAAGCGCACCCCGGCCCGCATCGCGGCACTCGCCCGGGCCGCCGGGCTCGACTTCATCACCACCACCGAGCACAACACGACCTCCAGTCACCGCGCCTGGGAGGGGCTGTGGGGTGAGGACCTGCTGATCCTCACCGGCGAGGAGGTCACCACTCGCAACGGCCACGTGGTGGCGATGGGCACCGACCCCGGCGTCTTCATCGACTGGCGCTACCGGGCCCGGGACGGCGCCTTCGGCCGGTACGCCCGGGCCATCCACCGCGCCGGCGGCCTGGTCATCCCGGCCCATCCGCACGCCACCTGCGTCGGCTGCGGCTGGAAGTTCGGGCTCGACGACGCCGACGCGGTCGAGGTGTGGAACGGCCCGTACGGCCCCGACGACGAGATCACCCTCGCCGCGTGGGACAACGCCCTGGTCGCGCACGTCCGGGACGGCGCCGCCTGGCTGCCCGCCGTCGGGCACAGCGACGCCCACCGCGACCCGGACGTGGTCGGCCTGCCGCAGACCGTCGTCCTGGCCGACGACCTCTCCCGCCGGGCCCTGCTGGACGGCATCCGGGCGGGCCGGGCGTGGATCGCCGAATCCGCCGGGATCGACCTCGCGTTCACCGCCACCGGCCCGCGCGGCGAGCACGCCGGGATCGGCGAGCGCCTGGCACTGCCCGGCCCGGCAGCGGTCACCGCCCGGCTGGCCGTCTCCGGGGCGCCCGGCTGCACGGTCTCCTTCGTCACCGACCAGGGCCGCCGGCACACCGCGCCGCTCCCACCGTCCGGCACCGGCACGCTCACCTGGCCGACCACACCGGACAACGCCGCCTACATACGCGTCGAGGTCCGCCACCCGTCAACGGCGGCGGACCTCCCGGGCCCGATGGCAGCGCTCACCAACCCGATCTTCCTGGGGCAGCGGTAGCGCCGAAGCGGCATGGGGTGGGGTGGGGTGGGGTGGGGTGGGGTGGGGTGAGGGCGGGGGGAAAGCCCCCCAGGCCACCACTCCCCTACTCCTCCACCACCAGCGCCGGCGTGGCGCGGGTGAGGATCTCGCCGCGGAAGAAGGCCGGGCTGCGGCGCTGCATGACGAGCATGAGCACGACGCCGAGGAGCAGCAGGCCGACGCCGATGATGAACACCGAGCCGATGCCGAAGACCGAACTGCCCGATCCGTAGGCGGGGTTCCACATGTCGATCAGCGTCTTGGTGAAGACCGCGGCCAGCAGCAGCCCGCCGAGCAGCGGGAAGACGCCCTTGAGGAAGAGGTCGCGGACGGAGTTGCGCAGGTCGCGGCGGAAGTACCAGGCGCAGGCGAAGGCCGTGATCGAGTAGTAGAAGCAGATCATGAGGCCCAGCGCGTAGATGGTGTCGATCAGCACGTTCTCGCTGATGAAGCTCATCACGGCGTAGAAGACGCCGGTGGCGGCGCCGGCGGCGATGGTGGCCTTGCCCGGGGAGCGGAAGCGCGGGTGGATCTTGGCGAAGGAGGCCGGCAGCGCTTCGTAGGTGCTCATCGCCAGGACGGTCCGGGCCACCGGGATGAAGGTGGTCTGGAGGCTGGCGGCGGCCGAGGCGAGGACCGCGACGAAGAGCAGTACGCCGAGTGCGGTGCCCATGACGGGGTTGGCGAGGGTGGCGAAGACGTTGTCGGCGGTGTGCGGGTTGCCGAGGCCCAGGCCCTTGCCGCCGACGCCGGCGAACATCTGGGAGCCCACGGCGGTGAGCAGGTAGGAGCCGATCAGCACGAGCATCGCGAGCAGGGCGGCGCGGCCGGGCGTCTTCTCGCTGCCGGCGGTCTCCTCGTTCACGGTCAGGCAGGTGTCCCAGCCCCAGAACATGAAGATGGAAAGGGAGAGTCCGGCGGTGAAGGAGGAGAAGGACTTGACCGCGAAGGGGTCGAGCCAGGTCCAGGAGAAGTGCAGGGAGCCGGCGAAGTCACCGGAGCGGGCCTTGACGACGGCCATCGCCACGAAGACGGCGAGGACGGCGAGTTGGAGGCCGACGAGGGTGTACTGGATGCCCTTGGTCGCGGTCATTCCGCGGTAGCTGATGGCGGTGGCGACGGCGATGAAGGCCAGGCACGTCAGGACGTGGGCGATCCGGTTGTGGTCCAGGGCGGCGATGGTGGGTGAGCCGGTGAGTTCGCCGAGCAGCAGGTAGAAGAACGAGGTGGCGACGCCGGCGAGGTTGGAGAGCACGATGATCGTCGCGATCACCAGGCCCCAGCCGCACATCCAGCCGACCCGCGGCCCGAATGCCTTGACGGTCCAGGTGAAGGAGGTTCCGCAGTCGGGGACGGCCTTGTTCAACTCGCGGTAGGCGAAGGCGACCAGCAGCATCGGCAGGAAGCCGGCCAGGAAGACGGCGGGCATCTGCACGCCGACCTCGCCGACCGTGGGGCCGAGCGTGGAGGTGAGGCAGTAGACGGGTGCGACGGTGGAGATGCCGATCACTGCGCTGCCGAGCAGGCCGACGGAGTTGCCGCTGAGGCCCTTGCTCCGGGTGTCACCGGAGCCGCCCTGGCTGTTACTGCCGGTAGCCATGACGCTCGTTACCGTGTCTCCGGTCTGGGGCCGGGGGTCAACCTGAACCATGAACAGGACGTTAAGCGCTGCTGTTTTCGTATCCGGAAGATCATCCTCCGGGGCGCCACTCTTCACTCCGCAGGAAAATTTGATGCAGAGGGCACCCATTCACAAGAAAAAATTGAGTTGAACCTTGGACTTCACGGGCACGACTGAAGTCTTCCGCATTGCGAGAACCGCAGCACTGTCCGTTTTACCCCGGTTCTAAATTTTCCCGTCCGGATTTCGAACGTCACATTCCCGCCATGCGAACACCTCGCGCGTCCGCACCGTCGGCCCCCCTTCTCCCGTCCGCATTCCCCCGTCCGCACCGTCGGCCCCCTATCTCCCCGCCTCACCCCGCCTCACCCCGGCCAGACGATCGCCTGGAGCTCGCTGTAGGCGTGCAGGGCGTACGAACCCACGTCGCGGCCCACCCCGCTGCGTTTGAAGCCGCCGAACGGCGCCTCCATGTTCCGACCGACCGTGTTGATGCCGACCCCGCCGGCCCGCAGCCGCCCCGCCACCCGGAAGGCCCGGGCCACGTCGCCGGACCACACGTAGTCCAGCAGCCCGTAGTCACTGTCGTTGGCCAGCGCGACGCCCTCCTCCTCGTCGTCGAAGGGCACCACCGTCACCACCGGCCCGAAGATCTCCTCGCGGACCGCCCGCATCACGGGGGTGCAGTCGGCGAAGAGCGTCGGCGCCACGTAGAAGCCGCGCGCCGGCGCCGGCCGCTCGCCCCCGGTCACCAGGCGGGCCCCCTCCTTCACCGCCAGTGCGACGTACGCCTCGATGCGGTCCCGGTGGGCGGCGGAGATCACCGGACCGACCACCGTGCCCGGCTCCCGCGGATCGCCGACGCTCAGGTGCTCCGCGTATCGCGCCAGGCCGGCCACCAGCCGCTCGTAGATCCCGCGCTGGGCCAGCACCCGGGTCGGCGCGGTGCAGATCTGACCGCTGTAGAAGGAGAACGTGGTGCCGATCCCGGACACCGCGGAGGCCAGGTCGGCGTCGTCGAAGACCAGCGCCGCGCCCTTGCCGCCCAGCTCCATCAGCTGCCGCTTCATTCCGCGGCCGCACTCCTCGGCGATCCGCTGGCCGACCGCGGTGGAGCCGGTGAAGCTGACCATGTCCACGCCCGCGGCCGCCACCGCCGCCTCGCCGACCTCCGGCCGCGCCCCGCTGACGACGTTGACCACGCCCGGCGGGGCCCCGGCCTCCGCCAGCGCCTCGGCCATCCGGTACACCGACAGCGGGTCCTGCGGGGCCGGCTTGACCACCACCGTGTTGCCCATCGCCAGCGCCGGCGCGACCTTCCCCGCCGGATTGGCCCATGGGTTGTTGTACGAGGTGATGCAGGTGACGACGCCCACCGGGCGACGCACCGCGACCGCCCCGAAGACGCCCCCGCCGCCCATCGGCCCGGCCGCGTTGATCTGCGGCGGCACCGCGGTCTCCACCGGTTCCAGGGCGCCGCGGGCGTAGCGCTCGAAGCGGGCCGCGGACACCCCGACCTGGAGGGCCCGGGCCGTCGCGGTCGTCGCACCGCTCTCCGCCTGCGCGAGTTCCGCGTAGCCGGCGGCCTCCCGGCGGATCACCCGCGCGGCGCGGTCCAGGACGGCCGCGCGTTCCTCGGGCGCGGTCCGCGACCAGCCGTCGAAGGCGTCCCGGGCCGCGTCCACCGCGGCCGCCACCTGTGCCCGGCTCGCCTCCGGGGCCGCCCCGACGACCTCCTCGGTCGCCGGGTTGATCACGTCGTAGTGGCCGCCGTCGGGCGCCACCCACTCCCCGCCGATGTAGAGCCGCTGTGCGGCCGGGTTCCGGTCCGTGCTCACCTGGTGCTCACCGTCCTCGTGTCCCGCCCGGAGCGCAGTACGGTTCCGGGCACCGCGCCGGTCACCACGTCGTCCCGGATCGTCTCCACCCCGTTGACGCGCACGCTGACCACGCCGATCGCGCGGGAGTCCAGCCGCGGGCTGTCCCCCGGCAGGTCGTGCACCAGGGTGGCGGGCCCGGCGTCGATCCGTTCGGGGTCGAAGAGGACCAGGTCGGCGTGGTGGCCCTCGGCGATCCGGCCCCGGTCGCGCAGTCCGAACAGCTGCGCCGGGTCGTCGGTCAGCATCCGCACCGCCGCTTCCAGCCCGACGAGCTTGCGTCCGCGCAGGCAGTCGCCGAGGAAGCGGGTGGTGTACGGGGCGCCGCACATCCGGTCCAGGTGGGCGCCGGCGTCGGAGCCTCCCAGCATGACGTCCGCGTGCTGCCAGGTCTGCTGCCGCAGTGCCCAGCTGTCCGGGTCGTTGTCGGTCGGCATCGGCCAGAGGACGGTGCGCAGGGCGTCGTTGGCGCAGATCTCGACGAGGCAGTGGAAGGGCTCCTGGCCGCGTTCGGCGGCGATGTCGCGCACCACCCGCCCGGACAGTCCTTCGTTGGCCGCCGAGTAGGTGTCCCCGATGACGTACCGCGCGAAGTCGGTCAGCCGGCGGAAGACGCCGGCCTCCTTGCTGTGGGCGCGGCGCAGCATCTCGGTCCGGACGTCGGCGTCGCGGAGCCGGGCGATCCGCTCGGGCACGGGGAGGCCGAGGACGTCTCCCCAGCCCGGGATGAGGTTGAGGGCGCAGAAGGTGCCCAGCGACATGTTCATCGGGGTGAGGATCGGCATGGTCAGGGCCACGATGCGGCCGCCGGCCCTGCGGGCCCGTTCGCTGGCGAGGAGTTGGCGGGGCACGCGTTCGGGGACCGCGGCGTCGATGGTGAGCACGTTCCAGTTGAGTGGGCGGCCGGCCGCCGCCGACATCTCCACCAGCAGGTCGATCTCGTCGTCGGCGAACTGGTCCAGGCAGCCCGCGACGATGGCCTCCAGTTGGGTGCCTTCGTGGGCGGCGACGGCGCGGGAGAGCGCGAGCAGTTCGTCGGGGCGGGCGTGCCGGGAGGCGACGGGTGCGCCGTCGCCGTCCGAGTGGCTGGAGGACTGGGTGGTGGACAGACCCCAGGCGCCGGCGGCCATCGCGTCGTGGAACAGCGTGAGCATGGCGTCGAGTTGGGCTTCGGTGGGTTGTCCGCCGACGGCGTCCGGGCCCATCACGTGGCGGCGCAGTGCGCAGTGCCCGACCATGAAGCCGGCGTTGACCGCGATCCGGCCCTCCAGTGCGTCGAGGTACTCGCCGAACGTGTGCCAGTTCCAGGGCGTGCCCTGTTCCAGTGCGACCAGCGCCATGCCTTCGACCTTGCTCATCATCCGCCGGGTGTAGTCGGCGTCCTCGGGCCGGTCGGGGTGGAGCGGGGCGAGGGTGAAGCCGCAGTTGCCGCCGGCGACGGTGGTCACGCCGTGGTTGAGGGACGGGGTGGCGTACGGGTCCCAGAAGAGCTGGGCGTCGTAGTGGGTGTGCGGGTCGATGAAGCCGGGGGCGAGGACGAGTCCCGCCGCGTCCTCGGTGGTCCGGGCGTCCTCGGTGACGGTGCCCGGCCGGGCGATCACCGCGATCCGCCCGTCCCGGATGCCGACGTCGGCCGCGAAGGCCGGCGCGCCCGTGCCGTCCACGACGGTCGCGGACTGGATGAGGTGGTCGAGCATGGCGTGCGTCCTTCCTGGGGTGCGGGCGCGTGCGGGACGGGCGGGTGCGGGGCCGGGCGGGCTCAGCCCGTCGTCCCGGCCGCCTGCCGGAAGCGGGTGGTCCGGTGCACCGGATCGGTGTCGATCTTCGGGATGACGTGCTCGCCGATCAGCTTGATGCTGTTCAGGGTGTCCTCGCGGGAGACGCCGATCGGCAGTCCGAAGGAGAGTTGGTCGGCGCCGGCCTGTTCCCAGCGCTTGCACTGGCGCAGTACCTCGTCGGGGTCGCCGCAGATCATCAGTTCCTCGGCGATCAGCAGCTCGATGATCTCCTCGGTGTAGTCCGGGAGCAGTTCGGGCCACTCGGGGATGCCGTCCGGGCGCGGGAAGGTGTCGTGGTAGCGGAAGAGCAGCGACTGGAGGTAGTTGAGGCCGCCGCCGAGGGCGATCTGGACGGCCTTTTGGTGGGTCTCGGCGCAGATGGCGGTCGACGTCACCATCACGTTGTCGTTGACGAAGTCGCCGACGGGTTCGGCGTCCTTGACCGCGTTCTTGTACGACTCGACGACCCATTCCATGTCGGCGACCTTCTGCACGCTGAAGCCGAGGACGCCGAGTCCCTTCTTGCCGGCCATCGCGTACGAGGCCGGCGATCCGGCGGCGTACCACATGGCGGGGTGGGAGCCGCGGTACGGCTTGGGCAGGACCTTGCGCGGCGGCAGCTGCCAGTGCTTGCCCTGGAACCCCTGGTACTCGTCCTGGAGCCACATCTTGGGGAATTCCGCGATGGTCTCTTCCCAGATCTCCTTGGTGTGGTTCATGTCGGTGATGCCCGGCAGGAACCCCAGGATCTCGTGGCTGCCGGCGCCGCGGCCGGAGCCGAATTCGAAGCGGCCGGCGGAGAGGTGGTCGAGCATGGCGACCTTCTCGGCGACCTTCACCGGGTGGTTGACCGGGGCGAGCGGGTTGAAGATGCCGGAGCCGAGGTGGATCCGGTCGGTCGCGTGCGCGAGGTAGCCGAGGTAGACGTCGTTGGCGGAGAGGTGGGAGTACTCCTCCAGGAAGTGGTGCTCGGAGGCCCAGGCGTACTTGAAGCCGGACTTGTCCGCCTGGATGACGTACTCGGTCTCCTCCATCAGTGCGTGGTGCTCGGCCTCCGGGTCGGCCTGCGCTCGCGCGGCGGGCACGTAGCCCTGCACAAAGAGCCCGAATTCCAAGGGGGTTCACCGTCCCTTATCCGCTGCTGCGGCTATTTCTGACGTACCATCAGATTGGCTTTCCCCGACTGTTCCAGTGGCACCGGGGCCCGTCAATACCCGCAACCCGCAAACCTGACGGCGCATCAGTTATGGGCGCCGGGCCCCTGCCCGCGCCTCGCCCGGCCCTCGCCCGGCCCTCGCCCGCGGAACGGTCCCGGACGCCCCTCAGAACGGACTCACCCCCGCCAGCCACCCCCCGTCGATCACGAACGGCTGCCCCGTGATGTACGACGAGTCCTCCGTCGTCAGGAACAGCGCCAGCCGCGCCACCTCCTCCGGTCGCCCGATCCGCCCCAGCGGCACCAGCTTCCGGTACAGCTCGTCCACGGCCCGCGCGCTCCGCGCCGGGTCCGCCGACGGGTCCAGCGCCGCCGGGTTCGTCATCGGCGTGTCCACCGCCCCCGGACAGACCGCGTTCACCCGGATCCCCTGCGCCGCCAGCTCCAGCGCGGCGACCCGGGTCAGCCCCACCACCGCGTGCTTGGTGGCGGCGTACGCCCCGACGAACGCCATCCCGGTCACCCCCGCGTACGAGGCGGTGTTGACGATCGTCCCGCCGCCGGCCGCCGCGATCCGCGGCGCCACCGCCCGCATCCCCAGGAAGCAGCCCGTCTGGTTGACCGACACCACCTGCTGGAACTCCTCCAACGGGGTGTCCACCAGCGCGTTGAACCGCAGGATGCCGGCGTTGTTCACCAGCCCGTCGATCTTCCCGAACGCCTCCTCGGCGGCGTCGACCAACGCCGACCAGTCCTCCTCCACCGCCACGTCCAGATGCACGAACCGCGCCCGCTCCGGCCCCAACTCCGCGGCGAGCGCGTCCCCCCGTTCGTCCAGCACGTCACCGAGCACCACCCGCGCCCCCTCCGTCACGAAGAGCCGCGCCTCGTGCTCCCCCTGTCCGCGCGCCGCCCCGGTGATGACGACGACCCTGCCGTCGAGCTTGCCCATGCCCACGCTCCTGTGGTGTGCGTACGGATCGCGGCGCCCCGGGCTCCCGTGAACCCGCCCGGCCGCAGCGCCAACGGCCCCGGCGGCCGCGGCGCCTCCAACGGCCCGACCGCTCAGTCGTTCAGCAGCGGCCCGACCTCGGCCCCGAAGGCCGTGACCTGCTCGACGAGCTCCGCCCGTTCCCGGCTGCGGAACCGCACCTGGAGCTGCTGCACCCCCATCGCCGCGTACTCCCGCAGCGAGGCGGCGATCCGCTCCGGCGCCCCGACCAGCGTCCGCCGCCCGACGTCCCACCCGGCATCCCCCACATACACCGGCTCCACGATCGCCCCGATCTCGATCGGCTCGTCGACGCCCGCCGCCTCCCGCAGCCGCCGCACCTTCGCGATCTGCCCCGGAAGCTGCTCCCGCCGGTCCCCCTGCGGCAGCCACCCGTCACCCCGCACCGCGGCCCGCCGCACCGCCGCCGGGGACGAGCCGCCCACCCACACCGGCGGCCGGGGCGCCTGCACCGGCCGCGGCGCCTGCCCCAACCCGGCGAACGCGAACCGCTCCCCCTTGAACTCCGGGAACTCCTCCTCCCCCAACGCCGCCTTCAACGCGTCGATCGCCTCGTCCAGCACCGCCCCGCGCCGCGCGAAGTCCACCCCGACCGCCTCGAACTCCTCCCGCACGTGCCCGGCCCCGACGCCGAGGATCAACCGCCCACCCGACAGCCGGTCCACCGTCGCGTACTGCTTGGCGCCGAGCAGCGGATGCCGCAGCCCGACCACCGCCACGTGGCTCAACAGCCGCACGCGCTCCGTGACGGCCGCCAGGTAGGAGAGCGTGGCCACCGGGTCGTACCACACGGTCCCCATCGGCCCCGCCAGGCGCCGCGGAATCGCCACGTGCTCGCAGCACGCCACGTACGCGAAGCCGGCCCGGTCCGCCGCCCGCGCCACCGCCACCAGGTCCGCCGGCCCGCCGCCCGCCTCCCACTCCTCCGCGAAGAGCGTGCTCTGCGCCTGCACCGGCAACTGCATCCCGTACACCAGCCGCCCCTGCGGCAGCACTTGCACCATGACTGCACCCCTTGTCCGTCCCTGCGCCACGCCGCCGCGTGCCGCGCGAAGTGCGGACATGGTGATACCTGACGGCCCATCAGACAAGGGTGCGGACAACGCAGCGACCCCGCCCGCCCCTGACACCGGGGCGGACGGGGCCCACCTCCCTCACCACGCCACCCGGCGCGGCACCCTTCAGGGGGGACGCCCGGGACGCTCCCCGCAGGACGGACCGGGCCGACGAGCCACACCCGCCGACCCCGATCGGGGGAGCTCCTAGCCGGGCACCTCACCCGACTCGCCGAGCCGAGCGCCGCGACTCACCGCCACCCGACGGACGTCCCGCAGCGCACGCGTCAAATTCCGCGCCAAGAAACGCAGTTCCCCCTCCGAAAGCCTCGCCTCACCGAGCATCCCGTCCGCGTGCGCGACCAGCCCGCCCGCCATCTCCAACTGAACGGCCTCCACCCGGTCCGCCATCCGGGACACGAACCCCTTCCCGTCCCCCAACAGGAAACACGTCTTCCCCTCCGGTGACACCCACGGCAACAGCCGGGGCTCCGTCCCCTCGCTCACCGTCCGGCCACCTCCACCCGGCGCCGTCGTCCCGAGGCGGGCGCTAACGGCCGCAACAGCGGCTCGAAGACACGGGCGATACAGTGCGGCATGTTGACCTGCTTCCTTCAGGTTGGCCACGCCCCCGGGCCGTTCGCAGCGGTCGCGGGGGTCCTCGGTGGTGAGGTACTGATCGACCGTATGGCGTCTGCGGCCGGCGAGGGGGCACAGTTTGTGCCCACCCTTCACACAGCCAGTGTTCCGATTCTTACTGCGAGTTCGCTCGCCCTGCGTCGCTGTCCGGGACTCTTGGACTCGGACTCCTCAAGGATGATGCGGCGGGCGTAGCCGTTGTAGCGGATGGTCTCCGGAGCCGCCTCGTACGCCTTGGCAAGCGTGGCCAAGGCCGCCTCCGGCTGACCGTCGAGTTGGTAGCCGCGGGCCTCCTCGATGCGGTGACGAGCCCGGCGCGGGCGGGAGGGCAAGGCCGAAGTGACGTCCGCGGCTCTTGCCTGCCGGACGCTCTCTGAGCCCGAGTGCAGCTCGACCGCGATGGTCACGGCATGTGCGCCCATGACCGCGCGGGAGAAGGACGTCACGGGATGGTAGTAGTCGTCAGCCAGCCGTTCGGCGATGGTTCGGGCGGTGTCCCAGTAACGCCAGGCCGTGCCCGTGTCACCGCGACGGGCGGCGGTGTAGCCGGCCTCGAACCGCAGTGCCCCCGTAATGGCGAGCACGTCTGGTGCCGCATCCGGCAGTAGCGGCTCCAAGTAGCGCAATGTCGCCAGATTCACCGCATCCGCCGCATCGAAGTGGGCGTGCCCGCTGTCGCGGTGCGCCTGGGTCGCCAGCCAGGCGGCTACGCCGATGGCGTGCGGGTCCTCGGACTCCTGCGCGGCGACCATGCCGCGCTCCACTGCCCGCCACAGCAGCGCCGGGTCCGGCTGGTACGCGAGAAAGAATTGGCTCAGGCCGTACACCTCGGCGAGCAGCCCCTGAGCCGTGCGGCGCTCACGGCCCGAATCGGCCTGGAGGACGGCGCGTTGCGCGTCCTGGATGAGCGCCGGAAGCAAGGCGCCGACGACATCGCGGTGGTTCGGCGCGGAATGCCGAGCCTGCCAGGCCCGCACCAAACGCTCCTGCAGGTGCGTGGTGCTCGGCGCAGGCTGCCGCGACGCCAGAGGGAAGGCGTCGATAGCCGCCCGCACCTGGGGCAGCCGCGGGTGGCCCGGGCCGGTGAACATCGCGACCGACATGGACTGGTCACCGGTCAGATCAGCAAGGTCCCCGACGCGCAGGACCTCGGCGATCCGCAACACCACCGGGAGCTTGGGCATCTGGAGTCGTCCGCACTCCACTTGTTTGACCCAACTCGGCGACCTTCCCAACAGCCCGGCGAGCACGGTCCGGCTCATACCGCGTCGGTTCCGAAGGATCTGCATGCGCTGACCAAAGACGACAGGTTCGACCACCGGGTCGGGCGTAGCATCAGATGTCACGGCCTTGCCCCTTTCTGGACAGTTCGTCACTGTCAGCGTACGGGGCAGGACCGTATGCATCGCCGCTGCGCGCAGGCTGTGCGCGGAGGACGGCAGCAGCGCGGTGTCAGATCGTCACTCCGGGCCTTCAAGTGCCGCCATTTCGCGCCGAATCAGCGCCTTGGCCGCGTCCCCATAGACCGCGGACCGCTCCAGACGGCGGAACGCTTCCTCGTAGACACGGACCTGATCCGGTTCGGTGTGCGTCGGAGCTCCCCCGTACAGCTCAATCTCCACACGCTTCCCATCGAAGATCCCGAACGAGTGGCCCGGGTAGACGTGCTGCTCCGCCCGGTCGGGGATGACGCCGAGCTTCAAGCCTGGGAGTTCGTACGATTCCAGAAGCCTGACGAGCTGCCCCCTCATGACCTCGCGCCCACCGATGTTCGTGCGAAGGGCCGCTTGAGCGAGGATCACGTGGTAGGTACGTCCCTCTGCGCCGATAAGTTCGGCTCGTGCGGTCCGGCCCTGCACGCCGGCTTCAATGTCGCCGGGTGTGCCGTGGAAGTCGGCCACCAGCCGCAGCATCGCCCGCACGTAGTCCGGAGTCTGGAGATTCCCCCAGATCACGTTCGCGCAATAGTTCTTCGTGTCCTTCGTGCTGCGCACCAGGTCGAGGAAGGCTTGCTGCGTCGGCCCCACGCCATGGCGGAGAAGGTCATCCCATCCACGGAACTCATACTCTGTGCTCACGTTCGAACCCTTCCTCCGAGGCTTCCAGGCATCGTGCCAACCGCAGGCGGCAGCAGTGGCCGACGACGAACACTCTCTATCGGTGCAAGTTCCTGCAAGTCACGTGCGGCGTCAGGTGCGTTGGGGGCAATCTCCGTTGCAGAGGCCCCGTTCCGCAAGCGAGGAGGACACTGTGTCATTGCATATGCTCGGCAAGGACCCCCAATCCAAAGAGGGAAAGTCCGCAACCGTCTACTACGACGACGTCAGGGACAGGTACTTGGTCCAGGGCCTGAAGGTCCTGGACGACGAGCGGCTGTCGCAAATGGACCTACCGGACCACGAGACGGTCGTTGAAATCCCCACGTACATGGTCGAGTTCTTCCCGGAGGTGAACGGTGGCGGAGACGACGTTTGAGGACCTGTTCCGACAGGCCAAGCACTCCGCCGTGCACCTGGAAATGCGCGACGGCTACATGCGCTCGGACTCCGAGTTCGTTTCCTGGTCGCAGGATCCCGGCAGTGTTCCGCCGGTGTGCGATCCAGAGACGCGGGCCTGGCTGTCGCTGATGAAGGAGATCACCAGCCGCGGGGTGGTGGTGCGCCGGGCCCGGGTCTTTTCCGAGCCGATGAGCGACTACCTCCGCTTCGAGCACTACCTGACGCCGCGCAATGTCGAAGCCGGCGAACAGGTTCGTTGGCTGCCACGTCGCAGGGCCTCGGACCTGGCGCTCCCCGGCAACGACTTCTGGCTGTTCGACAACAGCCTCGTGCTCTTCCTGCATTTCACGGGCGAGGGTGAGCTGTCTCCGGAGGGCGACGAGGAGCGCACCGCCGAGCCTTCGGTGGTTCGCCTGTGCGCCACAGCCTTCGAAGCCGTCTGGGGGCGAGCCATCGCCCACGAGGACTACCGGCCGGTTTGATCGACTGACCAGGCCGTTCACCGTGTCCCGTCCGTCACCGCCACCAAGCATCCAGCAGGCCCGAGAGGCGCTGGGAAAGCGCTTACGCGAGATCCGCCAGGACGCGGGCCTGACTGCTCGCGCGGTGGCGGCGATGGCGGGGTGGCACGAGTCGAAAAGCTCCCGGCTTGAGAACGGCAAGACGGCGCCGTCAGACGAAGACATCCGGCTGTGGACCCGCATCTGCCACGTGGAAGCCCAGGCAGCAGACCTGATCGCGACAGCACGCGGCATCGACGGCCTGTACGTCGAATGGCGCCGGCTGGAACGCGCTGGACTCAAGCACGTACAAGACTCCGTGCTTCCGCTGTACGAACGAACCCGTTGGTTCCGCTTCTACCAGTCCCAGGTCGTGCCGGGTCTGCTGCAAACGCGGGAGTACACCGAGGCGATCCTCCGAACGGTTGTCGCGCTCCGGGACGCCCCCGACGACATCGAGGAAGCTTCCGCGGCCCGCATGAGCCGCCAGCGTGTTCTCCACAGCGGTGGGCGCCGTTTCGCCTTCGTCGTGGAGGAGTGGGTGCTCCGCTCGGTCATCGGCAGTCCGGACATCATGGTGAACCAGCTCGGGCACCTGATCGGCATGACGGCCACGCCCTCCCTGAGCATGGGCGTGATCCCCATGGGAGTCGTCCGGGGCCATGCCTGGCCGTGCGAATCCTTCTCCCTCTACGACGGCGAAGAGGCTGCCTCAGAGCTGGTGTCCGCCAGCCTCACCGTCACGCAGCCCAGCGAGGTCGCCGAGTACGCGAAAACGTTCGTCGAGCTCGCGAATCTCGCTGTTTACGGCGCAGCAGCCAGGAAGCTCATCATCTCCGCGCTCGATGCCCTCGGATGAGGTCGCGCAAGTTCGTAGAAGTTCGTTGAGCTCGTACTTCCGCCCGCCTTACCGTCGGGAGGGCAAGCGGGTCCCTGTGTGTGCCCCACGGTTCGGGGGCCCGGTGCATGTTCCCGCCCCGGCCGCGAAGCCCTGGACAGTCGAGCGGCCGAAGCGGGTGACCCAGCCGCAGGAAACCTGCGGGTCCACGGGCCGTGCCTCGACGGTACGGCGGCACGGCCCCTCGGAGAAGAGGAGGTTGGTAGATGAGCGTGGCAACCGTCGAGACGTACGACACGCGCACGCCCGACGCCGATGGCTGGCGCGGCGTCCCGTTCCGGTGCCCCCGGGAGTTCACAGTCGTCGCGCAGGACGACGGCGGGAAGCACGACGGGGGTCCGCTGCCCCCGGAGGCGCCGCGTGAGCCGGAGCCGCAGCCGCAGGGCGGCGACGGCGCGTGAGCCATTGACGGATCCCGTCAGTGGCTGAAACCGGTCCCGTCCGCCGTACGTCCCGGTGACACGCGGACGGGACCTCTGCTTGTCAGCGATGTCGATCGAGTCGGCCTCACATCGTGGGGGCCGACGGCCCCCACAGCCCCTCCCCCGTCAACCCCAACAGCTCGATCGCGTTGCCGCGGACGAGGCGTTCGACGACGTCGGGGGCGAGGTGGGACATCTGCGTCTCGGCGACCTGGAGGGACTTGGGCCAGGTGGAGTCGGAGTGCGGGTAGTCGGTCTCGTAGAGGACGTTGCCGACGCCGATGGCGTCGAGGTTCTTCAGGCCGAACGCGTCGTCGAAGAAGCAGCCGAAGACGTGGCCGGCGAAGAGTTCGGACGGCGGGCGGCGGACCTTGTCGGCGACGCCGCCCCAGGCGCGGTTCTCCTCCCAGACCACGTCCGCGCGCTCCAGGATGTACGGGATCCACCCGATCTGACCCTCGGCGTACATGATCCTGAGGTTGGGGAAGCGTTCGAACTTGCCGCTCATGAGCCAGTCGGTCATCGAGAAGCAGCAGTTGGCGAAGGTGATCGTGGAGCCGACGGCGGGCGGCGCGTCGGCCGACGTGGACGGCATCTTCGACGACGAGCCGATGTGCATGGCGATGACCGTGCCGGTCTCGTCGCAGGCGCGCAGGAACGGGTCCCAGTAGTCGGTGTGGATGCTGGGCAGCCCCAGGTGCGGCGGGATCTCGCTGAAGCAGACGGCGCGCACGCCGCGGGCCGCGTTGCGGCGCACCTCCTCGGCGGCCAGCTCCGCGTCCCACAGGGGGATGAGGGTGAGCGGGATGAGCCGGCCGCCGGCCTGCGGGCCGCACCACTCCTCGACCATCCAGTCGTTGTAGGCGCGCACCCCGAGCAGCCCCAGGTCGCGGTCCTTGGCCTCGGTGAAGGTCTGGCCGCAGAAGCGCGGGAAGGTGGGGAAGCAGAGGGCGGACTGGACGTGGTTGACGTCCATGTCGGCCAGCCGGTCGGGGACCGCGTAGGAGCCGGGGCGCATCTGCTCGTAGGTGATGCCCTCCAGTTTGATCTCGTCGCGAGGGTAGCCGACGGCGGTGTCCAGGCGGGTCAGCGGGCGGTGCAGGTCCTCGTAGATCCACCAGTCGGCTATCGGCCCGTCGTCGCCGGGCGCTCCCATCTTCGGGGCGAACTTGCCGCC
Organism: Streptomyces sp. x-19; assembly: GCF_046549115.1. Taxonomy (NCBI): domain Bacteria; kingdom Bacillati; phylum Actinomycetota; class Actinomycetes; order Kitasatosporales; family Streptomycetaceae; genus Streptomyces; species Streptomyces sp. x-19. Next base: position 751,554 of record NZ_JAJPWK010000002.1, on the reverse strand, counting down.
GACGAAGGTCATCTCCTTGACGGGGGCGCGGACGATGCGGGGGCCGGTGTCGTGGTACTTCGACGGGAGCCGGTCCCGCCAGACGCCCGGGGGCTCCACGGTGTGGTCGTCGACCGAGATGATCAGGGGGAAGGGTTCCTGGGGGTGTTCGGGCGCCTGGGTCTCCTTGGGCTGCGTGGTCTTCATGGGCGGTACGGTAGCGCTGATCTGACGGTCCGTCAGTAAGTTGGACGGGGAACGGGTCGGCGGCGGGCGACGTCGGGGCGGCCGCGGGGCCCCGCGAGACGGCACGGGGCGGCCCGAGCTGCGGCGGGGCGTCGCACCGGAGGACCGGCCGACGGCCCGCGGGCCCGTACGCAGGCGGTTCGGGCGGCCGGTATCGATCCACCGGCAGTAACAAACCAGCCAGTCAGAAACGTTGTGCGGCATGCCGGGTGGACAGCGGCGGGCCTTCGAGCGGCGACCGGGCAGGGTGGCCCGAACGCGGGGCGGCGGGCGGGCGAGCGGGTGACGGTCGGCCCGGCACACCGCACCCATCAGGGCGAATGCGCGGGACGGCCGCCGCCGGGGGCGGAGCGAGTAAGAACGGAAGGTTCCCCTCCGAACTCCCGGGAAATCGCCGCACCTTCCCCTCCGCGCCACACGAGGAGGCTTTGTGCACGCTCCGGACCCCTACTGACGCGAGGGGTCGCGACAAGGCAGACTGACCGTTGCGCACGATGTAAAGGCGCGAACGGCCTTGACAAAGCGGACAGACGGGACAGGGCAGGGGGACACCATGGACGACGGTCCGGGACAGGTGCGGGAGCGGCTCCGCTTCACCGTGCTCGGTCCCGTGCGGGCTTGGCGCGGTGCGACGCCGCTGGCCGCGGGTTCTCCGCAGCAGCGTGCCCTGCTCGCCGCGCTGCTGCTACGCGGCGGCCGGACCGCCACCGCGCCCGAGCTCGTCGACGCCCTGTGGGGCGACGAACCGCCGCACGCCGCGCTCGCCGCCCTGCGGACCTACGCCTCCCGCCTGCGCAAGGCACTCGGCACCGACGCGGAGGCGCTGGTCAGCGAGTCCGGCGGCTACGCCCTGCGGTCCGTGGACGGTCTCCCGTTGGACCTCGACCACGACACCGCCGAGCAGTACGCCGCCGAGGCGGAGAAGGCCAAGGCCACCGGCGACCGCACCCGGGCCCGCGAACTCCTCGACGCCGCACTGGACCTGTGGGACGGCGAACCGCTCGCCAGCGTCCCCGGGCCGTACGCCGAGAACCAACGCACCCGCCTCCAGGAGTGGCGGCTGTCCCTGACCGAGGTCCGGCTCGAACTGGACCTGGAGGCCGGCTGCCACGCCGAGGCGGTCTCCGAACTCACCGCGCTCACCGCCGCGCACCCGTTGCGGGAACGACTGCGGGAACTGCTCATGCTGGCCCTCTACCGCAGCGGCCGGCAGGCCGAGGCACTCGCGGTGTACGCCGACACCCGGCGGCTGCTCGCGGACGAGCTGGGCGTAGACCCCTGCGCGTCGCTCTCCGAGCTGCACCAGCGGATCCTGCGGGCCGACACCGAGTTGGACGCCCCACCCGCCGCGGACTCCGGTTCGCCGGAGGCCACCTTCGTCCGGCCGCGCCAGCTCCCGGCCACCGTCGCCGACTTCACCGGCCGCGCCGCCTTCGTCACGGAGCTCAGCGACCAGCTGGCGGCGGCGGAGGGCAGCGTGATGGCGGTCTCCGCGGTCGCCGGCATCGGCGGCGTCGGCAAGACCACCCTCGCGGTGCACGTCGCCCACGCCGCACGGGAACACTTCCCGGACGGCCAGCTCTACGTCGACCTCCAGGGCGCGGGACACAACCCCGCCGAACCGGAGGCGGTGCTCGGTGCCTTCCTGCGAGCGCTGGGCGCGGCGGACTCCGCCATCCCGGACGGACTGGAGGAACGGGCCGCCCTCTACCGCTCCACGCTCGCCGGACGACGCGTCCTGGCGCTGCTCGACAACGCCCGGGACGCCGCCCAGGTCCGCCCCCTCCTGCCCGGTACGGCCGGGTGCGCGGCCCTGATCACCAGCCGCTCCCGGATGATCGACCTGGCCTCGGCCCATCTGGTCGACCTCGACGTGATGAGTCCCGAGGAGGCCCTGACCCTCTTCATCCGCATCGTCGGTGAGGAGCGTGTCACCTCCGAGCGGCAGGCCGCCATGGCGGTGGTCGGCGCCTGCGGCTTCCTGCCGTTGGCCATCCGCATCGCCGCCTCGCGCCTGGCCGCCCGCCGCACCTGGACGGTCTCCACCCTGGCCAGCAAGCTCGCCGACGAACGCCGCCGACTGGACGAACTCCGCGCCGGCGACCTGGCCGTGAAGGCCACCTTCGAACTGGGCTACAAGCAACTGGAGCCCGCCCAGGCCCGCGCCTTCCGCCTGCTGGGCCTGGCCGACGGTCCGGACATCTCGCTGACCGCCGCGGCCGCCGTGCTCAACCTGCCGCCGGACGACACCGAGGAACTGCTCGAATCGCTGGTCGACACGTCCCTGTTGGAGTCCGCGGCCCCGGGTCGCTACCGCTACCACGACCTGGTGCGCCTGTACGCCCGCGCCTGCGCCGAGCGCGACGAGCACCCGCCCTCCGATCGACACGCGGCGCTCTCCCGGCTGCTCGACTTCTACCTGGTGACCGCCTCCCGGATGTACGCGCTGGAACGCCCCGGGGACCGGCTGATCGCCCACATGGAGCCCACCGACTACCCGGGGCTGGAATTCCCCGACCGCGCCTCCGCGTTGGAGTGGCTGTTCAGCGAGGCGGGGTGCGTCCTGGCGTGCGCCCGGCAGTCCACGAGCCCGTCGACCCTGCGCCGCGCCGCCGACCTGCTGCTGCTCACCAAGGACCTGGCCGAATCCGGGGCCGACGCGCTCCAGTACGAGCAGGCGAACACCGCCCTGCTGACCGCGGCCCGCGAACTCGGCGACGAACATGCACAGGCCCGCATCCACACCGCCCTGGCCTACGTCCGGACGCTCTCGGGCCGGTTGGAGGACGCCGACGAGAACGCCAAGTCCGCGATGCTGCTCGGGCTCGCCGCCGGGGACGCCTTCTCCTCCTCCTACGCCCCCAACGACCGCGGCATCATCGCCAACGCGCAGCGCCGCCACAAGGATGCCGAGGCGTACCTGTTGCAGGCCCTGGCGGCCTTCCGCGACGACGGCAATCGGCAGTCCGAGGCCAGCGCGCTGTGCAACCTCTCCCGCGTATACCTGGACACCGGGCGGGTGGACCACGCCATCCGCCTGGCGGAGGAGGGCATCGCGATCTATCACGACCTCGGAGCCAGACGGCGTCTCGCCAACGGCATGTACGCCCTCGCGCTGGCCTACACCCAAGCCGGGCGGCTGCCCGAGGCGGCCGAGCAGCTGATGGCCGCCCTGGGCATCTTCCGGGACAGCCGCCAGCGCTTCTGGGAGGGCATGACCAACTACCGGCTGGCCGAGGTGGACCTCGCCGCCGGCCGCCCCACCGCCGCCGCCAACCGCGCCGAGCAGGCGCTGACCGCGTTGCGGGGAATCGGCGGGGAGCCGTGGCGGGCGAGCGCCCTGACCACGCTCGGCCGCGCCCTGCACCAGATCGGGCACGGCGGTCGGGCCCGCGTGTGCTGGCAGGAAGCCCTGACGATCTTCGAGCGGCTGGGCTCCGCGGAAAGCGCCGCCGTGCGCAGCCTGCTCACGCCCGCAACGGTGGCCTGACGCCCGTTCAGCCGCGCGCCGCCGGCGTTTATCGATCGTTCATCGGCCCGGGCCAATCTTATGGCTACCGATCCGCCGCCTCGGGGGGCAAGCGGCTCGGTGCCCAGGCCGCGCAGTTATCGTGAGCGGCCGCGTCACGTCCGTCCGGCGGCCAACGGGGGAGTCGCCGGCCGGACTGACAGCCTTCAAGCGCCCATCAGGAGTTGATCGCCATGAGCACCGAGAACACTGTGCAGAATTCGGGGGAACGGGACGTCGTCGCCCCGCGCGACAGCCATCAGCCGATCATCGCGCCGCGCGACAGCCACCAGCCGATCATCGCGCCCGGCACCGCACCGAAGGTCCCGAAGCCCCGGGACCGTGACGTCGTCAAGCCGATGGACAGCCACCAGCCCATCGCCGCCGACGCGGTCACCGCGGAAGCCCCGGCGGACAAGGTCGGGAAGGCTCCGGCCAAGGGGGAGAACCTCACCACCATGGACAGCCACCAGCCCGTCGGCGGAGTCAAGTAGACCGTCGACGCAGGGGGAACACGGGGGACACGGGGGGGCACGGGGGACGGGGGAGCACGACCGGAGGACCCGGGGGGGGTCTCCGGGGGGATCCGGATGATTCCGGGAGCTCGTAGGGGCCGTTTTCCCGTGGCTTGGAGGGGAAGCCACGGAAAACCGGCCCCTACGACGTTTTCGTGCGGGAAGTAAAACCTGTAGATGTGCCTCGGCTTTCCATGGCAAGGCTCGAACACCTGCTCACACTTGACGCTAGTTTGTTTCTGGGAACAGCAACGACCCCCGTTACTTGAGGAGTTGGAATGACCCGCACGAAGAAGTCCCTGGCCGTCGCCGCCATCGCGGCGGCCGTGCTCGGCACCGCCGCGGTGCCCGCCATGGCCGACAACCACATACCCGGCCCGCCGAACACGGTCACGGCCCAGGACCGCCACACGCCGATGGCGCCGCAGGACAACCACGCACCGCTGGCCCCGCAGGCCCAGTACGCGGGACTGGCTCCGATGGACAACCACATGCCCTGACCGGAAGCCGAAGGACAGCCCTCCGGTAGCGGCATCACGGACGGGGCCGGGTCTGCACCCGGCCCCGTCCGCCGTTCTCCAACGGCCGGACGTTTCCATTCCGAAACGCTCGGCGCGGCCCGGGGACAGGGCGCGGCACCCGGACGGAGCACCGCACCACATCTGATGCTCCGTCAGTTCTGGTGCTACAGTCACGCCCCACCCCGCCCATCCACCCCCGGAGGCGCGCCGTGTTCGAACCCGCCCGTCTACGCACGCTGTGGGAACTGGTCGAGTACCGGGCGCGGGCCTCCGGGGACGCGCCGATGTTCTTCGACGGCGACGGCGGGCGAACCATGACCTTCGGGGCGGTCCGGGACGCCGCGGCGCGCGCCGCGGCCGGGTTCCGGCAGTGGGGCATCGGGGCCGGCACGCGGGTGATGTGGCAACTGCCGACCCGGATCGACACGGTGGTCGCATCGCTCGCACTGGCCCGGCTCGGGGCCGTGCAGACGCCGGTGATCCACCTGCACCGGGCGCGGGAGGTCGGGTTCATCCTGCGCGAGTCGGCCGCCGAGTTCGCCCTGGTGCCCGGGGCGTTGCGGGGCTTCGACTACCCGGCGATGGTGCGCGGCGCGGCCGGGGACCACTCCGACGTGCGCGTGGTCTCGGTGGCGGACGGGCTGCCCGAGGGCGATCCGGACACCCTGCCCGCGGCCCCGGCCGCCGAGGACGACGCCACGCGGTGGATCTACTACACGTCCGGCACGACCTCCGCCCCCAAGGGCGTCGAGCACACCGACGCCTCGCTCATCGCCGGCGGCGTGGGGCTGGCCACCGCACTGGGCATGACGGCGGACGACGTCGGCTCGATCGCGTTCCCCTACGCCCATATCGCCGGGCCGGACTACGTGATCGCCATGCTGGTCAGCGGCTTCCCGGCGGTGGTGCTGGAGAGCTTCGACGCGGACCGGGCGGCCGCGGTCTACCGACGCCACGGGGTGACCATGGCGGGCGGCAGCACCGCGTTCTACCAGGCGTTCCACGACGCCTCGCGGCGCCGCCGGGCCGCCGCGCCGGACGCCGGGCCGCTGATCCCCTCGCTGCGGCTGCTGTCCGGCGGCGGGGCGCCGCTGCCGCCCGAGCTGTACCGCGCGGCCGGACGGGAACTGGGCTGCGCCCTGGTGCACGGGTACGGGATGACGGAGAGCCCGATGATCGCCATGGGGACGCCGTACGACACGGACGAACAGCTGGCGCACACCGTCGGCCGGCCCGTGGCGGGCGCCCGGGTGCGGATCGTGCGGGCCGACGGGAGCCCGGCCGCGACCGGAGAGACCGGTGAGGTCACGGTCTCCGGGCCGATGGTGTTCCGGCGCTACACCGATCCCGCGCTGACGGCCGGGGCGTTCACCGCGGACGGCGCGTTCCGCACCGGCGACCTCGGGCACCTGCGGGCCGACGGGCACCTGGTGCTCACCGGGCGGCTGAAGGACATCATCATCCGCAAGGGCGAGAACATCTCCGCGCAGGAGGTCGAGGACCTGGTCCACACCCACCCGGCGGTGGCCCAGGCGGCGGTGATCGGCCTGCCGGACCGGGAGCGCGGCGAGCGGGTCTGCGCGGTGGTCACGCTCGCCGAACCGCGGGACGGGGCGCCGCAGCTCACCCTGGCCGACCTCACCGCGCACCTGCGGGCGGCGGGGCTGATGACGCAGAAGCTGCCGGAGCAGTTGGAGATCACCGATGCGCTGCCGCGCGGCGGGCCGCTGGGCAAGGTCCTGAAGGCGGCGCTGCGGGAACGCTACGGGCGTTAGCGGCTGCCCGGGGGCCGGGGCCGGGCGCGCCGATGAGTTCTCGGGCGTTGCGGGGTCTTCACTCGTGAGACCGGCCGCGGTGGCCGGCCCGCCGGAGGAAGGGACCCGCAATCATGACCGAGAAGGCTGCCCCGCCGACCCCGCCGATCGACTTCGCGGCGCAGGCCCGGGAGGTGGCGCGGCTCGCCGCCGGGACCGCCGACGCGCAGCTGGGGGCGCCCACCCCCTGCCCCGCGTACGCCGTGCGGCACCTGCTGGGCCACCTGGCCGGGCTGACCGTCGCGTTCCGGGACGCCGCGCGCAAGGACCTGGGGCCGACCACCGACACGCCCCCGGACACCGAGCTGCCGGACGTCGCCCCGGGCTGGCGCGCGGAACTGGCGCGGAACCTCGACGAGCTGGCGGCGGCCTGGCGGGTGCCGGCCGCCTGGGAGGGCGAGACGCAGGTGGGCGGGGTCACCCTGCCCGGGGCCGCGGCGGGCCGGTTCGCGCTGAACGAACTGGTGCTGCACGGCTGGGACCTGGCGCGCGCCACCGGCCAGGAGTACGCGCCCGACGGCGCGAGCCTGGAAGTCGCGCACGGACTGCTGGCGACCGTGGCCGACGCGGCGCGCGACGGGTCGCTCTTCGGGCCGGCGGTCCCGGTGGCGCAGGACGCGCCACTGCTGGACCAGGTGGTGGCGCTCGGCGGACGCGCGCCGGACTGGACGGCGGCACCGGCGGACGGCGACGCGCGGTGAGCGGCGCCCGGTGAACGGCCGCCGCCCGCCCGGCCCTTGACCCTCACATCGGTGTCAGGGCTTAGGAAGGGGCGTCCGACCCAGTCCCCCTTATCGGGAGCGGAGGCCCCCATGAGCGACGCCGTCACCCCCCAGCACCCCAACGCCCACCCCACCGTCCCCGGTGCGGCCACCGGGCGGCCGGACCGGATGCGGCTGCACGTCGTCCTGCCGTCCGAGGCGGGCACGATGCCCGCCCCGGAGCTGGTCCGGCTGGCCCGGGAGGCCGAGGAGCTGGGGTACGCGGGGGTCTGGCTGCCGGACCACCTGCTGCCGCCGGGCCCGTACGGGCGACCGCCGGACGGCTACGGCGGGGTGTACGAGGCGCTGACCACGCTCGCCTTCCTGGCCGCCGCGACGGAACGGCTCACGCTGGGGACGTCGGTGCTGATCGCGCCGCTGCGCGAACCGCTGCTGCTGGCCCGCCAGTCGGCGACGCTGGCGCGGCTGAGCGGCGGCCGGTTCGTGCTGGGCGTCGGCGTGGGCTGGCAGCCGTACGAGTTCGCGGCGGCCGGCGTCGGCTTCGGCGACCGGGGTGCGCGCACGGACCGGACGCTGCGGCTGGTGCGGCACCTGCACGCGGGAGCGGGCGGGCCCTACGACGACGGGCAGGTGGCCTTCGACGGGCGGGCGGTGTTCCAACCGGTGCCGCGGGAGCCGGTGCCGTTCCTGATCGGCGGGAACTCGGACGCGGCGCTGCGCCGCGCCGCGGAGTTCGGCGGCCACTGGCAGGGAGTGGGCCTCACCCCCGGGCAGTTCGCCGAGCGGGCGGCGGAGTTGGCCCGGCGGGCCGCGTCGCGTGGGACCCGGGTGACGGCCGGCACCCGGATCGGCTGGGACGGCCCGGACCGCACGGTGGCGGACGTGGCGGCCGAGGTCGCCGACTGGGAGGCGGCGGGCGCCGCGGACCTCGGGGTGTGGTTCGGGTCGGCGGACGCCGGGTTCGCGGACCGGATGCGGGCGCTGGCGGAGCGGACCGGGGTCACCGGCGGCCGCGTCGCACGGTGAGCACGTCGCGGGCCGTTCGGCTTGGCCGGGACCGAGGAGGGCCGTTCCGGGCGGGGCGTCGTCGGACGCCCGGCCCGGAACGGCCTCCGGGGGGGCCGGGGCGTCAGCCGATGGGGTTGACGAAGGTGGCCGGGTGGGTGGCGCCGCGCTGGTCGACGAGCGTGCCCCAGGGCCACTCGACCTTCAGCGAGGTGGTCTCGTTGGGCGGGGTGATCTCCACCCATGCGGGCTGGTAGAAGCCCTCGTTCTCCTTGGTCATGGCGACGTTGAGCGTGACGTCGGTGCTGTCGCCGGGCGCCAGGGTGATCGAGCTGAACTTGGCCGAGGAACGGGCCAGAGACCACCGCTCGCCGCCGTTGATGGACGTGAGGTCCACACCCGGGAACCCGCCGATCTTGCAGGCGCGGCTGCCCTTGTTGACCAGGTTGATGCTGGTGGTCGTCGACCCGCCCGCGTCCTCGTCCGGGACCGCGTCCCCGCCGGTGTTGAACGACGCCTTCAGCCCGGAGGTGTGGCAGCGCTCGATGCCCGAGCCGGCCCGGCCGCCGGTGGCGTGCGCGGTCCCCGCCTGCTGGCCCGCGGCCCCCGCCTTCGTGCCGCCCTCGGCGCCCGTGCCCGCCTTGGCGCCACTGTTCGGGCCGTCGGCGGAGGGGCCGGCGGCGTCGGTGCCGGCGGTGCCGGTGTCGGCGGAGGAGCCGGCGGCGTCCACGCCGGCGGCGCCCACCGCTCTCTCCGTGCCGCCGGCGGCCTTGGCGGCGCCGGGCGTGTCCGCACCGGAGCAGGCGGTCAGGGTCAGGCCGGCGACCGCGGTCAGTGCCGCGGCGGCGATGCGCAGGGTGTGGCGGCGGGCGTTGCGGACGGCGGTGTTGGAGCTCATGTCAGGTCCCCCCGGGACGGTCGGTGTCGTGGTCTCCTCGGTACGACACCCACTCTGTCCGGGCGCCCTGGCGTCCGGCTGCCACGTGGCTAACGCGCCGCTAATGCCTCCGCGGCCGCGCCCCGCGCGGTCTCCGGCGCGGGTGTCCCCCGGCCCCGCCGGCCCTCAGCACGCCCCGCCCCGCCCGGTACGCGAATCGCCCTGCGTGGTACGCGAACCGCCCTGCCGCAGCCGCCCCTTGACCACCTTGCCGCTCGCGTTGCGCGGCAGTCCGGCGACGAACTCCACCTCCCGGGGGACCTTGTAGTTCGCCATCTCGCGCCGGGACCAGGCGATGAGGTCGTCCGCGGTGAGCCGGGAACCGTGGCGGCGGACCGCGTACGCCTTGCCGACCTCGCCGAGGCGGCGGTCGGGGACGCCGATGACCGCGACGTCGGTGATGTCCGGGTGACGGGCGAGGAGTTGCTCTATCTCGGCGGGATAGGCGTTGAAGCCGCCGACGATGAACATGTCCTTGATGCGGTCGGTGATCCGGAGGTTGCCGGCCCCGTCCAGGACGCCGACGTCGCCGGTGCGCAGCCAGCCGTCGGGGGTGAGCGCGGCGGCGGTGGCGGCCGGGTCCTCGAAGTAGCCGGACATCACGTGGTAGCCGCGGACCAGGATCTCGCCGGCCTCGCCGGGCGGCTGCGGACGGCCCGCGGGGTCCACCACCCGGACCTCGGTGTCCGGCACGGCGCGCCCGGAGGTCGCCGCGATCACCTCGGGCGGGTCGCCGCGCCGGCACATGGTGACCACGCCGGTGCTCTCCGACAGGCCGTAGGCCGTCAGGACGGTGGCCACCTTCAGCTCGCCGCGCAGCCGTTCGACCAGCTCCAGCGGGACGACGGCGGCGCCGGTGACGACCAGCCGCAGCGCCGACAGGTCGTGCAGGGCGCGGTCGGGGTGGTCCAGGAGCTGCTGGTGGAGGGTGGGCGGGCCGGGCAGCACGGAGATCGCCTCGGCGGCGATGTTGGCGAGCGCGGTCTCCACGCTGAAGACCGGCTGCGGGACCATCGTGGCGCCGCGCAGCAGACAGGCGACGACGCCGGCCTTGTAGCCGAAGGTGTGGAAGAAGGGGTTGACGATGAGGTAGCGGTCGCCCTCCTCCAGGCCGGCCAGTGCGCTCCAGACGTCGTAGGCGCGCAGCGTCTGGCCGTGGGTGATCACGGCGCCCTTGGGATGGCCGGTGGTACCGGAGGTGAAGATGATGTCGGAGGGGTCGTCGGGGCCGAGGGCGTCGGCGCGGGCCCGGACCGCCTCGGGCGGCACCGCCGCACCGGCCGCGAGGAAGTCGCGCCAGGTGGTGAAGTCGGCGGGGGCGTCGTCGGCGAGCACCACCACCCTTTCCAGGTGCGGCAGTCCGGGCAGCGGGCCGTGGCCGTCGCCCCGCTCGGCGGCGCGGCGCAGCGAGGCGACGTAGGAGGTGCCGAGGAAGGTGCCGGTGACGAAGAGGGCCTTGGCGCGGGTGCGGCGCAGCACGTCGGCCGCCTCGGCGCCCTTGAAGCGGGTGTTGACCGGGACGAGGACCGCACCGGAGGTCACCGCGCCGAGGGCGGAGACGATCCAGTCGAGGGTGTTGGGCGCCCAGACCGCGACCCGGTCGCCGGGGGCGACGCCGGCGGCGACGCAGGCCGCGGCGGCCCGCTCCACCCGCCCGCCCAGTTCGGCGTAGGACACCCGGGTGCGGCCCTCGACGACGGCCTCCCGGGGGCCGTACCGCGCGGCGGCCGCGCGCACCAGGTGCGCCAGCGAGCCGTATGTCACGTCCGCCCGCGCATCGAGCTGTTCGCCCATCGCACTGCCTCCCGCTCCCGGCAAAGACCCCGCACCGCACTAGCTGACTGCCCGTCAGATTAGCGGTAGCCTCCTGCGCTGTCAGCAGTGACGGCCGAGCACGGAGGTGGCGATGGGGGCGACCCTCAAGGACGCTACGGCGATCGTCGGCATCGGACAGACGCCCTTTGCCAAACAACTCCACGAATCCGAGCGGACCTTGGCGTGCCGGGCGATCGTCGCGGCCCTGGACGACGCCGGGATCGCCCCCTCCGAGGTGGACGCCTTCGCGTCGTACACCATGGAGGAGACCGACGAGGTCGAGATCGCCAAGTCCATCGGCGCCGGGGACGTCACGCACTTCTCCAAGGTCGGCTACGGCGGCGGCGGTTCGTGCGCGACGGTGGCGCACCTGGCCGCCGCCGTCGCCACCGGGCAGGCGAGCGTCGGCGTCGCCTGGCGGTCCCGCAAACGCGGCTCCGGACCCCGACCGTGGACCAGCACCCACGCCCAACTCCCCACCCCCGGCCAGTGGACCCGGCCCTTCGGCCTGCTCCGACCCGCCGACGAGATCGCCATGCTGGCCCGGCGCTACATGCACGAGTACGGCGCCACCCGCGACCACTTCTTCAACGTCGCGCTGGCCTGCCGCAACCGCGCCAACCAGAACCCGGCCGCGATGATGTACGACCGCCCGCTGACCCGCGAGATGTACATGACCTCCCGCTGGATCAGCGAACCGCTCTGCCTCTTCGACAACTGCCTGGAGACGGACGGCGCCCTGGCCTGCGTCGTGGTCTCCGCCGAGCGCGCCCGCGACTGCCGCCGGCGCCCGGTCTACGTCCACGCCGCGGCCCAGGGCCTGCCCGCCCAGCACCACGGCATGGTCAACTACTGGAACGACGACCCGCTCAGCGGCCCGGCCCAGGCCGCCGCCCGCCACCTCTGGAAGGGCGCCGACCTCGGACCGCAGGACGTCGACGTGGCGCAGATCTACGACGCGTTCACCCCGCTGATACCGCTCTCCCTGGAGGGCTACGGCTTCTGCGGGCGCGGCGAGGGCGCGGCCTTCACCGAGGGCGGCGCCCTGGAGATCGGCGGCCGGCTCCCCCTCAACACCGCCGGCGGCGGCCTCTCCGAGGCGTACCTGCACGGCTTCAACCTCATCACCGAAGGCGTCCGCCAACTGCGCGGCACCAGCACCGCGCAGGTGCCCGACGCCGCCACCTGCCTCGTCACCGCGGGCGAGTGCGTGCCCACCTCCGCGCTACTGCTGAGGAGCTGATCCGAGATGCGCGCAGACCACCGCGCCGGCGGGACCACCGCCGACGCCCGATCCGTGACCGCCGACGGCCCCCCGGCCCCCGAGACCGGCCTGCTGACACCCGTCACCGACGACGACGGGGCCCCCTTCTGGGAGTACGCGGCCCGCGGCGAGCTCCGCGTGCAGACCTGCACCGACTGCGACGAACCGCGCTTCCCGCCCCGCCCCTGCTGCCCGCACTGCCAGTCGTTCACCGCCCACTGGCAGCGGACGAGCGGCCGCGGCCGGATCTGGTCCTTCGTCGTGCCGCACCCGCCGCTGCTGCCCGCCTACGCGGCCCAGGCCCCCTACAACACGATCGTCGTGGAGCTCGCCGAGGCGCCGCGGATCCGCCTGGTCGGCAACCTCGTCGCCGCCGCCGACGCCGCCCTGAACTCCGTCGACCCGGCCAAGCTGCGCATCGGCGCACCCGTGAAGGCCGTCTTCCACCGCACGCCCGACGGTCCCACCGTCCCCCGCTGGGTCCTGGAGCGGCCGTGACGTCCCCCGGGGTCCGCACCGAGACCGCCGACGGGGTCGCCCTGGTCACCCTGGACCGCCCCGACCGGCACAACGCCCTCGACCTGGCCACCGCCGACGAACTCGCCGCCATCTGGCGGGAGTTGCGCTTCGACGACACGGTGCGCGCGGCGGTCCTCACCGGGGCCGGCGGCCGCGCCTTCTGCACCGGCCTGGACCGCTCCGCCGACGTCCCCCAGCCCACCAGCCCGTTCTCCCTCGACGACCCGCTGCTCCGGATCGGCCCGAAGGCCAACGACCTGTGGAAGCCGGTGGTCGCCGCGGTCGAGGGCATGGCCTGCGGCGGCGCCTTCTACCTGCTGGGCGAGGCGGAGTTCCTCGTCGCCGCCGAGGACGCCACCTTCTTCGACCCGCACACCACCTACGGGATGGTCAGCGCCTACGAGTCCATCCTCATGGCACAGCGGATGCCGCACGGCGAGATCGCCCGGCTCGCCCTGATGGGCACCGCGGAGCGGCTGGGCGCCCGCCGCGCCCACGCCGTCGGCCTGGTCTCCGAACTGACCCCGCCCGGCGCCGCCGCCGAGACCGCGCTGCGCCGGGCCGCGGTGCTGGCCGCGCAGCCCACCGAGGCCGTCCAGGGCACCGTCCGCGCCCTGTGGGCGGCGAAGGAGGCCACCCGGGCCCAGGCACTGGCGCACGCCCCGCAGCTGATCGCGCTGGGCAACCTCCCGCCGGAGCGGCAGGCCGCCCTGTTCGCCGCCCGCCCGCGGACCACCACCGCAGCCGCCCCGCCGCCCGTCAGATGACCGGCGGCGCACCGCGGCGCCGGCGGGCCGGCGTCACATCTTGGACTTCGTCGCCCGGGTGATCTGGCAGGTGTACCAGAACGCCTGCCAGGAGGACTGGTTCAGCGTGTACTTGGCGGTGTAGGTCTCGGTCGCACCGGGCGCCACCACGACGCTGCGTTGGTGCTGCCCGTAGGACGAGCCGTCCGCCGGCCGGTCCTTCATCCAGTCGATCCGCATGTCGTAGGAGTACGAACTGGTCGTCGACGGGTTGGTGATGGAGACCGTGTAGGTGAACTGGCGCAGCGAGGCGGAGAAGTCGCAGCCGCTGCCGCGGACGTCGGACCGCCCGTCCGGGTCGTACGTCTCCTGCGTGGGCGACGGCGACGGCGAGTAGCTGTCGTAGCCGGGCGTGTACGACGGGGTCGGGTTGTACGGGTCGTAGCTGGCGGACGGCGAGGCCGTCGCCCAGCTCGGGGGCGTCACGTCGATCTTGGGCCGGCCGAACGCACAGCCGCCGACCGTGGCGAGCGTGACCGCCGCCACCCCCACCGCGAGTCCCGCCCTGATCCCCCTGCGGACCCGGTCCGCGGTGCCCGCGGCGGCCGTGCCCGTGCGCGTACGCGTGCGCTGCTCCATGTCCTTCGACCATCCCCCGTTGCTGCGTTCCAAGACGCGCTACCCCCAGGGTTGACGCGTGCACGGCACCCTAGCAAGAGCCGGTGACAGCCCGTGCGGAGCCCTCGGCGCGGTCGGACCGCATCCGGCCGTGCTTGTCTAGCGGGCGCAGACGGGCAGGCGTAGCGTCGATCACGGGACGACAGGACGAGTCGAAACGAGGCGACGCCGGTGGTGCGCAACGTGCTCGGCTCCCTGATCGCCCTCATCGGAGCGACGGCCGCCGTCTGGAGCCCCTTCCGTCCCTGGTACGACGGCCGTCACGGAAGCGACATCCGGATCGAGGACCTCTTCAACGGCCTCACCGACGGCGGCGCCACGCTCTTCGGCTCGCTGCTGCTGCCGATGGTCTTCGCCGGGCTGCTCACCCTGATCGGCGTGGTGCTGCGCTCCCGTTTGCTGATCACCCTCGCCGGGCTGGTGGTGCTGGGCTGCACCGTCCTGTGGATGGTCCGCCAGGGCCAACGCACCGGCGAACTCGCCGCCGGCGCCCACGGACTGGGCATCGGCGCGGCCACCGCCCTCGGCGGCGGCGCACTGCTGATCCTGGGCGCCCTCGTCATGCGCGGACGCCCCCGCCGGGTCCCGGCACACGAGGACTACGACGACGCCCGCGACGCCTACGGCGCCTACGGCTCCTACGACTCCTACGACTCCTACGACTCCTACGACGAGGACCGCGCGGGCTACGGCCGCGCACCCCACCGGCCGCCGCCCGACGCCTGGGACCCCTCTCACCAGCCCACCCGGACCTGGCACCCGCAGCCGCCCGGCCCCGCTCCGGGCCCACCGCCCCCGCCGACCGGGCCGCAGGCGCCCACGCCGCCCGTGGAGTGGGGCCGGAGCCAACGGCCGGCCCCGGAGCACCCCCCGGACGACCGGCCCACCCGACCGACCCGACCGGACTGGCCCGCCCCACCGGACGGACCGGAGGCACCGCACGACCCGGGGCCGAGCGGGCCGGACGCACCCCGGTGACGGCCCGGGGTGACGGCCCGGGGTGACGGCCCGGGGTGACGGCCCGGGGTGACGGCCCGGGGTGACGGCCCGCCAGCGAGGAGCCCCGCCTACGGGCGCCGGGCCAACCCCGTCCCCTTGGCGGCGTCCAGGGCGTACACGCAACGGTCCTTGCTGCAGGCGTAGACCACCCCGCCGACCGCCACCGGAGAGCCGGTGATCTCACCACCGGTGGCCAGCTTCCACCGCAGCTGACCGCCCATCGCGTCGAGGGTGTACAGGCAGTGGTCGTTGGAGCCGAAGTGCACCCGGCCCTCCGCGACCACCGGCGAGCCCACGACCTCGGCGCCCGCCTGGAAGCGCCAGCGCGGGGTGCCGGTCACCGCGTCGAGCGTGTAGAGCGCCTTGCCGCTGCCCAGGTGGACGGCGCCGTGCGCGACCAGGACCGGTTCGGTGGACTGGCGCGACTCGGTGGCGATCCGCCAGCGGTCCCGGCCGTCCGCCGCGTCCAGGGCGTAGACCGTGCCGAGGTAGTCGGCGAGGTAGAGGCCGCCGCCGGTGACGGCCGGACCGGGCGCGAAGGCGGGCGGGCTCAGGAAGGCCGCAGGCGCCTCGAAGTGCCAGCGCAGGTCACCGCGGGCGGCGTCCAGGGCCAACACCCGGGTGCCGGCGACCACGTACACCGCACCGTCCGACGCGGGCAGCAGCCGGACCGGCACGCCGCCGCAGGACGCCGCGTCACCCACCGGGTACGACCAGCGCTCGACGCCGGTGCGCGCCTGAAGCGCCTTGAGCCGGGCGTCGGCCCAGACGTAGACCGTGCCCTCGTGCTGGACGGGCGCGGCCTCGGGGGTCTCGAACTCCGTCTGGGCGCCGGACAGCTCCCACAGCAGCTCGCCGGTGGCGGCCTCCCGCGCCTGGACGCCGCCGCCCCGGGTGCTGGTGACGACGGTGCCGCGGTCCGCGGTGAGGGCGTAGACCCATCCCTCGCTGCTCAGGCGCCACAGCTCGCCGCCGTCGTCGGCGTCCAGGGCGTAGAGGGTGGGGCCGTCCGAGGCGTGGATCCGGCCCTCGGCGACCGTCATCGCCCAGGCGACGTCCCGGGTCTTGAACTTCCGTCGGCCGCTGCCCACATCGAGGGCGTGCACTTCGAAGGAGGTGACGTAGAGCAGGTCGCCGGCGACCACCGGGGTGCCCCAGACGTCGTTCGACATCCGGAACCGCCAGGGGCGCCAGCGGCCGGGCTCGGCGGACGGCGGCTCCGGCGGGGCGGACGGCACGGCCTCCCCGCCGGAGCCGCCGCCGGTGACCGCACCCTGCTGGGGCACGACGGCCGCGGGTGCCCCGGCCGGCGGCCGGACCCAGTTCGTGGCGGCGGCCGGGCCGTGCTGCGGCGGGGCGTCGGCGGCGCGCGGACCGGGCCCTATCGGGGCGGGCGAGCCCCCGAGCCGCACGGGGCCGCCGGCGGCGTCCGGGGCCGGCGGGGCGGCCGGCGGGGCGGTGGCGGGCTGGGGCACCGGGGCGGCCGCGCCGCGGGGGTCGGCGGCGCGGTGCGCACCGGGGCCGGCGCCGATCCGGCCGGGCCAGCCCTCGGCCGGCCGGGAGCCCTCGGCCCGCTGCGGCACGGGTTGCGGCGGGGCCTGCGGCATGGGCGGCGCGGCCACCGGCTCCCGGCGAGCGGCGTCCCGGGGTGCGGCGGCGGCCCGCGGGGTGCTCGGTGCCACGGCGCCACGGCCGCCGCCGCGCCGCTGCTCGATGAGCGCCACGGCGCCGGGCGGCAGCCAGGCGGACGCGGTGCCGCTGTCGTCGCTGCCGGAGCTGAAGAGGTGCGGCGCCAGTTGGGACTGCAAATCGGCCGGGGACGGCCGGTGGACCGCCTCCATCTGCATGCAGGACTCCATCAGCGGGCGCAGTTCGTCGGGCAGTCCGGCCACGTCGGGGCCTTCCCGCAGCAGCATGAAGACCGTCTCGACGGGGTTGGCGCCGTGGAACGGCGCGTGCCCGGTGGCGGCGAAGACCAGCGTGGAGCCGAGCGAGAAGACGTCGCTGGCGCCGGTGACGCTGCGGGAGTCGCGGGCCTGCTCCGGCGACATGTAGGCGGGCGTCCCGACGGCCACGTTGGTCATCGTCAGGCGGGTGTTGGACACCCCGGAGGCGATGCCGAAGTCGATCACCCGGGGGCCGTCCTCGACCACCAGGACGTTCGACGGCTTCAGGTCGCGGTGGACGAGGCCGGCGCCGTGGATGGACTGGAGCGCCTCGGCGATGCCGGCGGCGAGCCAGCGCACCGCCTGGACCGGCAGCGGCCCGCACTCATTGACTATCTCCTCCAGGGAGGGCGCGGGCACGTACGCGGTGGCCAGCCAGGGCACGGCCGCCCGGGGGTCGGCGTCGACGACGGCCGCGGTGTAGAAGCCGCTGACCGCGCGGGCCGCCTCCACCTCGCGGGTGAACCGGACCCGGAACAGCTGGTCCTCGGCGAGTTCGGACCGGACCGTCTTGATCGCCACGCGCCGACCGGACGCCGACCGCGCCAGATAGACCAGTCCCATGCCGCCGGCCCCGAGACGGCCGAGGACCTCGAACGGGCCGATCCGCCGGGGATCGTGCTGCGTCAGCTGCTCCACCACTTGCCTGCCACCTCCCCGTGGGGCATAAAACGAGACTCTCCAAAGCCACGAGCCGCCGAGGGCGACTGCCCCGCGCAGCGTCTCACCGCCTGCGGCCAGGGCTGCCGAAACGGCCGTACGCACCTTGATTCTTCCTGGCCGGGCCGGCGGTTGCGAACCCGGGGCCTGTCGGCCGTGTCACGACTCACCCCCTGCGGTACGCAACAAGCCCATTACCCGGCGTATTCCACCCCGCCCTGACGTGCTCCGATACGTCCGGGGACGGGTGATTGCCGAAGGGTTACCGACCAGTTGCGGCCCGCGTGGGGGTGCCGTTCGCGGAATTTCCGCCGCCCATCGCCCCATCCGGACGGACTGGTTCCGCCCAGGCGGACGGATCGGGGGGCCTCCGCCGCCCCCTCGACGCCCGACGCGAACCCGGGCGACCAACCGCCCCCCGTGGCCGAAAACGCTCCATTTCCCCGCCCGTCATCCGTCCGCACGCCTTCCCCCGCACCCCGCCTTGCGTCAACGGTTCAATTCTGCTTCGCCCGCGGCGATTTCGTGGCCGTGACACCGCGCGCGGCGCAGGGATTCCCCCACCCCCCTCGCCAGGCACCCGATGCGGCACGCCCACCCCCTTGTCCACCGATGTTGTCCACAGCCTGTTGATAACGGCGTTCACTGGATCGGACCAATGCCTGGGCGGCCAGTCCCGGCGGCCGTCGGGCCCGCAACCAGCACGGCAACGGGCGCCGGGCGGGCCGAACTCCCCCGTCCCCATTTGCAGGCAGCCAAATCGCGCTCCGATCACCCCTCGGTAAGCTGACGGCATGACAGGACAAGTGCGAACCGTCGACGGCAGAGTTGCCGGCCGCCGCGGACAGGCGACGCGGCAAAAGCTCCTCGACTGCCTCAGTGAAATGCTCAGTTCGTCCCCCTACCGGGACGTCAAAGTCATCGATGTGGCCCGAAAAGCGGGCACTTCACCCGCGACGTTCTATCAGTACTTCCCGGACGTTGAAGGTGCGGTCCTCGAAATCGCCGAAGAGATGGCGAAAGAGGGCGCGAGCCTGACCCATCTCGTCGCCGAACGCTCCTGGGTGGGCAAATCCGGTTGGCAGGCCGCCGAGGAGTTGGTCGACGGCTTCCTCTCCTTCTGGCGCAAGCACGACGCCATCCTGCGCGTCGTCGACCTGGGCGCCGCCGAGGGCGACAAGCGGTTCTACAAGCTCCGCATGAAGATCCTCAACGCGGTCACCAACTCCCTTACGGAGTCGATCCAGGAGCTCCAGGCCAAGAACAAGGTCGACAAGGACGTCAGCCCGGCAGCCATGGCCGGCTCCATCGTCGCCATGCTCGCGGCGGTCGCCGGCCACCAGAAGGGCTTCCAGAGCTGGGGCGTCAAGCAGGCCGACCTCAAGCCCAACCTGGCCCTGCTCGTGCACTTCGGCGTCACCGGCAAGAAGCCCACCAAGTAGCGGGCCGCCCCGCCCGGATCCCGAGGGTCCGCGTCGGGACCGCCGCACCGCTCGGGCCGCCGAGCCGCCGTTCCCGCCGCGCCGGAACGCCGCGCCGCACCGTCGCGCCCCAGCCACCGCACTACCGCCGGGGAGGCCGTCGCATCCCCGATGTCCCGGTGTCGCCGGGGCAGTTCGCCCACGTCGTCCTGTGTCCGTCCTGCCATAGTCGTACCGCGTCGCAGCGGGTGCCGACCGCCCTTTCGGGGCCGTACGGCACCCGCTGCGCGCGTATGACGGCCCCGTCCGGGCAGGTCAGCGCCGGTCCAGCCGGAACAGGCGGATCTCCCGTTCCAGCCGCGCCTGATAGGCCGCGTACGGCGGCCAGAACTCCAGCGCCGCCCGCCAGGCCCGCGCGCGCTCCTCGCCGGTGAGCAGCCGGGCCCGCACCGGGACGTCCCGACCCCGCCAACTCACCTCCGCCTCCGGGTTCTTGATCAAGTTTCCGGTCCAGGCCGGGTGTCCCGGGCGGCCGAAGTTGCTGCCGATCAGCAGCCAGCCGCCGTCGTCCTGCGGCATGCAGGCCAGCGGGGTGCTCCGCGGCAGGCCGCTCCTGGCGCCGATGGCGGTCAGTACGACGCCGGGCAGCATCCGGGTGCTGAGCAGCGCCCTGCCGCCGGACAGTCGGTGGACGGCGCGGTCCAGCGCGGGGATGACGTGGGGTGCGACCCGGGCGAACGTGCGGGTCGAGGAGATCTTCTGCACCAGCCGTGTGCGTCGGTCCATCAGGCACCGACCGCCGCTCGCGCCACCGGGCCGGCGAGGTCGCCCGCGCCCGCCCCGTCCGGCCCGGTGGCCCCGAACAGGCCGGCCTGCTCCGCCGCCCGGGCCCGCAGTCGGTGCACCGGCCCCAGCAGCAGTTCGTCACAGGCGGCCCGCTTGAAGTACAGGTGTGCCGTGTGCTCCCACGTGAAGCCGAGCCCGCCGTGCAGTTGCACCGCCTCGGCGGCCACCGCGCGCAGCGCCTCCAGCGACTGGGCCAGCGCCAGGCCGCCCGCCCCGGGTTCGGGGTGGGCGCCGCCCGCCGCCCAGGCCGCGTAGTACGCCGCGGAGCGCGCCGCCTGCACCGCCACGTACAGGTCGGCGAGCCGGTGCTGCACCGCCTGGAAGGACCCGATCGGGCGGCCGAACTGGGTGCGCTCCTTGACGTAGCCGACCGTGCGGGACAGCGCCGCGTCGGCCGCGCCGACCGCCTCGGCCGCCAGGCACGCGGCCGCCGTCGCCCCGGTGGCGGCCAGCGCCGCGGTCACCGCGCCGTCGTCCCCGGCCGGGTCGGGTCCCAGCAACTCCGCCGCCACGTCGCGGAGTTCGATGCGTGCTTGCGGACGGGTCTCGTCCATCGCGGTCTGCCGGGTCCGCAGCAGCCCGGGCGTCTCGGTGCCGTCCGGGCCCGTGGTGCGCACGGTCAGGAGCAGGGTCCGGCTGCGCGCGAAGCCGCCGGTGTGCGCGGCGACCACCAGCACGTCCGCTGTGTGTCCGTCGAGGACCTGGCCGGCCTCCCCGTAGAGCCGCCAGGCACCGTCGACCTGCCGTGCCTGGATCCCGCCGGCCCGGCCGCCGCCGGCCCAGTCACCGTCGTTCGGCCCGGTCAGTGCCAGCGCGGTGGCCAGTTGTCCGTCGGGGACGACGAGGGTGGCGGTCAGCTCCCCGGCGGCGAGCGGTGGGAGCAGTGCGGCGCGCTGTTCCTCCCCGCCCAGTGCGAGGATCAGCGGCGCGGCGAGCACGGCGGTGCCGATCAGCGGTGCGGGCAGCAGGGCACGGCCGGTCTCCTCGCAGGCCAGGGCGAGTTCGGTGGGGCCGCAGTCGGCTCCGCCGTACGCGGCGGGCAGGGCGAGGCCGGGCAGCCCCAACTGCCCGGCGAGCTGCCGCCACAGCGCCTGGTCGTGGCCCGCCGGGGTGCGGACCGCGGCCCTGACCTCGTCCGGGCCGCAGCGTTTGTCCAGCAGTGCGCGCAGGGTGCGGCGGATCTCGTCCTGCTCCTCGGTGAACGCGGCATCCATCGGCGGGCTCCTCCCGGCCGTGCGGCGACGCCCGTCCGCTCGAACGGGGTCCGATCTGACGGCCCGTCATAGTAGGCATCCGGGCGGCACTTTCCTAGAGACGGGCGCGGGGAAGCCGCGCGCCGGAGCCTCTGCCCACTCCCCCACATCTGATGTACCGTCAGATTTATGAGGCTGACGCCAGGGACCCCTTCCCGGAACCGCAAGGTCGCCGTCGCCGGAGTCGCGCTCTCCGACTGCGGACGGGTGGACGAGGCCACCCCGTACGCCCTGCACGCCCAGGCTGCCCGCCGGGCGCTCGCCGACTCCGGCCTGGACCGGTCGGTGATCGACGGCTTCGCCTCGGCCGGGCTCGGCACCCTCGCCCCCGTCGAGGTCGCCGAATACCTCGGGCTGCGCCCCACCTGGGTGGACTCCACCTCGGTCGGCGGCGCCACCTGGGAGGTGATGGCCGCGCACGCCGCCGACGCCATCGCGGCCGGGCACGCCAACGCCGTCCTGCTCGTCTACGGCTCCACCGCCCGCGCCGACATCAAGGCCAAACGCCGCACCGCCAACCTCTCCTTCGGCGCCCGCGGCCCACTCCAGTTCGAGGTCCCCTACGGGCACACCCTGATCGCCAAATACGCCATGGCGGCCCGCCGCCACCAGCACCAGTACGGGACCACCCTGGAACAGCTGGCCCAGATAGCCGTCCAGGCGCGGGCCAACGCGGCCACCAACCCGGAGGCCATGTACCGCGATCCGATCACCGTCGACGAGGTGCTGTCCGGCCCGATGATCGCCGACCCGTTCACCAAGCTGCACTGCTGCATCCGCTCCGACGGCGGCTGCGCGGTTCTGCTGGTCGCCGAGGACCACGTGCCCGACCTCGCCAAACGGCCGGTCTGGGTGCTCGGTTCGGCCACCGCCGTCTCGCACACCACCATGGCGGAGTGGGACGACTTCACCGTCTCCCCGGCCGCCGTCTCCGGCCGGCTCGCCTTCCAACGGGCCGGCGTCCGCCCCGCCGAGATCGACCTCGCCGAGATCTACGACGCCTTCACCTACATGACCCTGGTGACGCTGGAGGACCTGGGCTTCTGCGCCAAGGGTGAGGGCGGACCGTTCGTCGAGAAGGGGCGGCTGCTGCGGGACGGGGAGCTGCCGGTCAACACCGACGGCGGCGGACTGGCCGCCTGCCACCCCGGCATGCGGGGGCTGTTCCTGCTGGTCGAGGCGGTGCGACAGCTGCGCGGCGAGGCCGGCCCGGACCGCCAGGTCCACAAACCGGACGGCGCCCTGCCGCAACTGGCCGTCGCGTCCGGCACCGGCGGCTGGTTCTGCTCCTCGGGAACCGTGGTCCTCGGACGGGGATAGCGGCCCGCCCGACGGCGGCCGTCGCCCCTTCCGCCGGCACCCCGAGCACCCCGCGTACGCTGCCTGGCATGCCCGACCACACGGATCACCGCGCCGCCGGGGCCGCTCCGGACCCCGAGCCCGGCGTCCCCGCGGCCCCCGGGCCGGCGGCCGACGCCGACGCCCGCGCCTTCCGCACGCTCCTGCGCGGCCTGCGGGTCTGGGACGGCGAGCTGCCGACCTTCGCCGCGGAGCGGGCGCCGGCCGAGCCGCTGCCGCTGTTCCGGCAGTGGTTGCGGGAGGCCGCCGAGGCCGGCGTTCCCGAGCCGCACACCATGTCCCTGGCGACGGCCGACGCGGCCGGCGACCCCTCCGTGCGGATCGTGATGCTGCACGACGCGGACGAGCACGGCTGGCACTTCGGCACCCACCGCGACAGCCGCAAGGGCCGCGAGCTCGCCGCCCGCCCCCGCGCCGCGCTGGCCTTCTACTGGCCGGCGGTCGGCCGCCAGGTGCGGGTCCACGGCACGGTGACCGCGGCGGGCCCGGAGGAGAGCGCGGCCGATCTGCACCACCGCTCCACGGGCGCACTGGCCGCCGCCCTGGTGGGCCGCCAGAGCCAGGTGCTCGGCTCGGCCGAGGAACTGGCCCACGCCGCGGACGCCGCCTGGGAACGCGCCCGGCGCGAACCGGACGCACCGGTACCGAGCTGGACGCTGTACGTGCTGCGCGCCGACGAGGTCGAGTTCTTCCAGGGCGACCAGCACCGGCGTCAGCACGTACGACTCAACTACCGCCGCAGGGCGGACGGTTGGGAGACGGAGCTGCTCTGGCCGTAAGACCCGCCGGCACCGGGCCGCCCGGCGCCCGGCCGTCGCGGGCGGCTACAGCTTCTGGTACATGACGTGCAGCCCCACGTACCCGTGAGCGGGGTGGTGGAAGCCCTCGGGGATGGTCGTCATGATCCGGAAGCCGAGCGACTGCCAGAGGGCGACCGCGCCGGTGTTGGCCTCCACCACCGCGTTGAACTGCATCCCCCGGTAGCCCTCGGCGCGGGCCCAGGCCAGGGCGTGCTCCCCCAGCGCCCGCCCGGTGCCGCGCCGGCGGTGCTCCGGGTCGACCATGAAGCTGGCGCTGGCGACGTGCGCGCCGTTCCCGCTCTGGTTGGGGTTCATCTTGGCCGAGCCGAGCACCGTTCCGCGGTCGTCGACGGCGATCACCGTGCGGCCCGGCGGGCGGAGCATCCACAGGTCGCGGGCGGCCGGCTCGTCGATGTCCTGGGGGTAGGAGTAGGTCTCGCCGGCCCGTACGACGGAGCGGAAGAAGGGCCAGATCGACGGCCAGTCGGCCGGGTTCGCGTCTCGAATCAGCACGCGGGCAGCCTCCCCGAGAAGCCCGTCCTCCGCCACTCCATTAATCCGGCGGGCGGGCCGGCGGGCGCCTCACGCCGGCCGGAACACCGGTACCGCGCACCCGCCGTCCCCCGCCGGCCCGTCGCCGCTCCCCGCCGCCGGCACGGGGCGGAAGTGCACCGCGAGCGGCATCCCGATCCGCAGGTCCGACGCCGCGCAGTCGGTCACCTCGGTCATCATCCGGGGGCCCTCGGCGAGTTCGACGACCGCGGCGACGTACGGGACCCGGTCGCCGAACGGCGGCAGGTCGTTGCGGTGCACGACGGACCAGGTGTACAGGGTGGCCCGCCCGGTGGCCGGCTCCCAGGCGACGTCCTCGCTCCAGCACCGCGGGCAGAACTCCCGTGGGTAGTGGTGCACGGCCCCGCACCCCTCGGCCCGGCACCGGCGCAACAGCAGCCGGCCCTCGGCCGCCGCGGCCCAGTACGGCCGGGTGAAGGCGTCCACCTCCGGCCGATCGAACCGCGCCGCCGCGCGCCCCGGCGGGGCCGCCGCACCCTGCACCCGCCCCGCCCTTCCGGCGTCGTCCCGCACGGCCATCCCGGCACTCCCCTCAACGGTTCAGCCCAGCAGTTAACTGACGTTGCGTCAGTTCAATGACGTCCGGCCAGTCCAGCCCATCGACCGCCCGCCCGCAAGAGGGTCGACACCCTCGCCCCCCGGGCGGCACCGCGAAGCTTTACCGCGCACACCCATTCCTGACATGGCGTCAGTTCAGTAATCTGACTATGCGTCAGCTACTGCGAGCGCGGTACGGCGCGCAGTCCACGAGAGCCGTCACACAGGAGCGGGCGTCTGCGATGCTTGGATCGACTCACGGCACCCTCACCACGCACTCCCGGCCGGCCCGCGTCGTGGCCTGCGGGGAGCGCCCACCCCACACCGTCCACGGCACCGCCGACCCCGACGGCGTCGAAGGCCCGCGGTCCGCCGGCGCCACCACCGGCCCGGCCGGCACCGACCAGGACGTCAGCGGACGCCCGCTGTACGCGCCGGTGCCCGACCTGGACCGCTTCTTCCGGCCCGAGTCGGTGGCCGTGATCGGCGCCTCGGACAGCGAGGGCCGCCCCAACACCGGCATCACCCGACAGCTGATCGCCTGGGCGGAGCGGGTCGGCGCCCGGCTCCACCCCGTCAACCCCGGGCGCGAGCGGGTCTTCGGCCTGCCCTGTCACGCCGGCGTCGGCGAACTGCCGGAGCCGGTCGACCTGGCCGTGCTGCTGGTCGGCGACCCGCTGCCGCTGATCGGACAACTGGCCGAGGCCAAGGTGAAGTTCGCGGTGGCCTTCGCCTCCGGCTTCGCCGAGACCGGCGAGGACGGCGCGGCCGCCCAGGCCCGGCTGGCCGACGCCGTGGCCCGCTCCGGCCTACGACTGCTCGGCCCCAACACCAACCTCAACGCCTTCGAGAAGTTCCGCGACGACCTCGACGGCCCGGCCATCGCCCTGATCACGCAGTCGGGCCACCAGGGTCGGCCGGTCTTCACCCTCCAGGAACTGGGCGTCCGCCTCTCGCACTGGGCGCCGACCGGCAACGAGGCCGACCTGGAGACCGCCGACTTCCTCTCCTACTTCGCCACCCGCCCCGAGGTCGGCGCGATCGCCGCGTACGTCGAAGGGCTCAAGGACGGCCGCAGCTTCCTGCTCGCCGCCGACCGCGCCGCCCGCAACAAGGTGCCGGTGGTCGTCGTCAAGGTCGGCCGCACCGAGGCCGGCGCCCGGACCGCCGCCTCGCACACCGGCAAACTCACCGGCGCGGACGAGGTGGTGGACGCGGCACTGCGGCAGTTCGGCGTGATCCGGGTCGACGGCCTCGACGAGCTCCAGGACACCGCGGCGCTGCTGGCCCGCGCCAAGAAGCCCACCGCCGAGGGCGTCGCGGTCTATTCGATCTCCGGCGGCACCGGCGCCCACTTCGCCGACCTGGCGACCGCGGCGGGCCTGACCCTGCCCGCCCTGTCCCACGCCAAGCAGACCGAACTCCACCAGTGGATACCGGACTACCTCAACGTCGCCAACCCGATCGACAACGGCGGGCACCCGGTCGGCGACTGGCGCGGCCGCAAGATCATCGACGCGATCCTCGCCGACCCGGCCGTCGGCGTCCTGATCTGCCCGATCACCGGCCCCTTCCCGCCCATGAGCGACAAGCTGGCGCAGGACCTCGTCGACGCGGCGGAGCAGACGGACAAGCTGGTGTGCGTGGTCTGGGGGTCCCCGGTCGGCACCGAGGACGCCTACCGCCGCACCCTCCTCGGCTCCTCCCGCGTGGCGACCTTCCGCACCTTCGCCAACTGCATCACCGCCGTCCGCGCCCACCTCGACCACCACCGCTTCACCGCCGCCTACCGCTCCCCCTTCGACGACGCCCCGCGCACGGCCTCCCCCTCCGCCCGCAAGGCGCAGGCCCTCCTGCGGCCCGGCCAGCAGCTCAGCGAGCACGCGGCGAAGCAACTGCTGCGCGCCTACGGCATCCGCGTCCCGCGGGAACAGCTGGTGACCAGCGCGGCGGCGGCCGTCCGGGCGGCGAGCCAGGTCGGCTACCCGGTGGTGCTGAAGGGCTCCGGCCCGGAACTGGCGCACAAGACCGAACTCGGCCTGGTCAAGGTCGGATTGACGTCGGCGAGCCAGGTCCGCGACGCCTACCGCGAACTTACCGACATCGCCCGCTACGAGGACCTGCCGCTGGACGGCGTCCTGGTCTGCCAGATGATCGAACGGGGCGTCGAGATGGTCGTCGGCGTCACCCCGGACCCGCTCTTCGGGCCGACCGTCTCCGTCGGCCTCGGCGGGGTGCTGGTCGAGGTCCTGAACGACATCGCGGTCGGCGTCCCGCCCTTCGGTGAGGAACACGCCCGCAGCATGCTGCGCCGACTGCGCGGACACGCGCTCCTGGAGGGCGTCCGCGGCATGCCGCCCGCGGACACCGACGCGCTGGTCGAGACCGTGCTGCGGGTGCAGCGGATGGCCCTCGAACTCGACGGCGAACTGGCCGAGCTGGACATCAACCCGCTGGTCGTGCTGCCCCGCGGGCAGGGCGCCGTGGCCCTGGACGCCCTCGCGGTGTGCCACTGACCACCGGCCGACCGGCCGCGCCCGCGCCCCCGTCCGCCCTCTTCCCCGGAGCCGCTCCGCCATGATCTCCGCATCCTCCCCCAGCCCCGCACCGGCCGCCGCCGACCCGGTCGACGCCCTGGTGCTCCACACCGCGCACGACGGCGTCGCCCACCTCACCCTCAACCGCCCCGACGCCCTCAACGCCCTCACCTGGGACATGCGCGAACGCCTCATCGCCCACCTCGCCGACGCCGCCGCCGACCCGGACGTCCGCGCCGTGGTGCTCACCGCGACCGGCAAGGGCTTCTGCGCCGGTGCCGACCTGCGCGGCGCACCGGCCGCCGGGGACCGGGTCGCCGGCGACGTCGCCCGGATGATCCGCAACGGCGCACAACGCCTCGTCACCGCCGTCCTGGACTGCGAGAAGCCGGTGATCGCCGCCGTCAACGGCACCGCCGCCGGCATCGGCGCCCACCTCGCGTTCGCCTGCGACCTGGTGCTGGCCGCCGAATCCGCCCGCTTCATCGAGGTGTTCGTCCGCCGCGGCCTGGTCCCGGACGGCGGCGGCGCCTACCTGCTGCCGCGGCTCGTCGGCCCGCAGCGCGCAAAGGAGCTGATGTTCTTCGGGGACGCCGTGCCGGCCGCCGAGGCCGCGCGGCTGGGCCTGGTCAACCGGGTCGTCCCGGACGGGGAGTTGGCGAAGACCGCCCGCGCGTGGGCCGAGCGGCTCGCCGCCGGCCCCACCCGCGCCCTCGCCCTCACCAAGGCGCTGGTCAACGCCTCCCTCGACGGCGACCGCGGGACGTCCCTCGCGGCCGAGGCCACCGCCCAGGAGATCAACATGACGACGGCGGACGCACAGGAGGGCGTCGCCTCGTTCGTCGAACGCCGCCGCCCCACGTACCGGGGCCGGTGACACCCGCCCCGCGCGCCCGGCCGCCTCACCAGCCGTCCGCCGGGCACTCCGGCACCTCCCGGGTGTTGCGGGTGCGCACCCCGGGCAGCCACCCCTCCGTCCCCTGCCCGGTGCGCACCCGGTACCAGCGGGTGGAGGTGACGCCCTGCTCGTCCCGCACCAGCTGCCCGTCCGGCACCACGCACCGGGCCGCGAGCACCTCCCCGTGCCACACCCGCCCCGCGGTGTTGCCGCGCGCCGCGTACGCCCGGTGCGGGTCCTCGGCCAACCGCAGTGCGCACTCCAGGGTGTGCCGCGGGCGGCACGCCGCCTCGCTGTTGTAGACCGTGAGCGGCACCGTCCGGGGCGGCCCGGCCGGTCTGACCTCCAGCGCCGCCGGCCGCAGGAACGCCCACCAGACGCCCAGCACCACCGCCGCCACCGCTGCCGCGACCGCCACCACGACGGCGTACGGGTGCCGCCGCGGCGACCGGGCCGCGCCGAAGCGTCCCGCGGCCCCCGCGGCACCGGCCGAACGCCCGTCCGCCGCGGGCTCCTTGACCCGTTCCCACAGCCCCGGCGGCGTCTCGATCTCCTCGTCGGCCGCCCGCAGCCTCGCCCGCAGCAGCCCCTCGACCTCGCCGTCGCCGCCCGCACCGTCCCGTGGCCCCGCGCCCACCGTGCCGCTCACCTCCCGGCCTGCCCGTGCTCCGATTCAACGAGGTACGCGCGCAGCCTGTCCAGGGCACGGGCCCGGTGCCGGGCGGCGGTGCCGCGGTGCACCTTCATGATCTTCGCGGCCTGGTCGATCGTGTACCCGTCGAGGTCCACGAGGATGACGATCCCCGCCTGCCGGTGCGACAACCGGCCCAACAACCGGACCGCCTCCAGCTCCGCGTGCCGCCGCCCCACCCCGCCGTCCCACCCGCCGAACCCGCCCACGGCGCGCGGCCCGGCACCGGCCCCCGGACCGTCCGCCTCGTCCACCGCCTCCACCAGCACCTGTCGCCGCTCCTTGCGGTGGGCGTCCCGGGCCACACTGAGGACGGCGGTGAAGGCGTAGGCGTACGGCTCCGGGTGGGCCAGGAAGCGCTGCGGGCGGGCGGCGAGCTTGAGGTACGCCTCGTGCACCACGTCCTCCGCCGACTGGCGCGTGCCGGCGAGCATCACGGCCCGCCGGTAGAGCCGCGGCAGCAGCTCGCAGAAGACCTCGTCGAAGGTGGGCGCCGCGGCGTGCGGGCCGCCCGGCGGTCCGGGCGGTCGGGACCGCGGGTGCGGGTTTCCCGCCCCCGTCGGACGGGCCTGCGGGGGCCCGGCGGCCGACCAGGCGGTCGGCGGTGTCGCATCGGCCATGACCGGAACACTCCCCCGTGCTGGGCTACGGCGCGGCCGAGGTGGGAGGTACCCGAGCGCTCGGCGGGCAATCAGGAACGCGGTGCCCAATCTGCCCCGAACCGCCATGATCCGGCCGGCTTTTCCGCACCAAACCACCCGTGCGAGTGGCGCCTCCACCCTTCCGATCTGACGATGCATCAGATTCAATGGAAGGCGCCAGCCCACCGAACGCCGTAAGGGGACGGAAGCCATGATGGGACACGCCGGAATGGCGGCCACCGCCATTCGCTACCTGCGCTCCGTCGGCGCCCCCACCACCGCCCCGCCGTCGGCGGCGCCCGCCCGCACCACCACCCCGCGCCCCCCACTGCGCGCCGTGCGCGACGGCGAGCGCGCCCCCCTCGATCCGGCCGAATTCCGCGCCGTGCTGGGCCACTTCGCGAGCGGCGTCACGCTCATCACGGCCCCCGGCGAACCGCAGCCGGCCGGCTTCGCGTGCCAGTCCTTCGCCTCGCTCTCCCTGGACCCGCCACTGGTGGCGTTCATGGTCGCCCGCACCTCGACGACCTGGCCGCGCCTGGCGCGGGCCGGCGTGTTCTGCGTCAACGTCCTCGGCGCCGACCAGGGCGACCTCTGCCGGGCGTTCGCGGTCAGCGGCGCCGACAAGTTCGCCGGCGTCCGGCACACCCCGGCCCCGGCCACCGGCTCCCCCCGCCTCGCGGACGTACCCGCCTGGATCGACTGCACCGTGCACGCCGTGCACACCGGCGGCGACCACCTCATCGTGGTCGGCCGCGTCGAGGCCCTCGGCACCGACCCGGCCGCCGCGGCCCGCGGCCCGCTGCTCTTCCACCGCGGGGCGTTCGGCCGCTTCGCCCGCTAGGCCACCGGCAGACCCCTCGGCCTACGGAGCCGGCAGCCCACAAGCCGCCTACCGGAACCCGGCTCCGGCCACCGAAAGAACACCGAAGCCACCCGCCCGTTCACCCGCTCCCGTACACCGCGGCCCCGTACGACCGACCACGGGCAGAAAGAACACCGGCCGCGCCGACCACTCCACCCACAGCCCGCCGCAGTCAAGCGCCAACCCGCACGACTCGCCCCGGTACAGCGCGGCAACCGCCTCCACCTGCCCGCCACCGGCCACCCCGCCTGCCCACCGCCGGGCATCCATCCGGATCGCCCGCACAGCACGCACCGGATCGGCGACCGCCAACGCCGACCACGACACGACCTCCTCCGCGCGCACCGACCGGTACACCACCCGCTCGCACCACACCCCCGCCGCGCCGAACCCCCCGCTCACGCCGCCAGCCACGCCGACCCCCGCACATCCGCCCAGGACACTCCCTCGCGCCGGGCGACCAGGTCGTAGGCGCACCCCTCCGCGTCGACGACCGTCAGCCGTAACGGACTTCCGCACTCCAGCGCACCCACGGCCGCCGCGAACTCCACCCTTTCCCCGAGCCACGCCGGCACCCCGCCGTCGTACGGCGCACCCAGCTGCTGCGCCACCTGCCGCGCCCGCGTCCGCACCCATCCCACGGCCCGACGAGGCGAGGACGACGCCCACCCCCCGAGCCGGATCGTCGCCCCGTCCGGGCACCGCACCGTCACCTCCGCCCGATACCTGGCCACACCCCCGATACGGCCAACTCCGCCCACACGACCTTTCCGATGCCGTCCGGCTCCACGCCCCAGCCACTTGCCAAGGCATCCACGAGCACCAACCCACGACCACATTCCGCGGCCTCCCCTTCCGTCTCTTCTGCTTGCTTGTCGTTGATCACGGGACGGCCACCACTCCCGTCCCGCACCTCCAACCGCACCCGCCGCCCACCGCCCTCCAGCGCGAACCGGACGCCGACCCAGGTACCACCACCGGCCACCTGCGCCCGCACGGCGTTGGCCATCAGCTCCGACACCAATAGCGCTGCAGATTCGCCCAGTTCACCGGCCAACCCCCACTGCTCCAGCTGCCGCCGCAGCTCTCTGCGAACCCAGCCGACGCTGCGGGGTTCGCTCGGCAAGCGGTAGGCAATTGAGGTTGGCGTGGCAGGTGCGACGCGTGATGCGACTGACCGGGCGCGTGTGGACATGGCTATCCCCTCGGGGAGCGCGGCTGAAGAGACCCCGTATGCCACTGGGCTGACGCCCCAGCGTGGCTGGGCCCGCACCCAACGTGACAGCGCCGAGACTATTGATGCAACCCAATCCCGGGAATTAATTCTCGCGAGCGATAGCTCCGGCACCTATGTTGCAGTGCGTCGTTACGAACCCAGAGACTGTGCACGCGCACTCACAGGAGGCAGCCATGCCGGGGCAACAGGCAGGCACAGAACGCAAATCCACCGTCTTGGGCAGGAAGTTGGGTGGCGAGCTGCTAAAGCTCCGCACCGCGAAGGGGCTGACGCAGCCCCAGGCTGCGGAGCACCTCACGGCTACCCAAACGAAGATCGCCAAAATAGAGCGCGGCGTCGTGCCCGTACGCGATCCGGACCTTCACACCCTGTGCGACCTGTACGGAGTGGAACGTCCCAGCCCGGCAAGGGACCGCCTGGTAGCGCTAGCCAAGGCCGACCGCGAACGCCGCAAGGCGAAAGGCTGGTGGGAGGAGTACACGGATCTCGGTGATCTCCTGGAGTACATCCAGCTTGAGGCCGGGGCCACCAGGATCCGCACGTTCCAGAACCAGTTGGTGCCCGGTCTGCTCCAAACACCTGAGTACGCCCGCGCGGTGACCGTGGCAGATGACGTCTGGGAAGACCCGGACGAGGTCGATCAGTTCGTTGCGGCACGGATCGGCAGACAGGGGCGGCTCACCGATGACAATCCGCTGGAGCTGTGGGCGATCCTCTCGGAAGCAGCCCTCCGTCAACAGGTCGGCGGCCCGTCGGTGATGCAG
This sequence comes from Streptomyces sp. x-19, assembly GCF_046549115.1. NCBI lineage: Bacteria > Bacillati > Actinomycetota > Actinomycetes > Kitasatosporales > Streptomycetaceae > Streptomyces > Streptomyces sp. x-19. Next base: position 719,258 of record NZ_JAJPWK010000002.1, on the reverse strand, counting down.
GGCCAACTGGAACGGCTTCTTGACGCTTCTTCCACGCCCAACGTCAAGCTGCAGATGTGGCCTTTCGAAGCCGCAGCGCACGCCTCGATGACCGGGCCGTTCGTGATCGTAGGCTTCGAAGAACCCGCCGCGCTGGACGTGGTCTATGTCGAGACCGCCGGCTCACGGCTCTGGCTGGAGAGTGAGGACGACGCCAACCGGCATCGCGGACTGTTCGATAGCGTTCGCAGAAAGGCGCTGTCCCCCGAGGACACCCGCGCCCGGCTGGCCAGCCTGTTCAAGGAGTACCGGTGACCATATTCGAGTTTCGCAAGTCCAGTTACAGCGGCTCCCAGGGGGAATGCGTAGAGGTTGCCCGCAACCTCTACGGGGTCGCGGCCGTGCGCGACAGCAAGGACGCCGCGGGCCCGCAGGTGACCGTGAGCGCAGCCGCCTGGGCCGCCTTCATCGACGACGTGAGGAACGGCGAAGCGGCGATCGGCTGAGGCGCCGGAGCACCCGTACCACCCACCAGTGAGCCCCGCCCCCTCCCGGACCGGGGCTCGCTGGTGTGCGTGGCCGGTAAAGGCAAGGCGCGGCAGGGCAGACGCCGCGCACTCAGGCCGCGACGGCCGCCGTCCTCCCCCGCAACACCAGTGCCATCAGCGCCGCCACCGCGCACAGCGCGCCGGAGGCGTACCAGACCGGGTCGTAGGTGCCGAGCGCGTCGCGGGCCAGGCCGCCCAGGTAGGCGATGAGCGCGGCGCCGACCTGGTGGGCGGCGAGGACCCAGCCGAAGACGATGGCGCTGTCGTCGCCGTAGTGCGCGCGGCAGAGGGCCAGGGTCGGGGGCACGGTCGCGACCCAGTCGAGCCCGTAGAAGACGATGAAGAAAATCATCGGGGGATGGACGGTGGCGGAGAGCAGGACGGGCAGGAAGAGCAGCGAGACGCCGCGGAGGGCGTAGTAGACCGCGAGCAGGCGGCGGGTGTCGAAGCGGTCGGTGAGCCAGCCGGAGCCGATGGTGCCGGCGATGTCGAAGACACCGATCACGGCGAGCAGCGAGGCGGCCGCCGTCATGGGCATGCCGTGATCGTGGGCGGCGGGCACGAAGTGGGTCTTGACCAGGCCGTTCGTGGTGGCACCGCAGATCGCGAAGGTGCCGGACAGCAGCCAGAAGGGCGCCGTGCGGGCCGCGGAGAAGAGGGCGGCCAGGGCGCGGCGGGCGGCGCCGCGCTGCGGGGGCGGCTTGGGGACGAACTCCGCCGAGCCGTAGGGGGCGGTGCCGACGTCGGCCGGGTGGTCGCGCAGCAGGAGCCACACCAGCGGGACGACGGCGAGGGCTGCCACGGCGACGGTGACCGCGGCCGGGCGCCAGGAATACCGCTCGACGATCAACGACAGCAGCGGCAGGAAGACCAGTTGCCCGGAGGCACCGGCCGCGGTCAGGATGCCGCTGACCAGGCCGCGGCGGGCGGTGAACCAGCGGTTGGTGACGGTCGCGGCGAACGCCAGCGCCATCGAGCCGCTGCCCAGGCCGACCAACACGCCCCAGCACAGCACCAGTTGCCAGCTCGCGGTCATGAAGACGGTGAGACCGGCGCCGACCGCGATCACGGTCAGCGCCGCGGCCACCACCCGGCGGATGCCGAAGCGGTCCATCAGGGCGGCGGCGAACGGCGCGGTCAGCCCGTAGAGGGCGAGGTTGACCGAGACCGCGAGGCCGATGGTGCCGCGCGACCAGTGGAACTCGGCGTGCAGCGGGTCGATCAGCAGTCCGGGCAGGGAGGCGAAGCCGGCCGCGCCGATGAGGGTCAGGAAGGTGGCGGCGGCGACCGACCAGGCGCGGTGCGGACGCCGCCGGACGGGGGCCGGGCCGGAGGGCGGCCCCGGGCTCACGGGGGCGGCGGTGGGAGCGGGCGGCTCGGGCGAGGTGCGGGTCACCCGAGCAGCTTCGACGAGCCGGCCCGCCCGTACGAGTGGCCGAACGGACAGGGATCGCAAGGATCGGGCCAGCCCACGCGCGCCGCCCGCCGCACGCCCCCTCACTCCCCGAAGACCAGCACCGCCCGCGCCACCCGTCCACGGTGCGCGTCCTCCGCCGCCTTGGCGAAGTCCGCCACCCCGTACGTCGCGGTCACCAACTCGTCCAGCAGCAGCCGCCCTTCGCGGTACAGCCGGGCGTAGAGCGCGATGTCCCGTTGCGGGCGGGCCGAACCGTAGCGGCAGCCGAGGATGGACTTGTCCAAGTACATGGCCGAGACCAGGAACGACGCCTCGGCGGTGGCCGGCGGGACGCCGAGGAGCACCGCCTGCCCGCGCCGGTCCAACAGGTCGATCGCCTGCCGGATCAACCGGGTGCTGCCCACGCACTCGAAGGTGTGGTCGGCACCGGTCGGCAGGATCTCCCGCACCGCCTTGACGGCGTCCGGCACGGCCGAGGCGTCGACGAAATGCGTCGCCCCGAACTGCCGGGCCGACGCCTCCTTGTCCGGGTTGGCGTCCACCGCCACGATCACCGAGGCGCCCGCGATCCGGGCGCCCTGGAGCACGTTGAGGCCGATGCCGCCGGCGCCGATCACCACCACCGAGTCCCCGCGGTCCACCCGCGCCCGGTTCAGCACCGCGCCCACCCCGGTCAGCACGCCGCACCCGATCAGCGCGGCCGACGTCAGCGGGATGTCCTTCGGGATCTTCACCGCCTGGACCGCCTTGACGACCGTCCGCTCCGCGAACGCCGAGTTCGACGCGAAGTTGTACAGCTCCGCGCCGCCCCGCCGGAACGGCGTACCGGGCATCCCGATCGCCTTGCGGCACATCGTGGGCCGTCCGCGGTCGCACTCCGCGCAGGTACCGCAGTTCGCCAGCGTCGAGAGTGCCACGTGGTCACCGGGCGCCACGTGGCTCACGCCCGCCCCCACGGCCTCGACCACGCCCGCGCCCTCGTGCCCGAGCACCACCGGCACCGGGAACGGAATCGTCCCGTCGATCACCGACAGGTCGCTGTGGCACAACCCGGCCGCCCGGATGCCCACCAGCACCTCGCCCGGCCCCGGATCCCGCACCTCCAGGTCGTCCACGTACCGGGCCTGTTCACCGTCGAATATGACGCCTTTCATCCCCGCTCCACTCTGGGCAGGCCGAGCACCCGCTCGGCGATGATGTTGCGCTGGATCTCGTCCGAGCCGCCGTAGATCGTGTCGGCCCGAGTGAACAGGAACAGCCGCTGCCAGTCGTCGAGCGCGTACGGCGCCGCGGCGGACCAGTCGACGGGCCCCACGGCCCCGACCGCGCCCCGCACCCGCATCGCCACCTCGCCCAACCGCTGGTGCCACCCGCCCCACAGCAGCTTCGCCACACTCGGCGCCCCCGCGTCGCCCGCCGCACCCAAGGTCCGCAGTGCGTTCCACCGCATGACCCGCAACTCGGCCCACTGTCGGACGAGTTGCTCGCGCAGCACGGGATCGCGCACCGCCCCGCCGCGCACCGCGGCGTCGATCACCTCCGCCAACTCCTGCGCGAAGCCGATCTGCTGGACGAGCGTCGACACCCCCCGCTCCAGGGCGAGCAGCCCCATCGCCACCCGCCAGCCGGCCCCCTCGCCGCCCACCACGTGGTCGGCGTGCGCCACCGCCCCGTCGAAGAACACCTCGTTGAACTCCGCGGTCCCGGACATCTGCCGGATCGGCCGCACCTCGATGCGCCCCGGCTGGTCCATCGGCACCAGCAGGAACGACAGCCCGCGGTGCCGCCGCGCCCCCGGATCGGTGCGCGCCAGGACGAAGCACCAGTCGGCCTCCGCGGCCAGCGAGGTCCACACCTTCTGGCCGCTGATCCGGTAGCCGGCCCCGTCCCGGACCGCCGTCGTCCGCAGCCCGGCCAGGTCCGACCCCGCCTCCGGCTCGCTGTAGCCCTGGCACCACAGTTCCTCGCCCCGCGCCACGGCCGGCAGGAACCGCTTCCGCTGCGCCTCGTCCCCGTACGCGATCAGGGTCGGCGCCAGCAGGTTCTCCCCGATGTGGCCCACCCGACCCGGCGCCCCGGCCCGCGCGTACTCCTCCGCCCACACCACCTGCTGCGTGAGCGACCCGGCCCGGTTCCCGTACGCCCCGTGCGCCCGGTCCCACCCCAGCCCGATCCACCCCCCGCGCCCCAACTCCCGTTCCCAGCGCCGCCGGACGGCGACCCCGACGTGCTCGCTCCCGGGCCCACCGCCCGCCCCCAACGCGGCGAACTCGCCCACGAGGTGCGACGCGAGCCACCCCCGCACCTCACCCCGAAACCCCTCGTCCTCGTCACCAAACCCGAACTCCACCCGAACCCTCCCTCTGGCACCAACCCACCCACCCCAGGCCCCACCCACCCGTCTTTTCCCACCCACAACGGGAGGTGGCGGGCCGGAGGGGGTGGTGTGCAGGACGTAAAGCGCAGCAGTCCTGCACACCACCCCCGCAGGCCCGTCACCGCCACCCAACAGCCCCGCGCAGCGGACAACGCCCCGCGCCGCAGGCGCAACGGCGAAACCCCCACGGCGGGACGGCCGACCACGTGGGAAGAAGCCCGCGCCGCAGGCGCAACGGCGGGACGGCCGACCACGTGGGCCTACGAATTGGGCCGCTCCTGGGCCGCCGCCGCCCTGGCCATCTCCTCCAGTTGCGCCAGCATCGGCATGGGGTCGACGCCCACCGGCCCGGCCACCGCCTCGGCGACCCGCTCCGGCGTCCACCACCGGCCCCCGTCGGCGCCGTCCGGCCGCTCCTCGTCGGCGTGCACCGCCCGCAGTTCCACCGGCTGGGCCCACACCGCGATCTTCGGCCCCGCCACGGTGTAGACCTGGCCGGTGACCCCGTCGGTGCGCGCCCGTTCGCTGAGCAGGTAGACGACGAACGCCGCCACGTCCTCCGGCTCGCCGATCTCCTTGAGCTCCATCGGGACGTTGGCCGACATCCGCGTCCGGGCGACCGGCGCCACGGCGTTGGCCGTGACCCCGTACTTGTGCAGGCCGAGTGCCGCGCTGCGCACCAGCGAGATGATCCCGCCCTTCGCCGAGGAGTAGTTGGCCTGGGCGACGCTGCCCTGGTGGTTGCCGCTGGTGAAGCCGATCAACGTGCCGGACTTCTGCTTGCGCATCACGGCGGCGGCGGCCCGGAACACCGTGAAGGTGCCCTTGAGGTGCGTGGCGACGACCGGGTCCCACTCCTCCTCGGACATGTTGAAGAGCATCCGTTCGCGCAGGATGCCGGCCACGCACACCACGCCGTCGATCCGGCCGTACTCGGCCAGCGCGGTGTCCACGATGCGCTGACCGCCGGCCATGGTGGCGACGTCGTCGGCGACGGCGACGGCGGTGCCGCCGGCCGCCTCGATCTCCTTGACGACCGCCTGGGCCACCGCGCTGCTGGGCTCGCCGCCCTCGATGGAGACGCCGTAGTCGTTGACCACCACCTTCGCGCCCTCGGCGGCCGCCGCCAGGGCGACGGCCCGGCCGATGCCGCGGCCGGCCCCGGTGACGGCGACCACCTTGCCGGCCAAGAAGTTCCCCATGCCGCGCCCCTTCCACGGTTTCTGACGGACCGTTAGATTTTTGAGCAGACGCGGTGCGAGCACAAGACCCCGGACGCAACCCCGGAGATCCGAGGTGGCACGATGCGCCAGTACGGCACAGGACGCACCACCGGAGGCGTCGGCGCACCGCACGCCCGCGCCCCTCTTCGGAACCGACCGACCGCACCCGACGCCAAGGAGCACCCATGCCCCTGCCGCAGGAGTTCCACGACATCGCCCGACGCGTGAACAACTGGGGCCGCTGGGGACCGGACGACGAGCTCGGCACCCTGAACCTGATCACCCCGGACGTGGTGCGCGCCGCCGCCGCGACCGTCCGCAGCGGCCGTCGCGTCCCGCTCGCCCTCCCGCTCCAACAGGACGGCGTGCAGAACGGCATGATCCTGGGGCGGGTCAACCCGCTGCACACCATGGTCGCCATCAACCACGAGCTCTTCGGCCCGGACACGGTCGCCGTCTCCGACGACACCGTCACCATGGGCCTCCAGGCCGCCACCCACTGGGACGCCCTGACCCACGTCTCGCACTCCGGGCGGTTCTACAACGGCCGGCCCGCCGGCATCGTCACCCCGCACCGGGGCGCCACCGCCCTGGGCATCGAGAAGGCCGCTCCGGTCGTCTCCCGCGGCGTACTGCTCGACGTGGCCCGGGCCCGCGGCACCGAGCGGCTGCCGGGCGGGCACGCGATCACGCCGGAGGACCTGGACGCCGCCGAGGAGTTGGCCGGCACGACGGTCCGCGCCGGCGACGTCGTGCTGGTCAGGACCGGACAGCTCCAGCACTACCTGGCCGGCGACCGGGACGCGTACGCGATGCCGTCGCCCGGACTGTCGCTGCGCACGCCGGAGTGGTTCCACGCCCGCGACGTCGCCGCGGTCGCCAACGACACCCTGGTCTTCGAGACCTTCCCGCCGGAGATCGAGGGCCTGTGGCTGCCGGTGCACGCCCTGCACCTGGTCGAGATGGGCATGCTCCAGGGCCAGAACTGGAACCTGGAGGAGTTGTCGACGGCCTGCGCGGAGGAGGGCCGCTACGCCTTCCTGCTGACCGCGATGGCGGAACCGTTCGTCGGCGGCACCGGGAGTCCGGTCGCACCGGTGGCGGTGCTCTGAGGCGCGGCGGGGCGCCTCGGGCCGGCCCGGTGGCGGCGCGGGGCACACCACATCAACGCCTGGCCTGGACCCACTCCCTGCCAGGCGAACCGATTCAGCGGCCTACGCCCTATTTGTCGCGGCGCAAGCGGGGTCGTACGTGCCCAGGTCCGCGCCGGCCGTCATCAGGAGCGACTGCCCACGGTCCACCTCGCACCAGATCCGCTTGCCGGCCCCCTCCTGCTGCCACCCCCAGCGGTCCGCGAGGCCGTCGACGAGCTCCAGGCCGCGGCCGTTGGTGTCGTCCCCCTCCGCGTGCCGCGGGCGCGGCGGGCGGGCGCTGGCGTCCACCACCTCGACCCGCACGGTGGCCACCACGGCACCGGACCCGGAGAAACACATCCGCAGCCGGGCCGCCGAGCCGGTGTGCACCACCGCATTGGTGACCAACTCGGAGATCAGCAGGATCAGCGTCTCGGCGAGCGGCTCGTCCGCCCCTATGCCCGACCCCGCGAGCCTCGACCGGGCCCACCGTCGGGCCCGCCCCACTTCCGCGGGGTCGGGCCGCACTTCCAACTGCACCTGAAGCACCTGCACCGCTCACACCATCCGAACCGGCGGAAACATCGCCTCGCGCCTCCACGGAGTCACGGTGCGTGACTCCGACGAAGCACAGCATGGTTGACGTTCAGTCACCGCAACAACCGCTTCGGGCATATTCCAGCGCAAGGGAGTATGCGTGCGGCATACTGTGCGACGCACAGCGCGGGGAGTCGAACATGGGGGGTCGTCGGGGCCTCGCCCGAGGCGAGCGGCGTGCAGTCGGTACCCCGGAGCCGTCCTTCCGACGGCACCGTGACCGTTGCGCCAACGCACCACTCGCACCCCACGGAGCGTACCCGAGCGGGCCGCCGACTCCCGCCTGTGACGAGTCACGCCCAGGACACAACCCGATATCGACCCTCCGTGACCGCTTCTGCGTGCGGCATCCGACATTCCGCACGCGGGTTGCCAGAGTCTGACACCGACACCGCGATCGCCACGCTCCGTGATCATCCACGACCGCCGGCGCACGCCCTCAATCCACCAGGGCGGCCGCCCACCGCTCCGCCGCGTCCTGCGCACCGCCCCACGCCGCGGCCCGCAACCAGGCCCGTTTGAGGTGCAGGTGGACGTCGGCCTCCCAGGTGAAGCCCACGCCGCCGTGCACCTGGAGGCAGTCCCGGGCGTTGTGCACCGCGGCCTCGTCGGCCAGCAGCTTGGCGCCCGCGACGTCGAGCGCGTCGCCGGTCACCGCCGCCGCGTAGACCGCGACGCGGGCCAACTCGGCGCGGACCAGCATCCCGGCGCACAGGTGCTTGACGGCCTGGAAGGAGCCGATGGGCGCGCCGAACTGGGTGCGCTGCCGGGCGTGTCCGACCGCCATCTCCACCGTCCGGGCCGCGCTGCCGAGCTGCTGGGCGGCGGTCAGCAGGGCCGCCTCGCGGCGCAACCGGGGCACGTCGAGGCCGTCGCAGGGGGTGCCGTGCGCAGAGTCGGTGACGCGGGCGAGCGGAGTGAGGGGGTCGACGGAGGCGTAGGGGGCGCGGGCGACCTCGGCCGGCGCACTCTGGCGCGCCCGGCCGACGTGCTCCGGCGCACTTCCCTCCAGGAAGATCAACAGGTCGCAGTCGGCCGGGTGTTCGCACAGCACCGGCTCGACCGATCCGTCACACAGCGCGACGATCCGCTCGCCGGTCGCCACCCCCTCCACCGCGCCGGCCAGCAGATGGCCGGCCACCAGCGGCCCCGGCAGCAGCGCCCGGCCGGCCTCCTCGAAGACCAGGACGGCCTCGGGCAGCCCCAGCCCGACCCCGCCGTCCGCCTCCGGCAGCCGCAGCGCGAAGAACCCGGCGTCGGCCAGTTCGCGCCACAGCGCGCGGTCCAGTGCGGGGTCGTCGACGGCCGCGCGCAGCCGATCGCGGTCGAAGCGGCCGGTCAGCAACTCCCGGGTGCCGTCCCGCAACGCCCTTTGGTCCACGGTGAGTTGGAAGTCCACCGGCCGCTCACCGCCCCTTCGGCAGGCCGAGGATCCGCTCGGCGACGATGTTGCGCTGGATCTGCGAGGTACCCGCGGCGATGGTGTACGACAGGGCGGAGAGCCGGTCGGCGACCCAGGGGTGCGCGGCGTCCAGTGCCTGGCCGCCGAGCACCTCGGCCGCCGCGTCGTAGAGCTCCTGGCGGGCGTGCGAGTAGCGCAGCTTGAAAACCGAGCCGCCGGTGCCGGGGACCCCGCCGGTACTCCCCCTCGGTCTGGAACCCGCTCGACCAGAGGGGACCCCCATGGCCTCACTGACGTTCCACTGGGTCAGCCGCCACAGGGCGGCGAACTCGACGTTCAGCCGGCCCAGTCGGCGGCGGAGCACGGCGTCGTCCCAGCGGCCGTTGGCCCGGGCGGTGCGGGCGAGTTCGGCGAGCACCCGGCGGCAGGCCACCACCTCGCCGACGAAGGCGGTGCCGCGCTCGAAGGAGAGCGTCACCATGGTCACCCGCCAGCCGTCGTGCTCGGCGCCGATGCGGTGGTCGACCGGGACCCGGACCTCGTCGAGGAACACCTCCGCGAACTCCGTGGAGCCGGCCAGCGTGCGCAGCGGCCGCACGGTCACCCCGGGGGCGTCCATCGGCATCGCCAGCCAGCTGATGCCGCGGTGCCGGGGGGCCTCGGGGTCGGTGCGGACGAGCAGTTCGCACCAGTCGGCGACCTCGGCGTGCGAGGTCCAGATCTTGCTGCCGGTCACCACGTACTCGTCGCCGTCCCGGACCGCCCGGGTGCGCAGCGCGGCCAGGTCGGAGCCGGCGTCCGGTTCGCTGAAGCCCTGGCACCAGATCTCGTCGCCGCGCAGGATCGGCGGCAGCCAGCGGGCGCGCTGGGCGGCGGTGCCCTCGGCGGCGATGGTCGGGCCGGCGTGCAGCAGTCCGACGAAGTTGGCGCCGACGTAGGGGGCGCCGGCCTTCTCGGTCTCCTCCAGGAAGATCAGGTGCTGGGTGGGGGTGGCGCCCCGGCCGCCGGCGTCGACCGGCCAGTGCAGTCCGGCGTACCCCGCGTCGTACAGCATCCGCTGCCAGGCCGCGTCGTGGCGCCGCCGGCCGGGCCAGTCGGTGGCGGCGGGCTTCGGCGGCAGCTTCGGCAGCACGTCGGCGAGCCAGGTCCGCAGGCGGGCCCGGAAGGCTTCCTCCTCCTCGGTGAAGGTGAGGTCCACTAGCGGTCCCGGTGGGTCGGCGCCGGGTGGGCCCCGGGGCGCTCCGCGGGCGCGCCCGCGGTGCGGTCGGCGCCGGTGCCGCGCGGCGGCTCGGTTCGGTTCGCCATCGTTTCCCCTCACCGGGTGCCGGTCGCCCCGCACCACCCATATCTGATGACCCGTCAGTTTCAGGCTAGCGCCGGACCCCTGGACCGACAAGGCGTCGCCCCTTACCCTCGGGCCCTGATCTGACGATGCGTCAGTAACGAGTCGGGGAGGGCCACATGACCGGCGACACCCTGTGGGACCTGGTCGCCTGGCGCGCCGCCCGCACACCGGACGCCACCGCCCTGATCCAGGGCGCCGAGGCCGCCCGGGACGAGCGCCGGATCACCTTCGGCCACCTGCGCGAGCGCGCCGAACGGGTCGCCGCCGGACTGGCCGCGCACGGCGTCACACCCGGCAGCCGGGTGGTCTGGCAACTCCCCACCCGGATCGAAACGGTGCTGGTCAGCCTGGCCCTGGCCCGGCTCGGCGCGGTGCAGAGCCCGGTCCTGCCGCTCTACCGCGAGCACGAGCTGGGCCAGGTGCTGCGCCGCACCCGCGCCAGCCACGTGCTCGTCCCCGGCGTCCGGCGCGGCGTCGACCACACCGCGATGGCGCACCGCCTGGCCGCGGAGCTGCCCGCGCCGCCGACCGTCGTCGAGGCGTACGACACCCTGCCGGACGGCGACCCGGCCGTCCTGCCACCGCCGCCCATCGACCCCGACGCACCCCGCTGGATCCACTGGACCTCCGGCACCACCGCCGCCCCGCGCGGTGTGCTGCACACCGACCGCAGCCTGCGCACCGCCGGCAGCTGCCTGGCCGCCGCGCTGCGCCTGGGCCCGGACGACGTCGGCTCGATGGCCTTCCCGTACGCCCACGTCGCCGGGCCCGACTACACCGTCATGCTGCTCGTCCACGGCATCCCGGCCGTCCTGGTGGAGCACTTCGCCCTGCCCGGCGCGCTCGCCCCCTACCGCCGCCACCGGGTCACCGTGGCCGGCGGCTCCACCGCCTTCTACTCCCTCTTCCTCGCCGCCCAACGCGCCCTGCCGCCCGGGCGGCGCCTGCTCCCGGCGCTACGCCTGCTGGCCGGCGGCGGCGCCCCCAAACCGCCCGCGCTCTACCACGAGGTGGTGGCCGAGCTGGGCTGCCAACTCACTCACGGCTACGCCCTCACCGAGGCCCCGATGGTCACCATGGGCGACCCGCACGACACCCCCGAGGCGCTGGCCACCACCGACGGCCGGCCGCCCGCCGGCATGGAGATCCGGATCGCGCCGGGGAGCGGGGAGGTCCTGCTGCGCGGCCCGGCCGTCTGCCGCGGCTACCTGGACGAACCGACCCCGTTCGACGCGGACGGCTTCCTGCACACCGGCGACCTCGGCCACCTGACCCCCACCGGGCACCTCGTCATCACCGGCCGCCTCAAGGACATCATCATCCGCAAGGGCGAGAACGTCTCCGCGCGGGAGGTCGAGGACCTCCTCTACGGCCACCCGGACGTCGCGGACGCCGCGGTCATCGGGCTGCCCGACCCCGAGCGCGGCGAACTGGTCTGCGCCGTGGTCGAACAGCCGCCGGGCGCCGCCGCGTTGACGCTGGCGACGGTCACCGCGCACCTGCTCGCCCAGGGACTGGCCCGGCACAAGCTCCCGGAACGGCTGGAGGTGCTGCCCGCCCTGCCGCGCGGGGCGACCCTGCGCAAGGTGCTCAAACAGGAGCTACGAGAACGCTTCGGAGCCCCCACCCCTCGCGGACAGCCACTGTCCTAGATCCCCACTACCGTCGGGCGCCATGAGCCCCGCACCCTCCACCCGGCCCCGGATCGACGCCGCCCAGCGCCGCGCCCGCCTCGCCCGGCGACACCTGCTCGCCCCCGAGCACCGGGCGGCCACCGCCGAGGAGATCGCCGACGCGGTCGTCGCCCTGCACGCCAGCGACCCGGCCACCGTCCACCTGGCGGCCTGCGCCCGCCTGCGCGCACCGGACCACACGGAGGTCGAACGGGCGCTGTACGACGACCGGTCGCTGGTGCGGATGCTGTGCATGCGACGCACCCTCTTCGCGCTCGGCACGGAACTGGCACCCGTCGTCGCGTCCGCCGCGGCCCGCCCCATCGCCGCGAGGGAACGGCGCGGCCTGGTGAAGTGGGTCCGGGACGGCCTGGGCTGGGACGAGGCGCGCCTGGCGGAGGTGACCGACCTGGCGCTGGCCGCGCTGGCCGCCCGCGGCGAGGCGACCGCCACCGAGCTCGCCGCCGACGTCCCCGAACTGCGCGCCACCGTCGTGGACTCCCCCGGCAAGCCCTACCAGGCCACCGTCTCGGTCAACAGCCGGCTGCTGCGGGTACTGGCCGCCGAGGGCAGCGTCCGCCGCAGCCGGCCGCGCGGCGGCTGGACCAGCAGCACCTTCCGCTGGGCACCGGGCACCGCGCTCGTCGACCTGCCCGCCCCGCCGGCCCCCGAGGCGCGGGCCGCGCTCGCCCGCCGCTGGCTGGCCGCCTACGGTCCGGCGACCGTCGAGGACCTCAGGTGGTGGACCGGCTGGACGCTCACCGACACCCGGCGCGCCCTGGCCGACCTCGGCGCCGCAGAGGTCACACTGCACGGCGACGACGGCACCGCCACGCCCGGCGTCGCCCTGCCCGACGACCTCGGCCCCGTCCCGACGGCCGACCCCTGGGCCGCGCTGCTGCCCGGGCTCGACCCGACCGCGATGGGCTGGAAGGCCCGCGACTGGTACCTCGACCCGGCGCTGACGCCCCGGCTCTTCGACCGCAGCGGCAACATCGGGCCGACGGTGTGGTGGAACGGCCGGATCATCGGCAGCTGGGCGCAGCGCCCCGACGGCGAGATCGTCTGGCACCTGCTGTCCGACGGGGGCCGCGCCGCCGACGACGCGGTGGCGGCCGAGGCGGCCCGGCTGGCCGACTGGCTCGGCGACACCCGCGTCACCCCGCGCTTCCGCACCCCGCTGGAACGCGAACTGAGCAGGCCGTGAACCCTGACGGCACCCGACGCCTCAGGGCTGGTCGGGGCGGTAGGCGCTGCTCGCCTGGGCGTAGAACCGGTCCACCTCGGCGCGGCCGGCCTCCGGGCCGATGACCAGGACGAGGTGGTAGCGGCCCCGGTCGATCATCGCGAGGTTGCGGGCGTAGAGCTGGCGGCCGCCGCCGTCCCGCCAGCTGAAGGTCCCCTCGGCCATCGCGGTCTGACCCACGTCGATGCGCCGCAGCCCGGCGGCCGACGACCAACCGGCGCCCCGGACCGCCGCCAACTCGGGCTCCGCGTCCTGCTGGTACGCCAGCGGGTCGGCGCCGAACCGCGCGGTCGTGTCGCGGCCGGGCACCACCAGCAGTTCGTAGCCGCCGCCCGCGTAGCGCACCTGGCCGCGGTCCGGGCCGGTGCGGCGCTGCCAGCCCTTGGGCACCGCGATCTGGAACCCCGCGGGATCGGTGCGCAGCGCGAAACCGGGGGCGAGATCCCCGGGAGTGGTGGTCTGCGGCGTACCGGCGCCCGGCGGGCGGCCGGCACCCTTGCCGTCGTCCGCGCCGGACGAGGGGGCGGAGCTGCTGCCGGGCGCCGCACCCGCGGACCCGGAGAGGTCCGCGCCGGACGGTCCGCCCGCCGCATCCCTCCCGGACTTCGGCAGGAACACCACGGCGTAGGCGATCCCCGCCACCACCAGCAGCAGGATCACGGTGAGCAGCACCCTGCCCAGGCTGCGCGGGGCACGCCCCCGCCGCCCGGGCTCCCGCTGCGCCGCGGGACCGACCCCGAACCGCCCCAGCGACTCCCCCGCCTCCGGCCCCGCACCGGTCGAAGGCGCCGAGGACCGGGGCGCCCTGGGCGGGCGGGCCGCCGCGGACCGCCCGGCGGACCGGGACGGCCCCGCGGACGCGGACCGCGGACGGACCCGCGGCCTCTTCGGCCGCCCCCGGCGGACGAGTTCGCCCCGGCGCCGCAGGATCGGCAGCCGCCGCGGATCGGCAGGCCCCTCCAGCGCGGGCAGGGACACCATCCGACGGCCGAGGTCCGGCTCCGGCGCCGCCCGCACCAGGGCCCGCAACCGACCGCGCAACTCCTCGGCCCCCGGCCGCCCGGCCGGATCGAAGCAGAGCAACGCCTCGATGACCGGCCGCAGCACCCCGCCCGCCGCCGCCTCGGCGGGCGCCTGCGCCCGCACCAGCCGCGCGAGTTCAACGGCGCTGTCCTCCGGGAACGGCGGCTGCCCCTGCACCGCACGGAACAGCAGGGCGCCCACCGCCCACAGGTCCGCGGCCGGCCCCAGGGGCGCGCCGCTCCCGTCCACCGGTCCGGCCTGCTCCGGCGCCCAGCGCTCGGTGACCGGACCGACCATCTGGAGCCGCGCCTGCCGGGCCCGCTCGGCGGCCAACCCGGTCAGGCCGCCCTCCGCCGCGCCCGCGCCGCCCTCCTCGCAAACATCCCCGGCACCGCTCCCGGCGGCCGCCTTCATCAGCGAGACCGCCGCCGGCACCCTCGGCACCGGGTCGTACCCGCACAGCGCCTCCTGGGCCGCGCCGGCCGCCAGCCCCGTCAGCACGGCCCGGCCGTCGTCGCAGACCAGGACCGTGTGGGCGGTGACGTTGCGGTGCAGCCAGCCGTGCGTGTGCAGGGCGCGCAGCGCGGTGAGCAGGTCGGCGGCGATCTCGGCCGCCCGGTGCGGGCTCAGCGGCCGCCGGGCGAGCAGCGCGGCCAGCGGCCGGGCCGGCAGCAGCTCCCCGACGATCCACAGGCTGCCGTCCTGCGTGAAGACGTCGAAGACCTGGTCGAGCAGGGGGTGGTCGGGGAGCTGGGCGGCGGCCGTCGCGGCCTGTAGGGCGCGCCGGACGACCGGGTCCCGGGGGTCGCGGTCGGCGCCCGGCGCGGCCCACCGCCCGGTGCGGCCGGCCGGAGCCCCGCTGGCGAAACCATCCTGCGCACGTCCGTCCGCCGCGAACCCGTCCGCTCCGTCGTCGCCGCCCGCCACGATCTCGGCGTCCACCACCTCCGGCAGCGGCACCTGACGGATCAGCACTTCCTGGCCGCTGTAGGTGTCGAAGGCCCGGGTCGCGGGGGACGCCTCGGGGCAGGAGACGTCGAAGGTGACGTCGAAGCCGTCCGCTGCGGCGTCGGGCCCGTCGGCGGCCGGCCGGGCCGGCAGGCGGTAGCGCTCGGCGAGCACTCTCCCCGCGTACTCGTCCACGACGCGCCTCCCCTCAGCGTGCGCCGCTCCCGCCCGAGGCGGATGCGTACGACTGTGGACTTCTCACGATACGGGGCAGCACCGACAGTTGAGCCCGTCGGACCGCGCCGCGCGCCGTGTCCGTCCGCGCCGGCCGGGGGCCGGCCGGCGCACGGCGTCTGGTCAGTCCTTCACCGCGAAGGTGCGGAAGGCGGTGTTCCGCAGCTCCCGGCACTCCTTGTCGTCCCAGGCGCCCGCCTTGCAGGTGATCATGATGGCGTAGCCGTGGTTGTCGTCGGCGCGGAAGCCGCGGTTGAGCACCCGCACGTCCTGACCGTGCTGCCGGCGGGTGAACGACCAGTCGGCGACGGTCGGGTAGTCGCGCCAGCCGATGGCCTTGATGCCCAGCAGGTGGTAGTTGTCGCTGGAGCCGGCCACGCTGGGTTCCTGACTGCGCCAGGAGGCCGCGGCGTCCTGGCCGGGCGAGTCGTTGTAGTCGACCTGGATGCGCGGGAAACCGCCGGAGGCGCTGTATATGGCGCCGGAGTTCTGCCCGGCCGTGTCGGTCTGCTTGAACCCCTTGGGCATCACCATGGCGAAGTGGAACCCGCCGTTGGTGACCTGCGCGAAACCGTCCGGGACCGCCGCCCCGCCCTTCTTGCCGCCGGCCCCTTCCTTGCCGCCGCCGGGCGTGCCACCCGGCTTCGCGCCCGGCGCGGACGCACCGTCCGACGCGGAGCCCTGGCCCGCGTCGGCCGACGGGTTCGCGTCCCGGCTCGCGGCCGTGGGGTTGGCGTCCTTGCCGCCCTTGCCGGCGGAGTCGGTGCTGTCGCCGTTGCTGAACACCAGGGCCAGCAGCGTCCCGAGGACGACGACGACCACGACCACCCCGATGATCAGCGTGCGGCGCGGGACGACGTCGGTCACCGAGGCGCGCGGCGGGGCGGGACGGCCGTCCCCGTCGCCGGGTCTGGAGTCCGACCGGGCCGCGGCGGCGGCGTTGCGCACCGACGTCAGGGCCGCCCGCACCCGCTCCTTGGCGGCCTCCGCGTCGAACCCGGGACGCGCCGCGGAACCGCTCGCGGCGGTCTTGCCCGCGACCGGCGCCACCGCGGTGGCATCCTTGGTGTCCCTGCCGTCCCTGCCGTCCTTGGCACCCTGGCCGGACTCCCGCGCCGGCGCCGGCTTCACCGCGGCACCACTGCCGCCCGTCGCCTCCGGTGCCTGCCGGGCCGTGCCGGCCGCCGCACCGGCCGCTCCGACCGCTCCGACCGTCGGCTTCCCCTTCGGCTTCTTCGGCACGCGGGGCTTCGCCGCGGGCTTGGCGGGCCTGGCGGCCTTCCCCGGGGTGCGCTCCGCCGGCTCCACCGGCGCGGTGGGCAGCGTCATCGCCCGCGTCGCGTCCAGCGGGGGCTCCGGCTTCGGCTCCGGGGCGTGCACGACCTCCTGGAGCAGCACCCGCGCCCCGGCCTCGTCGAGCCGGCTCGCCGGGTCCTTCACCAACAGGCCGTAGATGACGTCCTCCAGCGGCCCGGCGCTCTTGGGCGGCTCGACCGGTTCGGTCATCACGGCGGTCAGGGTGGCGATCGCCGACCCCTTGTCGTACGGGGGCACGCCCTCGACGCAGGCGTACAGCAGACCGCCGAGCGACCACAGGTCGGCGGGCGGGCCCGGCTTCTGGCCGCGGGCCCGCTCCGGCGAGATGTACGAGGGCGCGCCGACCAGCATGCCGGTCGAGGTCACCGAGGGGTCGCCCTCGACCTGGGCGATGCCGAAGTCGGTGAGCACGACCCGGCCGTCGTCGGAGATCAGGACGTTGGACGGCTTCACGTCCCGGTGCAGGATGCCCTGACCGTGGGCGGCGCGCAGGACGTCGAGCACCGCGAGGCCGACCTCGGCGGCGCGCCGCGGGGTGAGCGGGCCGTCGTCGCGGACCGCTTCGGCCAGCGAGCGGCCCTCGACCAGCTCCATCACGATCCACGGCCGGTCGTCCTCGTCGACCACGTCGTAGACCGTCACCGCGCCGTTGTTGCGGATCCGGGCGATCGCCTTGGCCTCGCGCAGGGTGCGGGTGATCAGACGACGCTTCTCGTCCTCCTCGACCCCGCCGGGGAAGCGCAGCTCCTTGACCGCGACCGTGCGGCCCAGGACCTCGTCGCCGGCCCGCCAGACGGTGCCCATCCCGCCCCGGCCGAGAACATCGGCGAGCCGGTACCGGCCGGCGAGCAGCCTGCCCTCCTTGCCGTCCATCTCGACCTCGTCGCCCACTGAATCCCCTCTGCAATCCAGCCGAGTTGGCAGCCTCGATTCTCCATCGATCACCAAACTGGCCCAACTCGGACAACCCACCCTGGCAGAGCCTTCATTCTCTCTCATCCGCGGCCGTGCGGAAGGCCCGGGTGGGTGCCGGCAGGTGCCCCGCACCCGTCATGATGGCCCCGACGACGGGAGATCTTTTTGCCCCTCCGCCCGCACCGCCCGGCCGCGCCGGGCCCGTCGCGCCCGTCCGCCCGCACCACCGTGGCCACCCTGGCCGCCCTGCTCCTGACGGCGTGTTCGAGCACCCCGCCGGCCGCCGTGCGCCCCCCGACCGCGCCCCGGCCGCCGGCGTCCACGGCGTTCGCACTGCACCGCCTGGTGGCCGACGGCGCACCCGGCGCGGCCTCGTTGGTCACCCGGGACGGCCGCCTCGGCGCCTCGCGGTTCGCCGCGGTCGGTGTGGCCGATGTGCGCAGCGGCCGGAAAATGGGCCGCCTGGACCGCTTCCGGGCCGGCAGCCTCACCAAGACCCTGGTCGCGACGGTGGTCCTGCAACTCGTCGGGGAGGGCCGGCTCCGGCTGGACGACCGGGCCGCCGACCACCTGCCGCCCGGCGTGCCGCTGACCGGCGCGGGTGGCGCGAGTGACCTGCGCCGGGTGACGGTCCACCAACTGCTCGACCACACGAGCGGCCTGTTCAACTACACCGAGGACCCGCACCTCGCCGAGCAGCTGTACGGCGCCGGCTTCCCGGCCCACCGCTACGACCGCTACACCCCCGCCGAGCTGCTGCGAGTCGCCCTCGACCACCCGCCGACCGCCCCGCCCGGCGCCCGCTACGCCTACTCCAACACCAACTACCTGGTCCTCGGCCTGCTCATCCAGGGCGCCACCGGCCACCCGTACGCCGACGAGCTGCGGCGCCGCATCCTGACCCCGTACGGCCTGACCGGCACCTCGTTCCCCGGCAACAGCGCGGCCCTGCCCGCACCGCACGGCCGCGGCTACTCCCGGATCGACGGCCGCCAGGTGGACAGCACCACCCTCAACCCCAGCCGGGCGGGTGCCGCCGGCGAGATGGTCACCACGCTGGTCGACCTCAACCGGTTCTTCGCCGCGCTGCTCGGCGGCAAGCTGCTGGCGCCCCGCCAGATGACCGAGCTGCGCAGCGAACAGGCCACCGGCGGCCGGTACGGCCTGGGCGTCTACGCCACCCGCCTGCCCTGCGGGGTGACCGTCTGGGGCCACAACGGCGACATCAACGGCTCCTACGCCCAGACCGCGGGCACCACCGACGGCCGGCACCTGGTCAGCTACCGCCTCAACACCGACGCCCCGACCGGCCGGACCGACGGCACCGCCGTCCTGACCGCCGAGTTCTGCCCGTCCCGCGGCCGACCGGACCGACCGGACCGACCGGACTGACCGGACCGGCGGCTACGTCAGCGGCACGATGTCCGGCGCGCCCAGCCGGGCCGCATCGGCCGTCAGGTCGTCGGGCTGCCGCTGCGATTCGCGCTCCGCCTCCACCCGCTTCTCGTAGTGCGCGACCTCCTTGTCGACCTGCGCGGCGTCCCAGCCCAGGGCCGGCGCCATCAGCTCGGCCGCCTCCCGGGCGCTGCGGGTGCCGCGGTCGAAGGTCTCGATGGAGATCCGGGTGCGCCGGGTCAACACGTCGTCGAGGTGCCGGGCGCCCTCGTGCGTGCACGCGTAGACCACCTCGGCGCGCAGGTAGTCGTCGGCCCCGGCGAGCGGCCGGCCGAGCGCGGGATCGGCCACCACCAGCTCCAACAGCTCCTCGGCCAGCGATCCGTAACGGTTCAGCAGGTGCTCTATCCGGGCCACGTGCAGTCCGGTCCGGGCGGCGATCCGGGCCCGCGCGTTCCACAGCGCCCGGTAGCCCTCGGCGCCGACCAACGGCACGTCCTCGGTGACGCACTCGGCGACCCGCGCGTCGAGCGCGTGCACCGCCTCGTCCACCGCGTCCTTGGCCATCACCCGGTACGTCGTGTACTTGCCGCCCGCGACGACCACCAGGCCCGGCACCGGGTGGGCGACGGTGTGCTCCCGCGACAGCTTGCTGGTGGCGTCCGACTCGCCGGCCAGCAGCGGCCGCAGCCCGGCGTAGACGCCCTCCACGTCGTCCCGGGTGAGCGGCGTGGCCAGCACCGAGTTCACGTGCTCCAGCAGGTAGTCGATGTCGGCGCTGGAGGCCGCCGGGTGCGCCTTGTCCAGGTCCCAGTCGGTGTCCGTGGTGCCGATGATCCAGTGCCGCCCCCACGGGATGACGAAGAGCACGCTCTTCTCCGTCCGCAGGATCAGCCCGGTGGTGGAGTGGATCCGGTCCTTGGGCACGACCAGGTGGATGCCCTTGGACGCCCGCACGTGGAACTGGCCGCGCTCCCCGATCAGCGCCTGGGTGTCGTCGGTCCACACGCCCGTCGCGTTGACGACCTGCCGGGCCCGGATCTCGTGCGCCACCCCGCCCTCGACGTCCTGCACCCGCGCGCCGACCACCCGCTCACCCTCGCGCAGGAAGCCCACCACCCGCGCCCGGTTGGCGACGTGCGCCCCGTAGGCGGCGGCGGTACGCACCAGGGTGGTGACGTAGCGCGCGTCGTCCATCTGCGCGTCGTAGTACTGCAACGCCCCGACCAGCGCGTCCTTGCGCAGACAGGGCGCCACCCGCAGCGCCCGGCGGTGCGAGAGGTGGCGGTGGACGGGCAGCCCCCGGCCGTGGCCGGACGACACCGACATCGCGTCGTAGAGCGCCACGCCGGAGCCGGCGTACCAGCGCTCCCAGCCCTTGTGCTGGAGCGGGTAGAGGAACGGGACCGGTTTGACCAGATGGGGCGCCAGCCGCTGGAGCAGCAGCCCGCGCTCCTTCAACGCCTCCCGCACCAGCGCGAAGTCCAGCATCTCCAGGTAGCGCAGGCCGCCGTGGATGAGCTTGCTCGACCGGCTGGAGGTGCCCGACGCCCAGTCACGGGCCTCGACCAGCCCGGTGTCCAGCCCGCGGGTGGCGGCGTCCAGGGCGGTGCCGGCGCCGACCACGCCGGCGCCGACCACCAGCACGTCCAGTTCCCGCTCCGCCATCTGGGTGAGTGCCTTGGCGCGCTGCGCCGGTCCGAGTGTCGCTGTCTTCACCACTGCCTCCCGCTGTGATTCGGAACTGGACCCCCCGTCCGTCGATTCTGTCCGCGCCTGGTTCCGGCAACCGCCTTCCGTTCGCGGTGGCAACACCCGACCAGCTTGATCCACCAATACCCATTCTGGGTCAAATATCCGCTTAGTCTACTTATGCCACTTCGGTGGTCGGCCCGCCCGCGCGGCGCCCGACCGCCGCGAGGACACCGCGCAGGGCACCCACACACTCGCTCGGGAAGGACGGCCGCAGCATGCCCGCAGATCTCGCCGTCATCGGACTCGGACACCTGGGTCTCCCCCTCGCCCAGGCCGCCACCGCCGCCGGCCTCACCACCATCGGCTACGACCCCGATCCCCGCGCGGCCGCCCTCCCCGGCGCCGGCGGCCCGCTGTCCGCCACCGAGGTCCGCCGCCTCATCGCCGCCGGCTTCCGCACCACCACCGACCCCGGAGCGCTCGGCCGGGTCCGCACCGCCGTCCTCTGCACCCCCACCCCGGTCGACGAGGACCGCACCCTGGACCTGTCGGCCCTCGCCGAGGCGGCCCGCACGCTGGCCACCCGCCTGCGCCCGCACACCACCGTCATCCTCGAATCGGCCGGCTACCCGGGCACCACCGAGGACGTCCTGCGGCCCCTGCTGGAAGCGGGCTCCGGCCTCACCGCCGGCCGCGACTTCCACCTCGCCTGCTCCCCCGCCCGCCACGACCCCGGCAACCGCACCCACCGCTACCGCAACACCCCGAAGGTCATCGGCGGCCTCACCCCCGCCTGCACCGAGGCCGCCGCCGCCTTCTACGGCCGGCTCACCGACAAGGTGGTCCGCGCCCGCGGCCCCCGCGAGGCGGAGACCGCCCACCTGCTGGAGACCAACTACCGGCACATCAACATCGCCCTGATGAACGAGATGGCGGTCTACTGCCACGAGATCGGCGTCGACCTGTGGGACGTCATCCGCTGCGCCGAGACCAAGCCGTTCGGCTTCCAGTCCTTCCGCCCCGGCCCCGGCGTCGGCGGCCACGCCGCGCCCCTCGACCCCAACCTCAGCCCCCCGCACAGCCGTTCGACCGGCGCCCCGCTCCGGATGGTGGAACTCGCCCGGGAGATCAACGACCGGATGCCGGCCTACGTCATCCAGCGCTGCACCACGCTCCTCAACGAGCACGGCAAATCCGCCCGCGGCGCCCGCATCCTGCTGCTCGGCGTCACCTACAAGCCCGACCTCGCCGACCTGGCCGGCACCCCCGCCCGCGAGGTCGCCGCCCGCCTGCGCACCCTGGGCGCCCACCTCACGTACCACGACCCCTACGTCCCGCGGTGGGAGGTCGACGGCCGCCCGGTCCCCCGCGCCGAGTCCCTCTACGACGCCGCCTCCGCCGCCGACCTGACGGTGCTGCTCCAACCGCACCGCACCTACGACCTCCAGGGCCTGGCCGTCAAGGCCCCACTCCTCCTGGACACCCGCGGCGCCACCCCCACCGGCGCCGCCCACCGCCTCTGAACACGACGAAGCCCGGCCGCGCAGCAGCACACGACCGGGCTCTCTCCCCCCACCGGTGGAAGCCGCCACACAACGGAAGGGGTCAGGTCTCCGGTGCGGGTCGTTCGGACGTAAAGCGCAGCAGTCCGAACGACCCGCACCGGAGACCTGACCCCGAACCCCTCCACGAGCGAGAGCCACCCCACCACGCGCGAGGGCCGCCCCGCACAAGACGGAGCGGCCCGACGCACGGCGGAAAAGCCGACGACGCGGTGCGACTACCGCCCCGGCGCCACCGTGACCTCCACCCGCTGGAACTCCTTCAGCTCGGAGTACCCGGTGGTGGCCATCGCCCGACGCAGCGCGCCGAAGAAGTTCATCGTCCCGTCCGGCGTGGTCGACGGCCCGCAGAGGATCTCCTCCGTCGTGCCGACCGCACCGAGGTCCACCCGCTTGCCGCGCGGCACGTCCTCGTGGACCGCCTCCATGCCCCAGTGGTGGCCACGGCCCGGCGCGTCCGTCGCGCGCGCCAGCGGCGAACCCATCATCACCGCGTCCGCACCGCAGGCGATCGCCTTGGGCAGGTCGCCGGAGTAGCCCACGCCACCGTCGGCGATCACGTGCACGTACCGGCCGCCGGACTCGTCCATGTAGTCCCGGCGGGCGGCGGCGACGTCGGCCACCGCGGTCGCCATCGGCACCTGGATGCCCAGGACGTTGCGGGTGGTGTGCGCCGCCCCGCCGCCGAAGCCGACCAGCACGCCCGCCGCGCCGGTCCGCATCAGGTGCAGCGCAGCGGTGTACGTCGCGCAACCGCCGACGATCACCGGCACGTCCAGCTCGTAGATGAACTGCTTGAGGTTCAGCGGCTCGGCGGCGCTGGAGACGTGCTCGGCGGAGACCGTCGTCCCGCGGATCACGAAGATGTCCACGCCGGCGTCCACGACCGCCTTGGAGAACTGCGCGGTGCGCTGCGGGGAGAGCGCGGCGGCGGTGACGACACCGGCCTCGCGCACCTCCTTGATCCGCTGCCCGATCAGCTCTTCCTTGATCGGCGCGGCGTAGATCTCCTGGAGCCGCTTGGTGGCGGTGGCACCGTCCAGCTCCGCGATCTCCGCGAGCAGCGACTCGGGGTCCTCGTAGCGGGTCCACAGCCCTTCGAGGTTGAGCACTCCCAGACCGCCCAGCTCACCGATGCGGATCGCGGTCTGCGGGGAGACCACCGAGTCCATCGGGGCCGCCAGGAAGGGCAGCTCGAAGCGGTAGGCGTCGATCTGCCAGGCGATCGAGACCTCCTTCGGGTCGCGGGTGCGCCGACTGGGTACCACGGCGATGTCGTCGAACGCGTATGCCCGGCGGCCGCGCTTGCCGCGCCCGATCTCGATCTCAGTCACTGGTTCTGCCTTCCTACGGATACGCCCCCAGTATCCCCGACGGGGAAGACTGGGGGCGCATCCGGCCGCCGCTCGGCGGAGCGGACGGCGAGGGGGGCGTCAGCTGCGCGCGTAGTTGGGCGCCTCGGTGACCATCTGCACGTCGTGCGGGTGGCTCTCCTTCAGACCGGCTGCGGTGATCCGCACGAACCGGCCCTTCTCCTTGAGCTCCGGGACGTCGGCCGACCCGACGTACCCCATGGAGGCGCGCAGGCCGCCGACGAGCTGGTGCGCGACCGAGGCCAGCGGGCCGCGGTAGGGCACCTGACCCTCGATGCCCTCCGGCACCAGCTTGTCCTCGGAGAGCACGTTGTCCTGGAAGTAGCGGTCCTTCGAGAACGACTGCGCCTGGCCGCGCGACTGCATCGCGCCCAGCGAGCCCATGCCCCGGTAGGACTTGAACTGCTTGCCGTTGACGAAGACCATCTCGCCCGGCGACTCCTCGCAGCCGGCCAGCAGCGAACCGAGCATCACGGTGTCCGCACCGGCCGCGATCGCCTTGGCGATGTCACCGGAGAACTGCAGACCACCGTCGCCGATCAGCGGCACGCCCGCCGCGTGGCACGCCTGCGCGGCCTCGTAGATCGCGGTGACCTGCGGGACGCCGATGCCGGCGACCACCCGCGTGGTGCAGATGGAGCCGGGGCCGACGCCGACCTTCACGCCGTCCACGCCCGCGTCGATCAGCGCCTGGGCGCCCTCGCGGGTGGCGACGTTGCCGCCGACGACGTCGACGCTGATGTTGGACTTGACCTTGGAGATCATGTCGAGGATGCCGCGGCTGTGGCCGTGCGCGCTGTCGATGACCAGGAAGTCCGCGCCCGCCTCGACCAGCGCCTGCGCCCGGTCGTAGGCGGAGTCGCCGACGCCCACCGCGGCACCGACGATCAGCCGGCCCTCAGCGTCCTTCGCGGCGTTCGGGTACTTCTCCGCCTTGACGAAGTCCTTGACCGTGATCAGGCCCTTGAGCACGCCCGCGTCGTCGACCAGCGGCAGCTTCTCGATCTTGTGGCGGCGCAGCAGCTCGATGGCGTCCTCGCCCGAGATGCCGACCTTGCCGGTGACCAGCGGCATCGGCGTCATGACCTCGCGGACCTGACGGCTGCGGTCCATCTCGAAGGCCATGTCGCGGTTGGTCACGATGCCCAGCAGCTTGCCCGCGGCGTCGGTGACCGGCACCCCGCTGATCCGGAACTTGGCGCACAGCGCGTCCGCCTCGGTCAGCGGCGCGTCCGGCCGGACCGTGATCGGGTCGGTGACCATGCCGGACTCGGAGCGCTTGACCAGGTCGACCTGGTTGGCCTGGTCCTCGATCGACAGGTTGCGGTGCAGGACGCCCGCACCGCCCTGACGCGCCATGGCGATCGCCATCCGCGCCTCGGTGACCTTGTCCATCGCGGCGGAGAGCAGCGGAATGTTCACCCGGACGTTCCGCGAGACGCGGGACGCGGTGTTCACGGTGTTGGGCAGGACCTCCGACGCGCCGGGCAGCAGCAGCACGTCGTCGTATGTCAGCCCGAGCATGGCGAATTTGGCGGGCATACCCTCGACGTTGTCACTCATGACACCTTCCCCAATGCTCTTGCCTCAGCGCGGACTCCCATGCTAACGGCCTTGTAGGGTGTCCCATTCCACGAGCACTGAGGGGCTCGTCACTCGTGCTTTCCTACGGCGACTTCCCGCCGCACGCAGGGCGAATTCGCGGCACGTCGGACGGTGCACGCTCCGTGGACTACTGCTCGGCCAACGCCCGCAGCCTGCTCAGTGCGCGGTGCTGGGCGACCCGCACCGCGCCGGGCGACATCCCCAGCATCTGCCCGGTCTCCTCGGCCGTGAGCCCCACCGCCACCCGCAGCAGGACCAGCTCCCGCTGGTTCTCCGGCAGGTTGGCCAGCAGCTTCTTGGCCCATTCGGCGTCGCTGCTCAGCAGCGCCCGCTCCTCGGGGCCCAGCGAGTCGTCCGGCTGCTCGGGCATCTCGTCCGACGGCACGGCCGTACTGCCCGGGTGCCGCATCGCGGCCCGCTGGAGATCGGCGACCTTGTGCCCGGCGATGGCGAAGACGAACGCCTCGAAGGGCTTGCCGGTGTCGCGGTAGCGCGGCAGCGCGCACAGCACCGCGACGCACACCTCCTGCGCCAGGTCCTCGACGAAGTGCCGGGCGTCGCCGGGCAGCCGGGACAGCCGGGTGCGGCAGTAGCGCAGGGCCAGCGGATGGACGTGGGCCAGTAGGTCGTGGGTGGCCTGCTGGTCGCCCTCGACGGCGCGTGCGACGAGAGCGCCGATCTCCTGCTTCCCGTCATCGCGCATCGGTCCATGGTGCCTTGACGGCGAACGATCCGCGGCATCAGGTCCACGCTTGTGCGCCGAAGCGTTATGCGCGGCAGGTGCGCCGGGTGTCATCTCCTGCGCCCTCCCCTCGTGCCCGAACGACCCGTCCCCGAGGAACTCCATGCCTCAAGCATGCGGCACCGCGCGGGGAATCGGGCCGCCGTGGCGCCCGCCGGCGTGCGGGGCCTCATGCCGCCCCGCCCGCCGCAGGGCGGGCGGGGATCTTCATTCCCCCGCATCGCTGCACGTCACGACGGTTCAGCGGACCAGACCCCAGCGGAAGCCGAGCGCCACGGCATGCGCCCGGTCGGAGGCGCCCAACTTCTTGAACAGCCGCCGCGCGTGCGTCTTGACGGTGTCCTCGGAGAGGAACAGCTCACGTCCGATCTCGGCGTTGGAGCGGCCGTGACTCATGCCCTCCAGCACCTGGATCTCGCGGGCGGTGAGCGTCGGTGCGGCGCCCATCTCGGCGGACCGCAGCCGGCGTGGGGCGAGCCGCCACGTCGGGTCCGCCAGGGCCTGGGTCACCGTCGCGCGCAGCTCGGCGCGCGAGGCGTCCTTGTGCAGATAGCCGCGGGCGCCGGCGGCGACCGCGAGCGCGACCCCGTCGAGGTCCTCGGCCACCGTGAGCATGATGATCCGGGCACCGGGGTCGGCGGACAGCAGCCGACGCACGGTCTCGACACCGCCGAGGCCGGGCATCCGCACGTCCATCAGAATCAGGTCCGAGCGGTCGGCCCCCCAGCGGCGGAGGACCTCCTCGCCATTGGCCGCGGTGGTCACGCGCTCGACACCGGGCACGGTCGCAACCGCCCGTCGAAGCGCCTCTCGGGCAAGCGGGGAGTCGTCGCAGACGAGGACGGATGTCATGACCGCCCTCCGCAGCTGATGCGCGTCACCTTGAGCCTCCAGGCTGGTACGTATCGTCACCTGGGCGATTGACGAACCCCTCGGACACCTGCCCGAGGGCTACCTCTGCCAACCGCCTCCGCACACTCAACGACGGTCACTCGAAAGAGTTACGGCTTCGGCGACCGAGTTCAGCACGCTCCGTGAGGAGCCGGATACGCAGACGACTCACTGAGCAGCCGGCATCCGCGCGTGCACCCTATGCCCTATTTGGCCCTGTTTCTTCCATTTTGGCGTTGACTGCGACTAGATTCGCAATGAGTCATATTTACATCTACTTAGACAGTAGATGTACCGTCGTGAGCACCGAGCCCGCTCCGCATCGCCTCCGAGGGGACACGCAATGGCAGATTTCTCCCGCCTCCCGGGCCCGAACGCAGACCTCTGGGACTGGCAGCTGCTGGCCGCTTGCCGCGGCGTGGACAGCTCGCTCTTCTTCCATCCCGAGGGCG
This sequence comes from Streptomyces sp. x-19, assembly GCF_046549115.1. Lineage (NCBI taxonomy): Bacteria > Bacillati > Actinomycetota > Actinomycetes > Kitasatosporales > Streptomycetaceae > Streptomyces > Streptomyces sp. x-19. The sequence continues at coordinate 692,166 of NZ_JAJPWK010000002.1, read as the reverse complement.
AGCGGGGAGCGGCCCGCAGCGCGCGGGAGGCGTCGGCGAAGGAGGTCTGCATGCGCTGCCCGGTGCGGGCCCAGTGCGCGGCGCACGCGCTGGCCGTCCGGGAGCCCTACGGCGTGTGGGGCGGCCTCACCGAGGACGAGCGCGAGGAGCTCATGGGTCGGGCCCGTCACCGGATGGTCCCGGCCAGTTCGTTGCCCGGCCACGCGAGCATGCCGGGCGCCTGACCGTCGCCGCGACCCAGCGTTCGAAGAAACGTTCCTGCGCAGCTCACGACACCTCGCCCGCGCGCCCCGCCCCTCCGGGGCCCGCGTCACCGGCCCGCGGCGTCCGCCAGCTGGTCCAGCATCGCCCCGACCGCGGGCACGTGCGCCAGGTCCGGCAGGGTGAGCGCGACGATCTCACGGTGCACGGCCGGCTCCATACGGACCGTCGCCGCCCCCTTGGGCCGCACCGACTCCAGGGTCAGCTCGGGCAGCGCCGCGACCCCCAGCCCCGCCCCGACCAGGCCGATCACCGCCGGATAGTCGTCGGTGGCGAAGTCGATGCGCGGGGTGAACCCGACCCGCTCGCAGACCTCGACCAGGTGCGTGCGGCAGCGCGGGCAGCCCGCGATCCACGGCTCGTCGGCCAGGTCCGCGAAGCGCGCGGTGCCGGCCCGTGCCAGCCGGTGGCCCTCCGGCACCAGCCCCACCAGCCGGTCGGACAGGACCGGCCGGACCACCAGGTCGGCCCACTCCGCCCCGGCGGACGGATCGGCGCCGGGCACCTCCGGGTAGCGGAAGGCCAGCGCGATCTCGCAGTCGCCGTTGCGCAACAGGTCGATCGAGCGCGGCGGTTCGGCCTCGTCCAGCGACACCCGGACGCGCGGGTGCGCGGCCCGCATCTTGGCCAGCGCGGTCGGCACCAGCGTCGAGCTCCCCGACGGGAACGACACCAGTCGCACCCGCCCCGCGCGCAGCCCCGCGATCGCCGCGACCTCGTCCTCGGCCGCGGTGAGCCCCGCCAGGATGCCGACCGCGTGCCGGACCAGGGCTTCACCCGCGTGCGTCAACCGCATCTCGCGTCCCGTGCGCACCAGCAGCGGGGTGCCGACGGACTGCTCCAGGGCCTTCATCTGCTGACTGACCGCGGGCTGGGTGCAGCCGAGTTCCCGTGCGGCGGCGGAGAAGGAACCGGTCCGGGCCACGGCGCGCAGCACCCGCAGATGACGAGCTTCGATCACCCTTCAAGCATAAGCGAATCTTGGACAGACCGTGAAAAATCGAAAGACGCCTTTTGCCGGATGTCTTACCGTACGGACATGAACGCGAAGCTGCTGTCCGTGAACGTGGGGCGGGCCTTCGCCGCTCCGTACACCTCCGCCGAGGGCGGCACCGGCATCGACAAGCGCCCCGTGACCGGCCCCGTCGCGGTGTCGGCCCCCGGTCCCAAGGGCATCGGCGGCAGCGGCCTCGCCGGCGACGCGGTGGTGGACCGGCGCCACCACGGCGGCGACGACCAGGCCGTCTACGCCTACGCCCGCGAGGACCTCGACGACTGGCAGCGGCAGCTGGACCGCACACTGCCCAACGGCGTCTTCGGCGAGAACCTCACCACCACCGGCCTGGAAGTCACCGACGCCCGCATCGGCGAACGCTGGCGCGTCGGGCCCGAGGTGTTGCTGGAGGTCACCTGCCCGCGGATCCCCTGCCGCACGTTCCAGGGCTGGCTGGACGAGCGCGGCTGGATCAAGCGGTTCACCGCGGCCGCGACGCCGGGCGCGTACCTGCGGGTGCTCCAGGCCGGGGAGATCCGGGTCGGCGACCCGGTGCGCGTCGAGCACCGGCCCGACCACGACGTCACCGTCGCGCTGATGTTCCGCGCCCTGACCACCCGGCGCGAACTGCTGCCGCGCCTGTTGGAAGCGGGCGATCCGCTGCCGGCGGAGGCCCGGGCGACCGTGCTGAAGCACCGTGCGCGGACGGCGAACTGACGCCCCGGGGCCCGGCCGCCCGGGCCCCGGGGCGCACCGCCTCCCGACAGGCGTGCGGCAACTCCCCTACTGAGGACCGTACTTGCGTCCCGTGCGCGAGGTGAGTCCGCCGAGCAGGCCGCGCGGCGCCAGCTTCACGGCGCCCATCAGGGCCTTGTAGCGCGGGTCCGGGACGGACAGCGACTTGCCGCGCGCCAGGTCCTTCATGGCCGCGTCGACGAGGTTGTCCGCGTCGAGCCACATCCAGCCCGGGATGTTGTCCGTCCCCATCCCGGCCCGCTGGTGGAACTCGGTCCGCACGAAGCCCGGGCACAGCGCCATCAGGCGCACCCCGCTGCCGGCCAGGTCGCGGGCGGCGCCCTGGGTGAACTGCACGACCCACGCCTTGCTCGCGCCGTACGTGCCGCGCGGGACGAACGCCGCGACCGAGGCCACGTTCACCACGGCGCCGCGCCGGCGCTCGCGCATCCCCCGCGCCGCGGCCGTGGTCAGCCGCAGCACGGCCTCGCAGTGCACCTTGAGCATCGCCAGCTCGTCGGCCATCGGGACTTCGAGGTACTCGCCCTTGTTGCCGAAGCCGGCGTTGTTGACCAGCAGGTCCACCGGGTGCTTGGGGTCCGTCAGGCGCGCCTCGACGGCGGCGATCCCCTCTTCGGTCGCCAGGTCGGCGCTGAGCACCTCCGCCTCGATCCCGTGCCGGTCGTGCAGTTCGGTGGCCTGCTCGCGGAGCCGCTTCTCGTCGCGGGCCACCAGCACCACGCTGTGCCCGTCGCCCGCGAGCCGACGGGCGAACGCGGCGCCGATGCCGGCCGTCGCTCCTGTGATCAGTGCAGTCGTCATACCGGAACGGTAGCGGGGCGGCGGGGCGTGTCCCGTGGTGGCCGGGGTGGCGTGTGGTCTTCCGGTGGGGTGCGGCGGCGCGCCGCCGATGGGATTGCCCGCCCTTTCGACGGGCAGTCAGCAACCGCCGGGGCGGCGGGAGCCGCACGCCGCCCGCCATCACGCAGGAGGAGTCGACAGATGCGCCCAGCCCTTCTTCTGGCCATGGGGCCAGGCATCGCCGAACGGCTGCTCGGGCCGTCGCAGCGGGCCCGGTTGGCCCGCCTGGTCCGTACGGACGACCGGCTCGTCGCGCACGACCTGGCCGCGGCGGAGCCCGCGGTCGCGGCGGCCCTGGCCACCGCGGAGGTGCTGCTGACCTGCTGGGGCGCGCCGCCGCTGACCGCCCGGGTGCTGGCCGCGGCGCCCCGGCTGCGGGCCGTCGTGCACGCCGCCGGGTCGGTCAAGGGCCATGTCACCGACGCCTGTTGGGACCGTGGCGTCGTCGTCAGCTCGGCCGCCGCGGCGAACGCGCGGCCGGTCGCGGAGTACACCCTGGCCGCCATCCTGTTCGCCAACAAACGGGTGCTGCCCGCCGCGCACCGCTACCGCACCCTGCGCACCCGGCACGACTGGCTGCGCGAGCTGGACGGTGCCGGCAACCACGACCGCACGGTGGGGATCGTCGGCGCCTCCCGCATCGGCCGCCGCGTCATCGAACTGCTGCGCCCGTTCGCGCTGCGGGTGCTGCTGCACGATCCGTTCGTGACCGCCCAGGAGGCGGCGCGGTGGGGCGTGCGGAAGGTCGCGCTGGCCGAGCTGTGCGCGGGCAGCGACGTGGTGAGCGTGCACGCGCCGGAGGTGCCCGCCACCCGGCACCTGATCGGCGCCCGCGAGCTGGCCCTGATGCCGGACGGGGCGACGCTGGTCAACACCTCGCGCGGGTCCCTCGTCGACGGGGCGGCGCTGCTCGCCGAGCTGTCCAGCGGCCGGCTCGGCGCGGTGCTGGACGTCACCGAGCCCGAACTCCCGCCCGCCGACTCCCCGTTGTACGACCTGCCGAACGTGCTGCTCACCCCGCACATCGCCGGTTCGTTGGGCACCGAGCTGCACCGGATGGCCGACCACGCCCTGGACGAGCTGGAACGGTACGCGGCGGGGCGGCCGTTCGCGGATCCGGTGCGGCGGGAGGGGCTGGGCCACTCGGCCTGACGCACCGCCGTTCCCCGGTACCCGGCGGGGCGCCGGACGCGGGCGAGGCCCGGTCCCGCGGGGAGCGGGACCGGGCCTCGACGGGTGCCGGCGGGCGTGCCGCCGGCGGATGCGCGCGGTGCGTCAGTGCGCGTGGCCGTGGCCGTGGCCGGCAGCGGCGGGCTCTTCCTCTTCCTTCTTCTCGACGACCAGGGTCTCGGTCGTCAGGAGGAGGGAGGCGATGGAGGCCGCGTTCTCCAGGGCGGAGCGGGTGACCTTGACCGGGTCGATGACGCCGGCCTTGACCAGGTCGCCGTACTCGCCGGTGGCGGCGTTGAAGCCGTTGCCCTTGTCGAGCTCGGCCACCTTGGCGGTGATCACGTAGCCCTCAAGGCCGGCGTTCTCGGCGATCCAGCGCAGCGGCTCGACGGCGGCGCGGCGGACCACGGCGACACCGGTGGCCTCGTCGCCGTCCTTGCCGAGGTTGCCCTCCAGGACCTTCACGGCGTGGACGAGCGCGGAGCCACCGCCGGAGACGATGCCCTCCTCGACCGCGGCGCGGGTCGCGGAGATGGCGTCCTCCAGACGGTGCTTCTTCTCCTTGAGCTCGACCTCGGTGGCCGCGCCGACGCGGATCACGCAGACGCCGCCGGCGAGCTTGGCGAGGCGCTCCTGGAGCTTCTCGCGGTCCCAGTCGGAGTCGGTGGCCTCGATCTCGGCCTTGATCTGGGCGACGCGACCCGCGACGTCCTCGGAGTTGCCGCCACCGTCGACGAGGGTGGTGTCGTCCTTGGTGACGGTCACACGACGGGCGGTGCCGAGCACCTCCAGGCCGACCTGGTCGAGCTTGAGGCCGACCTCTTCGGCGACGACGGTGCCGCCGGTGAGGGTGGCCATGTCGCCGAGCATCGCCTTGCGGCGGTCACCGAAGCCGGGGGCCTTGACGGCCACCGCGTTGAAGGTGCCGCGGATCTTGTTGACGACGAGGGTGGAGAGGGCCTCGCCCTCGACGTCCTCGGCGATGATCAGCAGCGGCTTCGAGGCGCCGGCCTGGATGATCTTCTCCAGCAGCGGCAGCAGGTCCTGGATGGAGGAGATCTTGCCCTGGTGGATCAGGATGTAGGGGTCGTCGAGGACGGCCTCCATGCGCTCCTGGTCGGTGACCATGTACGGCGACAGGTAGCCCTTGTCGAAGGCCATGCCCTCGGTGAAGTCCAGCTCCAGGCCGAAGGTGTTGGACTCCTCGACGGTGATCACGCCGTCCTTGCCGACCTTGTCCATCGCCTCGGCGATCAGCTCGCCGACCTGCGGGTCCTGGGCGGACAGCGCGGCCACGGCGGCGATGTCGGACTTGTCGTCGATCGGGCGGGCGGTCGCCAGCAGTTCGTCGGAGACGGCCTTGACGGCGGCGTCGATGCCCTTCTTCAGGGCGGCCGGGGAAGCACCCGCGGCGACGTTGCGCAGACCCTCGCGGACCAGGGCCTGGGCCAGCACGGTCGCGGTGGTGGTGCCGTCACCCGCGATGTCGTTGGTCTTGGTCGCCACCTCCTTGACGAGCTGGGCGCCGAGGTTCTCGTACGGGTCCTCGACCTCGACCTCGCGGGCGATGGTGACACCGTCGTTGGTGATGGTCGGCGCACCGAACTTCTTGTCGATGACGACGTTGCGACCCTTGGGGCCGATGGTGACCTTGACCGTGTCGGCCAGCTTGTTGACGCCGCGCTCAAGGGCGCGACGGGCGTCCTCGTCGAACTTCAGGATCTTCGCCATGGGTGCTTCAAGTCCTCTCGTTGCGATCGTCGGCCTCGCCGCCGTGACCGCTTTCGCTCAAACGAACTGCGCCCCTGCCCCGGGTCGATGAGAACGCGGGAACCAGGGGCGCAGATCAGGGCAAATCTGGGTGACTTACTTCTCGACGATCGCGAGCACGTCGCGAGCCGAGAGGACGAGGTACTCCTCGCCGCTGTACTTCACCTCGGTGCCGCCGTACTTGCTGTAGAGCACGACGTCACCGACCTTGACGTCGAGCTCGACGCGCTTGCCGTCCTCGAAGCGGCCCGGACCGATCGCCAGGACGACGCCCTCCTGGGGCTTCTCCTTAGCAGTGTCCGGAATGACCAGGCCCGAAGCCGTGGTCTGCTCGGCGTCGAGCGGCTGGACCACGATGCGGTCCTCAAGCGGCTTGATGGCAACCTTGGAGCTGGCGGTCGTCACGATCCGACCTCCCCCTTCGGAGATCTCACGGGGTTAACTGTCTGAGGTGGCGACCAGGTCGATCCGTCGTCGCGGGTGCCGGACCTGCCCGTCGCTGTGTTGGCACTCCCTTAGGGAGAGTGCCAACGCTGAGACTATGACGCGGTTAGCACTCGGTCAAGCGGAGTGCCAGCGCGCCGGGGACGCGTACCGTATCTGCTGCCCGTGGCCGGGCGTGGAGTCGGACACACCTTCCGCCCGGCCGCAACCCGGCCCCTACGCTGCCCCGTCTTGCCTCCGGGACCGCCGAGTCCGGGCCACGACCCGGCCGCCCCGCGGCCCAGACCCATCGATGGCGGAGGAACCGTGCGTGGACTGACCAGCGCTCCCCGGGATTCCGGGGGGCCGGAGAGCGACGCCGAGCGCACCATGACGTTCGCCGCGCTGGCCCAGGCCCCGAACCGTCGGCGCACCGAGGCGTGGCTGCTCGGCTTCGTCGTGTTCATCACCGTCTTCGGCTACGCCTACACCGAGCTGTCCATGAAGGGGCAGCTCGGGGGCGGGCTGGGCGGTTTCGCGGTGAGCGTCTTCTTCATCGCGCTGGTGGCGCACCTCGTGGTCCGCCGGTTCGCGCCGCGCGCCGATCCGCTGATCCTCCCGCTGGCGACCCTGCTCACCGGGATCGGCCTGGTGCTGCTGCACCGGCTGGACATCACCTACGCGGAGAAACCCCGGCTGCACATCGCCCAGGCGGCGACCGGGCAGTTGGTGTGGACGGTCATCGGCGTCGCGGTCTGCGTCGTCATCCTGATCGTGCTGCGCGACCACCGGCTCCTCCAGCGCTACATCTACCTGACGATGGCGGTCGCGCTGGTGATGCTGATGGCACCGGCGTTCTTCGGCGCGGACAAGTTCGGCGCCAAGCGCTGGATCATGCTCGGGCCGTTGTCGCTCCAGCCCGGCGAGTTCGTGAAGATCATGATCGTGGTGTTCTTCGCCGGCTACCTGACCGTCAGCCGTGACGCGCTGGCGCTGTCCGGGCGCCGGGTGCTGGGCATGCAGCTGCCGCCGGGGCGACAGCTCGGCCCGATCTTCACGATCTGGGTGATCAGCCTGCTGGTGCTGGTCTTCGAGCGCGACCTGGGCACCTCGCTGATCTTCTTCGGCGTCTTCGTGATCATGCTCTACATGGCCACCGAACGCACCAGTTGGGTGGTCTGCGGCCTGCTGATGGCCGTGATCGGCGCCGGCGTCGTCGGCTCCACCGAACCGCACGTCAAGGGCCGCGTGATGGCCTGGCTGCACCCGATGGACATCTTCCTGCCGCCGGACAAGCGGCCGCCGGGCCTGATCTCCGACCAGGCCGCGCAGGCGCTGTTCAGCTTCGGCAGCGGCGGGATCGGCGGCACCGGCCTCGGCCAGGGCCACCCCGAGCTGATCGGCTTCGCCGGCAACAGCGACTTCATCCTCACCACCGTCGGCGAGGAGTTGGGACTGGCCGGAGTGATGGCCATCCTGCTGCTGTACGCACTGCTGGCCCAGCGCGGCATGCGGGCCGGACTGACCGCCCGCGACCCGTTCGGCAAGCTGCTGGCGGTCGGCCTCTCCGGGGCGCTGCTGCTCCAGGTCTTCGTCGTCACCGGCGGCGTCACCGGCCTGATCCCGCTCACCGGCAAGGCGCTGCCGTTCCTCGCCGCGGGCGGTTCGTCGATGGTCGCGAACTGGGTGATGGTGGCGGTGCTGCTGCGGGTCAGCGACAGCGCGCAGCGCCGGCGGGAACCGGTCCGACCGGCACCGCCGCGGCCGGACGCCGACGCCACCCAGCGGGTGCCGCGGGTCACCGGCCCCACGCCCGGCACCTGACGGCCCCCGCCACCGGGCGGACCGCGGGCCGAGCCGTCCGCGGGCCCGCCCGGCGGCTGGCCCACAATGGTGCGGGTGACCGACCTCGACACCTTCTCCGCGCTGCTCGCCCCCGAAGGACAACAGCTCCTGGCCGTCCTGCGGGACCACGACCCGGCGGACGAACTGGCGACCGCCACCCGGCTGCGCCGCGACCACCCCGCACCGCTGGTCTCCGCCGCCCTCGGGCAGGCCCGGCTGCGGCAACGCGCGGCCGCGAAGTTCGGCCCGGACGCGGCGCGGATGTACTTCACCCCGAACGGCGTCGAGCAGTCCACCCGCGCCCCGGTGGCCGCCCACCGCGCCGCCCGGCTCGCCGCGCTCGGTGTGCGGACCCTGGCCGACCTGTGCTCCGGGATCGGCGGCGACGCGCTCGCCCTGGCCCGGGCCGGGATCCGGGTGCTGGCCGTGGACCGCGATCCGCTGGCCTGCGCGGCCGCCCGGGCGAACGCCGAGGCGCTGGGCCTGGCGGACCGGATCGAGGTGCGGTGCGCGGACGTCACGGAGGTCGACACCGCCGGGTACGACGCGGTGTTCGTGGACCCGGCGCGCCGCACCAAGGCACGCGGCGGCCGCGTCTTCGACCCCGAGGCGTACTCGCCGCCGCTGTCCTGGGCCGTCGAGGCGGCCCGCGCCGCACCGCACGCGGCGTTGAAGATCGCGCCGGGGGTGCCGCACGAGGCGCTGCCCGCGGACGCCGAGACCGAGTGGATCTCCGACGGCGGGGACGTGAAGGAGGCCGTGGTGTGGTTCGGCACCGGCCGGGCCGGCGCCCGGCGGGCCACCCTGCTGCCGGCCGGCGACTCGCTGCTCGGCGCCGGCCTGCCCGATCCCGAGCCCGGCCCGGTCGGCGGCTGGCTCTACGAGCCGGACGGTGCGGTGATCCGCGCCCATCTGGTCGCGGACGTCGCCGAGCAGGTCGACGGGCGACTGATCGACCCGACCATCGCCTACGTGACGGCGGACCGGCTGCGGCCGACGCCCTACGCCACCGCGTACGCGCTCACCGACGTGCTGCCCTTCAACGTCAAGAAGCTGCGGGCGCTGCTGCGGGAGCGCGGGGTCGGCGTCGCGGTGATCAAGAAGCGCGGGTCCGCGGTGGAGCCCGAGGAACTGCGCAAGAAGCTCAAGCTCGCCGGGCCGCACGCGTGCACGGTCTTCCTCACCCGGGTCGCCGGCGCGCCGACGATGCTGCTCGGGCACCCCGCCGGAGCGGACGCCTGACGGCGGCTCAGGCCAGGTCGGTCAGGTCCTCGGCGTAGACCTGGGAGAGCGGCTGCGGGCCCACGTACTGCTGGCAGTTGCACCGGCGGGCCTCGTACCGGACCGGCGCGTGGTCCGCGTCCCAGGCCACGGCCGTGGGCACCGTCTCGTGGCACATGCCCTGCTTGTCGTGCTTGGCGAGGTGGTGCTCACAGCCGCAGACCGGGGCGGGCGGCCGGTCCGCGGCCTCCAGGGCCAGGCGCTCCTCGCGGCGGGCCTCGATGAGGGCCAGCTTGCGCCGGTGCCGGGTCTTCAGCGCTTTGCGGGCCGCACCCCGCGCCGCGGAGGCGGCGTAGAGGGCCGGCCCGGTCAGGACGAAGAGATACCACCACTGCACTGCGTCGACCCCCGTCGTCCCCCGGTGTTGCGAACGGGGCGGCTCCCCGGCCCCCCGGCCCTCCAGGATAGGACGCCGCACCGGGGCCGCCACGGTCCCGGCCGCCTACGGGTACAGGTTGTCCTTGCTGAGCTCGTGGAAGTGATCGTGGTCGTGATCTTGCGCGTGGCCGTGCCCGTGGTCCTGGCCGTGGTCGTGCGCGTGCGGGTCCGGGACGTGCGGCTCGGTGACCGGCAGCGAGGAGTCCGCGGAGAGGTCCCAGGCGGAGGCCGGGCGGTTGCGGGCCACCATCTCGGCGCCCAGGGCCGCGACCATCGCGCCGTTGTCGGTGCACAGCTTGGGGCGCGGCACCCGCAGTCGGATGCCGGCGTCCTCACAGCGCCGCTGCGCCATCGCCCGCAGCCGGGAGTTGGCCGCCACCCCGCCGCCGATCATCAGGTGGTCCACGCCGTTGTCCTTGCAGGCCCGCACGGCCTTGCGGGTCAGGACGTCGACGACCGCCTCCTGGAAGGACGCCGAGACGTCCGCCACCGGCACCTCCTCGCCGGCCGCCCGCTTGGCCTCGATCCAGCGGGCCACCGAGGTCTTCAGGCCGGAGAAGGAGAAGTCGTAGGCGGCGTCGCGGGGGCCGGTCAGCCCGCGCGGGAAGCGGATCGCCTCCGGGTCGCCCTCGCGGGCCCAACGGTCGATGACCGGGCCGCCGGGGAAGCCGAGGTTGAGCACCCGCGCCACCTTGTCGAACGCCTCGCCCGCCGCGTCGTCGATGGTGGCGCCCAGCGGCCGGACGTCGGAGGTGATGTCCGGGGCCAGCAGCAGCGACGAGTGGCCGCCGCTGACCAGCAGCGCCATCGTCGGCTCCGGCAGCGGGCCGTGCTCCAACTGGTCGACGCAGATGTGCGAGGCGAGGTGGTTGACGCCGTAGAGCGGCTTGCCGAGGGCGTAGGCGTACGCCTTGGCGGCCGAGACGCCGACCAGCAGGGCACCCGCCAGGCCGGGGCCGGCGGTGACCGCGATGCCGTCCAGGTCCGAGGCGGTGACCCCGGCGTCCTTCAGCGCGCGCTGGATGGTGGGGACCATCGCCTCCAGGTGGGCGCGGGAGGCCACCTCGGGCACCACTCCGCCGAAGCGGGCGTGCTCGTCGACGCTGGAGGCGACCGCGTCGGCCAGGAGGGTGTGACCGCGGACGATGCCGACACCGGTCTCGTCGCAGGAGGTCTCGATGCCGAGGACGAGCGGTCCGCCGCGGGAGTCAGCCATGTTCACGTTCCTTGTACGGAGGGTGCTTCGGAAGAGGTCTGGGTGGGGCGGCGCATCACCAGCGCGTCGACGTTGCCGGGCTGGTAGTAGCCGCGGCGGAAGCCGAGCGGTTCGAAGCCGAACCGCTCGTAGAGGCGCTGGGCGCGGGCGTTGTCGACCCGCACCTCCAACAGCACCTCCTGGCACTCGAAGTCGGTGGCGGCGGCCAGCAGCGCGGTCAGCAGTCGGGCGCCGAGGCCGGTGCCCCACTGGTCGCGGGCGGTGGCGATGGTCTGCACGTCACCGGTGCCGCAGGTCGCGGCCAGCCCTCCGTAGCCGAGGATCCGGCCGGCCGACTCGGCGACGAGGTAGCGGCGGTTGGCCAGCGGGCCGCGGGCGTGCGCGAGTTCGGACCAGAACATCCCCGGCGACCAGGCGTCCTCGGGGAACAGCTCGCGCTCCAGCTCCAGCACCGCGTCCAGGTCCCACCAGCGCATCTCCCGCAGTTCGACGGGGCGACCCGGCGCCTCGGGTTGGCCACTCACTGGGGAGTGACCACCTTGTAGTTGGCCGGCACCTGGGCGTCGGGCCGGCGCAGGTACAGCGGGCGCGGCGGGAGCAGTTCCTCGCCGGCGGCCAGTTTCCGGGCCGCCAGCTCGGCCAGCGCGGCGGCGGACTGGTGCGCGGGCCCGTCCCGCAGCACGCCGGTGAAGACGGTGTCGTAGAGCAGCGCGCCGGCCCCCACGGCGGGGACCCCGGCGACCTGCTCGGCGAGGTCGGCGGGGCGGTCCACCGCGGGCTCGGTCAGCCGGGTCAGGGGGAGGGGCGCCGCGGAGCGGCTCGTGCCGGGGCGGTGGTCGGGCGACGGGCGGGCGTAGCGTGCCCAGTAGACCTCCTTGCGGCGGGCGTCGGTGGCCACGACGAAGGGTTCGGTCAGGCCGGAGGCGTGGGCGATGCCGTCCAGCGAGCACAGGCCGTGGACCGGGACGCCCAGGGCCGCGCCGAAGGTGGTGGCGGTCACCAGGCCCACTCGCAGCCCGGTGTACGGGCCGGGGCCGACGCCGACGACGACGTCGCTGACCTCGGCCAGCTTGTGTCCGGCCTCGGCCAGCACCCGGTCGACGGCGGGCAGCAGCAGTTCGCCGTGCCGGCGGGCGTCCACCTCGCCGGCGGCGGCGAGGACGCGGGAGCCGTCGTGGAGCGCGACCGTGACGGCGGGGGTGGCGGTGTCAAGAGCTAGCAGCAGCACGCCTTAAAGACTACGGCGCGGCCGGCGGTGCCCCGGCCGGTGCTACCGTCGATCCGCAGTCGGCACAGTCAGCAGCCTCCCCGCCGGTGGCCGGGAGCGGACGGAAAGGTGGCACCCGCGGTGCCCTCGAAGAGCAGCACGATCGTCACCGGTCTCACCGCGGCCGCCCTGGTCGCGATCGGCCTGCTCGGTTTCCAGGCGTCCGCGTCCGCCTCCGGCCCGCTGACCCCGGTCCGCGGCAGCGTCCGGACCTCCGACGAGAAGCCGGCCGCCCGCGACCAGCACGACAAGAAGGACAAGCCGCCGGCCCCCGCCCCGGTCCCGGCGCAGTCCGGCAGCGGAAAGCGCGTGGTGTACGCGCTGGGCGCCAAGCGGGTCTGGCTGGTCGGCGCCGACGGCGCGGCGCAGCGGACGTTCGCGGTGGCGCCGAGCACGGTGTCCCCGGTGCCGGGGACGTACCCGGTCAGCTCGCGGTCGGTGAGCGTGACCGGCTCGGACGGGGTGGCGATCGAGCACGTGGTGCGGTTCGCCAGCGTGGACGGGGTGGTCGTCGGCTTCAGCGCGGCGGTCGACGGCTCCACGCCCGCCCCGGGTGGGGCGAACGCGAAGAAGACCGGTGGCATCCGGGAGTCGCGCGCGGACGGCGCGGCGCTGTGGGACTTCGCGGTGCGCGGCGTGAAGATCGTCGTCGTCCCCTGAGCCGGCGGCGCGGAGCCGTCCGCGCCCGCCCGCTTCGCCCCTGTGGGTTACGCGGCGTCGCGTCCCGGAGTGGACGCCCGACCGCCCGGCCCGGCGTTTTTCCCTGACTCGCCCGAGTCGTCGGCTTTCTCCGTAGCGGGCCGCTCCGCGGTGTCCGGCGGCGTGGAGACGGCGTTGGCCGCGGCGCCCGCGGCGAGCAGTTCGTTCATCGTCGGCGGGGTCTTCCGTGCGGTCCGATCGGCGCGCCCGGCCGCCGCGACGGGGGCGTCCGCGCGCCGCTCGGGCGCGGACGGGGGCTGGTGGGGGGACATGGACGCCTCCCGGGCTCCTGGGGCAAGCGACAGCGGTTAGGCTCTACTTAGGCACACCTAACCAGGGCTCTTCCACCCATGTGACCACGGCCGACACCGCGCGCGCAACATCTTGCCGACGGCTTGTCGGAAACTATCGGGCCGCCTGGCCCGATAAGAGCCTTTACGCCCCTTTCGTCAGCAGATCTCCAGCTCGGGAAGGCCGGCGTCCGCCCACCGCGCACCGAGCCCGATGACCGTCACCTCGCGGACGTCGTCCACGTCGTCCAGGCCCTCCTCCAAGTGACCGGCCGGCCCACCAGGGGCGTCGTCCCCTCCCACGGCCCGCCCGATGACGACGTGCAGCCGGTCCTCCGACAACTCCTCGACCTTGCCGTCGCCCCACTCGACGACCACCACCGACTCCGGCAGCGAGACGTCGAGGTCCAGGTCCTCCATCTCGTCCAGGCCGCCGTCGAGCCGGTACGCGTCGACGTGCACCAACGCCGGACCGCCGGTGAGCGACGGGTGCACCCGCGCGATGACGAAGGTCGGCGAGGTCACGGCACCCCGCACGCCCAGGGCCTCGCCCAGGCCGCGGGTCAACGTCGTCTTGCCCGCGCCCAGCTCACCGGTGAGCAGCACCAGGTCGCCGGGGCGCAGCAGCGGCGCCAACCGGCGACCCAACTCCTGCATCTGATCGGGGGACTTGACGGTTACGCGGGCGGTCACGCCAGTGGTGCTCATGCCGCAAATGGTACGGCCCGGACGGGCTGCCGGTCCCGCGTCGGGCCCGGCCCCGGCGCCTGGGCCCGGCTCAGGCCCGCGCGGTGCGCGACCGGCGGGCCGCCGCGCTCGCCCGTTCCACCAGCCCCACCAGGTGGTCGTTGACCAGCTCGGGCCGCTCCAGCATCACCAGGTGCCCGGCGTCCGGGACGCACACCAGCTCGGCGTCCGGCAGCACCTCGGCGATGGTCCGGCTGTGCTCGGCCGGCGTGATCAGGTCCTTCTCCCCGGCCAGCACCAGCGCCGGCACCGCGTCGTACGCCACCAGCGCCTCGGTCTTGTCGTGCACCGCGAACGCCGGGAAGAACTCGGCGACCACGTCGATCGGGGTCGCCTCGATCAGCCGCTCCCCGAACCGCGCGATCGCCGGGTCCACGTCCTGCGCGCCGAACGAATAACGCTTGATCAACCCCGCGAACAGGTCGGCGGTGGCCCGCCGGCCCCGCTCGACGATCTCGCTCTGCCGCCCCAGCGCCTTGAGCACCCCCGGCGCCAGCAGGTGGAACGCCTTCGAGCCCATCGACGGCAGCCCGAAACCCACCTCGCTCAGCCGGCCCGCCGACGTCCCGATCAGCGCCACGCCGACCACCCGCTCCGCCACGTACTCGGGGAACTGGTCGGCCAGCGCCATCACCGTCATCCCGCCCATCGAGTGCCCGACCAGCACGATCGGCCCCTCGGGCACCGCGGCGTCCAGCACCGCCTTCAGGTCCCGGCCCAGCAGGTCGATGGTGACCGGTTCGGTCCCCTCGATCTGCCCGTGGCCGCGCGCCGAGCGGCCGTGGCTGCGCTGGTCCCAGTGCACCGTGCGGACCGCGCCGCGCAGCGCGGCGCGCTGGAAGTGCCAGGAGTCCTGACCGAGGCAGTAGCCGTGGCTGAAGACGACCGTGGGCGCCGGGGAGCGCCGCCCCAGGGCCGCCGTCAGCCGCTTGTGCAGCCCGGTCCGGGCCTCGTGCGCGGCCCGCGTCTCCTTGCCCGCCCGGCCGCCCCCGACAACCCTGCCGCCCTTGGGAGCCGGACCGGTCGCCACCTCGTCGACCTCGTAGTACAGCTCGGTCCCGTCCTCGGCGAGCGCCACCCCCGAGGTGCCGCGCAGCGTGCCGTACGGGCCCGCCGCGTCCAGCGCCAGCCGCGCCCGGCGCCGCATCCCGCGGCCGACCGTCAGACGCTCTATGGCCACCCCGGCCGCCGCACCCGCCGCGACCACGCCGATCGCCAGGCCCGCGAAGCCCGCCTGACGCCCCGCCTTGGCCCAGTTGCCGGCCGCCTCCGCGGCGGTCTCGACCGCCTGCGCCGCGGCCTCCGTCCCGTCGGTCATGCCACGCCCCCCGTCAGCGCCGTGTCACCCTCGCTCCGGTCCCCGGCCTGCGCCGGCACCTCGCTGTCCACGTAGACGCGCGGCACCCGCTTGCCGATCCGCGTGACGATCTCGTACCCGATGGTTCCGGCCGCCCGCGCCCAGTCCTCCGCGCTCGGCTCCCCGCGGTCCCCGGGGCCGAACAGCACCGCCGGCTCGCCGACCTCGGCCCGGTCGCCGCCCAGGTCCACCACGAACTGGTCCATCGCGATCCGCCCGGCGACCGTCCGCCACTTCCCGGCGACCAGCACCGGTCCGGTGCCCGAGGCGTGCCGCGGGATCCCGTCGGCGTACCCCAGCGGGACCAGCGCCAGCGTCGTCTCCCCCGGCGTCGTGTAGTGGTGCCCGTACGACACCCCGTGCCCGCCCGGCACCCGCTTGACCGACGCCAGCGACGCCTCCAGCGTCATCACCGGCCGCAGCCCGAAGTCCTCGGGGGTGCCGAGCTCGGGGCTGGGCGAGACCCCGTAGACGCCGATGCCGGTGCGGACGAGGTCGAAGTGGGCCTCGGGGAGGGTGAGCAGCGCCGGGGTGTTGGCGATGTGCCGCACCTCCGGGCGCAGCCCGGCCGCCTCCGCGACGGCCAGCGCCCGGTGGAACTCCGCCAGCTGGGCGGCGATCGACGGGTGCCCGGGCTCGTCGGCGCAGGCGAAGTGCGACCAGACGCCGGTGACCGCGAGCAGGCCCTCGGCCTCGGCGGCCCGGGCGGCGGCGGTCAGTTCCGTCCACTCGGCGGGCGGGCAGCCGTTGCGCCCCAGCCCGGTGTCGACCTTGAGCTGCACCCGCGCGGCGCGCCCGCGGTCGCGCGCCGCTGCGACGACCTCCCGCAGCGCCCACAGGCCGCTCACCGAGACGTCGACGTCCTGCTCGATCGCTCTGCCCCAGGGCCCGCCGGGCGTCCACAGCCAGCACAGCAGCCGGCCGACGTCCCCGGCCGCGCGCAGCGCGAACGCCTCCTCGGGCAGCGCCACGCCCAGCCAGGGCGCGCCGGCCTCACGGGCGGCGCGGCCGCAGCGGACCGCGCCGTGGCCGTAGGCGTCCGACTTCACGACGGCCATCAGCTGCGCCCGTGGGGCACGCTTCCGCAGTGCACGGACGTTCGACCGCACGGCGGCGAGGTCAATGGCGGCACGGGCTCGCATCGCTGTCTCGTTCATCCCCCTCAGTGTCGCAGGCGAGGCGCTGAGCCGGCCGCCTTCCCACGTTGTGGTGCGGGTGCGTTCCTCTTCCGCGGGGGTGCGGGGGCGGGGTCGCGCGGCGTGGCGGCGGGTGGCGAGGAGCGTCGCCGCCCCACGGCGCGGCGGCCGTCGACGGGCCCCCGCCCCGCCGCACGACCCGCCCGTCCTATGAGGACACCACGTTCTCCCACGCCGCCCCCAGCGCCCCCGCCACCTCCGACGCCACGATCGGCTCCCCGTGCCGGCCGGCCGCCAGCCGCCCCGCGAGGCCGTGCAGGTAGGCGCCCGCCGAACCGGCGTCGCGCGGGTCGAGGCCCGCCGCCAGCAGCGCGCCGGTGAGGCCGGAGAGCACGTCCCCGCTGCCGGCGGTCGCCAGCCACCCCGTCCCGGTGGGGTTGACCCGCACCGGAACGCCCTCGTCCGGATCTGCCACCAACGTCGTCGAGCCCTTCAGCAGCACCGTCGCCCCGTACCGCCCCGCCAGCTCCCGCACCGAGGCCAGCCGCGCCGCCTCGACCTCCGCGCGCCCGCGCTCCAACAGCGCCGCCGCCTCCCCGGCGTGCGGCGTCAGCAGGGTCCCGGCCGTCCGCCGCCGCACCTGCTCGGGCGTCAGGAAGCGCAGCCCGTCCGCGTCCACCAGCACCGGGACGTCCGCCGCCAGCACCTCCGCCAGCGCCCCCGACTCGTCGCCGAGGCCCGGTCCGATCACCCACGACTGGACCCGGCCGGCCTTCTCCGGCGGGCCGGCGTGCACCAGCGTCTCCGGAAACCGCGCCAGCACCGCCTCCGCCGCCGGTCCCACGTACCGCACCGCCCCGGCACCGCCCCGCAGCGCACCGGCCACCGCCAGCACCGCCGCCCCCGGGTAGCGCGCCGACCCGGCGACCACCCCGACCACGCCCCGCCGGTACTTGTCGCTCTCCGCGGCCGGCCGCGGCAGCAGCTCCGCCACGTCCGCGTGCTGGAGCGCCTCCACGTCCGCACCGGCCGGCGGGCGCAGGCCGATGTCCACCAGGCGGAGCGCCCCGGCCCGTTCGCGCGCCGGGTCGATCAGCAGGCCCGGCTTGTACGCGCCGAACGTCACCGTCGCGTCCGCGCGCACCGCGTCCCCGGACACCTCGCCGGTGTCGGCGTCCACCCCGCTCGGCAGGTCGACCGCCGCCACGGTCGCCGCGGCCCGCGCGGCCCGGGCGAGCCGGGCGGCGTCCGGGCGCAGCCCCCCGCGGCCGCCGATGCCGACGATGCCGTCCAGGACCAGATCGGCCCGTTCCAGGTCGCGCAGCGGGTCGGTCGCCACCCGGCCGCCGGCCCCGCGCAGCGCCGACAGGCCGCCGGCGTGGGCCCGTTCGGGTGCGAGCAGCACCGCGGCCACCCCGGCGCCGCGGCGCGCCAGCCGCGCGCCGGCGTACAGCGCGTCCCCGCCGTTGTCGCCGCTCCCCACCAGCAGCACCACCCGGGAGCCGTACACCCGGCCCAGCAACTCCGCGCACGCGACGGCCAGTCCGGCCGCCGCCCGCTGCATCAGGGCCCCCTCGGGCAACCGGGCCATCAGTTCCCGCTCGGCGGCCCGCACGGTCTTCACGCTGTAGGCAGTCCTCATGCGGCCAGTGTCACACCGGGCCGCGGCGGTGGCGCGGAGCGCTCGCCCCCGCACGCCGCCGGGCGCACCGGGGAGTACCCGGGCCGCCTACCCCTCCGCGATCACCACCGCCGAGGCCACCCCGGCGTCGTGACTGAGCGACACGTGCCAGGACCGCACGCCCAGTTCCGCGGCCCGGGCCGCGACCGTGCCCTGCACCCGCAGCCGCGGCTGCCCGGTCTCCTCCACGTACACCTCGGCGTCCGTCCACCGCAGGCCCCCCGGCGCGCCCAGCGCCTTGGCCACCGCCTCCTTCGCGGCGAACCGGGCCGCCAAGGAGGCGATGCCCCGGCGTTCACCGCTCGACAGGTTCAACTCCGTCTCGTTGAACAGCCGGTGCGCCAGCTCCGGCGTCCGCCGCAGCGCCGCGTCGAACCGGTCGATCTCCGCGACGTCGATCCCAACCCCAATGATCACCAGGTCACTCCACCGTCACCGACTTGGCGAGGTTGCGTGGCTGGTCGACCTCGTTCCCCCGGGCGGTGGCCAGCTCGCACGCGAACACCTGCAGCGGCACCGAGGACACCAACGGCTGTAGCAGCACCGGCGTCCGCGGGATCCGCACGAGGTGGTCGGCGTACGGCACCACCGCCTCGTCGCCCTCCTCGGCGATCACGATGGTGCGGGCGCCGCGGGCCCGGATCTCCTGGATGTTGGAGACGATCTTGCCGTGCAGGACGGACCGGCCGCGGGGCGACGGGACGACCACGACCACCGGCAGGTCCTCCTCGATGAGCGCGATCGGGCCGTGCTTGAGCTCGCCGGCCGCGAAGCCCTCGGCGTGCATGTACGCCAGTTCCTTGAGCTTGAGCGCGCCCTCCAGGGCCACCGGGTAGCCGACGTGCCGGCCCAGGAACAGCACGGTGTTCTTGTCCGCGAGGGAACGGGCCAGCTCCCGGACCGGCTCCATGGTGCCGAGGACCTGCTGCACCTGCGTGCCGATCGCCGCCAGTTCGCGCACCACGTCCCGGATCTCGTCGCCCCACTTGGTGCCGCGCACCTGCCCGAGGTACAGCGCGACCAGGTAGACCGCGACCAGTTGGGTCAGGAACGCCTTCGTCGACGCCACCGCGACCTCCGGCCCGGCGTGCGTGTACAGCACCGCGTCCGACTCGCGGGGGATGGTCGAGCCGTTGGTGTTGCAGATGGCGAGCACCCGCGCGCCCTGCTCCCGGGCGTGCCGCAGCGCCATCAGGGTGTCCATGGTCTCGCCGGACTGGCTGATGGCGATCACCAGCGTGCGGTGGTCCAGGATCGGGTCGCGGTAGCGGAACTCGCTGGCCAGCTCGGTCTCGCAGGGGATCCGCGTCCAGTGCTCGATGGCGTACTTGGCGATCATGCCGGCGTGGTAGGCCGTCCCGCACGCCACGATGACGACCTTGGAGACCTCCCGCAGCACCGCCGGCGGGATCCGCACCTCGTCCAGGGACAGCACCCCGGCCGCGTCGACCCGGCCCAGCAGGGTGTCCGCGACCGCCTTCGGCTGCTCGGCGATCTCCTTGAGCATGAAGTAGTCGTAGCCGCCCTTCTCGGCGGCCGAGGCGTCCCAGTCCACGTGGTACGCGCGGACCTGCGCCGGCGCCCCGTCGAAGTCGGTGACCGTCACCCCGTCCCGGCGCAGCTCCACGACCTGGTCCTGCCCCAGCTCGACGGCCTGCCGGGTGTACGCGATGAACGCCGCCACGTCCGAGGCCAGGAACGCCTCGTCCTCGCCGATGCCCACCACCAGCGGGGAGTTGCGGCGCGCCCCGACGACCACGTCCGGCGTGTCGGCGTGCACCGCGACGAGGGTGAACGCCCCCTCCAGCCGCCGGCACACCTGCCGCATCGCCTCGGCCAGCTCCCCGCACGAGGAGTACTCCTCGGCCAGCAGGTGCGCGACCACCTCGGTGTCCGTCTCGGACGCCAACGCGTGGCCGCGGTCGGCGAGTTCGGCGCGCAGCGCGGCGAAGTTCTCGATGATGCCGTTGTGGACGACGCTGACCCGTCCGGCGTTGTCGAGGTGCGGGTGGGCGTTGGCGTCCGTCGGGCCGCCGTGGGTGGCCCACCGGGTGTGGCCGATGCCCACCGCGCCCGTGGGCAGCGGCCGATCGGCCAGCTCCTTCTCCAGGTTGGCCAGCTTGCCGGCCTTCTTGGCCGCCGCCAGCCCACCGTCCGCCAGCACCGCGACCCCGGCCGAGTCGTAGCCCCGGTACTCCAGCCGTTTCAGCCCGGCCAGCACCACCTCAAGGGCGCTCTGCCCGCCCACGTATCCCACGATTCCGCACATGGGGGCAGCCTACGCCGGGGCCTTGTCAATACCCGCGAGCTATCCGGTCCCGCGCCTCGCGGACGCGTTCGCGCAGTTCCTCGTCGGCCTCCGGGTCGGCGCCCGGCTCGTAGCGGTCCAGGAAGTCCGTCAGGTCCTCCCCGAGGTCCTCGTCCGGCAGGTCCTCGGCCAGTTCGGCGTGGACCCGCGCGGCGAAGCCGTCCGCCCGCAGCCGTCGTTGCCTGGCCCGTTCGCGCAGTAGTTCCCGCAGGCGCGCTCGCACGCCACCCCCCTGTGTCGCCACGGCGCCCCCTGGCGCCGCCCCCGGTCACCGACCGTACCGGGCTCCGCCCCGGCCGGCCACAAACGCACAGGTCCGGTCGGGCCCGGCCACCGCACCGCCACCCCGCCGCCGGGCCGCCCGCGCCGGCCCCGGACAATGGGCCCGTGCCCCTGACGACGGATCCGCAGCAACGACGCCGCACCGACAGCTCGCCGTACGTCGACCTGACCCGCGCGGAGTGGAGCGCCCTGCGGGAGAAGACCCCGCTGCCGCTCACCGCCGAGGAGGTCGAACGGCTGCGCGGCCTGGGCGACGTCATCGACCTCGACGAAGTGCGCGACGTCTACCTCCCGCTGTCCCGGCTGCTCAACCTCTACGTCGGCGCCACCAGCAACCTGCGCGGCGCGCTCAACACCTTCCTCGACGACACCGGCAACGGCCACGGCGCCCAGCCCGGCACGCCGTTCGTCATAGGCGTCGCGGGCAGCGTCGCGGTCGGCAAGTCCACCACCGCCCGGCTCCTCCAGGCGCTGCTGGCCCGCTGGCCGGAGCACCCGCGCGTCGAGCTCGTCACCACCGACGGCTTCCTCTTCCCCAACGCCGAACTCCACCGCCGTGGCCTGATGTCCCGCAAGGGCTTCCCGGAGTCCTACGACCGCCGGGCGCTGACCCGCTTCGTCGCGGACGTGAAGTCCGGCAAGGCGGAGGTCACCGCGCCCGTCTACTCGCACCTGATCTACGACATCGTGCCCGACGAGCGGCTGACCGTGCACCGGCCCGACATCCTCATCGTCGAGGGCCTCAACGTCCTCCAGCCGGCCCTGCCCGGCAAGGACGGCCGCACCCGGCTGGGCCTCGCCGACTTCTTCGACTTCTCGGTCTACGTGGACGCCCGCACCGAGGACATCGAACGCTGGTACCTCGGCCGGTTCCGCAAGCTGCGCGGGACGGCCTTCCAGGACCCGTCCTCGTACTTCCGCAAGTACACCCAGGTATCCGAGGACGAGGCGCTGGAGTACGCCCGCATGATGTGGCGCACCATCAACCGGCCCAACCTGGAACAGAACGTGGCCCCCAACCGCGGCCGCGCCACCCTCGTCCTGCGCAAGGGCCCGGACCACAAGGTGCAGCGGCTGTCGCTGCGGAAGCTGTAGACACCACGACGGGGCCGCCCCGGACGGCAGTGGCACTGCCGTCCACGGGCGACCCCGCCGATCGGAACTCCGTTACCCCAGCGCGGACTTGACCGCGTCGGCGAGCCGCTGCGCGACCGCCCGGGCCTGCTCGATGTCGGCGGCCTCGACCATCACCCGGACCAGCGGCTCGGTGCCGGACGGCCGCAGCAGCACCCGCCCGGTGGCGCCCAGCTCCTGCTCCGCCTCGGAGACCGCCGCGGCGACCTCGGCGGAACTGCCCACCCGCGCCTTGTCGACGTCGGGGACGTTGATGAGGATCTGCGGCAGCCGCTCCATCACGCCCGCCAGCTCGGCCAGCGACCGGCCGGTCGCCGCGACCCGGGCGGCCAGCATCAGCCCGGTCAGCGTGCCGTCACCGGTCGTGGCGTGGTCCAGCACGATGACGTGCCCGGACTGCTCGCCGCCCAGCGCGTAGCCGTGCGCCTTCATCTCCTCCAGGACGTACCGGTCGCCGACCCCGGTCTGCACGAGGTCGATGCCCTCGCCCTCCATGGCCAGCTTGAAGCCCAGGTTGGACATGACGGTGGCGACGACGGTGTTCTTGCGCAGCGTCCCGGCCTCGCGCATCCCGAGCGCCAGGACGGCGAGGATCTGGTCGCCGTCGACCTCGTTGCCGGCGTGGTCCACGGCCAGGCAGCGGTCCGCGTCACCGTCGTGGGCGACGCCCAGCGCGGCGCCGTGCTCGACGACGGCGGCCCGGAGCTTGTCGAGGTGCGTGGAGCCGCAGGCGTCGTTGATGTTGAGCCCGTCCGGCTCGGTGCCGAGGGTGACGACCTCGGCGCCGGCCCGCGCGAACGCCTCCGGCGAGACCCGGGCGGCCGCGCCGTGCGCACCGTCGATGACGACCGTGAGCCCGTCCAGCCGGTTGGGCAACACGCCGACCAGGTGCGCGACGTACTTGTCGAAGCCCTCGTCGTAGTCGGTGACCCGGCCCACGCCGGCACCGGTCGGCCGCTCCCACGGCTCACCGGCGCTGTGCGCGCGGTAGGTCTCCTCGATCCGGTCCTCCAGCTCGTCGGCGAGCTTGTGACCACCCCGGGCGAAGAACTTGATGCCGTTGTCGGGCATCGGGTTGTGGCTGGCGGAGAGCATCACGCCCAGGTCGGCGCCGAGCGCGCCGGTCAGGTACGCCACCGCCGGGGTCGGCAGCACGCCCACCCGCAGCACGTCCACTCCGGCACTGGCCAGGCCGGCGACCACCGCGGCCTCCAGGAACTCCCCCGACGCCCGCGGATCGCGTCCGACCACGGCCACCGGCCGGTGTCCCTCAAACGTCCCCGCCTCGGCCAGCACGTGAGCCGCCGCGACCGACAGACCGAGCGCCAGCTCCGCCGTCAGGTCCGCATTGGCGACGCCGCGCACACCGTCTGTGCCGAAGAGTCGTGCCACTGGTGTCCTCCGAAGTAGATGAGCTGTGACCGGGGCTTGGATTCCAGGTATACGCCGCCGGTCGCCGAAAGCCGAACGCCCCGGCAGCACGGAAGTGCCACCGGGGCGTTCGACAAGGGCTGCCTGCGTGCAGCGCGCGATTAGCGCTTGCTGTACTGCGGCGCCTTGCGGGCCTTCTTCAGACCGGCCTTCTTGCGCTCGACCGCACGGTCGTCACGCTTGAGGAACCCGGCCTTCTTCAGGGCCGGACGGTTCGCGTCCACGTCGGCCTCGTTCAGCGCACGGGCCACGCCCAGGCGCAGCGCACCGGCCTGGCCGGAGATGCCGCCGCCGGAGATGCGGGCGATGACGTCGTAGCGGTTGTCCAGCTCGAGCACCTTGAAGGGCTCGTTGACTTCCTGCTGGTGCACCTTGTTGGGGAAGTAGCCCTCAAGGGTGCGACCGTTGATCTTCCACTGACCGGAGCCCGGAACGATCCGGACGCGGGCGATGGCGTTCTTGCGACGGCCCAGGCCGGCGGCCGGCTGCGGCTCGCCGAAGCGGGACGCGAGGGACTCGGAGGTGTACTCGCCCTCCAGCGGAACCTCGGTCTCGGTGGTGTACTCCTCGACCTCAACCTCGTCCAGCGGGGTCTCGGGGGTGGTCTCAGCCACGATGCTCCTTAAGAATTCTCTGTCGTCTTAGGGGGTGGCCGGACTTACTGCGCGACCTGGGTGATCTCGAACGGGACCGGCTGCTGCGCAGCGTGCGGGTGCTCGGCGCCCGCGTAGACCTTCAGCTTCGAGAGCATCTGACGGCCGAGGGTGTTCTTGGGGAGCATGCCCTTGATGGCCTTCTCGACGGCCTTCTCGGGGTTCTTGTCCAGCAGCTCGTCGTAACGGACCGAGCGCAGACCACCCGGGAAGCCGGAGTGGCGGTACGCCAGCTTCTGGGTGCGCTTGTTGCCGGAGAGGTGCACCTTGTCGGCGTTGACGATGATGACGAAGTCACCCATGTCAACGTGAGGGGCGTAAACCGGCTTGTGCTTACCCCGGAGGAGGGACGCAGCCTGGCTGGCCAGACGGCCCAGGACAACGTCCTGCGCGTCGATGATGTGCCACTGGCGCTGAACGTCGCCGGGCTTGGGGCTGTACGTACGCACGTCTTAGCCTTCGCTTCGTGAGTTGGGGTATCCCCGTGGTCCGAAGGGACCGCGGGGAAGGGTCCTGTACTGGCACCGCGGCTGCTCGCACAGTGAGATGGCGCTACGGGCGACGCAACCCGATCGTCCACCGCTGGTGAGCGGCTCGGCTAGCCGCGCAAGGCCCCTCACGTGAGATAGAGCAAGCCCATACGCATAACGAACCAGCAGGATACTGACCCAACCCCGTACGGGTCAAAACGCGCCCCGGACAGGCGTGCGGCCGGCCCCCTCACCCCACCTGCGATCATGGCCCCCGCCCGACCCCGGCCGGCTCCCTCCAAGGACCCGCACCGCGCCCGCGCCCCCGCGGCGCCCCGCTCCAGCACCGGCCGCAACGGGTTCCGCACCGCCCGCCACACCGCCGGCCCGGCGCATTAGGATGCGCGGCATGAGCTTTGGGCAAGGGGGGCCGTTCGGCGGCCCGGGGGGTTCCACTCCGGACTGGGAGGCGCTGGCCGACGAGAGTCGGGCCCGCTCCCGCCGCAAGCGCTGGGTCGTGATCGGCGGAGGTGCCGTCGCCGCACTCGCGGTCGCCGGCATCGTCGCCGTCGCCGTGATCAACAACAACGGCTCCCCCGGCGGCAACGCCACCGCCCGGCCCACCGCGTCCGGCCAGTCCGCGCTGCCGGACGACAAGCCGTCCTTCCCCGACGTCTCGGTCCCGCCCCCGCCCAATCCGCAGGACTACATCTCCGACCCGAAGAAGGACACCGCGCCGCTCACCCCGGCCACCCTCTTCCCGCAGAAGGCCATGCTCGTCGGCGAGCACAGCTACCCGCAGACCGGCACCGCCAGCACCGCGGACTGCACCGCCGGCGCCCAGGGCGCCCTGGTCTCCTCGCTCCACCACAACGGCTGTAAGCAGCTGCTGCGCGCCACCTACTCCCAGGGCGGGGTCGCGGTCACCATCGGCGTGGCCGTCTTCGACTCGCCGGCCCAGGCCGCCGCGGTGATGAACGAGAACAAGCCCAACCTGCTGCCGCTAGCCGGCGGCGGCGTCCCCGCCGACTTCTGCCAGGGCAGCAAGTGCCGGATGACCACCAACGCCACCGGCCGCTACGCGTACTTCACCATCGCCGGCTACACCGACGGCAAGGACGTCACCGCCGGCGAGACCAAGGCCCAGCAGATCAGTCGGGACGGCGGCGCGTACGCCTTCACCCAGATCGCCCAGCGCGGCAAGGACCAGGCCGCCAAGGCCGCCGCGCAGCAGCTCAAGGAAGCCCAGCGCAAGGCCGGCCAGACCTCCTGACGCCCCGGGCCGCGCCCGCCCCCGACCGACCGGCCCGGGGCGGGCCCCGTCCTCAGCAGCAGCCGGCCGACGGCAGCGACCGCTTGTTGCGCGCTTCCTTGTTCCGGGCCATCAGCAGCTCGTCGGCCGGGTAGCCGACCTCCTCCAGCGTCAGCCCGTGCGGCCGGACGACGTGCACCGCGGAATCCCGCACCCCCGCGGTCAGCACCTTCCCCGGCCAGTCCACCGGACGGTGCCCGTCGCCGACGAACAGCAGGGCCCCCACCAGCGACCGCACCATGTTGTGGCAGAACGCGTCCGCCCGGACCGTCGCCGTGATGATCCCGTCCGCGTCCCGCTCCCAGCTGAGCGCCTGGAGCGTGCGGATCGTCGTCGCCCCGTCCCGCCGCTTGCAGTACGCGGCGAAGTCGTGCTCCCCCAGCAACGGCCGCGAGGCGGCGTTCATCGCCTCGACGTCCAGCTCCCAGTCGTGCCACAGCACGTGCCCGCGCAGCAGCGGATCGACGCCCCCGTGGTGATCGGTGACCCGGTACGCGTACCGCCGCCAGATCGCCGAGAACCGCGCGTTGAAGCCGTACGGCGCCTCCGACACCCGCCACACCCGGACGTCCTTGGGCAGCCGCCCGGCCAGCCGCCGCAGCAGCTTGTCGTGGTGCTCGGCCCACAGCTCGGCCGGCAGGTCCACGTGCGCCACCTGCCCGCGGGCGTGCACCCCGGCATCGGTCCGCCCGGCCACGGTGAGCTCGTACGTCTCTCCGGACCGCGTCACGGTCCGGAGGGCGTCCTCCAACTCCCCCTGGACCGTTCGCTGTTCGCGCTGCTTGGCCCATCCGGAGAACTCCGCGCCGTCGTACGACAGGTCCAGCCGCACCCGGACGAAACCGGGCTCCACTTCGTCACTCACACCAGCAATCCTCTCAGGCCCACCACAGACGAAAGCGGGCCCGCCCCAAAGGGGCGGGCCCGCTCACCGCTCAGCGACGACGAACGCAGGCGTCCGGGTCACCTCCGCTCACGCGGAGCACGGACTCAGGCGTCCTTCGACTCCTCGGCCGGAGCCTCGGCCGCAGCCTCGGACTCCTTCACCGCGCGCTTGGTCGCGGCCTCGGCCTCGGCGACGGTCGCCTTCTTGGCGATCTCGCCCTCGACCAGCTCGATGACGGCCATGGGGGCGTTGTCACCGCGACGGTTGCCGATCTTGGTGATGCGGGTGTAACCACCCGGACGCTCCGAGAAGCGGGGCGCGATCTCGGTGAAGAGCGTGTGGACGACGCTCTTGTCCGTGACCAGCTCCATGACCTGGCGGCGGTTGTGAAGGTCGCCCTTCTTCGCCTTGGTCACCAGGCGCTCCGCGAACGGACGCAGACGGCGGGCCTTGGCCTCGGTCGTCGTGATGCGGCCGTGCTCGAAGAGGCTGGTCGCCAGGTTGCGCAGGAGCGCCTTCTCGTGGGAAGCGCTGCCGCCCAGACGGGCACCCTTGGCGGGCTTCGGCATGGTGTTTCTCCTCAAACGTCTGCCCCGGCCGTGTCAGGTACCGGAGTCAGTATCCGAGCAGGCGGTTGCCTGTCGGAGATCCGCGCCCCTGCTGGGGCCCGGAGGACCCGCGCCCCCAGCAGGGGCGCGGGGAACCGCGTGGCCGGTCGAGGACCGGCCCGCAGTCAGGATCGAACAGCGAGCCGGAGCCCTCAGTACTGCTCGGTCTCCACGAACCCGGCGTCCGCGTCGTCGTCCGCACCGAAGGCGTCGGCGGCGGCGGTCGGGTCGAATCCGGGCGGGCTGTCCTTGAGCGCCAGGCCCATGCCGGCCAGCTTCGCCTTGACCTCGTCGATCGACTTCGCACCGAAGTTGCGGATGTCGAGCAGGTCGGCCTCGGAACGCGCCACGAGCTCACCCACGGAGTGGATGCCCTCGCGCTTGAGGCAGTTGTAGGAGCGGACCGTGAGCTCCAGCTCCTCGATCGGCAGCGCCAGGTCGGCGGCGAGCGCGGCGTCCGTCGGCGACGGGCCCATGTCGATGCCCTCGGCGTCGATGTTCAGCTCGCGGGCGAGACCGAACAGCTCCACCAGGGTCTTGCCGGCCGAGGCCATGGCGTCGCGCGGACGCATCGCCTGCTTGGTCTCGACGTCGACGATCAGCTTGTCGAAGTCGGTGCGCTGCTCGACACGGGTCGCCTCGACCTTGTAGGTGACCTTGAGGACCGGCGAGTAGATCGAGTCGACCGGGATCCGGCCGATCTCCTGGCCGACCTGCTTGTTCTGCACGGCGGAGACGTAGCCGCGACCGCGCTCGACGGTCAGCTCCATCTCCAGCTTGCCCTTGCCGTTCAGCGTGGCCAGGACCAGGTCGGGGTTGTGCACCTCGACACCGGCCGGGGGCGCGATGTCGGCGGCGGTGACCAGACCCGGGCCCTGCTTGCGCAGGTACATCACGACCGGCTCGTCGTGCTCCGAGGAGACGACCAGCTGCTTGATGTTGAGGATCAGGTCGGTGACGTCTTCCTTGACGCCCGGCACGGTGGTGAACTCGTGCAGCACGCCGTCGATGCGGATCGACGTGACCGCCGCACCCGGGATCGAGGAGAGCAGGGTCCGGCGCAGGGAGTTGCCGAGGGTGTAACCGAAGCCCGGCTCCAGCGGCTCGATCACGAACCGGGAGCGGTACTCGTCGACGACCTCTTCGGTCAACGAGGGACGCTGAGCAATCAGCATGGTGTCTTTCCTTCAGTCATGGACGCCCGCTATTTGACGTCCGCTGCACTTCAAAGGGTACGGGCGGTACGACGCCATCGGCTCCGTACCGCCCGTACCACTTCGCTCAGCTCTTACTTGGAGTAGAGCTCAACGATCAGCTGTTCCTGCACCTGGGTGTCGATCACCGGGCGCTCGGGCAGGCTGTGCACGAGGATCCGCAGCTGAGAGGGCATCGCCTCGAGCCACGCCGGGACGGTCTTCTCGCCGGCCTCCGCCTTGGCCACCTCGAAGGGGGTCAGGTTCTTGGAGCCCGAGCGGACCTCGATGATGTCGTTCACGGCGACGCGGGACGACGGGATGTCGGTCTTGCGGCCGTTGACCTGGATGTGTCCGTGACGCACCAGCTGACGGGCGTGGTCGCGGGACTTGGCGAAGCCGGCCCGGTAGACCACGTTGTCGAGGCGGGTCTCAAGGATGCGCAGAAGGTTCTCACCGGTCTTGCCGGTCTTCTGGTTCGCTTCCTTGTAGTAGTTCACGAACTGCTTCTCAAGGACACCGTAGATGCGGCTGCACTTCTGCTTCTCACGAAGCTGCAGCAGGTACTCGCTGTCCTTGGTGCGCCCGCGACCGTGCTCACCCGGGGGGTAAGGACGGATCTCGATCGGGCACTTCGCGCTCTCGCACTTGCTCCCCTTGAGGAAGAGCTTCTGCTTCTCCCGACGGCAACGCTTGCAGTCGGCCCCGGTGTAACGCGCCATTGTCTAGTTGTCTCCTACTTCAGTGGGTCAGACGCGGCGACGCTTGGGCGGGCGGCATCCGTTGTGCGGGGTGGGGGTGACGTCCTGGATGGAGCCCACCTCAAGACCGGTCGCCTGAAGCGAACGGATGGCGGTCTCGCGGCCCGAACCCGGACCCTTGACGAAGACGTCGACCTTGCGCATGCCGTGCTCCTGCGCGCGACGGGCGGCCGACTCGGCGGCCATCTGCGCGGCGAAGGGGGTGGACTTGCGCGAGCCCTTGAAGCCGACGTGGCCGGCAGAGGCCCAAGAGATCACGTTCCCGGTCGGGTCGGTGATCGAAACGATCGTGTTGTTGAACGTGCTCTTGATGTGAGCGTGCCCGTGGGCGACGTTCTTCTTCTCCTTGCGGCGCACCTTCTTGGCGCCGGCCGTACGGCCCTTCGGAGGCATTCAATATCTCCCGTGGAGGTGGTCGGTCCTACAGCGAAGACCGCTGACGTGGTCCTGCTGAGGACTACTTCTTGCCCGGCTTCTTCTTGCCGGCGATCGCGCGACGCGGACCCTTGCGGGTACGGGCGTTCGTGCTGGTGCGCTGACCGTGCACCGGCAGGCCGCGACGGTGACGCAGACCCTGGTAGCAGCCGATCTCGACCTTGCGGCGGATGTCGGCCTGGATCTCGCGACGGAGGTCACCCTCGGTCTTGAGGTTGTTGTCCACGTACTCGCGGATCTTGACCAGGTCTTCCTCGGCCAGGTCGCGGACCCGGGTGTCCGGGTTCACGCCGGTGGCGGCGAGGGTCTGCTGCGAGAGCGTCCGCCCGATACCGAAGACGTAGGTGAGGGCGACCTCCACCCGCTTTTCGCGCGGGAGGTCAACGCCTGCGAGGCGTGCCATTGATGTGGCTCCTGATGGCTATTCGGAGGTCTTCCGCAGCACCGTTCCCGTAAGACTCTTCGGTATTACGAGCCGGGTCCCCGGCCTCCGAGCCGGGGGTGGCGTCCCTCGCGCGGGGCGCGGGGTCGGGTGACTGCATATGTACGTGATGTGCTTGCGTCGCGCGAACTGCGAAATGCAGGTGGTCGGCGTGCGTCAGCCCTGGCGCTGCTTGTGGCGCAGGTTGTCGCAGATGACCATGACCCGGCCGTGTCGGCGGATCACCTTGCACTTGTCGCAGATCTTCTTGACGCTCGGCTTGACCTTCATGGGATGTGAGGTTCTCCGGGTCAGTGCCGCTGCCCCACGGGAGCGGGGCGTCGGCAAGATCTACTTGTACCGGTAGACGATCCGGCCACGCGTCAGGTCGTAGGGAGAGAGCTCCACCACGACCCGGTCATCCGGGAGGATACGGATGTAGTGCATCCGCATCTTGCCGCTGATGTGCGCGAGGACCTTGTGACCGTTCTGGAGCTCTACCTTGAACATTGCGTTCGGCAGAGACTCGATCACGGTGCCCTCGATTTCGATGGCACCTTGCTTCTTGGCCACGCTTCGCCTTTCGGATCGGCTACCTTGATCAACTCACTTGCACTGCCGCACCCGACGTGCGGGCACACGGGTGCACGAGAGCCGACGCGTCAGTCTACGTCAGTGCCTGAGAAAAGACGAATCCAGGAGTATTGCCCACCACGGAGATCATTACGCGTACGACACGGGTGCGACGCCCACGGACGGACCGCTACGCCAGCGGGTCGGGCGCCGCGGTGATGCCGAGGGAGGCGAGCCTGGCCTTGCCGCCGTCGGGGGCGGTGAGCACCAGCGGACCGTCCTCGGTCAGCGCGACCGAGTGCTCCCAGTGCGAGGACCAGCTGCCGTCGTTGGACTTGACCGTCCAGTCGTCCTCGAGGACATGGGTCTTGGCGGTGCCGAGGTTGACCATCGGCTCGATGGCGATGCAGAAGCCGGGCACCAGCTTCGGGCCGCGGCCGCGCTTGCGGTCGACGTAGTTCAACAGGTGCGGGTCCATGTGCATCTGCGAGCCGATGCCGTGGCCGCCGTAGTCCTCGACGATGCCGTACTTGCCGCTGGCCGGCCGCGGCTGGCGGCGGATGTACCCCTCGATCGCCTTGGAGATGTCCACCAGCCGGTTGCCCTTGGCGACCGCGGCGATCCCCGCCCACATCGACTCCTCGGTGACCCGGCTGAGCTCGACCAGCTCCGCGGAGTGACCGGACCCGACGAAGGCGGTGTACGCGGCGTCGCCGTGCCAGCCGTCGATGATCGCGCCGCAGTCGATGGAGATGATGTCGCCGTCCTGCAGCACCTCGTCGGCGGACGGGATGCCGTGCACGACGACGTCGTTCACGGAGGTGCAGATCGTGGCGGGGAAACCGCCGTACCCGAGGAAGTTGGACTTCGCGCCGTGCTCGGCGAGCACCTTGCGCGCCGCGTCGTCCAGGTCCTTGGTCGTGGCACCCGGCACCGCGACCTCACGCGTGGCCGCGTGGATGGCGGCGACCACCAGCCCCGCCTCGCGCATCTTCGCGATCTGTGCGGGGTTCTTGATCTCCAGCATGCCGGTGCCTTCCGCCTTCACTCTCGTCCGCGGGCTTTTCCCGCCCGCCCAACACTACGGCCGCGGTGCCCGTGCTGGACAACCGCGGCCGTTCGGAGCGTGCCGCTCTACGCGTCGCCGCCCAGGGCGCTCATCGCGCGCTCGGTGACCTCCGCGACCTTGCCGAGGGCAGAGATCGTGGCGACCAGGCCTTGGGCCCGGTAGAAGTCGATGATCGGCTCGGTCTCCGCGTGGTAGACCTCCAGCCGCTTGCGGACGGTGTCCTCGCGGTCGTCCTCGCGCTGGTACAGCTCGCCGCCGCAGGCGTCGCAGACGCCCTCGGTCTCCGGCTGGTTGTACGTGACGTGGAAGACGTGACTGGAGTCCTTGCGGCAGATGCGCCGACCGGCGATCCGCTTGACCACCTCGTCCTCGGGGACCTCCAGGTCCAGCACGGCGTCGAGCTTGAGGCCCTTGCCCTGGAGGTACTCGTCCAGCGCCTCGGCCTGCGCGAGGTTCCGCGGGAAGCCGTCGAGCAGGAAGCCCTCGGCCGCGTCGGCCTGCTCCATGCGGTCCTCGGCCATCCCGATGGTGACCGAGTCCGGCACGAGGTTGCCGGCGTCCATGTAGGACTTCGCCTCGACCCCCAGGGGCGTGCCCTGGGAGATGTTGGCGCGGAACAGGTCCCCCGTGGAGATGTGCGGGATCGTGAGGTTCTTGGCGAGGTACGCGGCCTGCGTACCCTTACCGGCCCCCGGGGGTCCGACGAGGACGATTCGCATCAGCGGAGGAACCCTTCGTAGTTGCGCTGCTGAAGCTGGCTCTCGATCTGCTTCACGGTCTCCAGACCCACACCCACGATGATCAGGATGCTCGTCCCGCCGAACGGGAAGTTCTGGTTCGCGTTGAACAGCACCAACGCCACCGTTGGTACGAGCGCGATCAGCCCCAGGTACAGCGAGCCCGGCCACGTGATCCGGTTGAGCACGTAGCTGAGGTACTCGGCCGTCGGGCGACCAGCCCGGATGCCCGGGATGAAGCCACCATACTTCTTCATGTTGTCGGCAACTTCTTCGGGGTTGAAGCTGATGGCCACGTAGAAGAAGGCGAAGAAAACGATCAACAAGAAGTACGTAATGATGTAAACGGGGTGATTTCCCTTGGTGAAGTTGGTGGCGATCCAGGTCGCCCATGCCGCCTTCGACCCGCTGAACTGTGCGATGAGCGCCGGGATGTAGAGCAGCGACGACGCGAAGATGACAGGAATCACACCTGCCTGATTCACCTTGAGCGGGATGTACGTGGACGTACCGCCGTAGGAACGGCGCCCGATCATGCGCTTCGCGTACTGCACCGGAACGCGCCGCTGCGCCTGCTCGACGAAGACCACGAGGGCGACCATCGCCAGGCCCACCACGATCACCGAGAAGAACTCGATCCAGCCGTCGGCGAGCTTGCCCTGGAGCTTGATCTGCCACAGCGCGCCCGGGAAGCCGGCCGCGATCGAGATGAACATCAGGATCGACATGCCGTTGCCGATGCCGCGGTCGGTGACGAGCTCACCGAGCCACATGATCAGGCAGGTGCCGGCGGTCATCGTGACCACCATCGTGATGGTGGTGAAGATCGAGTCGTTGGGCACGATCTGGCTGGCGACCGGGCAGCTCTGGAAGAGCGCACCGCTGCGGGCGGTGGCCACCAGGCCGGTGCCCTGCAACACGGCCAGTGCCACGGTCAGGTAGCGGGTGTACTGGGTGATCTTCCCCTGCCCGGACTGCCCCTCCTTCTTGAGGGCCTCCAACCGGGGAATCACCACGGTCAACAGCTGGAGGATGATGCTCGCCGTGATGTACGGCATGATCCCCAGCGCGAAGATCGTGATCTGCAGCAGCGCTCCACCGCTGAACATGTTCACCAGGGCGAACAACCCGCTGTTGCCGCCGGCCTGCTTCATGCAGGTCTCGACGTTCGCGTAGTTCACCCCTGGGACCGGGACGTGCGCTCCGATCCGGTAGAGCACGATGATGCCCAACGTGAACAGCAGCTTCTTGCGCAGGTCGGGCGTCTTGAACGCTCGGGCGAACGCGGTGAGCACGGTGCCTCCTGCGCCTCCCGCCTTCACAGGCTGAGAGGTGACGGTCTTGAGGATCGACGAATACGTAGCGGCTGTACCGCGCGGACAGCGCCCGCACGGTGCGTTCCGGAGCGGACCCCGGACAAATCAAACAGTGCAGGCCACCTTACCGGCGACCGTACCCCCGTGGAACGACCAACCGGGGATGCCCCAAACGATGGGCATCCCCGGTCAGTTGAACCAACGAACTCAGAGGAGTTCGGTGACGGTGCCGCCGGCGGCGGCAATCTTCTCCTTGGCGGAGCCGGAGACGGCGTCAACCGTCACCTGCACTGCCACGGAGATCTCGCCGGTGCCGAGCACCTTGACGAGCTCGTTCTTGCGCACCGCGCCCTTGGCGACCAGGTCGGCCACCGTGACCTCGCCACCCTGCGGGTAGAGCGCGGCCAGCCGGTCCAGGTTCACGACCTGGAACTGCTTGTGGGCGGGGTTCTTGAAGCCCTTCAGCTTCGGGAGGCGCATGTGGAGGGGCATCTGCCCACCCTCGAAGCGCTCCGGAACCTGGTAACGGGCCTTGGTGCCCTTGGTACCACGACCAGCGGTCTTACCCTTGGACGCCTCACCACGACCGACACGGGTCTTGGCGGTCTTGGCGCCCGGGGCGGGCCGGAGGTTGTGGACCTTCAGCGGGTTGCTCTCCGCCATGTCAGTCGACCTCCTTGACCGACACGAGGTGGCGGACGGTGTGCACCATGCCGCGGTACTCGGGACGGTCGTCCTTGACAACCACGTCGTTGATCCGCTTCAGACCAAGCGAACGCAGGGTGTCGCGGTGGTTCTGCTTGCTGCCGATCACGGACTTGACCTGCGTGATTTCGAGGCGAGCCATTACGCACTCACCCCTGCACGCGCCCGCAGCAGAGCGGCGGGGGCCACGTCCTCCAGCGGCAGGCCACGACGGGCGGCGATCTCCTCGGGCCGCTGCAGGCCCTTGAGCGCCGTCACCGTGGCGTGCACGATGTTGATCGGGTTGGACGAGCCGAGCGACTTGCTCAGCACGTCGTGGATGCCCGCGCACTCCAGGACGGCGCGCACCGGGCCACCGGCGATCACACCGGTACCGGGGGAAGCCGGCTTGAGCAGGACGACGCCCGCAGCCTTCTCGCCCTGGATCGGGTGCGGGACGGTACCGGCGATACGGGGGACCTTGAAGAAGTTCTTCTTGGCCTCTTCCACGCCCTTGGCGATGGCAGCCGGAACTTCCTTGGCCTTGCCGTAACCGACACCTACGGTGCCGTCACCGTCGCCCACCACGACGAGCGCGGTGAAGCTGAAGCGACGACCACCCTTGACAACCTTGGCGACGCGGTTGATCGCGACAACGCGCTCAACGTACGCGGTCTTCTCGGCGGCAGCGCCACCGTCGCGACCCTTCCGGTCCCGCCGCTCGCCGCCACCGGCACCGCTTCCGCGGCGCTGGGGTCCAGCCATTGGATTTACCTCTCTCTGTTACGTCCGCTAGCTCCGGAACCGGGGCTTAGAACTTCAGCCCGGCTTCGCGGGCGGCGTCGGCCAGAGCGGCAATCCGCCCGGCGTACTGCTTGCCACCGCGGTCGAACACGACGGCCTCGACACCGGCGGCCTTGGCACGCTCGGCGACCAGGGCGCCCACCTTCTGGGCCTGGGCGCTCTTGTCGCCCTCGCCACCACGGATCGACGCGTCCAGGGTCGACGCCGAGGCCACAGTGTGGCCCGCAACATCGTCGATCACCTGGGCGAAGATGCCGCGGTTGGACCGCGTCACCACCAGACGCGGACGCTCCGAAGTACCCGAAATCCGCTTGCGGATGCGGATGTGGCGACGCTTGGCGGCAGCGCGCTTGTAGGCGTTGCCCTTAGCGATCTTCACACCGTATGCCATGGCTTACTTACCCGCCTTTCCGACCTTGCGGCGGATGACTTCGCCCTCGTACTTGACGCCCTTGGCCTTGTACGGGTCGGGCTTCCGCAGCTTGCGGATGTTCGCGGCGACCTCGCCGACCTTCTGCTTGTCGATGCCCTCGACGCTGAACTTCGTCGGCGACTCGACCTTGAACGAGATGCCCTCGGGCGCCTCGATCAGGATCGGGTGGCTGTAGCCCAGGGAGAACTCCAGGTTGGAACCCTTGGCCTGGACGCGGTAACCAACACCGCTGATCTCGAGCTTCTTCACGTAGCCCTGGGTCACGCCGGTGATCATGTTCGCCACCAGCGTGCGGGACAGGCCGTGCAGGGCCTTGTTCTGACGCTCGTCGTTCGGACGGGAGACGGCGACGACGCCGTCCTCACCCTTGGCGACCTCGATGGGCGCCGCGACGGTGTGCGAAAGGGAACCCTTGGGGCCCTTCACGTTGACCGTGCGGCCCTCGATGGTGACGTCCACACCAGCGGGAACCTGGATGGGCAGCTTGCCAATGCGCGACATTAGCTATTCCTCCGTTCCCGATTACCAGACGTAGGCGAGGACTTCCCCACCCACGCCCTTCTTGCTGGCCTGCTGGCCGGTCAGGAGACCGTGGGACGTGGAGATGATCGCCACGCCCAGGCCGCCGAGGACCTTCGGCAGGTTGGTGGACTTTGCGTAGACCCGCAGACCCGGCTTCGAGATTCGCTTGATGCCGGCGATCGAGCGCTCGCGGTTCGGCCCGAACTTCAGCTCCAGGACGAGGTTCTTGCCAACCTCTGCGTCCTCGACGCTCCAGCCGGTGATGTAACCCTCCTGCTGGAGGATTTCCGCGATGTGCGACTTGATCTTGCTGTGCGGCATCGCCACGGTGTCGTGGTACGCCGAGTTCGCGTTACGCAGACGGGTCAACATGTCTGCGATGGGATCAGTCATGGTCATGAATTGGCCTTCGGCCTCTCTCGCCGGGGTTTCCTATATGCGCCATCCCTCTCCCCGATCTCGGTCGGGACGGGTGCGGCACGGGGACCTACGGCGTAGTAAGCGACGTTATGCGGGCGGAGCCCGCGGTCGGTCTCGGGCGGCGGGGCGCCCAAACCCTTCCAGCGTACGGGAAACGGGTCCGGGCCCCCACCAGCCGATTGCTTACCGAGAGCCTCCGGTAATGCCCAACTAGGGGATTACCAGGAGCTCTTGGTCACGCCCGGCAGCTCGCCACGGTGAGCCATCTCACGAAGGCACACGCGGCACAGGCCGAACTTGCGGTACACGGAGTGCGGGCGGCCACAGCGCTGGCAGCGGGTGTAGGCACGCACACCGAACTTGGGCTTACGAGCAGCCTTGGCAATAAGAGCCTTCTTCGCCATCTCGCTTACGCCTCCTTGAACGGGAAGCCGAGGTGACGAAGCAGGGCACGGCCCTCGTCGTCGTTGGTCGCCGTGGTCACCACGGTGATGTCCATACCCCGGGTACGGTCGATCTTGTCCTGGTCGATCTCGTGGAACATGACCTGCTCGGTGAGACCGAAGGTGTAGTTGCCCCGACCGTCGAACTGCTTCGGGGACAGACCACGGAAGTCGCGGATGCGCGGCAGCGCCAGCGACAGCAGGCGGTCCAGGAACTCCCACATGCGGTCACCGCGGAGGGTGACGTGGGCACCGATCGGCTGGCCCTCACGCAGCTTGAACTGCGCGATGGACTTACGGGCCTTGGTGACGGCCGGCTTCTGGCCGGTGATCGTGGTGAGGTCGCGGATGGCGCCCTCGATCAGCTTGGAGTCGCGGGCGGCGTCGCCCACACCCATGTTGACCACGATCTTGGTCAGACCGGGGATCTGCATGACGTTCTCGTAGGAGAACTCGTCCTTCAGCTTCCCGGCGATCTCTTCGCGGTAGCGCGTCTTGAGACGCGGCGCGTTGGTGGTGGCAGTCATCAGATGTCCTCACCGGTCCGCTTGGCAACGCGGATCTTGTTGCCCTCGTCGTCAAAGCGGTACCCGACGCGGGTAACGACCTTCTTGCCGTCCTGCTCCACGACCAGCTGCACGTTGCTGACGTGGACGGGGGCCTCGGTCGTCACGATGCCGCCGGTCTGCGAACCACGAGCGGTCTGTCCGGCCTTGGTGTGCTTCTTGACCCGGTTGACACCCTCGACCAGAACACGGTCCTCGCGGGGGTAGGCCGCGATGACCTTGCCCTGCTTGCCCTTGTCCTTGCCGGTGATGACCTGGACCAGGTCGCCCTTCTTGATCTTCATCGGTTACAGCACCTCCGGCGCGAGCGAGATGATCTTCATGAACTTCTTCTCGCGCAGCTCACGGCCCACGGGGCCGAAGATACGGGTGCCGCGGGGGTCGCCATCGTTCTTGAGGATGACGGCCGCGTTCTCGTCGAAGCGGATGTACGAGCCGTCCGGACGGCGGCGCTCCTTGACGGTGCGAACGATGACGGCCTTGACGACGTCACCCTTCTTCACGTTGCCACCGGGGATCGCGTCCTTGACGGTGGCGACGATGACGTCACCGATGCCCGCGTAGCGGCGACCGGAACCACCGAGAACACGGATGCAAAGGATTTCCTTCGCACCAGTGTTGTCGGCGACGCGCAGTCGCGACTCCTGCTGGATCACGTCTATCTCCTGAATGTCTGCCGGTTCCCGGCAGGGGCCCGCCCCTTACGGGACGTCAGCCCCTGCCGAGCCTGGCGGAACTGTTCCTAGGGGGTCCCCCTAGGAGGGATGTGCTTGCCTGTCGAAATCCCCGCGAGGGAATTACTTGGCCTTCTCGAGGATCTCGACGATGCGCCAGCGCTTGGTGGCGGACAGCGGCCGGGTCTCCATCAGGAGGACGCGGTCGCCGACGCCGGCAGCGTTCTGCTCGTCGTGCGCCTTGAGCTTGTTGGTACGGCGGATGACCTTGCCGTACAGCGCGTGCTTGACGCGGTCCTCGACGGCGACGACGACGGTCTTGTCCATCTTGTCGCTGACGACCAGACCCTCACGGGTCTTGCGGAAACCGCGCTCGTTCGTCTCAGTCACATTCTTCTCGCTCATCAGGCGCTCTCCACCGTCTCGATGCCGAGCTCGCGCTCCCGCATCAGGGTGTAGATCCGGGCGATGTCCTTGCGGACGGCCTTCAGCCGGCCGTGGTTCTCGAGCTGTCCCGTCGCCGCCTGGAAGCGGAGGTTGAACAGCTCCTCCTTGGCCTCACGCAGCTTGGCAACGAGGTCCTCGTTGTTCAGCTCGCGCAGCTCGGTCGCCTTGATACCGGCCGCCATCACGACTCACCTGCCTCGCGCCGCACGATGCGGCACTTCATCGGAAGCTTGTGGGCGGCGCGGGTCAGCGCCTCCTTGGCAACCTTTTCGTTCGGGAAGGACAGCTCGAACATCACCCGACCGGGCTTGACGTTCGCGATCCACCACTCCGGGGAACCCTTACCGGAACCCATGCGGGTTTCGGCCGGCTTCTTCGTCAGCGGGCGGTCGGGGTAGATGTTGATCCACACCTTGCCGCCACGCTTGATGTGACGCGTCATGGCGATACGAGCGGACTCGATCTGACGGTTCGTCACGTAGGCCGCGGTGACGGCCTGAATGCCGTACTCACCGAAGGCAAGCTCGGTACCGCCCTTGGCCATACCGTTCCGCTTCGGGTGGTGCTGCTTGCGGTGCTTGACCCTGCGAGGGATCAGCATGTCGGTCAGCCCTCCGTTCCAGGGTTCTCCGCCGGAGCAGCGGCAGCGGCCTCGGCCTTGGGGGCCTCGGCAGCCGGCGCCTGCTGCTGCGGCTTGCGGCCGCGGCCGCCACGCTCGCCACCACGACGCGGGCGCTCGTTGCCACCACCACGGGCCGGGCGGTTGCCCGCACGGGCGGCGGCGTTCTCGGCACGCACCTCGGCGATGTTCTTGACGTCGCCCTTGTAGATCCAGACCTTCACGCCGATACGGCCGAAGGTGGTCTTGGCCTCGAAGAAGCCGTAGTCGACGTTCGCGCGGAGCGTGTGCAGGGGCACACGGCCCTCGCGGTAGAACTCCGAACGGGACATCTCGGCGCCGCCGAGACGGCCACCACACTGGATCTTGATGCCCTTGGCGCCGGCCTTCATCGTCGACTGCATGCTCTTACGCATGGCGCGACGGAAGGAGACGCGGGAGGACAGCTGCTCGGCGACGGCCTGGGCCACCAGCTGAGCGTCGGTCTCGGGGTTCTTGACCTCGAGGATGTTCAGCTGGACCTGCTTGCCGGTCAGCTTCTCCAGCTCACCGCGGATGCGGTCGGCCTCGGCGCCGCGGCGGCCGATGACGATGCCCGGGCGAGCGGTGTGGATGTCAACGCGGACGCGCTCACGGGTGCGCTCGATCTCCACCTTGGAGATGCCGGCGCGCTCCATGCCCTTCGTCATCATGCGACGAATGGCGACGTCTTCCTTGACGTAGTCCTTGTACAGCTTGTCGGCGTACCAACGCGACTTGAAGTCGGTGGTGATGCCGAGCCGGAACCCATGCGGGTTTACCTTCTGGCCCATTACCGGGTTCCTTCCTTGCTGCTGACGACCACGGTGATGTGGCTGGTCCGCTTACGGATCCGGTAGGCACGGCCCTGGGCACGCGGACGGAACCGCTTCAGGGTCGGGCCCTCATCCACGTACGCCTCGCTGATGACCAGCGAAGAGGCGTCGGTGTGGTCGTAGTTGTGCGCGGCGTTGGCAATGGCGCTGTCCAGCACCTTGCCCACCGGCACGCTCGCGGCCTGCGGGGCGAAACGCAGGACCGCCTGAGCCTCCGTGGCATCCATGCCACGGATAAGGTCCACCACGCGGCGGGCCTTCATGGGCGTGACGCGGATGTACCGCGCCTGGGCCCTGGCTTCCATGGTTGTCCCTTCGGTGTCAGTCATAGTCTTCGCACTCCGGTCGATCAGCGACGACGCGACTTGCGGTCGTCCTTCTCGTGGCCGCGGAAGGTGCGGGTCGGCGCAAACTCGCCGAGCTTGTGGCCGACCATCGACTCGGTGACGAACACCGGGACGTGCTTGCGGCCGTCGTGCACCGCGATCGTGTGGCCGAGCATGGCCGGGACGATCATGGAGCGGCGGGACCAGGTCTTGATGACGTTCTTGGTGCCTGCGTCGTTCTGTACGTCCACCTTCTTGGCGAGGTGGTCGTCGACGAAGGGCCCCTTCTTGAGACTGCGCGGCATCTAAACCCGCTCCTAGCGCTTCTTGTTCGTCTTGCGGCGGCGGACGATGTACTTGTTGCTGGCCTTCTTCGGCGAGCGAGTACGACCCTCCTTCTTGCCCCAGGGCGAGACCGGGTGGCGACCACCGGAAGTCTTGCCCTCACCACCACCGTGCGGGTGGTCAACCGGGTTCATCACGACACCACGCACGGTCGGGCGGACGCCCTTCCAGCGCATGCGGCCGGCCTTGCCCCAGTTGATGTTCGACTGCTCGGCGTTGCCGACCTCGCCAACAGTGGCGCGGCAGCGGACGTCGACCAGGCGGATCTCGCCGGACGGCATGCGCAGGTGGGCCATGGAGCCCTCACGCGCCAGCAGCTGCACGGAGGCACCCGCGGAGCGGGCGAACTTCGCGCCGCCGCCGGGCCGCAGCTCGATGGCGTGGATGGTCGTACCGACCGGGATGTTGCGCAGCGGCAGGTTGTTGCCCGGCTTGATGTCGGCGCCAGCGCCGTTCTCAATCCGGTCACCCTGCTGCAGGCCGCGCGGCGCGATGATGTAGCGCTTCTCGCCGTCCGCGTAGTGCAGCAGCGCGATGCGCGCGGTGCGGTTGGGGTCGTACTCGATGTGCGCGACCTTGGCCGGCACGCCGTCCTTGTCGTGACGACGGAAGTCGATCACGCGGTAGGCGCGCTTGTGGCCACCGCCCTGGTGGCGAACGGTCACACGACCGGCGTTGTTACGGCCGCCCTTGCTGTGCAGCGGGCGGACCAGCGACTTCTCCGGCGTGGACCGCGTGATCTCGACAAAGTCGGCGACGCTGGAGCCACGACGGCCCGGGGTCGTCGGCTTGTACTTGCGGATACCCATTTCTCAGTCCTCGTCCGATTCCGGACGACTCGGACTCCGTTAGGAGACCGGGCCGCCGAAGATGTCGATACGGTCGCCCTCGGCGAGGGTCACGATGGCGCGCTTGGTGTCAGCGCGCTTACCGAAACCGGTCTTGGTGCGCTTGCGCTTACCCTGACGGTTAATCGTGTTGACCCCGGTGACCTTGACCGAGAAGACCGCCTCGACGGCCTGCTTGATCTGGGTCTTGTTCGAGCCGGGCGCGACGATGAACGTGTACTTGTTCTCGTCCAGCAGCGCGTAGCTCTTCTCGGACACAACCGGCTTGACGAGGACGTCACGCGGGTCCGTGAAGGTCTTGCTGGTGACGACGGCCTCACTCATCAGGCGTCGCTCCCTTCGGTCTCAACGGCCTTGGGGCCAGACACGAAGGACTCGAAGGCGGCCTTGGTGAAGACCACGTCGTCGGAGACGAGCACGTCGTACGTGTTCAGCTGGCCCGGCTCCAGGATGTGCACCTGGGGCAGGTTACGGGCGGACAGCCACGCGGCCTCGTCGGAGCGCTCGGCGACCAGCAGGACGTGCTTGCGGTCGCTGACCTTGCCGAGCAGGCCCTTGGCGGCCTTGGTGGACACCGCGCCGTCGACCACGCCGGAGACGACGTGGATGCGGCTGTGGCGGGCCCGGTCCGAGAGGGCACCGCGCAGCGCGGCGGCCTTCATCTTCTTCGGGGTCCGCTGGCTGTAGTCACGCGGCTGCGGGCCGTGGACGACGCCACCACCGGCGAACTGCGGCGCACGGGTCGAACCCTGGCGCGCGCGGCCGGTGCCCTTCTGGCGGTACGGCTTCTTGCCACCGCCGCGGACCTCGCCACGGGTCTTGGTCTTGTGCGTGCCCTGACGGGCAGCGGCCAGCTGTGCGACGACGACCTGGTGGATCAGCGGAACGCTGACCTTCGCGTCGAAGATCTCCGAGGGGAGCTCGACGGTCCCGGCCTTGTCGCCTGCCGGCGAAAGGATGTCAATGGTGCTCATCGGTTACCTCAGGCCCCCTTGGCCGCGGTACGGACCAGGACGAGGCCGCCGTTCGGACCAGGAACTGCGCCCTTGATGAGCAGCAGACCCTTCTCCGCGTCAACGGCGTGGACGGTCAGGTTCTGGGTGGTGACCCGCTCATTGCCCATACGGCCGGCCATCCGCATGCCCTTGAACACGCGGCCCGGGGTGGCGCAGCCACCGATGGAACCAGGCTTACGGTGCACGCGGTGGGCACCGTGCGATGCCTTGCCGCCGTGGAAGCCGTGACGCTTCATGACGCCGGCGAAGCCCTTGCCCTTGCTCTTGCCGGTCACGTCCACCTTGACGCCGGACTCGAAGGTCTCAGCGGTCAGCTCCTGGCCGAGGGTGTACTCGCCGGCATCGGCGGTACGGACCTCGACGAGGTGGCGACGGGGGGTGACGTCGGCCTTCGCGAAGTGGCCCTTGAGAGGCTTGTTCACCTTGCGCGGGTCGATCTCGCCGAAGGCGATCTGGACGGAGTCGTAGCCGTCCTGGTCATTGGTGCGCACCTGGGTAACGACGCAGGGGCCGGCCTTCACCACGGTCACCGGGACGACACGGTTGTTCTCGTCCCAGACCTGGGTCATGCCGAGCTTCTCGCCCAGGAGCCCCTTGATCTGCTTAGCCATCTCTTCCGCGCCTCTCAGAGCTTGATCTCGATGTCAACGCCGGCCGGAAGGTCCAGGCGCATCAGCGAGTCAACGGTCTTGGGCGTCGGGTCGAGGATGTCGATCAGGCGCTTGTGCGTGCGCATCTCGAAGTGCTCGCGCGAGTCCTTGTACTTGTGCGGCGACTTGATGACGCAGTACACGTTCTTCTCAGTGGGCAGCGGCACCGGGCCCGCGACCGACGCACCAGTGCGGGTCACCGTCTCGACGATCTTCTTCGCCGAGGAGTCGATGACCTCGTGGTCGTAGGCCTTGAGCCGGATGCGGATCTTCTGTCCCGCCATGGCTACTTCGTAGTCCTGTCTCTCGTAACGCTCTGGGACCCGGGAGGTCACCGTTCTTCTCCGACCCACGCGGTCGGGCGTGTCGCACCCCTTCTCGTAAATCTCCACATGGAAGATCCCTCGAGGAGGAGAACGTGGGGGAAGAACACCCACCGGGCGCCTGGAGGAGGCACCCCGCTGACGCTTCCCGGAAGATTCCCGTACTTCCGCCCCTGAAAAGGAACGACGAATACCTGGGACTCGCTTCCGGTCCCCCCGGCGGGAGGCGCGCAGCATCGGCACTCAACCGAGCAACCTGGACAGTGTGCCACACGGGCCGCGCGTAAGGCCAATCGAGGCCCAACTGTCAAGAAGCCCCGCCCACCTGGTGGCGAGCGGGGCTTCCCGAACTACTACCGGATCAACCGGAGACCGTCTTACTTGACGATCTTGGTGACCTGGCCGGCGCCGACGGTCCGGCCACCCTCACGGATGGCGAACTTCAGGCCCTCTTCCATCGCGACGGGCTGGATGAGGTCCACCTTCATCTCGGTGTTGTCACCCGGCATGACCATCTCGGTGCCCTCGGGGAGGGTCACAACACCGGTCACGTCAGTCGTACGGAAGTAGAACTGCGGACGGTAGTTGTTGAAGAACGGCGTGTGACGGCCACCCTCGTCCTTGGACAGGATGTAGGCCTGCGCCTCGAACTCGGTGTGCGGGGTGACCGAGCCCGGCTTGATGATGACCTGGCCGCGCTCGACGTCCTCGCGCTTGATGCCGCGGAGCAGCAGACCGACGTTCTCACCGGCCTGGCCCTCATCGAGCAGCTTGCGGAACATCTCGATACCGGTGACGGTGGTCGAGGTCTTCTCCTGCTTGATGCCGATGATGTCGACGGTCTCGTTGACCTTGAGGATGCCGCGCTCGATACGACCGGTGACGACGGTGCCACGACCGGTGATCGTGAAGACGTCCTCGATCGGCATCAGGAACGGCTTGTCGACGTCGCGCTCGGGCTGCGGGATCGACTCGTCGACGGCCTTCATCAGCTCGAGGAC
Source organism: Streptomyces sp. x-19 (assembly GCF_046549115.1). Lineage (NCBI taxonomy): Bacteria > Bacillati > Actinomycetota > Actinomycetes > Kitasatosporales > Streptomycetaceae > Streptomyces > Streptomyces sp. x-19. The sequence goes on along the minus strand of NZ_JAJPWK010000002.1, from coordinate 647,491 downwards.
GGAGTTGCCCCACTCCTTGTCGCCCTCAAGGGCCTTCAGGGCGGAGACCTTGACGACCGGAACGTCGTCGCCGGGGAACTCGTACTCGGAGAGGAGCTCACGGACCTCGAGCTCGACGAGCTCCAGGATCTCCTCGTCGTCCACCATGTCGGCCTTGTTCAGGGCGACGACGATGTACGGAACGCCGACCTGGCGGGCCAGGAGCACGTGCTCCTTGGTCTGCGGCATCGGGCCGTCGGTGGCGGCGACCACGAGGATGGCGCCGTCCATCTGCGCGGCACCCGTGATCATGTTCTTGATGTAGTCCGCGTGACCGGGGCAGTCAACGTGGGCGTAGTGACGCGTCTCGGTCTGGTACTCGACGTGCGCGATGGAGATGGTGATACCGCGCTGGCGCTCCTCAGGAGCCTTGTCGATCTGGTCGAAGGCCGAGGCCTCGTTCAGGTCCGGGTACGCGTCGTGCAGCACCTTGGTAATGGCGGCCGTGAGGGTCGTCTTACCGTGGTCGATGTGACCGATGGTGCCGATGTTGACGTGCGGCTTAGTCCGCTCGAACTTCGCCTTCGCCACTGGGGTCCTCCTGTGGAGTGGTTCTGTACGCCTTACTCATCGGCGCCAGGTGATCTTTGCTGGATAGCCCGGGGCCCGGGGGCATTCCTCCGCTGTTGCGGCGGAATGCCCCGGCAGGCTCCGGAGTCAAGCCTAGAGCGTGAACTCGGGGGGTGAGTTACTCGCCCTTGGCCTTGGCGATGATCTCCTCGGCGACGTTCTTGGGAACCTCGGCGTAGGAGTCGAACTGCATCGAGTAGCTCGCGCGACCCGACGTCTTGCTGCGGAGGTCTCCGACGTAGCCGAACATCTCCGAGAGCGGAACCAGGCCCGTGACGAGCTTGGCGCCGGCGCGGTCCTCCATGGACTGGATCTGACCACGGCGGGAGTTGATGTCGCCGATCACGTCGCCCATGTAGTCCTCGGGCGTGGTGACCTCGACCTTCATCATCGGCTCGAGCAGGGCCGGGCTGGCCTTGCGGGCGGCCTCCTTGAAGGCCATCGAGCCGGCGATCTTGAACGCCATTTCCGACGAGTCGACCTCGTGGAACGCGCCGTCGAGGAGGGTGACCTTGACACCGGTCAGCGGGTAGCCGGCGAGAACACCGAACTCCATGGCCTCCTGGCAGCCCGCGTCCACGGACGGGATGTACTCCCGCGGGATGCGGCCACCGGTGACCTTGTTCTCGAACTCGTACCCGTCGCCCTCGAGCGGCGCGAGCGCGATCTGCACCTTCGCGAACTGGCCGGAACCACCAGTCTGCTTCTTGTGCGTGTAGTCGAGGCGCTCGACCGGCTTGCGCAGGGTCTCGCGGTACGCGACCTGCGGCTTGCCGACGTTGGCCTCGACCCGGAACTCACGCTTCATACGGTCGACCAGCACGTCGAGGTGCAGCTCGCCCATACCCGCGATGATGGTCTGGCCGGTCTCCTCGTCGGTGTGCACCTGGAACGAGGGGTCTTCCTCGGCGAGACGCTGGATGGCGACACCCAGCTTCTCCTGGTCGCCCTTGGACTTGGGCTCAATGGCGACCTGGATGACCGGAGCCGGGAACTCCATCGACTCGAGGATCACCGGGGAACCCGCGTCGCAGAGGGTCTCACCGGTGGTGGTCTGCTTCAGACCCATGACGGCGACGATGTCGCCGGCACCCACCGCGTCGATCTCCTCACGCTTGTTCGCGTGCATCCGGTAGATCTTGCCGATGCGCTCCTTCTTGCCCTTCACCGAGTTCTGCACCTGCGTGCCGGCCTCGAGGCGGCCCGAGTACACCCGGATGAAGGTGAGCTTGCCCAGGTGGGGGTCGCTCGCAATCTTGAACGCGAGGGCGGCCAGCGGCTCGTCCTCGGACGGGCGGCGCTTGATGACCTCGTCCGGGTCGTTGACCGCGTGGCCCTCAATGGCCTCGACGTCCAACGGGGAGGGGAGGTAGCGCACGACCGCGTCGAGCAGGGGCTGCACGCCCTTGTTCTTGAACGCGGTACCGCAGAACACCGGCGTGACGGTGGTGACGTCGGCGTTGCCGGAGGCGATGGTGATGCGACGGATCGCGGCGTAGAGCTGCTCCTCGGTGGGCTCCTGGCCCTCCAGGTACAGCTCCATGACCTCTTCGTCGTTCTCGGCCACGGTCTCGAGGAGCTTGCCGCGCCACTCGTCGGCAGCCTCGATGTGCGTGTCCGGGATGTCGACGGTGTCGTACATCTCGCCCTTGGCGGCCTCGGCGGACCAGACCAGGGCCTTCATCGACACCAGGTCGACGACGCCCTTGAAGTCGGCCTCGGTGCCGATCGGCAGCTGCATCACGATCGGGGTCGCGCCCAGGCGATCCGTGATCATGTCGACGCAGCGGTGGAACTCGGCACCGGTCCGGTCGAGCTTGTTGACGAAGCAGATACGCGGAACGCCGTAGCGGTCCGCCTGACGCCAAACGGTCTCGGACTGGGGCTCGACACCGGCGACGCCGTCGAACACCGTCACCGCACCGTCGAGCACGCGCAGCGAGCGCTCCACCTCGACGGTGAAGTCGACGTGGCCCGGGGTGTCGATGATGTTGATGGTGTTGTCGACGTTGTCCAGCGGCCAGTGGCAGGTCGTCGCGGCAGACGTGATCGTGATGCCGCGCTCCTGCTCCTGCTCCATCCAGTCCATCGTGGCAGCGCCGTCGTGGACTTCACCGATCTTGTAAGAAACACCGGTGTAGAACAGGATCCGCTCGGTGGTGGTCGTCTTGCCCGCGTCGATGTGGGCCATGATCCCGATGTTGCGGACCTTGGCCAGGTCAAGCGAAGTGGTAGCCATAGTGGCTCAGTCTTCTCTCGGTCTCGATGTGGGTTGCGACTACCAGCGGTAGTGCGCGAAGGCCTTGTTGGACTCGGCCATCTTGTGCGTGTCCTCACGCTTCTTGACCGAAGCGCCGAGGCCGTTGGAGGCGTCGAGCAGTTCGTTCATGAGGCGCTCGGTCATGGTCTTCTCGCGGCGGGCGCGGGAGTAGCCCACGAGCCAGCGGAGCGAGAGGGTCGCGGCGCGGCCGGGCTTGACCTCGATCGGGACCTGGTAGGTCGCGCCACCGACACGGCGGGACTTGACCTCAAGGGTCGGCTTGATGTTCTCCAGCGCGCGCTTCAGCGTGATGACCGGGTCGTTGCCGGTCTTCTCACGCAGACCCTCCATGGCGCCGTAAACGATGCGCTCGGCGGTGGAGCGCTTTCCGTTCAGCAGCACCTTGTTGATGAGGGAGGTCACCAGAGGAGAGCCGTAGACCGGGTCGATGATGACCGGGCGCTTCGGGGCGGGGCCCTTACGAGGCATTCTTACTTCTCCTTCTTGGCGCCGTAGCGGCTGCGAGCCTGCTTGCGGTTCTTGACGCCCTGCGTGTCGAGGGAGCCGCGGATGATCTTGTACCGAACACCCGGCAGGTCCTTCACACGGCCGCCGCGCACGAGCACGATCGAGTGCTCCTGCAGGTTGTGGCCCTCACCCGGAATGTAAGCGGTGACCTCGATCCCACTGGTCAGACGCACACGCGCGACCTTACGCAGGGCCGAGTTCGGCTTCTTCGGGGTGGTCGTGAACACACGCGTGCAGACGCCACGGCGCTGGGGCGAACCCTCGAGTGCGGGCGTCTTGTTCTTCTCGACCTTGTCCTGCCGGCCCTTACGGACCAGCTGCTGGATCGTAGGCACTACTTCTCCGGTTTCTGTGTGCCAGTCTCGGTAAAGCTAACCTGGAACATTCCCCGACCCACGCGGTCGGGTGTGTCGAACACTGCAGACCTGTCCTCGCTGGGACGAGGGCGGCGGCAGATTGCGGTGTCAAAACCCGGCTTCCGCGCTGCCGGGACTCTCCGGCCGGGATCCTCCTGGGCCTTGAACGGCCCGGGCGGTACCCCCGGGCGGGAGAAGGCGCGCACGGCAGCCCAGGGACACCCCAGGCACAAGGTCAGAGCGTACCTAGCGCATTGGCTGCGGTCAAAACAAATGCACACGCGAAGGACACGCCGGACTCCCCCGGCGTTGCCGCCACCGTAGTGGGATCAACGGCACTACGGAAGCAGGAACGGCGCCGTCAGGAGTGGCTCACCGCCACCAGCGCCATCACCAGGAAGAACAGTGCCCAGGCTCCGATCCCGAGCCAACCGAGCACCAAACCGGCGACCGCCTGACCGTCCCCCCGCTCCCCCGTGCGCCGGATCTCCGCCCGCGCCTTGTGCCCCAGGATCACCGCGGGGATCGAGGTCAGCCCCCAGGTGAACGGCGCTATCAGTCCGCAGACCAGCGCTCCGGTGGCCGAACCGTTGGTGCTCGGCGGCATCGGCATCTGCATCGGGAGGAACGTCGCGGGCACCGCGGGCATCGGGGGCCGCGGTGCGAACTGCGCCTGCGGAACCGGCCCCTGCGGCAGGTCGGCGACCAGCATCTGGAGCTCGGCGTGGGTCTGCGCCTGATAGGCCCGGCCGATCCGCTGCTCGTACTCCGGCTGTCCCAACCGCCCCTCGGCGAAGCCCGCCTTCAGCACGTCCACCGCCCGCTCGCGATCGGCGTGCGAGGCCCGCATGGCCGGCACCTGGTACGGGTTCTGCGCGGGCTGCCCACCCTGCCACGGCTGGAATGCCATGTCGCGAACCTCCCCCCGCTCAACAGTTGTCCCCATCCTCTCATCACAGACGCGGCATTGGGAGGACAAGTTCCCGCGGCCCGCCGAACGCCGCAGGGCGGCCACCCCGTTGGGGTGACCGCCCTGCGAAGGCGCATGTGGCCTTACTGGTTGTACGGACCGTAGTCGTAGTCCTCCAGCGGGACCGCCTGGCCGGAACCGGTGCCGAAGGGCGAGTAGTCGATGTCGTCGTAACCGACGGCCGAGTACATCGCGGCCTTGGCCTCCTCGGTGGGCTCGACCCGGATGTTGCGGTAGCGGGACAGACCCGTACCGGCCGGGATGAGCTTACCGATGATGACGTTCTCCTTGAGGCCGATGAGGCTGTCGGACTTGGCGTTGATCGCCGCGTCCGTCAGCACTCGGGTCGTCTCCTGGAAGGAGGCGGCCGACAGCCAGGATTCCGTCGCCAGCGAAGCCTTGGTGATACCCATCAGCTGCGGACGGCCGGAGGCCGGGTGGCCGCCTTCCGCCACCACGCGACGGTTCTCGCCCTCGAACTTCGAGCGCTCCACGAGCTCGCCCGGCAGCAGCTCCGCGTCGCCGGACTCGATGATCGTCACGCGGCGCAGCATCTGCCGGATGATGATCTCGATGTGCTTGTCGTGGATCGCCACGCCCTGGCTGTTGTAGACCTTCTGGACCTCGCCGACCAGGTGGACCTGGACGGCACGCTGACCCAGGATCCGCAGCACGTCGTGCGGGTTGATCGCACCGACGGTCAGCGGCTGGCCGACCTGCACGTGGTCACCCTCGGTCACCAGCATGCGAGCACGCTTGGAGACCGGGTAGGCCGTCTCGTCGCTGCCGTCGTCCGGCGTGACGATGACCTTCTTGGTCTTCTCGGTCTCCTCGATCCGGACGCGGCCGGCCGCCTCCGAGATCGGGGCGACGCCCTTGGGCGTACGGGCCTCGAAGAGCTCGACGACACGCGGCAGACCCAGGGTGATGTCGTCACCGGCCACACCACCGGTGTGGAAGGTACGCATCGTCAGCTGGGTGCCGGGCTCACCGATGGACTGGGCGGCGATGATGCCGACCGCCTCACCGATGTCGACCAGCTTGCCGGTGGCCAGCGAACGGCCGTAGCAGAAGGCGCAGGTACCGACCGCGGACTCACAGGTCAGGACCGAGCGGGTCTTGACCTCCTCCACGCCGTGCGCGATCAGCTGGTCGATCAGCACGTCACCAAGGTCGACGTTGGCCGGGGCGATGACCTTGCCGTCGACCACGACGTCCTCGGCGAGCATCCGCGCGTACACGGAGGACTCGACGTCGTCCGCCTTGCGCAGGATGCCGTCCGCGCCCTTCGAACCGATCCGCAGCTTCAGGCCGCGCTCGGTGCCGCAGTCCTCCTCGCGAATGATGACGTCCTGGGAGACGTCGACCAGACGACGGGTGAGGTAACCGGAGTCGGCGGTACGCAGGGCGGTGTCGGCCAGACCCTTACGGGCACCGTGGGTGGAGATGAAGTACTCCAGCACGGACAGGCCCTCACGGAACGACGCCTTGATCGGACGCGGGATCGTCTCGTTCTTGGCGTTCGACACCAGACCACGCATACCCGCGATCTGACGCATCTGCATCATGTTTCCGCGCGCACCCGAGTCCACCATCATGAAGATGGGGTTGGTCTTCGGGAAGTTCTCGTTCATCGCCTCGGCAACCTCGTTGGTCGCCTTGGTCCAGATGTTGATGAGTTCCTGCGTGCGCTCGTCCTTGGTGATCAGACCGCGCTCGTACTGCTTCTGGACCTTCTCGTCCTGCGCCTCGTAACCGGAGACGATCGCCTTCTTGGCCTCCGGCACGACGATGTCGGAGACGGCGACGGTGACGCCGGAACGGGTGGCCCAGTAGAAGCCGGACGCCTTCAGGTTGTCGAGCGTCGCCGCCACGATGACCTTCGGGTAGCGCTCGGCCAGGTCGTTGACGATCGCGGAGAGCTGCTTCTTGCCCACCGAGTAGTCGACGAACGGGTAGTCCTCGGGCAGCAGCTCGTTGAAGAGCGCGCGACCCAGGGTCGTCCGCAGCCGGAAGCTGTCGCCCTGCTGCCACTCCGGCTCGCCCTCGACCGGGGCCGGCGGGGTCCAGCCGCGCGGCGGCACCGTGCCGATCGGGAAGCGGATGTCGACCTTCGCCTGGAGCGAGAGCTCCTTGGCGTCGAACGCCATGATCGCCTCGGCGGCCGAGCCGAACGCCCGGCCCTCACCGATGACCTTGCGCTCCTCTTCATCCGTGGTCAGGAAGAAGAGGCCCAGCACCATGTCCTGGGTCGGCATGGTGACCGGACGGCCGTCGGCCGGCTTGAGGATGTTGTTCGAGGACAGCATCAGGATGCGGGCCTCGGCCTGCGCCTCCGCGGAGAGCGGCAGGTGGACGGCCATCTGGTCACCGTCGAAGTCCGCGTTGAACGCGGTGCAGACGAGCGGGTGGATCTGGATGGCCTTGCCCTCGACCAGCTGCGGCTCGAAGGCCTGGATGCCGAGGCGGTGCAGGGTGGGTGCACGGTTCAGCAGCACCGGGTGCTCGGCGATGACCTCTTCGAGGACGTCGTACACCACGGTGCGGCCACGCTCGACCATGCGCTTCGCCGACTTGATGTTCTGCGCGTGGTTGAGGTCCACCAGGCGCTTCATCACGAACGGCTTGAAGAGCTCCAGCGCCATGGCCTTGGGCAGACCGCACTGGTGCAGCTTCAGCTGCGGGCCGACGACGATGACGGAACGCGCAGAGTAGTCCACACGCTTGCCGAGCAGGTTCTGACGGAATCGACCCTGCTTGCCCTTGAGCATGTCGCTGAGGGACTTCAGCGGACGGTTGCCGGGGCCCGTCACCGGGCGACCACGACGGCCGTTGTCGAAGAGCGCGTCGACGGCCTCCTGGAGCATGCGCTTCTCGTTGTTCACGATGATCTCGGGCGCGCCGAGGTCGAGAAGCCGCTTCAGGCGGTTGTTGCGGTTGATGACGCGGCGGTACAGGTCGTTCAGGTCGGAGGTCGCGAAGCGGCCACCGTCCAGCTGCACCATCGGACGCAGGTCCGGCGGGATGACCGGGATGCAGTCCAGCACCATGCCCTTGGGGCTGTTGCGGGTCTGCAGGAAGGCGGAGACGACCTTCAGGCGCTTGAGCGCACGGGTCTTCTTCTGGCCCTTGCCGGTCCGGATGATCTCGCGGAGGCGCTCGGCCTCCTCGTCGAGGTCGAAGGTCTCCAGGCGCTTCTGCAGCGCGGCGGCGCCCATGGAGCCGTCGAAGTACGTGCCGAAGCGGTCACGCAGCTCGCGGTAGAGGAGCTCGTCGCCCTCCAGGTCCTGGACCTTGAGGTTCTTGAAGCGGCTCCAGACCTCGTCGAGACGGTCGATCTCGCGCTGCGCGCGGTCGCGCAGCTGCTTCATCTCGCGCTCGGCACCCTCACGCACCTTGCGGCGCGCGTCGGCCTTGGCACCCTCGGCCTCAAGCTCGGCCAGGTCGGTCTCGAGCTTCTTGGCGCGGGCCTCCAGGTCGGAGTCGCGACGCTGCTCGATCTGCTGGCGCTCGACGGAGACGTGCGCCTCCAGCGAGGGCAGGTCGCGCGTACGGCGCTCCTCGTCCACCCACGTGATCATGTAGGCGGCGAAGTAGATGACCTTCTCAAGGTCCTTGGGCGCGAGGTCCAGCAGGTAGCCCAGCCGGCTCGGCACACCCTTGAAGTACCAGATGTGGGTCACGGGAGCGGCCAGCTCGATGTGGCCCATCCGCTCACGACGCACCTTGGCGCGCGTGACCTCGACGCCACAGCGCTCGCAGATGATGCCCTTGAAGCGGACGCGCTTGTACTTGCCGCAGTAGCACTCCCAGTCCCGGGTCGGACCGAAGATCTTCTCGCAGAAGAGTCCGTCCTTTTCGGGCTTCAGGGTGCGGTAGTTGATGGTCTCGGGCTTCTTGACCTCGCCGTGGCTCCACTGACGGATGTCGTCAGCGGTGGCCAGACCGATCCGGAGCTCATCGAAGAAGTTGACGTCGAGCACTATGCGTCAATCCCTCTCAGGGTTGTAAGTCTGTGGTCTGAAACGGGGGTCGCGGGGTCGGTAGGGGCCCATTCCTGGGCCCCTACCGGAACTCCCGTCAGACCTCTTCGACGCTGCTCGGCTCGCGCCGGGACAGGTCGATGCCGAGCTCCTCCGCAGCGCGGAAGACGTCCTCGTCGGTGTCGCGCATCTCGATGGACATGCCGTCCGAGGACAGCACCTCCACGTTGAGGCACAGGGACTGCATCTCCTTGATGAGCACCTTGAAGGACTCGGGGATGCCGGGCTCGGGGATGTTCTCGCCCTTGACGATGGCCTCGTAGACCTTCACGCGGCCGGTGACGTCGTCGGACTTGATCGTCAGCAGCTCCTGGAGGGCGTACGCGGCGCCGTAAGCCTCCAGCGCCCACACCTCCATCTCACCGAAGCGCTGGCCACCGAACTGAGCCTTACCGCCCAGCGGCTGCTGGGTGATCATCGAGTACGGACCGGTCGAGCGGGCGTGCAGCTTGTCGTCGACCAGGTGGTGGAGCTTGAGGATGTACATGTACCCGACGGAGATCGGGTCCGGGAACGGCTCACCGGAACGGCCGTCGAACATCCGCGCCTTGCCGGACGGCAGGACCATGCGGTCGCCGTCGCGGTTGGGTCGGGTGTTCTCCAGCAGGCCGGCCAGCTCGTCCTCGCGGGCGCCGTCGAAGACCGGGGTCGCGACGTTGGTGCGCGGCTCGACCTGGTCGGCGGCGATGGACTGCAGGCGCTGGGCCCACTCCTCACCGAGGCTGGAGACGTCCCAGCCCTGGCTGGCGAGCCAGCCGAGGTGGATCTCCAGGACCTGTCCCGGGTTCATGCGGGACGGGACGCCCAGCGGGTTGAGGATGATGTCGACCGGGGTGCCGTCCTCCATGAACGGCATGTCCTCGACCGGCAGGATCTTCGAGATGACGCCCTTGTTGCCGTGACGGCCGGCGAGCTTGTCACCGTCGGTGATCTTGCGCTTCTGCGCGACGTAGACGCGGACCAGCTGGTTCACGCCCGGAGGAAGCTCGTCGCCCTCCTCGCGGTCGAAGACGCGGACGCCGATGACCTTGCCGATCTCGCCGTGCGGCACCTTCAGCGAGGTGTCACGGACCTCGCGCGCCTTCTCACCGAAGATCGCGCGGAGCAGACGCTCCTCGGGGGTCAGCTCGGTCTCGCCCTTGGGCGTGACCTTGCCGACGAGGATGTCGCCGGCGACGACCTCGGCACCGATCCGGATGATGCCGCGCTCGTCGAGGTCGGAGAGGACCTCCTCGGAGACGTTCGGGATGTCCCGGGTGATCTCCTCGGGGCCGAGCTTGGTGTCACGGGCGTCGACCTCGTGCTCCTCGATGTGGATCGAGGAGAGGACGTCGTCCTGCACGAGGCGCTGCGACAGGATGATCGCGTCCTCGTAGTTGTGACCCTCCCACGGCATGAACGCCACGAGCAGGTTCTTGCCGAGCGCCATCTCGCCCTCGTCCGTGGACGGACCGTCGGCGAGGACCTGGCCCTCGATGACCCGCGCGCCCTCGTCCACGACGACCTTCTGGTTGAAGGAGGTGCCCTGGTTGGAGCGGGTGAACTTGGCGACGCGGTACGTGGTGTACGTGCCGTCGTCGTTGGCGACGGTGATGTAGTCCGCGGAGACCTCCTGGACCACACCGTTCTTCTCGGCCTTGATGACGTCGCCGGCGTCGACCGCGCAGCGGTACTCCATGCCGGTGCCGACCAGCGGCGACTCCGCCTTGATCAGCGGAACGGCCTGGCGCATCATGTTCGATCCCATGAGCGCGCGGTTGGCGTCGTCGTGCTCGAGGAACGGGATCATGGCGGTCGCGGCCGACACCATCTGGCGCGGCGAGACGTCCATGTAGTGCACCTCGTCGGCGGGGACGAGGTCGACCTCGCCGCCACGACGACGGACCAGCACACGCTGCTCGGAGAAGCGCAGGTCCTCGCTGAGCTTGGCGTTGGCCTGGGCGATGAGGAAGCGGTCCTCCTCGTCCGCGGTGAGGTAGTCCACCTCCTCCGTGACCTGGCCGTCGACGACCTTGCGGTACGGCGTCTCGATGAAGCCGAAGACGTTGACCCGGCCGTAGGACGCGAGCGAACCGATCAGACCGATGTTCGGGCCTTCGGGCGTCTCGATCGGGCACATGCGGCCGTAGTGCGACGGGTGCACGTCACGGACGTCCAGACCGGCCCGCTCACGGGAGAGACCACCCGGGCCCAGCGCCGACAGGCGGCGCTTGTGGGTCAGACCCGACAGCGGGTTGGTCTGGTCCATGAACTGGGACAGCTGGCTGGTGCCGAAGAACTCCTTGATGGAGGCGACGACCGGCCGGATGTTGATCAGGGTCTGCGGCGTGATCGCCTCGACGTCCTGGGTGGTCATGCGCTCGCGCACGACGCGCTCCATACGGGCGAGACCCGTACGGACCTGGTTCTGGATCAGCTCGCCGACGTTGCGCAGGCGGCGGTTGCCGAAGTGGTCGATGTCATCGGTCTCGACAACGATGCTGTTGCCGTTCTCGCCGATCGTCTCGGTCTCGCCGGCGTGCAGCTTGACCAGGTACTTGATCGTGGCGATGACGTCATCGGTGGTCAGCACACCGGCGTCCAGCGGCTCGTCGCCGCCGAGCTTCTTGTTGACCTTGTAGCGGCCGACCTTCGCGAGGTCGTAGCGCTTGGGGTTGAAGTAGAGGTTCTCCAGCAGCGTCTGCGCGGCCTCGCGGGTCGGCGGCTCGCCCGGACGCAGCTTGCGGTAGATGTCGAGCAGCGCGTCGTCCTGGCCCTGGGTGTGGTCCTTCTCCAGGGTGGCGCGCATCGACTCGTACTCGCCGAACTCCTCGAGGATCTGCTCGGTGGTCCAACCGAGCGCCTTGAGCAGGACGGTCACGGACTGCTTGCGCTTACGGTCGATGCGCACACCGACCATGTCGCGCTTGTCGATCTCCATCTCCAGCCAGGCACCCCGGGACGGGATGATCTTGGCGGAGAAGATGTCCTTGTCGGACGTCTTGTCGATCGAGCTGTCGAAGTACACACCCGGCGAGCGGACCAGCTGCGACACCACGACACGCTCGGTGCCGTTGATGACGAAGGTGCCCTTGTTGGTCATGAGCGGGAAGTCGCCCATGAAGACCGTCTGGGACTTGATCTCGCCGGTCTCGTTGTTGGTGAACTCCGCGGTGACGAAGAGCGGAGCCGCGTACGTGAAGTCGCGCTCCTTGCACTCGTCGATGGAGTTCTTCGGAGGCTCGAAGCGGTGGTCGCGGAAAGTCAGCGACATCGACCCGGAGAAGTCCTCGATCGGGGAGATCTCTTCGAAGATCTCTTCCAGACCGGACTTGGTGGGAACTTCCTGCCCACTCTCCAGCGCAGCCTCGACGCGACCCTTCCATGCGGCATTGCCGAGCAGCCAGTCGAAGCTTTCGGTCTGCAGCGCAAGGAGGTTCGGAACCCCGAGGGGCTCCTTGATCTTCGCAAAAGAGATGCGCAGCGGGGCGGTGCTGTCGCCGTTGTTCGTATTGGCAGTCGAGGCGTTGCGCGAGGCGGCCAAGAGGGGGTCCTTCCGAGGGCTCGGACTCACTACGCGCGTACCGGTCCCGAATCGAGCAAAGCGGCGGAAAGCCCAGGTCAGGGCGGGTCAGTCAGCTTTGCTCGGGCTCGGGTATGCCCCTGGTGACGGGCAGGGAGCAGCTAACAGGCAGCGCAAAGGGTCAGTGTAGCCACATGGCCCACTGATGTCCAGAGCGAGTTTCCGGAGACCGGTACCGCACCGTGTGCCGATCTTCTCCCTCCGGGAGGTGATGCCCTCCGCAACGGAGGTGCGCCTCGTTGTTCTTCTCTACGCCCAATGCCCTGCGCCTGCCGAAAGCCCTGCGCCAGTGGCGCACACCGATGCTTCCCTCTTCGTCCGCGATCCATGCCTCGAACCCTGGACCGCTTCTGCGTCGCGTCCCGAGAATTGCGCGCCGCGTCCGGTTCGTCAAGGCCCCCCGCCTCTGGGAGATCGTCACACCGAGGTGCGTCCGGACAACGAAGATCACCATACTCGCACTCGGTCGCGGGGCAACGCAGCCGGGGCGGGTACGCGGAAGGGCGACCACCCGTATGGGTGATCGCCCTTCGCGGTGTCCGCGTTACACCCTCAGGCGCAGCGGACGGGAGTCAGAGACTCACCAAGGTCACTTGACCTCGACGGAGGCGCCGGCGCCCTTGAGGGCCTCGGCGGCCTTGTCCGCGGCGTCCTTGGCGACCTTCTCCAGGACCGGCTTCGGGGTGCCGTCGACCAGGTCCTTGGCCTCCTTCAGGCCGAGGGAGGTCAGCTCACGCACGACCTTGATGACCTGGATCTTCTTCTCGCCGGCACCGGTGAGGATGACGTCGAACTCGTCCTGCTCCTCCTCGGCGGCGGCGGCCGGGGCGCCGGGGACACCGGCGGCGACGACGGCGGCCGGGGCGGCGGCGGTGACGTCGAAGCGCTCCTCGAAGGCCTTCACGAACTCGGCGAGCTCGATGAGGGTCATCTCGTCGAACTGGGCAAGCAGGTCTTCCTGGCTGAGCTTCGCCATGATGGCGGTCCTTCCACTAATTCGGCTGGTGCCGGATGTACATTTCGGCGGGCGTGCGGCCCGCTGTAACCCGCGCCGGAATGGCGCGGATCATGACGCGAGCCGAATTACTCGGCACCGCCCTGCTCGGCCTTCTTGGCGCGAAGCGCTTCCGCGGTGCGGACGAACTTCGACGGGAGCGCCTGGAAGAGCGCGGCAGCCTGGGACTGCTTGCCCTTCATGGCGCCCGCCAGCTTGGCGAGCAGAACCTCGCGGGACTCGAGGTCCGCAAGCTTCTTGATCTCGTCGGCGGACAGCGCCTTGCCGTCAAGGACACCGCCCTTGATGACGAGGTTCTGGTTCTCCTTGGCGAAGTCACGAAGACCCTTCGCCGCCTCAACCGGGTCACCGGTCACGAAGGCGACGGCCGTCGAGCCACTGAGGTGCTCGTCCAGCACAGAGATCCCGGCCTCCTGGGCCGCGATCTTGGTCAGCGTGTTCTTCACCACACGGTACTGAGCGTTCTCACCGAGCGAACGGCGCAGATCCTTGATCTGCGCAACGGTAAGACCGGTGTACGCGGTCACAACAGCGGCGTTCGAGTTGCGGAACTTCTCGGCAATCTCGTCGACTGCTGCGACCTTGTCGGGCCTCGCCATGAGCCTCGGCCTCCTTCCGGGTGATGAGGACCGCGCAGAAGGGGCTGGGCAAAACAAACGCCCCGGCGCAGGGCACGGGGCGTCACTCAACCAGTCAGAAAACTGTCCGGGAGTTTCTCCACACAACCTGCGCAGGCCGTCCGCAGCTAGCGGATCCTTCGGCCGCCGCGCGTCCGGGATCGGACGCACAGAGACAACCAGCGGTCTTTGGCTTCCGGGACACCGTACGGGAACGACCCGGGCCGGAGCAAATCGGCTGAGCGGGGGCACCGGGAATGAGCCCCGGACCCCCGCTCACCAGTGGACCTTTAACGCAGCGGACTTACTTGTACTCGGTGGTGTCGCTCGCCGGCGGCGGCGTCACCGAGACCTTGGTGCCGTAGTCCGAGTAGTAGACCGTCGAGTCGTACGGCGACTTGCCGTCCATCTGCTCGTGCTTCTTGACCAGCAGGTTGTCCGAGCTGACCCAGAGGTCGATGGTCTCGTTCTTGGCGCCGAGCGCCTGCAGCTGCCCCTCCAGGGACTTCAGGTCCGCCTCGCTGACGTTCTTCGTCTGCATGCGGGTCAGCTCGCTCACCGAGAGGGTGCCGCTGTAGTGGGTGGCCTGGACGCCGCGGACGTCTTCCTTGCCGACTTCCTTGACCTTGCCCGAGGCGATCAGCAGGTCCACGGACCGGCCCGGGTTGTTGTTGTTCATCATGTCCTTCATGAGGGCGCCGGCCGCGCCCATCTTCTTGGCCATGACGTCGTAGTCGTACTTGATCCAGTTCTTGCCGCCCATGGGCATGCCCATGTTCATGTACATCGCGTCCGGCGTGTACAGCGCCTTCATGGGCTTGCCGGAGCCGCCCATCGGACCGCCGGCCTGGGTGATGTCCACCGACATGTGCATGCCGGACGCCCAGTCCATCGCGCCCTTCATGGTCTGGGTCATCGCGCCGTTCTTGGTGGTGCCCTCGACCTTGGCGGAGTTCTTGCCGTTCGTCTGCTGCGAGGCCGTCTTCAGCGAGGCGAGCGCCGCGTCCAGCGGGGACTTCGCCCCCGCCGCGTCGTTGCTGCCACCGCTGGCGCTGCCACCGCCGGTGCCGTTGCTCTTGTCGCCGCCGCCGTTACAAGCGGTCAGGCCGGCCATCATGACAACTCCCGCCGCAACGGCGACGGCAATACGCATGGTGCGCACTGAGGCTCCCCCTTAGATCTTTTTATGGACCTCGGTGGCGACTGTAGTGCAGACCCCCGACAGCCCGTGCGCCAGGCCCGCGAGGAACGCATCAAGCCCCGCCCTCCCTGGGGAGAGCGGGGCCTGCAGGTAACGCGTCACGCGCTACGAGGCGTCGATCGGTGAGATCAGACGGCCTCGTCCTCGACGAGGAGGTTGCGGGTGCGGTTGGGGTCCACCGGGATGCCGGGGCCAATGGTGGTGCTGATCGTCGTCTTCTTGATGTAGCGGCCCTTGGCGGCGGACGGCTTCAGACGGCTGATCTCCTCCAGCGCCGCGGCGTAGTTCTCCACCAGCTTGGTGTCGTCGAAGGACACCTTGCCGATGATGAAGTGGAGGTTGGAGTGCTTGTCGACGCGGAACTCGATCTTGCCGCCCTTGATGTCGGTGACGGCCTTCGCGACGTCCGGCGTGACGGTGCCGGTCTTCGGGTTCGGCATCAGACCACGGGGACCGAGCACGCGGCCGAGGCGGCCGACCTTGCCCATGAGGTCCGGGGTGGCGACGACGGCGTCGAAGTCCAGACGGCCCTTGGAGACCTCGTCGATCAGTTCGTCCGAGCCGACGATGTCGGCGCCGGCGGCTTCCGCGGCCGCAGCACGGTCACCGGTCGCGAAGACCAGGACCCGGGCGGTCTTACCGGTGCCGTGCGGGAGGTTCACGGTGCCACGGACCATCTGGTCGGCCTTGCGCGGGTCGACGCCCAGACGCATGGCAACCTCGACGGTCGCGTCGAACTTGGCGGACGTGGTGTCCTTGGCGAGACGGACGGCCTCGAGCGGGGCGTACAGACGCTCCCGGTCGATCTTCGCGTCCGCGTTGCGAAGAGTCTTGCTGCGCTTCACTTCTGCTCCTGATGCAGTGGGGTGGAGTCGTGGTACGGACCAGCGCCTGGTCCTGCCACGGGCTGAGCCAACGTGCGGCGTGCGCCGCACGGCCGTGACGAGCTGAGGATCAGCCCTCGACCGTGATGCCCATGGAACGGGCGGTGCCGGCGATGATCTTCGACGCGGCGTCCAGGTCGTTGGCGTTCAGGTCGGGCATCTTGGTCGTGGCGATCTCGCGGACCTGCGCCTCGGTGATCTTGGCGACCTTGGTCTTGTGCGGCTCGCCGGAGCCCTTCTCCACGCCCGCGGCCTTCAGGATGAGCTTCGCGGCCGGCGGGGTCTTGGTGACGAAGGTGAAGGAACGGTCTTCGTAGACCGTGATCTCCACCGGCACGACCATGCCACGCTGCGACTCGGTCGCGGCGTTGTAGGCCTTGCAGAACTCCATGATGTTGACGCCGTGCTGGCCCAGCGCGGGGCCGACCGGCGGAGCCGGGTTCGCGGCACCGGCCTGGATCTGGAGCTTGATAAGCCCCGTGACCTTCTTCTTCTTGGGAGGCATGCTCTCTCCGGGTCCTAGTGAGAGGTGGTTCGCCCCGCAATCCGGTCATCCGGATGGAGGCATACCGCACCACGATAACGGGTACTGTCGTGCGGCCAAAAACCGCGCAGGTCAGACCGGCTCTGCGCCGGTCTGACCTGGTCGGTGGCTGGAGGTCCGGAAGAACCTAGTTCTTCTGGATCTGGTCGAAGCTCAGCTCGACCGGGGTCTCGCGGCCGAAGATCTCCACCAGGCCCTTGACCTTCTTCGAGTCGGCGTTGATCTCGTTGATCGTGGCCTGCAGCGTCGCGAACGGACCGTCGGTGACGGTGACGGAGTCGCCCACCTCGAAGTCCAGCACCTGGACCTCGACCTTGCGGGACGGCGCCGGCTTGCCCTCGGCCGCGGCGGCCTCCTTGGCGGCCTTCTCCTCCGCCTCCGGCGCGAGCATCTTGACGATCTCGTCCAGGGTCAGCGGGTACGGGTCGTAGGCGTTGCCGACGAAGCCGGTGACGCCCGGGGTGTTGCGGACGACGCCCCAGGACTCGTTGGTCAGGTCCATGCGCACCAGCACGTAGCCCGGGAGCTTGTTCTGGCGGACGGTACGGCGGTCACCGTTCTTGATCTGCACTACCTCTTCCTGCGGCACCTCGGCCTGGAAGATGTAGTCCTCGACGTTCAGCGACACGGCGCGCTGCTCGAGGTTGGTCTTCACGCGGTTCTCGTAGCCCGCGTAGGTGTGGATGACGTACCACTCGCCGGGGAGCCCGCGCAGCTCGTCACGGAGGGCGGCCACCGGGTCGACCGGCTCCTGCTCCTCGACGTCCTCGGAGGCCTCGTCGGCCTCCTCGTCCTCGACGTGCACGGCGGCCGCCTCGGCGGGCTCGCCGGCGTCGGCGTCCTCGGCGTCCAGCTCGTCGACGTCGTCCGCGCCCGCGACGATGTCCGCGGCGGCGTCCTCGTCAGCGATGGCCGCAGCCTCCCCCTCGACCTCGGCCGAGACGGCCTCGTCAACCTCGGCCTCTGCAGCCGCGACGGGCTTGGCGGCGTCGTTCAGGTTCGGGTCAGACACGTGGCTGCTTCTTCCTTGCTTCAAGGGGTTGAACGTGCGAAGGGCCGCCCCGCAGAGGCACCCTCCGCGGGATCAGCCGAAGACGTACCCGACGACTCGGTTGATTCCCAAGTCAATCACGGTTACGAGACCGATGACGATGGCCACGAAGACGATCACCACGGTGGTGTACGACGACAGCTGGCTGCGCGTCGGCCAGACGACCTTACGCAGTTCCGCGATGACCTGACGGTAGAAGAGCGCGAGCCGTGCGAAGGGCCCCTTCTTGCCGCGCTTGCCACCGCGGCGGGGCTTCTTCTCGGATTCCGTGGCGTCCTCTTCGGAACGACCGCGCTCAGGCATGTCGATGGAGCCCAGGGCGTCCGTCACTCGTCCTCACCTGAATCCGGGTCGTGGCCGTGCCGCGCCCGGCCCGGCCGCACGGCGGTGCATTTCGTACGTACGCGTGCACGCACTCGGTGATGACAGTGCGTGTAGCAGGGCCGGAGGGACTTGAACCCCCAACCGCTGGTTTTGGAGACCAGTGCTCTACCAATTGAGCTACGACCCTTTGTGGTTCCCCCAACCTACCGCATGCGGACGACTGCACTATGTCGTGTCATCGTGCGCCGCGGCGACCCGGTGGGAGCCAACGGTCAGCGAGTGTACGTGGTTCGGGGCCGGGCGTCGAACAGGAACCTCCCGTACCGCCCTGCAAACCCGTGCAACGCGGTCGCGCCCGGTCTGCAACGATGCCCCTATGAGCGCTGCCACTCCCTCTGCATCGTCCCCCGCCGACCGCCGGGTTTCCGTGCGCGTCGGTTCGATCTCCGAGTCCGCCACCCTCGCCGTCGACGCCAAGGCCAAGGCCCTCAAGGCCGCCGGGCGTCCGGTGATCGGCTTCGGCGCCGGCGAGCCCGACTTCCCCACGCCCGACTACATCGTCGAGGCGGCGGTCGAGGCCTGCCGCAACCCGAAGTTCCACCGCTACACCCCCGCCGGCGGCCTCCCCGAGCTGAAGTCGGCGATCGCGGCGAAGACGCTGCGCGACTCCGGCTACGAGATCGAAGCCGCGAACGTCCTGGTCACCAACGGTGGCAAGCAGGCCATCTACGAGGCGTTCGCGGCCATCCTGGACCCGGGCGACGAGGTCATCGTCCCGGCGCCGTACTGGACCACCTACCCCGAGTCGATCCGGCTCGCGGGCGGTGTGCCGGTCGACGTGGTCGCCGACGAGACCACCGGATACCGGGTCTCCGTCGAGCAGTTGGAGGCGGCCCGCACCGAGCGCACCAAGGTGCTGCTGTTCGTCTCGCCGTCGAACCCGACCGGTGCGGTCTACCCCCGCGAGCAGGTCGAGGCGATCGGCCGCTGGGCCGCCGAGCACGGCCTGTGGGTGCTGACCGACGAGATCTACGAGCACCTGGTCTACGGCGACGCGGAGTTCTCCTCGCTTCCGGTCGTGGTGCCGGAGCTGCGCGAGAAGTGCATCGTCGTCAACGGCGTGGCGAAGACGTACGCGATGACCGGCTGGCGGGTGGGCTGGGCCATCGGCCCCAAGGACGTCATCAAGGCGGCCACCAACCTCCAGTCGCACGCCACCTCCAACGTCTCCAACGTGGCGCAGGTCGCGGCCATCGCGGCGGTCAGCGGTGACCTGACGGCCGTCGAGGAGATGAAGGTCGCCTTCGACCGGCGCCGCAAGACCATCGTGCGGATGCTCAACGAGATCGACGGCGTGCTCTGCCCGGAGCCGGAGGGCGCGTTCTACGCGTACCCGTCGGTCAAGGGGCTGCTGGGCAAGGAGATCCGCGGCAAGCGCCCGCAGTCCAGCGTCGAGCTGGCCGAGCTGATCCTGGAGGAGGCGGAGGTCGCCGTCGTCCCGGGTGAGGCCTTCGGCACCCCCGGTTACCTGCGTCTTTCGTACGCCCTGGGCGACGAGGACCTGGTCGAGGGCGTCTCGCGGATCCAGAAGCTGCTGGCGGAGGCGAAGTAGCCGCGTAGCGCGGCGAGGTCAGCCGCTCGGCGTGCGGGGTCGGACCGTCGTCCGGCCCCGCACGCCTTTTTGGTGGTCCCTCCGTTCGGGGCGGGGCCTATGCCGGCGGGCGGCGGGTGCGGCAGTATCTGCGGATGGAGCGTGTTCGTGATCTGCGTCAACTGCCGAAGGCCCACCTGCACCTGCACTTCACCGGCTCGATGCGACCGGCGACGCTGCTGGACCTCGCCGACAAGTACGGCGTCCATCTGCCGGAGGCGCTCACGAGCGGGAAGCCGCCCCGGCTGAGCGCCACCGACGAACGCGGCTGGTTCCGCTTCCAACGGCTCTACGACATCGCACGGTCCTGCCTGCGCTCCCCCGAGGACATCCAGCGGTTGGTGCGCGAGGCGGCACAGGAGGACGTCCGGGACGGCTCCCGCTGGCTGGAGATCCAGGTCGACCCGACCTCGTACGCGCCGCGGCTGGGCGGGCTGATCCCGGCCCTGGAGATCATCCTGGACGCGGTGGACCGTGCCTCGCGCGACACCGGGCTGGGCATCCGCGTCCTGGTGGCGGCGAACCGGATGAAGCACCCGTTGGACGCCCGCACGCTGGCCCGGCTGGCCGTGCGCTACGCCGACCGCGGGGTGGTCGGCTTCGGGCTCTCCAACGACGAACGCCGCGGCCTCGCCCGGGACTTCGACCGGGCCTTCGCCATCGCCCGGGACGGCGGCCTGCTCTCCGCACCGCACGGCGGCGAGCTGTCCGGGCCGGCGAGCGTCCGGGACTGCCTGGACGACCTGCACGCCGCCCGGATCGGGCACGGGGTGCGGGCCGCGGAGGATCCGGTGCTGCTGCGCCGGCTGGCGTCCCGCGGGGTGACCTGCGAGGTGTGCCCGGCGTCCAACGTGGCGCTGGGCGTCTACGGGAAGCAGGAGGACGTGCCGCTGCGGACGTTCTACGAGGCGGGGGTGCCGATGGCGCTGGGCGCCGACGACCCGCTGCTGTTCGGCGCGCGCCTGGCCGCCCAGTACGAGATCGCGCGCACCGCGCACGCCTTCACCGACGCCGAGTTGGCCGAACTGGCCCGGCAGTCCGTGCGGGCCTCCCGGGCGCCCGAGGAGGTGCGGCGGGCGGTGCTGGCGGACGTCGACGCCTGGCTGGCCGCCCCGGTGCCGTAGCGGCCCGGGCGGCCGGCCAGGGGCGCCTACAGGCTGACGCCTACCGTCACCGGCTCGTTGACGAGGGTCACCCCGAAGGCGGCGTGCACGCCGTCGCGGACCTCGCGGGCCAGCGCGAGCAGGTCCTCGGTGGTGGCGCGGCCGCGATTGGTGAGGGCCAGGGTGTGCTTGGTGGAGATCCGGGCCGGGCCGCTGCCGTAGCCCTTGGTGAAGCCGGCCCGGTCGATCAGCCAGGCCGCGGAGGTCTTCACCCGGCCGTCGCCGTCCGGGAAGGCGGGCGGCGCGGCGTCGGGGCCGAGCCGGTCGTGGACCCGCCGGACGAACTCGGCGTGCTCGTCCTCGGTGAGGACGGGGTTGGTGAAGAAGGAGCCGGCCGACCAGGTGTCGTGGTCGTCGGGGTCCAGCACCATGCCCTTGCTGGCCCGCAGCGCCAGGACGGTCTTGCGGGCGACGGCGAGCGGCACCCGGTCCCCGGTGCCGACGCCGAGGGCGCGGGCCGTCTGGTCGTACCTCAGGGGCGCGGAGAGCCCGTCCGCGTCCTCCAGGGCGAACCGCACGCGCAGCACGACGAACCGCTCGGGGTGCTGCTTGAACCGGCTGTGGCGGTACGAGAAGCCGCACTCCGCGCGGGAGAGGGTGACGGTCTCACCGCTGTGGCGGTCGTAGGCGACGACTTCGGTGAGGGTCTCGGAGACGTCCTGCCCGTAGGCGCCGACGTTCTGGATCGGGGTGGCGCCGGCCGAGCCGGGGATGCCGGCCAGGCACTCGACGCCGGCCAGCCCGGCCTCGACGGTGCGGCCCACGGCGTCCGACCAGTTCTCGCCCGCGGCGAGCTCCAGCGCGGTGCCGTCGAGTGCGAAGCCGCGGGTGGCGATGCGCAGGGCGGTGCCTTCGAAGCCCTTGTCGCCGATGACGAGGTTGCTGCCGCCGCCGATGACCAGCAGCGGGGTGCCGGCGTCGTCCGCCGCGCGGACGGCCGCGATCACCTCGTCGTCGGTGGTGGCCGTGACGAGCCGGGTCGCGGGGCCGCCGAGCCGGAAGGTGGTCAGCGGGGCGAGGGGGGCGTTGTTCTCTACGTGGCGTTCCTGCACCCGGCCAAGGGTACGGGGGCGGCCCGGCGGTGCCGGCCGGCCGCCCCGCGCGGCTGCGTCAGGCGAGCCGGACCACGGCGCGGGACATGCCCAGCACCTTCTGGTCGGCGCTCTTGGCGGTGAGGTCCACCCGGACGGTCCGCTCGTCGTCGTCGAGCTTGGCCGCGACCGTGGCGCTGACCTCGATCAGCGCGCCGTCCTCGTCGTTGGGCACGACGACGGGCTTGGTGAAGCGCACGCCGTACTCGGCGACCGCACCCGGGTCGCCGACCCAGTCGGTGACCACCCGGACCGCCACGGCCATGGTGAACATGCCGTGCGCGATGACGTCCGGCAGCCCGACCTCCTTGGCGAACTTCTCGTTCCAGTGGATCGGGTTGAAGTCCCCGGAGGCGCCGGCGTACTGGACGAGCGTGGCGCGGCTCACGGGGAAGTCCTGCGCGGGGAGCTCGGTGCCGACCTCGACGTCGTCGTAGGCGATCTTCGCGGTCATGTCAGGCCTCCTCGGCGCGCCGGGCGACGAGCTTGGTGATGGCGGTCACGACGTGCTCGCCGGCCTCGTCGTGCACCTCGCCGCGGATGTCGATGACCTCGTTGCCGGCCATGGAGCGGATCGACTCGATGGTGGAGGTCACGGTCAGCCGGTCACCGGCGCGCACCGGCCGCCGGTAGGCGAACTTCTGGTCGCCGTGCACCACCCGGCTGTAGTCCAGACCGAGTTGCGGGTCGGCGACGACCTGCCCGGCGGCCTTGAACGTGATGGCAAACACAAAAGTCGGCGGGGCGATCACATCGGGGTGACCGAGCGCCTTGGCGGCTTCGGTGTCGATGTAAGCGGGGTTGGTGTCACCGATCGCCTCCGCGAATTCGCGGATCTTTTCCCGGCCGACCTCGTACGGGTCGGTGGGCGGGTACGTGCGTCCGACGAATGACTGGTCGAGCGCCATGGGCTCGCAACCTCCCTGTACTGATGGTGCTAATGCCGCGAGGCCGCCCCCAGGAAATGGGGACGGCCTCACAGACGAGCCTGAGTTATCGCGTCTCGCGGTGCGCGGTGTGCGCGTTGCAACGCGGGCAGTGCTTCTTCATCTCCATGCGGTCCGGGTCGTTGCGCCGGTTCTTCTTGGTGATGTAGTTCCGCTCCTTGCACTCCACGCAGGCCAGCGTGATCTTCGGGCGGACGTCGGTGGCAGCCACGTGAGTGCTCCTTGACGGACGGATAGTCGATACGAACGCATACAAGAGTAGCCGACCGGAGGACCGACCCCACAATCGGCTACTGTAAGTAGCGGTGACCGGACTTGAACCGGTGACACAGCGATTATGAGCCGCTTGCTCTACCGACTGAGCTACACCGCTGCGGTGCGAGATTCCCCCGTCCGAAGACGGGATCCTCACACACCAGAGCCCCAATACGGAATCGAACCGTAGACCTTCTCCTTACCATGGAGACGCTCTGCCGACTGAGCTATTGGGGCGAGCGATGAAGACATTACACGGCCCGCCGCCAAACGTGAAATCCGTATCCGCGTCGCGTCCCAAGAACCCCCCGCACCACACCGGTACGACTATTTCGCGCCTGCGCGATGCGCTCCGGGCCGCGCCCTAGGCTCGGTTCCACGCCGCGTGATCTTGCACGCCGGGGCTTCGAGGAGCGCGATGTCCGACAGCAGTTCGCCGCAGCCGGGGAAGCCCGGGGGTGCCGGCCGGTACGCCCGGCCGGATTCCGGCGCACTGGTCCTGTGCGGCGCCCGGCTCGCCGACGGCCGCACCGTGGACGTCCGGCTCGGCAGCGGGCGCATCGAGGCGGTCGGCACGGCCGGCAGCCTCGCCCCGCAGGGCGCCCGGGTGGACCTCGCCGGCTACCTGCTCCTCCCGGCCCCCGCGGAGCCGCACGCGCACTGCGACACGGCCCTGACGGCGGACGCCGACGGGCCCGCCTCCGACTCCGCCGAGGACGTCCAGCGGCGCACCACCGAGGCGGCGCTGCTCCAACTGGGGCACGGGGCGACCGCGTCACGGAGCCACGTGCGGATCGGCGGCGTCCAGGGGCTCCAGGCCCTGGCGGCGGTGCTCCGGGCCCGGCGGGCGCTGCGCGGGCTGGCGGACCTGGCCGCGGTGGCGGTGCCGCGGGTGCTGACCGGGGTGGCCGGCGCGAACGGGCTGGCGATGCTGCGGGACGCGGTCAAGATGGGCGCCACGGTCATCGGCGGCTGCCCGGACCTGGACCCCGATCCGACCGGCTACGTGGAGACCGTCCTGGAGGTGGCCGACGAGCACGGCTGCCCGGTGGACCTGCACACCGACGGCGACGACCCCGCGCGGCTGGCCCGGTTCGCGGCGATGTGCGGCGGGCTGCGGCCGGGCGTGGCGATCGGGCCGTGCGCCGGGATGGCGCGGATGCCGCGGAGCGTGGCGGCGCGGGTCGCGGAGCAGTTGGCGGCCGCCGACGTCACCGTCGTCTGCCTGCCGCAGGGCGACTGCACGGGTCTGGAACGGAACGGCAGCCGGGTGTCACGGCCGGCGCCCGTGCGCCTGCTGCGGGCGGCCGGGGTGCGGGTGGCGGCGGGCAGCGGGGCGCTGCGGGACGCGGCGAACCCGGTGGGGCGCGGCGACCCGTTGGAGGCCGCATACCTGCTGGCCTCCTTGGGCGAGGCGACGCCGGAGGCGGCCTACGAGACGGTGAGTTCGGCGGCGCGGGCGACGCTGGGGCTGCCGGAGGTGCGGGTCGAGGCGGGTTTTCCGGCGGAGTTGCTGGCGGTGCGCGGAGAACGGATCGCCGGGGTGCTGTCGTTGGCGTACAGCCGGATCGTGGTGCACCGGGGCCGCGTGGTGGCGCGTACCAGTGCGGTGCGCGAGTACTGCGATTCGGTGGACGTGGCACTGGAGTTGCCCCGCCAGTCACAGCGCTGAGCGCCGCACCGGCCGGTCCTGCGGTGTGCCGGGGCGGTTCGGCGTACGGTCGGCAGCATGCGCATTGTCATCGCAGGTGGACATGGTCAGATCGCGCTGCGGCTGGAGCGGTTGCTGCACGCGCGCGGGGACGAGGTCGCCGGGATCGTCCGGCGGCCGGAACAGGCCGGCGATCTGCTGGCCGCGGGTGCCGAACCAGTGGTGTGCGACCTGGAGTCGGCGTCGGTGGGCGACGTCGCCCGGCACCTGGAGGGTGCGGACGCGGCCGTCTTCGCCGCGGGCGCCGGGCCGGGCAGCGGCGCCGCGCGCAAGGACAGCGTGGACCGCGGCGCGGCGACGCTGTTCGCGGACGCGGCCGAGGCGGCGGGCGTGCGGCGGTTCGTGGTCGTGTCGTCGATGGGTGCGGACCAGGAGCCGCCGGAGGGCACCGATCCGGTCTTCGCGGCCTACCTGCGGGCGAAGGGCGCCGCGGACGCCGACGTTCGGGCCCGCGCCAGGCTGGACTGGACGATCCTGCGGCCCGGTCGGCTCACCGACGACCCCGGTGCCGGTCAGGTGACGTTGGCCGACGCGACCGGGCGCGGGGCGGTGTCGCGGGACGACGTGGCGGCCGTGCTGGCGGCGCTGTTGGACGAGCCCGGGACGGCCGGACGGACGTTGGAGCTGATCGGCGGGGACGTGCCGGTGGTGGACGCGGTGCGGAACGTGGCGTCGCACTGAGGGGTGTCGGCGGCGGAACGCGCCCTGAGAGGCCCTGAGGGCGCGTCTGCCGCCCCGTGACGCCCCCAGCGACTCTGCGGTGGGCGTCGGGCGTCTGTGCGGCCGCTGGCGCCCGTGCCG
Organism: Streptomyces sp. x-19; assembly: GCF_046549115.1. NCBI lineage: Bacteria > Bacillati > Actinomycetota > Actinomycetes > Kitasatosporales > Streptomycetaceae > Streptomyces > Streptomyces sp. x-19. Next base: position 621,908 of record NZ_JAJPWK010000002.1, on the reverse strand, counting down.
CCAGGAGGCGGGCGCGGCGCGCCGAAGGGCCGCGCCGCGGAAATTCACCCGGCGCGGAACCGGAGCGCGACACCACACGAAAGGCGGCAACACGAAAGAGCCCCCGGATCGCATTTCTACGATCCGGGGGCTCTTTCTTGGCTGTGGCGGCGCCAGGATTCGAACCTGGGAAGGCGAAGCCGGCAGATTTACAGTCTGCTCCCTTTGGCCGCTCGGGCACACCGCCGGGTTGTGTCGTCCGGAGTTCCGCTGTGGGGCGGCGCTCCGTGGCAACGACGTAAACCATACCCGATGACAGGGGGTGCTTTGCCACTCGCTTCCGGAGCGCTGGATCTTGGTCGGGTGGCTAGGCTTGGCGGGCGGTCCGGGAAGGGCCGCATCCCTGATGGATCTACGTACGAGGAGCCAACCCACCATGGCCGACTCCAGTTTCGACATCGTCTCGAAGGTCGAGCGGCAGGAGGTCGACAACGCGCTCAACCAGGCCGCCAAGGAGATCTCGCAGCGTTACGACTTCAAGGGCGTGGACGCGTCGATCCAGTGGTCGGGCGAGAAGATCGAGATGCGGGCCAACGCCGAGGAGCGGGTGAAGGCCGTCCTGGACATCTTCCAGTCCAAGCTGGTCAAGCGCGGGATCTCGCTCAAGGCGCTGGAGACCGGCGACCCGCAGGCGTCGGGCAAGGAGTACCGGATCTCCGCCTCCACGCAGGAGGGGATCTCGCAGGAGAACGCGAAGAAGGTCGCCAAGATCATCCGCGATGAGGGCCCGAAGGGCGTCAAGGCGCAGGTGCAGGGCGACGAACTGCGGGTCAGCTCCAAGAGCCGGGACGACCTGCAGACCGTTCAGCAGCTGCTGCGCGGCAAGGACCTGGACTTCGCGATCCAGTTCGTGAACTACCGCTGAGTCAACTACCGCTGAGCGGCCCCGAACGGGGCGGGCAGCGGCACGCGGTGAGTCGCTGGGGCGGCGCGGCACGGGAGCGCGCCGCCCCAGCGGCGTTCATCGGGTGGCGAACGGCTGGTCGGTGGGGACGATCTCGCGGCCCAGGGGGACCAGGGAGATCGGGATCATCTTGAAGTTGGCGATGCCGAACGGGATCCCGATGATCGTCACGCACAGGGCGATGCCGGTGATGACGTGGCCGAGCGCCAGCCACCAGCCGGCGAAGACGATCCAGACGATGTTGCCGATCACCGAGCCGGCGCCGGCGTCGCGGCGCTCCACGGTCGTCCGGCCGAACGGCCACAGGGCGTAGCCGGCGATGCGGAAGCTGGCGATCCCGAAGGGGATCGTGACGATCAGGATGCAGCAGATCACGCCCGCGAGAACGTAGCCGAGCGCCATCCAGAAGCCGCAGAGGACCAGCCAGAGGATGTTGAGGATGAACTTCATGATCGGCCTTCCAAGGGCGGGACGGGCAGTGGTTCCGCCGTCCTAGACGCGACCGGTGCCGGGAAACGTTGCGTCCTTCGGGTGACCGGTCGGTTTCAGGGGCGGTGGTGGCCGGCCATGCGCTCCAGTCGGGCGATGCGTTCGGGCATCGGCGGGTGGGTGGAGAAGAGCCGGGAGAGGCCCTCGCCGGGGCGGAACGGGTTGGCGATCATCATGTGGCTGGCGGTCTCCAGGCGGGGCTCGGGCGGCAGCGGGAGCTGCTGGGTGCCCCGTTCCAGTTTGCGCAGGGCGGAGGCCAGGGCGAGCGGATCGCCGGTGAGCTGGGCGCCGGAGGCATCGGCCTGGTACTCACGGGAGCGGCTGACGGCAAGCTGGATCAGTGAGGCGGCGATCGGGCCGAGGAGCATGATCAGGAGCGTGCCGAGGAGGCCGGGGCCCTCGTCGTCGTCGGAGCGGCCGACCGGGATCAGCCAGGCGAAGTTGACCAGGAACATCACGACCGAGGCCAGTGCGCCCGCGACGGAGGAGATGAGGATGTCGCGGTTGTAGACGTGGCTGAGCTCGTGGCCGATGACGCCGCGCAGCTCGCGCTCGTCGAGGATCTGGAGGATGCCGTCGGTGCAGCAGACCGCGGCGTTGCGGGGGTTGCGGCCGGTGGCGAAGGCGTTGGGCGCCTGGGTCGGGGAGATGTACAGGCGCGGCATGGGCTGGCGGGCCGCGGTCGAGAGCTCCCTGACCATGCGGTAGAGCCGGGGCGCCTCGAACTCGCTGACCGGGCGGGCCCGCATCGCGCGCAGGGCGAGTTTGTCGCTGTTCCAGTACGCGTAGGCGTTGGTGCCCACGGCTACCAGGACCGCGAGGACCAGTCCCGTACGGCCGAAGAAGCTGCCGATGACGATGATGAGTGCGGACAGTCCCCCGAGGAGTACGGCGGTCCTGAGCCCGTTGTGCCGGCGGTGCACGGTACGCCCTCCAAGTGGTGCGGCAGGGGAACCCTTTGCTTCGTTTCTCCACTCTCCAGTGGACCCTTACTCACTGGTCAACGCGAGATGAGTAGGGGTGGTTCCCCGGGCCGTGGCTGGTGGCGGCCGGGTGGGGTGCGGCATGCGGGGTAGGGGTGGGCGCCCCCACGACCCCACGGCCAAGGGGCCGGGGGTCGTGGGGTGCGGCGGTCCTAGAGGAGGGCGCCGACGGCGAAGCGGAGGACGAGCTGGGGGGCGCCGGAGAGGGCGACGCCCAGCACGGCGGCCAGGGCCAGGGCGGTGGTCAGGGCCGCCGGGATCGGGGCGCGGGACGGGCCTGCGGGCTCTTCGGCCGGTGCCTGGGCCGGGCGGAAGAGCAGCGCGGTCCACTGGAGGTAGTAGTAGAGCGCGATGACCACGTTCACGGCCATGACGACGGCGAGCCAGCCCAGTCCGGCGTCGACCGCGGCCGAGAAGACCGTCACCTTGGCGAACAGGCCGATGATGCCCGGCGGCAGGCCCGCCAGGCACAGCAGGAAGAAGCCGAGGGCGAGCGCCACCAGGGGGCGGCGGTGGTACAGGCCCCGGTAGTCGACCAGACGGTTGGCGGGGCTGGTGCGGGCCACCAGGGCGGCGACGGCGAAGGCTCCGAGGTTCACCGCGGCGTACATCAGGGCGTAGGCGACGGTGGCGCCGACGGCGTGCGCGGGGTCGTGGGCGTAGCCGGCGGCGGCGATCGGGACCAGCAGGTAGCCGGCCTGGCCGACGGAGGACCAGGCGAGCAGGCGGATCGCGCTGTGGGTGCGGGCCGGGTCCTGGCGGAGCGCGGCGACGTTGCCGACGGTCATGGTGAGCGCGGCGAGCACGGCCAGCGCCGGGCCCCAGACATCCGCGTACGCGGGGAAACCCTGGACGGTGACCAGGATCAGGCCGGAGAAGCCGACGGCCTTGCCGACCACGGAGAGGTACGCGGCGATCGGCAGCGGCGCGCCGACGTAGGTGTCCGGCACCCAGAAGTGGAAGGGGGCGGCGGCGGTCTTGAAGGCGAAGCCGACGAGGGTGAGCGCGACGCCGGCGCTGGCCAGGGTGGCCAGGCGGGGGTCCGGGAGGGCGGCCAGGGCGTGCGCCACCCGGGAGAGGTGCAGGCTCCCGGTGGCCGCGTAGACGAAGCTCACACCGAGCAGCATCACGGCGGTGGCGGCGACCGAGGAGAGGAAGAACTTCAGCGCCGCCTCGGAGGAGAGCCGGTCGCCGCGGCGCAGCCCGACCAGGGCGAAGGCCGGCAGCGAGGCGACCTCCAGGGCGATGACCAGGGTGGCCAGGTCCCGGGAGGCGGGCAACAGGGCGGCGCCGGCCGCGGAGGACAGCAGCAGGAACCAGTACTCGCCCGCGGGCAGGTCGTGGTCCTTGACGGCGTCGATGGACAGCAGGGCCGTCAGGAGCGCCCCGGCCAGCACCAGGAACTGGACGATCAGTGTGAAGCGGTCGGCGACGTAGCTGCACGCCTCCGGGGTGCCGGTCAGGCAGAAGGTACGGCGGTGGCCGTCCACGAGGGGCAGCAGCAGGAGCGCGGAGGCGGCCAGGCCGGCGGTGGCCAGCCAGCCCAACAGGGGCTTGCGGGCGGCCGGGAGGAAGAGGTCGGCGACCAGCACCACCAGGGCGACGGCCGCGGTGAGGGTGGGCGGGGCGATGGCGACCCAGTCGACGGACTGGACCAACGAGGTGACCTGACTCATCACTTACCGCCTCCGAGGAGCTGCTGGACGGCCGGGTTCGTGAGGCCGAGGAGGGCCGCGGGCCACAGTCCGGCGAGGACGGTGAGGACGACCAGGGGGCTCCAGGCCGCGTATTCGTAGCCCGCGAGGTCGGGGAGGGCGGGGGCGGTGGCCGGCCCGCCGGCGTCCGTCGGGGAGGTCGGGGCCTTGAGGGTGCCGCCCATGCAGATCCGGCGGACGACCAGCAGCAGGTAGGCGGCGGTCAGCAGGGTGCCGAGGCCGGCCAGTGCCATGAACGTCAGGAACGCGGGGCGGCTGAGGCCGGCGGCCGGGTGGAACGCGCCGAACATCGCCAGCATCTCGCCCCAGAAGCCGGCCAGTCCGGGCAGGCCCAGGGAAGCCACGGCGCCGAAGGCGAGCAGGCCGCCGAAGCGCGGCGCGCGGCCGTAGAGGGCGGCGCCGGTGGTACCCGCCAGGGTGTCCAGGTCGGTGCTGCCCAGGCGGTCCTTGAGGCCGCCGACGAGGAAGAAGAGCAGGCCGGTGATCAGGCCGTGCGCGATGTTGGCGAACAGCGCGCCGTTGACGCCGGTGGGGGTCATGCTGGCGATGCCGAGCAGGACGAAGCCCATGTGGCCGACGGAGCTGTAGGCGATCAGCCGCTTGAGGTCTCCCTTGGCGCCGGTGCGGACCAGCGCGAGGCAGGCCAGCGAGCCGTAGACGATGCCGACGGCGGCCAGCGCGGCGAGGTACGGCGCGACGGCGTGCAGGCCGTCGGGCGTGATCGGCAGCGCGATCCGCACGAAGCCGTAGGTGCCCATCTTCAGCAGGACGCCGGCCAGCAGCACCGAGCCGACGGTGGGGGCGGCGGTGTGCGCGTCCGGCAGCCAGCTGTGCAGCGGCCACATCGGCGACTTGACGGCCAGTCCGATGCCGACGGCGAGCACCGCGACGAGCTGGACGGTGTGGCTGAGCTGGGCCTTCGGCCCGTTGTCAGTGGCCAGTGCGACCATGTCGAAGGTGCCGGACTTGAGCCCGATGAGGAGGAGGCCGAGCAGCATGACGACGGAGCCGAGCAGCGTGTAGAGGATGAACTTCCAGGCCGCCGCCTGCCGTCCGGCGCCGCCCCAGCGGGCGATGAGGAAGTACATCGGGATGAGGACCATCTCGAAGGCGAGGAAGAAGAGCATCAGGTCCAGCACGGCGAAGGTCGCCAGGGTGCCGGATTCCAGGACGAGGAGCAGCGCCACGAATGCCTTCGGGGACGGGCCCGTCGGCATCTTGAAGTAGCTGTAGACGGCGCAGAGGAAGGTCAGCAGCGCGGTCAGGACGACGAGGGGCAGCGAGATGCCGTCGACGCCGAGGTGGATGCGGATGCCGAGCGCCGGGATCCAGCTGACGTCGGTGGTGGCCTGCATGCGCGCCGGGTGGCCGTGGTCGAAGCCGACGGCCAGTGCGAGGGTCGCGGCGAACACCACGCCGGTGACGGTCACACCGTGGCGCAGCACGGCCTGGTCCGGGTTCTTCCCCTTCAGGCCGGGCGGGGCCGGCAGCAGCGCGGCGAGCGCGCCGACGAGGGGGAGGACGACGGAGCCCGCGAGGAGGATCTGCAGGGCGGTGTGGTTCACGGGTCAGGCCCTCCTCAGGGTTTCGGCTCCGGCGGGGCCGGCCACGGGGACGGTCGGCTGGGGGTGCGGGGGGCGGGCCCCGGGGGATGGCGGCACGGTCAGGCTCCCGTGCCCGTGGCGAACAGGACGGCGGCGATGCCCAGGACCAGCGCGCCGGCCAGCAGCGCGCCGAGGTAGGTCTGGACGTTCCCGGTCTGGGCCCGGCGGACGGCGGCGCCCAGCCAGCGGGGGGCGGCGCCCGCGCCGCTGACGTAGGTGTCGACGACGGCGCGGTCCAGGAAGCGGACCAGTTCCGCGGCGGCGCGGACCGGCCGGACGAACAGCGCGGAGTAGACGGCGTCGAGGTGGAAGCCGGCGGCGGCGTGGCGGTGCAGCGGGCCGAGGAGGAGCCGGCCGGGGTCGGCCGGGTCCGGGGCGCCGGCTGCGTCGCCGTAGGCCGGGGGGTGGGTGACGATGGCCAGTTCCTCGGCGAGGGCGGGGGTGGCGTCCTCCGCCACGGCGACCGCGCCGAGCGGGGCACGGGCGGCGAGGGAACTGGTGTGGCGCCAGGCGGCGTAGGTGATCAGGCCGCCGACGAGGGCGACGCCGGTGCCCAGCACGGAGGTGGTGGCGGTCGGGACGAGCGGGCGCCCGTCGAACCAGGCGGGCAGGAAGGGGGCGGTCAGCCCGAAGCCGACGGTGGGCACGAAGAGCACCCACAGCATGGCGGTCATGGGCAGCGGCTGGCGGCCGTGGTCGGGGACCTCCGGGCCGCTGCCGCGGAAGACCAGCAGCCACAGCCGGGTGGCGTAGGCGGCGGTGAGGAGGGCGGTGACCAGGCCGGAGATCAGCACGGTCCAGCCGGCGGCGCCGGGGATGCCGGCCGCGTGGCCGGTGGCGGCGTGCTCGGCGGCACCCAGGACGGCCTCCTTGGAGAAGAAGCCGGCGAACGGCGGGATGGCGGCCAGCGCGAGCAGGGCGACGGCCAGCGTCCAGGCGGCGTCCGGGATCCGGCGGGCCAGGCCGCCCATCCGGGACATCGCGGCGAGCGAGTTGGTGCCCGCGGCGTGGATGACCACGCCCGCGCCGAGGAAGAGCAGGGCCTTGAACGCGCCGTGCGACAGCAGGTGGAAGACGGCGGCGCCGCGGTCGCCGACGGCCAGCGCCCCGGTCATGTAGCCGAGTTGCCCGACGGTCGAATAGGCCAGTACGCGCTTGATGTCGTCCTGGGCGAGCGCGGCCAGCGCGGAACCGACCATGGTCACCGCGGCCAGCACGGCGAGCACGACCAGCGCCGCGGCGGAGGCGGCGAAGACCGGCAGGAGCCGGGCGACGACGTAGACGCCGGCGGCGACCATCGTCGCGGCGTGGATGAGCGCGGAGACCGGCGTCGGGCCGGCCATCGCGTCCGGGAGCCAGGTGTGCAGCGGGAACTGCGCCGACTTGCCCGCGACGCCGGCCAGCAGCAACAGCGCGATCAGCGTCGGGTGGTGCAGGCCGTCGCGGGCGACGTGGCCGAGGATGCCGGTGATCCGGAAGGTCCCGGTGTCGGCGGCCAGCGCGAAGATGCCGAAGAGGAACGGCACGTCGCCGAGCTTGGTGACGAGGAACGCCTTGAGCGAGGCGGCGCGGGCGGCCTCGGTCTCCCAGTAGTGGCCGACCAGGAAGTACGAGCAGATGCCCATGACCTCCCAGCCGACCAGCAGCACCATCAGGTCGCCGGTGTAGACGACCAGCAGCATCGCGGAGGTGAAGAGCGAGACCAGCGCGGCGTAGGAGGGGTAGCGCGGATCGTCGCGCAGGTACGCCGTGGAGTAGACCTGCACGCAGGTCGCGACCACGCCGACGAGGACGGCGATCAGTGCGGCGAAGCCGTCGACGTGCAGCGCCAGGTCGATGGGGAGCGAGCCGGTCGGGGTGAGCCGGGTGGCGACGTCGGTGGCCGGGCCGCCGCCCTGGCCGACGGCGACGGCGACGGTCAGCACCGCGGCGGCGAGCGTCGGCAGCACCGCCAGCGGTCGGACGAAGCCGGGCGAGCGGCGCCCCGTGAGGAGGCCGGCGACGGCCCCGAGGAACGGCAGGAGGGGAACGAGTACGGCGGTGGTCGTGAGCGTCACGCGGTGGCCTCCGCCCCGGTGTCCGGCTGCGCCTCGCGCGACCCGGCGGCGCCGTCCGGCCCGGCCGGCCGCTCGGCGAGGTCGCGGAGCCGGTCGATGTCGGAACTGCCGCGGTTGCGGTAGACCAGCAGCACGATCGCCAGCCCGATGCCGATCTCGGCGGCGGCGACGGCGATGGTGAAGAGGGTGAGCGCCTGGCCGCCGTGCAGGGCGTCGCGCAGCCAGACGTCGAAGGCGACGAGGTTGAGGTTGACGGCGTTGAGCATCAGCTCGACGGACATCAGTACCAGGATCGCGTTGCGGCGCGCGAGCACGCCGTACAGGCCGGTGCAGAAGAGCAGGACGGCGAGGACCGCCGGGTACGCCAGATGCATCAGTGCCGTTCCTCCCCCGCGGCGGGGGCCGAGGTCTCGGCGGCGCCCTTGGCGTCGCCGCCGCGGCGGGACAGCACGATCGCGCCGACCAGCGCGGCGAGCAGCAGGACGGAGAGCGCCTCGAAGGGCAGCACCCAGAAGCGGAACAGGCTGCGCCCGGAGACCTCGGCGGAGCCCTGCACGGTCTGGTCGAGGTCGATCCAGGTGGCGCGGAAGGCGTCGACGACGACCCAGACCAGGGCCGCGGCCGAGGCCCCGGCCACCGTGAGCGCGGCCCAGCGGTTGCCCGAATCGGCGTCCGGGGACGGGCCGATGGGCGCCTTGGTGAGCATCAGCCCGAAGAGCAGCAGCACGACCACCGATCCGACGTAGATCAGCACCTGCACCCAGGCGATGAACTCGGCGGTGAGCAGGAGGTACTCCACGGCGACCCCGCCGAGGGCGACCACCAGCCACAGGGCCGCGTGCACCAGTTGCCGGGAGGTGACGGTCTGCAGCGCCGCGCCGAGCGTGGCGATGCCGACGAGGACGAAGGCGATCTCGACGCCGGTGGGCGACAGGAAGCCGTGGCTTGCGGCGGCGAGCGTCACGTTCCCTCCCCGGTGGTGTCGGTGGCGTTGTCGGCGGGCGGCGGCGCGGCGGCCTGTTGGGCGGCGAGCTTGTCCGCGGCCTTCTGGGCGGCGGCGATCTCCTTGGGCTCTTCGGCCGCCGGGTCCAGCGCGGGCGGTTCGGGCACCGTCCACATCCACTCGCGCAGTTTGTCGCGTTCGTGGGTCAGGTCGCGGATGTCGGTCTCGGCGTACTCGAACTCCGGCGACCAGAAGAGCGCGTCGAACGGGCAGACCTCGATGCAGATCCCGCAGTACATGCACAGCGCGAAGTCGATGGCGAAGCGGTCCAGCACGTTGCGGCTGCGTTCGCGGCCCCCGGGGGCGGCCGGCGGCACCGTCTCCTTGTGGGAGTCGATGTAGATGCACCAGTCGGGGCACTCGCGGGCGCACAGCATGCAGACCGTGCAGTTCTCCTCGAACAGCCCGATGACGCCGCGGGTGCGCGGCGGCAGGTCGGGTTGGACGTCCGGGTACTGCGCGGTGACGGACTTCCGCGTCATGGTGCGGAGCGTGACGGCCAGGCCCTTGGCCAGACCGGAACCGGGAAACGAGCGGGATCGCTTGGAAGGCGCCGTCGAGGGGTGGTGGTCGGGCGACGGGAGGGACATTTAGGAGATCACCACCTTGATGACGCCGGTGAGGGCGATCTGGGCGAGCGCGAGCGGAATCAGGACCGTCCAGGCGAGCTTCTGCAACTGGTCCTCGCGCAGCCGCGGGTAGGTGACCCGCAGCCAGATGACGACGAAGCAGAGCGCCACGGTCTTCACCAGCGTCCACAGCCAGCCCAGGCCGTCGGCGCCGAACGGGCCGTGCCAGCCGCCCAGGAAGAGGACCGCGGTCAGGGCGCTGAGCACGACGATGCCGGCGTACTCGGCGAGCAGGAAGAGCGCGAAGCGCAGTCCGGTGTACTCCGTGTACGCGCCGAAGATGATCTCCGAGTCGGCGACCGGCATGTCGAACGGGGGCCGTTGGAGCTCGGCGAGCCCGGCGGTGAAGAACACCACGCCGCCGATGAGCTGCCACGGCAGCCACCACCAGTGGAAGGCGTCGAGGATGCCGGGCAGCGACAGGGTGCCGGCGGCCATCGCGACGGACGCGGCGGCCAGCAGCATCGGCAGTTCGTAGGCGAGCAGTTGCGCGGCCGTCCGCAGACCGCCGAGCAGGGAGAACTTGTTGGCCGAGGCCCAGCCCGCCATCAGGGAGCCGAGCACACCGACGCCCATCACCGCGAGCACGAAGAAGACACCGGCGTCGAGGGCCTGCCCGACGGCGTTGTGCGGTCCGACCGGGATGGCGACCATGACCAGGAGGTACGGCAGCAGCGCGACCGCGGGCGCGAGCTGGAAGATCCGCCGGTCGGCGCCGTTCGGGACCACGTCCTCCTTCTGCGCGAACTTCACGCCGTCGGCGACCAGCTGCGCCCAGCCGTGGAAGCCACCCGCGTACATGGGGCCGAGCCGGCCCTGCATGTGGGCCATCACCTTGTGCTCGGTCTGGCCGATGACCAGTGGGAACACCAGGAAGACGACGAAGACGGCGAGCAGGCGCAGCACCAGGGCGAGGGTGTCGCTCACGGGGTGTCGCCTCCTTCGGGTCGTTCGTCGGACTGCTGCGGGGCGGGCTCCGGTGCCGGGGCCGGCTTCCGGGGCGCTTCCGGCTCCGGCTCGGGCTCCGGCGCGCGCTCGGGCTCCGACTGCGGTTCCCCGGCCAGTTCCGGCCCGGGCGCGGTGTCGGGTGCGTCGAAGGCCGGGCGGGCGTGGTGCCAGGGCGCGTCGGAGGAGCGCGGGGCGGCTGCGGCGGGCGAGGTCCCGGCGTCAGCGGTGCCTCCGGGCGCGGTGTCCTTGGGTGCCGCGTCCTTGGGCTCTGCAGCCTTGGGCTCTGCAGCCTTGGGCTCTGCAGTCTTGGGCTCTGCGGCCTCGGACGCGTCCCCGGGCGCGGTGGTCTCGGGCGTGGGGGCCTCGGTGGCGGCCGCCTGCTGGCTGGCCGAACCGTCGCCCGCCGAGCGGGTGCGGCGGGCGGGCCGGTCCGGGCGGGCGGCCCGGGCAGGACGCTCGACCGGGGTGCCGGCCGGCGTCTCGGTGGCCGGGGCCTCGGTGGCCGGGGCCTCGGTGGCCGGGGCCTGCTGGCTCGCCGATCCGCTGCTCGCGGTGCGGGTCCGCCGGGCCGGGCGCTCGCCGGCGGCACCCGCCGCCCGTGCGCCGCGGGCCGGCCGCGCCGGGGCGGGCGGCAACTGCCCCTTGAGCGGGCCCCATTCGTTGGGGTCGGGCACCCCCGGGGGCAGCATCTGCCGCCGCTTGGGCCCGCCGTGCTCGGACTCCCCCGGCTCCTTGGCGCCGGGCCACGCCTTCGCGACCCGGGCCGCCAGCACGAAGTCCTTGCGCAGCGGATGGCCTTCGAAGGCGTCCGGCAGCAGCAGCGGCACCAGGTGCGGGTGGCCGGTGAAGTCCACGCCGAACATCTCGTGGGTCTCCCGCTCGTGCCAACCGGCACCCGCGAACACGCCCACGGCGGTGGGCAGCGCGGGCGCGTCGTGCGGCACGGTGGTCCGCACGACCAGCCGGCGGACGGTGCCGCGGCGGGCCACGTCGACGAGGTGGGCGCAGATCCGGAAGCCGGTGCCGGGCTCGTCGACGGCGCTCAACCAGTCGAAGTAGGTGCAGCCGAGGTCGTCGCGGGCGACGGTCAGCGCGGTGAGCCAGGCGGCGGCCGGGACGTCGACGGTCAGCAGGTCGTACGCCAGCTCCGCGGTGGCGCCGGGGCCGAAGATCTCGCCGGTCGGACGCGGCAGCCAGCCGACGGGCGCCTCGACGGCCGCGGCGCCCTCCCCGGCCGGCTCCTCGGACGGGACTGCTGACTGTTCCGGCTGCTCGGGCTGCTCGGTCATCGGGGGTCCTCCCCCGCGGCGGTGGGCGCGGCCGGCCCGGGGGCGGCCGGCGGGGTCACCAGACCGCTGCGCAGCGCCGCGGCGGACGGCCGGGCGGAGCGCCCGTAGCGCTCGCCGAGCGACTCGCGGGCGATCTTCTCCTGGAGCTTGAGGATGCCCTGGAGCAGCGCCTCCGGGCGGGGCGGACAGCCGGGGACGTAGACGTCCACCGGGATGATCTGGTCGACGCCCTTGGTGACCGCGTACGAGTCCCAGTACGGGCCGCCGCAGTTGGAGCAGGCGCCGAAGGAGATGACGTACTTCGGCTCGGGCATCTGCTCGTAGAGCCGCTTGATCGCGGGCGCCATCTTGTCGGTGACGGTGCCGGAGACGACCATCAGGTCGGCCTGGCGCGGGCCGGGCGCGAACGGGATCACGCCGAGCCGGATGAAGTCGTGCCGGGCCATGGACGCCGCGATGAACTCGATGGCACAGCAGGCCAGGCCGAAGTTGAAGACCCACAGGCTGTAGCGGCGGCCCCAGTTCAGGACCACCTTCATGGGTTCGGGCGCGAGCCGGGCCAGCGTGCCGAGGCGCCGCGGCTCCGGGAGGAACTCGGGGGCGGCGGGGGCAGGGGTCACGTCCATTCCAGGACGCCCTTCTTGTACGCGTAGAGCAGGCCGATGGCGAGGAAGCCGAGGAAGACGAACATCTCCACCAGCGTCACTCCGCCGAATCCAGGAGCGGCGAAGACCGTGGCCCAGGGGAACAGGAAGATCGAGTCGACGGCGAAGACGACGTAGAGGAAGGCGTAGACGTAGTAGCGGACCTGGGTGTGCGCCCAGCCCTCGCCGACCGGATCCACGCCGCACTCGTACGTCAGCAGTTTCTCGGGCGTGGGCACGACGGGTCGCAGCAGTCGCCCGGCCCCGAAGGCCACGGCGACGAACAGCACTCCGACCACGGCGATGATCCCGACGGCCGAATAGCCCTGGAAATAGTCCGCGGCGACGGTGGTGCGTACGGTCGCGTCCGGCACGTCCGCCCCTCGCTCCCTGACTGCGCTTCTTGAAACGACTTTTACACGATCTGTACAGACGGGAGTCTAGGCCCTGCCTCGGCCGCCTTGAGAAGCCACATGATCACGGTCGGTGGGGTTGTCCCCACTTCGCCCTAACTGGGTGGCCGGAAGCGTAGACGGCGGGTCCGGTCGTCTCACGAGGCGTCTCACAGGTCGGACGGCATCCGTCCGACTGGCGGGACGGCGACGGATCGGGGCGGGCCGGGAGGGGCCCGGAGCGCGGTCTCCTCAGCGCGGGGTGCCGCCGCCGTACGGGCTCCGGGGATCGGTCGGCGGAAGCGGCGCGAGGTGCTGCGGGTGCGCCTGGGGCTGGGGAGGAGGCGTCAGGGGCGGGGCGCTCGGGGGACGGACCGGCGACTGGGGGTAGCCCTGGGGGGCCGGCGCCGCGTGGGGGTGGGGCACCGGGGCGGGGTGGTCCCCGCGGGGCGGCGCCCCCTGGGCGGTCGGCTGCGGCGGCTCCTGGTGCGGCGGCCGGCGCCGGGACCCGTCCCGGGAGACCGCGCGATCCATCACCTCGGCCGCGATCCGGGCCGCCGCCTCCCGCGTCCGGGCCCCCAACAGCTCGCCGCGGATGGCACCGCCCGCCGCCAGGTGACGGTCGTAGGGCAGCGGCAGCACCGCCGCGCCGCCGGCGCCCAGGTGCGCGGCGGCCCTGCGGACGTCGACGCCGCTGTCCGGCGAGGAGTGGGTGAGCACCACGACCGTGGTCGGCAGCAGCCCGCGGTGCAGGGTGCCGACCCAGTCCAGTACGGAACGGGTGGCGGCCACGCCCTCCGGCGTCGCCGGGGTGACCAGGACCCGGGCCTGGGTCGTCACCAGCGCGGTGCGGGCCACTTCGGCGGGCAGCGTCTCGCAGTCCACGACCGTCGCGGCGAAGTGCCGGCGCAGCGTGGTCATCACCACCCGGTAGGTGTCGAGGTCCAGGCGGGTGCCGATGGCGCCCTGACTGCCGGGCAGCAGCCAGCCGCCGCCGGCGAACGGGAGGAGGTAGCCGGTCAGGTCGGTGATCAGCATCGACGGGTCGAGGATCTGCGCGAGGTCGCCGCTCGACCAGCGGACCTCGCGGGCGCCGAGCCGGTGCGGGAGCGTGCCCAGCGCCGGGTCGGCCTCCACGGCGAGGACCGGGTCGGGGCGGTAGTGCGCGAAGGTCAGCGCGAGCAGGGCGGCGACGGTGGACTTGCCCGCACCGCCGCGGATGCTCGACACCGCGATCTGCCGGCCGCTGCTGACCGGCTGCTGGATGGCGGCCGCGGCCTGGGTGACGGCCGCGGTCTCGGCGGCGGGCGAGGACGCGAAGACCCGGCGCAGGGCCCGGCCCGCGCGCCGCGCCAGCGGATCGCCGCGACGCGGCCGGGGCTGCCCGTCGGCCAACTCCGGCGGCAGCAGCGGCACGGAGAGCGGCGTCCGCGCGGGCAGCCCGGCGCGCCCGTAGTGCCCGGGGGCGGGCGCCGACGCGGCGGTGGGTGCGGGGCCGGCGGGGGCGACCGACGGGGGCACGGGGCCGGTGGCGGCGGGGACCGGGCCGGCGGGCGGTACGGGGCCCGGCACGATGGCGGTCGGCGACAGCGGGGCGGCCGGGGGCGGAGCGGCGGGCGTGACGGGCATGACGGGTGTGTGGGGAGCGGCGGGCGTGTAGGGAGCGGCGGGTGCGGTGCGTGCGGCTGCCGGTGCAACTGCCGGCGCGGGCCCGGCCATGGGCGCAGCGGCCTGCGACGGTGCGGCGACCGCTGTCGGCGCCGGTGCCGGCGAAGGTACCGGTACCGGTGCCGGTGCCGGGTCGAACGGGGACGGCTCGGCGACGACGGGCAGCGGGCGGGTCGGGGCCGGGGCCGGGCCGGGAGCCGGCGCGGCCGTCGGCATCGGCACCGCGGCGGGCAGGGCGCCCGGCGCACCACCGGCCGACGCCGCACCGCCCGGTCCACCGGTACCGGCCGGACCGGCAGCGCCCACGGCACCGGCACCACCGGCAGCTCCTGCCACCGGGCCGGGGTTCACCGCGCCCACAGCGCCCCCCGCACCCGCCGGACCGCTCGCACCGTCCGCACCCACCGCATCCACCACGCCCTCCGTCGTCACCCGGTCCTCACCCCCGCCCCGTCATCGCCGCCCCGCGGGCCCCTGCGTTCCGAACTCCCCGGCCCGGCCGGAACGTTCCGGCCGGGCCGGGTCTTCACAGGATGCACCCGTCGCCCCCTCGTCCCCGAAGCTTGCGAAGCTTCCGTCCTCCCCCGTCAGGAACCGCCCAGCAGCAGCCCGTACAGCCCGAACGCGCCGAGGCCGACGGGGATCAGCGCCACCATGCTCACCGCCTCCACGAGGTCCAGCCAGCGTCGCAGCCGGTTCCGCAGCGGCTCCGGCAGCCGGACCGCGCGCGACACCACCGGGACGGCGGCCAGGAGTCCCAGCACGGCCAGCGCCGGCCCGGGGGCCCCGCCGTCCGTCGCACAGAGCACCACCAGCCGCACGCAGACGGCCGTTCCGGCGGCGAGCAGGGCGACCACCTCGGCGGCCAACGGGTAGGCGCGGGCCCGGGAGAACAGCACGAGGGCGAGCAACACGGCGGTGAGCACCGTCCAGGTCCCGGTCTCGCCCGCCGCGAGGACCCCGGCCGCGCCGGCCGAGGCCGCCAGCGCCACGGTGGCCGGGGCCAACCCGCGGTGGGTGGCGGCGAGCGCGGCGGCCACCCGGTGGCGGCTGACCGGGGTGCCGCCGGCGTGCCGGTCGTCCAACCCGGTCAGCCCGGCCGCGCGCAGCGCCAGCCGGGGCAACGCCCCCAGGGCCAGGAGGGAGAGGAAGCCGAGCACGACGCCGGTGCGGACCGGGTCGGTCAGGGCCAGCAGCAGTTCCCAGCAGGCCACCGCCAGCGCGACCGCGGCCGCGCCGGTGAGCCCGCCGCGCCCCAGGTCGGTGCGGAGGCCGAGCAGGGCCAGCGCGACCGCGGCGGCGAGTCCGGTGGCGGCCAGCCGGGCGGCCCCGCCGGGGGTCGCCTGCCAGGCGGCCAGCACGCCGAGGACGGTGCCGCAGAGCAGCAGGGCGGTACCGGCGGCCCGTTGCCTGGGCACCGCGGTGAGCGCGGTGCCCCCGGCGGCGGCCACGACGGCCACGACTCCCAACCAGAGGGTGGCGGCGGTGCCGTACCAGGTGGCGGCGCAGATCCCGAAGGCCGCGGCGAGCAGCCCGCCGGCGGCCACCGCGGTCCGGTCGCGGCTGCGGTCGTCCCAGCACCGGCCACCGGTGTCCTGGGGATCGGTCGGGCCGGACGGCGCCGCGGCGGGTCCCGCCGGGGTCGGGGTCCGGCCGTGGTCGGCGCGTTGTCCGGGGCCCGCGTCCGCACCCGTCGTCGCACTCGTCATGTCCACGCGGCCGTTCTGCACCGCAACACCATACGGGCCGGGCGGCGCACCCTGTCCACAGCGTGGCGCGCCAATCCGGGCCGCCCCGCGAAGGGTGGGGCAAACCCCCCGCCCACCACCCGACGCACCCCATGGCAGAGCGGCACGGAGCCCGGCAAGCTGGGGCACATGACGGAAAGTTCCCAGCTCGCTGCCGACGCCGACGCCACCGACGGGGTGTCGCTCCCGCCCCCGCGGCCGCCGCTCGACGCGTGGACCTGGCGGGAGATCGGCCACCTGCTGGTCAACCTCCCGCTCAGCCTCACGGCGTTCGTGGTGCTGGTGGTGTGGCTGACGCTGGGGATCGGCCTGTCCGTCACGGTCGTCGGACTGCCGCTGCTGGCCGCGGGACTGACGGCCTGTCGGCTCTACGGGAAGCTGGAACGGGCCCGGGCCCGCGCCTGGCTCGGGATGTCCGTCACCGAACCCAGCCCGCTGCGGCTGCGCGAGCACGGCTTCTTCGGCTGGCTCTGGGCGCGTCTGAAGGACCCGGTGGCCTGGCGGCACGCGCTTTTCGCGGTCATCCGGCTGCCGTGGGGCGTCTTCACCTTCTCGGTGGTCCTCACCGCGCTGTTCGTGGGCTGGCCGGTGCTGCCGTGGTTGGCGCGCTGGCTGTCCACCGTGGACCGGGCGATGGTGCGCGGACTGCTCTCGCCCTCCGACGAGTTGGAGCGGCGGATCGCCGAGCTGGAGTCGGACCGGACGGCGGTCACCGACACCGCCGCCGCCGACCTGCGGCGGATCGAACGGGACCTGCACGACGGCGCGCAGGCCCGCCTGGTGGCGCTCGCCATGGGCCTGGGCCTGGCCAAGGAGAAGCTGCTGGAGGGGCAGGCCGACGAGACCGTGGCGGCGATGGTGGACGAGGCGCACGGCGAGGTGAAGCTGGCCCTCCAGGAACTACGGGACCTGGCGCGCGGCATCCACCCGGCGATCCTCACCGACCGCGGGCTGGGGCCGGCGCTGGCGTCGCTGGCCGGCCGCTGCACGGTGCCCGTCACCACCTCCGTGGACCTCACCGAGCGGCCCGCGCCGGCCATCGAGGGCATCGTCTACTTCACCGTCTCCGAACTGCTCCAGAACGTCGCCAAGCACAGTGCAGCACGGGGGGCGTCGGTGGAGGTGTGGCGCTCCCGGGACCGGCTGCTGCTCCAGGTGCAGGACGACGGGAAGGGCGGCGCACGGCTCGACGGCGGCAGCGGAATGGCCGGGCTGGCGGACCGACTGGGCGCCGTGGACGGGCTGTTCGCGCTGGACTCTCCGACGGGCGGGCCGACCCGGGTCACGGCGGAGGTGCCGTGGCGGCCACGGCCGGAGGCCGGCACCGGGCCGCGGACCGGGCGGGGCCGGGGCGCCGGCGGGCGCTGAACCGCCCGCCGCCCGCCGCCGGGGTGGGGAAAACCCCCGGCCGAAGAGGGCGAGCAGCGTCATGGTCCGGGCGGCGGCGGGCGGCGACCCTGGACGGAGCCGGCAGGGGCCGGCCGGAACCCGCCCGGAGTGCCGGCGGGGCCCACCGGAACCACCGCCGGACCGCACCCCGCACGGTGCCGCCCCGGCGCCCGACACCACGGCAGAACGGACGGACTTCGAGACATGGACACCGCGTACTCCGCGCACCGCGCCCACCCCCCGCGGCCCGGCGGCCACCGGGTGCCCGCGGGCCTGCGCGCCCCGTTCTCCGGTCGCACCTGGCGGGAGTTCCTCCACCTCTGCCTGAGCCTCCCGGTGGCCTGCGTGGCGTTCACCTACGCGGTGACCCTGGTCGGGCTGAGCGCCGGGCTGCTGATCACGTTCCTGGGCGTCCCGGTGCTGGCCGGCGGGCTGCTCGGGGCGCGCGGACTGGGCGCCCTGGAGCGGGTCCGGGCCGCGGCGCTGCTGCGGCTGGACGTGCCCGCCCCGGAGCCGCTGCGCCCCGCGAAGCCGGGCCCGATGGCGTGGATCGCGGCGGTGCTCAAGAGCGGCGCGTCCTGGCGGCACCTGCTCTACGCGTTCGTGCTGTTCCCCTGGGCACTTTTCACGTTCGTCTTCGCGCTGACGTTCTGGACGGTGGGCTGGTCGCTGCTGACCTTCCCGCTCTGGTACTGGCTCGTGCCCTCGTACACCGGGCTGCCCGGCATCCAACTGTGGGGGGACGGGGGCACCGTCCTGTACGTGAGCCCGACGGTGGCGGCGTTGGCGAGCGGGGCGTGCGGACTGCTGATCGTGCTGGCCGGGCCGTGGGCGTTCCGCGGACTGACGCAGGTCGACCGACTGCTGGTGCGCGGGCTGCTGGGGCCGTCGCCGCTGGCCAACCGGGTCATCGAGCTGGAGTCGGACCGCGGGGTGGTGGTCGACACCGCCGCCGCCGACCTGCGGCGGATCGAACGGGACCTGCACGACGGCGCCCAGGCCCGCCTGGTGGCACTGGCGATGGACCTCGGACTGGCCAAGGAGAAACTGGCCGCTGACCCCCAGGCGGCGGCGCGGATGGTGGACGAGGCGCACGGCGAGGTGAAGATCGCCCTCCAGGAACTGCGGGACCTGGCCCGCGGCATCCACCCGGCGATCCTCACCGACCGCGGGCTCGGCCCGGCCCTGTCCGCACTGGCCGGCCGCTGCCCGGTGCCGGTCACGGTCCACGTGGACCTGACGCGCCGCCCGGCCCCCGCCATCGAGGGCATCGCCTACTTCACCGTCTCCGAACTGCTCCAGAACGTCGCCAAGCACAGCGGGGCGGACCGCGCGACGGTGGACGTCTGGTACGACGGGGACGACGGACTCCCGGAGCCGGACGGAACCGGGCGACCGTCGGGACGGCTGATGCTCCTGGTGTCGGACGACGGCCGGGGCGGCGCGAGCACCGCGTCCGGCGGCGGACTGGCCGGCCTCGCCGAGCGGCTGGGCTCCGTCGACGGCCTGCTCGTCGTGGACTCCCCCGCCGGCGGCCCGACCGCCGTCACCGCCGAGCTGCCCTGGCGCGGCTGACCGCCGGGCGCACACCGCCGCGGGGGGGGGGGGGGGGGGGGGGGGGGGCCCCCCCCCCCCCCCCCCCCCCCCCCCCCCCCCCCCCCCCCCCCCCCCCCCCCCCGACCCCTCCCGTATGAGGGTGGGAAGAAAGGTGGATGGGGGTACGCCCGGCAGGGCTCGTGCGGCACATCGGGGGAGGACTGACCAGCAGCGGACCACTCAGGCTGGGGCCCACTCACCCATCTTTTCCCCCACCCCCAACGGGAGGGGACGGGCCGGAGGGGGTGGTGTGCAGGACGTAAAGCGCAGCAGTCCTGCACACCACCCCCGCAGGCCCGTCACCGCACCCAACAGCCCCGCGCAGCGGACACCGCCCCGCGCCGCAGGCGCAACGGCGAGACGACCCACGGCGGGACAGCCGACAACGCCCGCGCCGCCAGGCGCAAACGGCACCCCCCACGGCGGGCCGGCCGACCACGTGGGAAGCCCCACATCACCGCTTGGCGTGGCGCCCCCGCCCCTGCGGGGCCGTCGTGTCCGCCGCTGCGACGGCCGGTTCCTTCTTTGCCTTGGCGCGGGCGCGCAGGAACTCGATGGCGACCGGAATCACCGAGAGCAGCACGATTCCCACGAGGATCGCCTCGATGTTCTTGTGCACGAACTCGACGTTGCCCAGTGCGGCGCCCAGGAGCGTGACGCCGGCACCCCACAGCGTCCCGCCGATGACGTTGAAGGTGATGAAGGAGCGGTACTGCATCCGGCTCACGCCGGCGATGATCGGCGTGAAGGTCCGCACGATCGGCACGAACCGGGCCAGGATCAGCGACTTCGGGCCGTGCTTCTCGAAGAAGGCGTGCGCCTTCTCCACGTTCTCCTGCTTGAACAGTCGGGAGTCGGGTCGGGTGAAGAGCGAGGGGCCGACCTTGCGCCCGAAGAGGTAGCCGGCCTGGTCACCCAGTACGGCTGCCAGCACCACCAGCACGCACACCAGCCACAGCGGCGTGTCGATCTTGTTCGTCGTCACCATCAGGCCGGTGGTGAACAGCAGCGAGTCCCCGGGCAGGAAGAAGCCGATCAGCAGCCCGGACTCCGCGAAGACGATGAGCAGGACGCCGATCAGGCCGAATGTCGTGATCAAGTAGTCCGAGTTCAGCCACTGGGGGCCGAGCGCGAGAGTATTCACGGGGTGAAGGCTCCTGGGTCGAGGGCGCCCGGCTCGCGCGGTGCGGCGAGCGGAAGCGGAGGTGCAGGCGCAGTGTGCGGCCCAAAGCTATCAACGGACTATGGCGCCCAGCGGTTCCACGGCCCTCCCACCCGACCGCCCCCGGCCACTGGCCGCCCCCGCCGGGCCGGGCGATCCTGACCGAAAGGACAGGAGGTGCGGACCATGGGCATCGAGGAGTACGGCGGCGGACAGCAGACGCAGTCCGACGTCCTGGTCGTGACGACCAACGACGTACCGGGGTTTCACGTGAAACAGGTCATCGGCGAGGTCTTCGGCCTCACCGTGCGCTCCCGGCACCTCGGCAGCCAGATCGGCGCGGGACTGAAGTCGATGATCGGCGGTGAGCTGCGCGGCCTGACCAAGACCCTCGTGCAGACCCGCAACCAGGCCATGGAACGCCTGGTGGAGCAGGCCCGCGCACGCGGTGCGAACGCGGTCCTGATGTTCCGCTTCGACGTCACCGAGGCCGCCGACGTCGGCACCGAGGTCTGCGCGTACGGCACGGCCGTGGTGCTGGAACCGGCGGGCTGACCGGCCTCGGCGGGCCACGCGCGGCCCGGCCCGCCGCTCACCCGTTGCGCGCCGCGTTCGCCACCATCGCGTCCCGCAGGTACGCCGCGAGCCCCGGCCGGATCGCCTCGTAGGTGGCGGTGAACCGTTCGTCGGCGACGTACATCTCGCCGAGTCCGGCGTGGATCTCGTGGGTGCAGTCGTAGTACGCGCGGCCGATGAACCGCCGGTGCTCCTCGGCGACGTCCATCGCCGCCGCGGAATCCGCCGGCACCCCCTGCGCGAGCAGCTCCGCCATCGTGCGGTGGAGGGTGTCGAACTCCGCCGTCAGCCGCTTCCAGTCGTCCTTGGTGTACGTGGCCGTCCGGCGCCGGGACTGCTCGTGGGCGTCGGTGCCGCCCCAGCGCCGGGCCGCTTCCTCGGCGTGCCGGTCGGGGTCGAAGTCCCCGAAGACCTCGAACTTCTCCTCCGGGGTGAGCCGTACGTTCATCCTGCGTGCCTCCATGGCGTGTTCGACGGCGGCGGCCATCTTCTGGAGCGTCCCGATCCGCGTGGTCAGGAGTGCGTGCTGGCGCCGCAGGTGTTCCTGCGGGTCCGCGTCCGGGTCGTCCAGGAGGGCCGCCACCTCGTCGAGCGGAAAGCCCAGCTCCCGGTAGAACAGGATCTGCTGGAGCCGGTCCAGGTCGTCGTCGCCGTAGCGCCGGTGCCCCGCGTGGCTGCGGGCGCCGGGCACCAGCAGCCCGATCTCGTCGTAGTGGTGCAAGGTGCGCACCGTGACTCCGGCGAGATCGGCGACCTGGCCCACCGAATAGCTCACTTCCGCTCCCTCGTCGGTCGTCGGTACGCACGTCACGATGGCTCCTCACGCCACGTGAGGTGCAAGTCCGGATGGTGAAAGCCCGGTGAGGCGGCCGAGCGGCGGGTGAGATCCTCCGCACATGCTCGGAATAACGGATCTGCCCACGTATCTGGTGGGCCTCGCCCTCATCGTCCTGCTGCCGGGGCCGAACTCGCTGTACGTCGTGTCGGTGGCCGCCCGGCGCGGCCGTCGCGTGGCGTACCGGGCCGCGGCGGGCGTGCTGTGCGGCGACACGGTGCTGATGACGTTGTCGGCGGGCGGGGTGGCCTCGCTGTTGACGACGAGCCCGGTGCTGTTCGGCATCGTGAAGTTCGTCGGCGCGGGCTATCT
This sequence comes from Streptomyces sp. x-19, assembly GCF_046549115.1. Classification (NCBI taxonomy): domain Bacteria; kingdom Bacillati; phylum Actinomycetota; class Actinomycetes; order Kitasatosporales; family Streptomycetaceae; genus Streptomyces; species Streptomyces sp. x-19. The sequence continues at coordinate 599,926 of NZ_JAJPWK010000002.1, read as the reverse complement.
GACGTGGCTGGCGGTCGGGATGCTGCGCGGCGCCTGGTCGCTGTGGCGCGACGGCCGGGCCCGCCGGGCGCTGCGGGACGAGGCGGCGCGGCAGGCGGCCGGAGAGGCCCCCGCGGCTGCTGCGGAGGCGCCGAAGGCCACCGTCGAGCGGCCGTTCCGTCGGGCGCTGGTGGTCAGTCTGCTCAACCCCAAGGCGATCCTCTTCTTCATCTCCTTCTTCGTGCAGTTCGTGGACCCCTCCTACGCGCACCCGGTGCTGTCGTTCGTGACCCTCGGCGCCTGGGCCCAGCTCTTCAGCTTCACCTACCTGTCGCTGCTGATCTTCAGCGGGACGTTCCTGGCGGCGACCTTCCGCCGTCGCAAGCGGCTGACGGCCGGTCTCTCCGCCGGTGCCGGCGCCGCCTTCCTCGGCTTCGCCGCGAAGCTGTCGCTGGCCAGTACCAGCTGACCGCCACGGGCCGGGTCCGCGAAGGGCCCGGCCCGGTCGCGCTTCCACTGGGCGAACCCTGGAGGCCGCAGACACCCCATGCCCCTATTGTCGGGTTTCAGGAGGTGCGTCCATGCCCGTGCACGACGTCAACGTCGCCGTCATCTACTACTCGTCGACCGGCACCGTCGCCGAACTCGCCCGGCTGATCGCCGACGCCGCCGAGCACGCGGGCGCCGACGTCCGGCTGCGCCGGGCCGCCGAACTGGCACCGCGGTCCGCCATCGACTCCAACCCGGCCTGGGCGGCCAACGTCGCGGCCACCGCCGACATCCTGGAGGCGACCCACGACGACGTGCTCTGGGCGGACGCCGTGCTCTTCGGCACCCCCACCCGCTTCGGCAACGTGACGTCCCAGCTCAAGCAGTTCGTGGACACCCTGGGCGGCCTCTGGCAGCAGGGCCGCCTGGCCGACAAGGTCTACAGCGGCTTCACCGCCTCCGCCACCAAGCACGGCGGCCAGGAGTCCACCCTCCTGGCGCTCTACAACACGATCCACCACTTCGGCGGCATCCTCATCGCCCCGGGCTACACCGACCCGGCGAAGTTCACCGACGGCAACCCCTACGGCACCTCGCACGTCGGCGGCCCGGACACCCCGGTCGACGCCGACGCCGCCACCGCCGCCCGCGTCCAGGCGGCGCGGGTGGTGCGGTTCGCCAAGGCCATCAAGGCCGGCCTGGCCGCCACGAGCTGACGAAAGGCCGCAGCAGATGCCCCTGCACAACGGCGACGCCGAACGCCCCCGCGACCACCGGCGGCACCCGGTCAACCCCTTCTACGGCGAGGCCGACCCGGTCGCCGGGATGGCCACCTCTCCCCCGGTGCACGCCCTTCCCGACGGCCCGATCTCCCCCCACAACGCCTACCAGTTCGTCCACGACGAGCTGATGCTGGACGGCAACGCCCGGCTCAACCTCGCCACCTTCGTCACCACGTGGATGGAGCCGCAGGCCACCGTCCTGATGTCGGAGTGCCGCGACAAGAACATGATCGACAAGGACGAGTACCCGCGCACCGCCGAACTGGAGCGGCGCTGCGTGGCGATGCTCGCCAACCTCTGGCACGCCCCCGACCCGAGCGCCATCATGGGCTGCTCCACCACCGGCTCCAGCGAGGCGTGCATGCTCGCCGGCATGGCTCTCAAGCGCCGCTGGGCCAGGCGCAACCAGGACCGCTATCCCGGCACCGCCCGGCCGAACCTCGTCATGGGCGCCAACGTCCAGGTCTGCTGGGAGAAGTTCTGCAACTTCTGGGAGGTCGAGGCCCGCCAGGTCCCCATGGAGGGCGACCGCTTCCACCTGGACGCGGATTCCGCCGCCGCGCTCTGCGACGAGAACACCATCGGCGTCGTCGCCGTCCTCGGCTCGACCTTCGACGGCTCCTACGAGCCGGTGGCGGAGATCTGCGGGGCGCTCGACGCGCTCCAGGAACACACCGGTCTGGACGTCCCCGTCCACGTGGACGGCGCCTCCGGCGCGATGGTCGCGCCGTTCCTCGACCCCGAGCTAGTGTGGGACTTCCGCCTCCCCCGGGTCGCCTCGATCAACACCTCCGGCCACAAGTACGGCCTGGTCTACCCGGGCGTCGGCTGGGCGCTCTGGCGCAACCAGGAGGCGCTCCCCGAGGAACTGGTCTTCCGCGTCAACTACCTGGGCGGCGACCTCCCCACCTTCGCCCTCAACTTCTCCCGCCCCGGCGCCCAGGTCGCCGCCCAGTACTACACGTTCCTGCGGCTGGGCCGGGACGGCTACCGCGCCGTCCAGCAGGTCACCCGCGACGTGGCCCGCTCGATGGCCGAACGGATCGGTGCGCTGGGCGACTTCCGGCTGCTCACCCGCGGCGACCAACTGCCGGTCTTCGCCTTCACCACCGCCGACGACGTCACGGCCTTCGACGTCTTCGACGTGTCCCGGCGGTTGAAGGAGCGCGGGTGGCTGGTCCCCGCCTACACCTTCCCGCCCAACCGCCAGGACCTCTCCGTCCTGCGGGTGGTCTGCCGCAACGGTTTCTCCCTGGACCTGGCCGACAACTTCCTGGCCGACCTGGAGGAGTTGCTCCCCGAACTCCGGCGGCAGCCGGCCCCGTTGGGCCGCTCGGAGAACGTCGCCACCGCCTTCCACCACTGATCGCCGCGGGCCCCGGGGACCCGCCGGCCGTCAGTCGGTGCCCGGCTGTTGGGCGTCGGCGTCGTCCCGCACCGCGTACGGGTTCGGCTGCCCCGGCGCGAGCACCCCCACGAACGGCGCGCCCTCGCCGGCGAAGACGTACGCCCCGCCCTCGATCCGCGCGATCAGGCCGCGGGTCCACTCCACGCCGCTGTCCGTCGCGTGCACCCACATGTGCATGATCTCGCCGATGTGGCCGAGTTCCCCGGCCCCGCCTTCGGGCGCGTAGGACGACGTGACGGTGGTCCGCCACTCCGTGAGCGCCCGCACCCGCTCCTTGAGCAGCGCCACCGCCTCCGCCCGCGGCAGATCGACGAGGAAGCCGAGGCCGGCGCTGAGCAGGTCGGTCTTCGGGTCGCGCTGCACCAGCGCCGCCCGCAGCAGCCGGAAGTACTCCTCCTCGCCCGCCGGGGTCAGCTCGTACTCGGTGCGCGGCGGGCCGCCCGCGGTGCTCGGCGCGGTGTCGTGGGCGTGCAGCAGTTGCTGCTTCGCCATCTGCTTGAGCGCGTGGTAGATCGACCCGGGCTTGGCGTTGGACCACTCGTGCGCGCCCCAGTACTCCAGGTCGTTGCGGACCTGGTAGCCGTGCGCCCGACCGTGCTGCCGCACGGCGCCGAGCACCAGCAGCCGGATCGCCGACATCGCCACTCCCGTCCCGGCGCGCGGTCCCGTCCGCGCCCTGCCGCCACCCTAGGCCGCCGGCCGCGGCGACCGGCCGCTACCCCTCTCGCGCCGTGCGCTCCTCGTCGACCAGCACGAAGGCCGTCTTGCCGTCCAGGGACTCCCGGACGATGTCGGCATGGCCCGCGTGCCGTGCGGTCTCCTCGATCAGGTGCAGCAGCAGCCACCGCATCGACTGCCGGGCGTCCTTGGGGAACCACGGGGCCGGCGGCAGCGGGAAGGTGTCGTCGAGGCTGGGCACCGACCGGATGAACTTCTCCGTCTCGGCCGCGACGCCCGCCCAGAACTCCAGCGTCCCCGCGACGGTCTCGCCGTCCTGGAGCTGGAACCCGAGGTGCCAACTGCTCTGATCGCGCGGAACGGAGGGCTCCCGCTGCTGCGCGAACTCCAGCCAGCGCTGCTCCACCTCGGCGACGTGCTTGACCAACCCGCCCAGCGACAGCTCGCTGGCGCTCGGCTGCTGCTTGGCCTGCGCGTCGGTCAGACCCAGGACGGCCCGGCGCAGCCCGCCGCGCTGCGCCTCCAAGAAGGCCAGCAGCGCTCCGCGCTCATCACCGTGGGCCTCGGCCAGAACATGAGTGGGCATGGTGGTTCCACCTTTCGTCACGCCAGCGGGTGCGGCACCGCGCACTGGCCGGCACCGAACCGTCCGCCCGCTTCCCGATGTCTCCGACCCTACGAACCACCTAGGACAGCAAGCGTCCTATATCCCCGCGGACCGCTCGCGCGCCGTGTCGCATCCCCCGTCCTCAGAGAGGGAACGACGTCCGCCCGTGCTGGATCGACACCCACTTCTGCGTCGTGAACGCCTCGACCGTGGACTCGCCGTTCAGCCGTCCGATGCCGGAGAACTTCTCGCCGCCGAACGCCACCTGCGGCTCGTCGTGCACCGTCCCGTCGTTGACGTGGACCATCCCGGTCTCGATCCGCTGGGCGATCCGCGCCCCGCGCTCCACGTTGGCGGTGTGCACCGCTCCGCTGAGTCCGTACGGGGTGTCGTTGGCGATCCGCACCGCCTCGTCCTCGCCGTCGAACGGCACCAGCAGCGCCACCGGCCCGAACAGTTCCTGGCCGTGCAGGGCGGAGTCCGCGGGCAGCCCGGCCAGCACGCTCGGCTCGACGAGGTTGCCCTCCGTGCGGCCGCGCAGCAGCGCCGTGGCGCCCTCGGCTATCGCCCGGTCCACGAGCGAGGTCAGCGCGTCCGCCTGGAAGGTGTTGATCAGCGGGCCGATCTGGGTGCGCGGATCCCGCGGGTCACCGGTCCGCAGCGCCGCCACCTTGGCCACGAACTTCTCGGTGAACTCGGCCTCCACCGCGCGGTCCAGCAGCACCCGGTTGGCCGCCATGCAGACCTGCCCCTGGTAGACGAACCGGCTGAAGACCGCGGCGTCCACCGCGTAGTCGACGTCGGCGTCGTCCATCACGATCAGCGCGCTGTTGCCGCTGAGTTCGAGGACCACCCGCTTGAAGTGCCCGGCGCTGACCGACGCCACGTGCCGGCCGACCTTGTCCGAGCCGGCGAACGAGATGACCCGGGGCACCGGGTGCTCGATCAGCGCGTCCCCGATCTCCGCGATGTCGGTGATCAACACGTTGAGCAGGCCGTCCGGCAGCCCCGCGTCCTGGAACAGCTTGGCGATCAGGCCGCCGCCGGTGATGGGGGTGTTCTGGTTGGGCTTGACGACCACCGCGTTGCCCAGCGCCAGCGCCGGCGCCACGGACTTCATGGAGATCAGGAACGGGAAGTTGAACGGGCTGACCACGCCGATGACCCCGACCGGCCGGGTGTAGACGCGGTTCTCCTTGCCGTCCACCGGCGACGGCAGTATCCGGCCCTGCGGCCGCAGCGCCAACTGGATCGCCTCACGGACGAACTCCTTGGCGAGCCGCACCTCGTACTCCGCCTTGATGCGGGTGCCGCCCAGTTCGAGGACGAGGGCCTCGATGATCTCGCCCTCGCGCTCCTCGATCAGCCGTAGCAGCCGCTCGGTGACCTGCCGCCGTTCGTAGGGGTTCCGCAGCGCCCAGTCCCGCTGCGCCCGCTCGGCGGCGCGGTAGGCCGCATCGACCTGGTCCGCGCCGGCGACCGTGATCGACGCCAGCTTCTCCTGGTCGTAGGGGTTGAAATCGATGATGTCCCACGAGCCACTGCCGGCCCGCCACTCACCGTCGATGAACTGGTAGGCCAGGTCTGCGAAGAAGGACATGGCATCCCTACTCTGTGCGGCACTGCTCTGCGGGGGGCTGATCCAGTGTCATCCTACTGCCGGGTTACGTGAGTTGGAGTAGACCACGCAGCAGGTCCCTGGTGCCGGACGGGTTCGGGCTGTCCTCCTGGAGCCGCTCCATCGCCCGCTCGTAGAGCGCGACCTCCTCCGGCTTGTCCACGTAGAGGGCGCTGGTCAGCTGCTCCAGATAGACGACGTCGGACAGGTCGGACTCCGGGAAGCGCAGCATGGTGAACGCACCGCTCTCCCCCGCGTGCCCGCCGAAGTTGAACGGCATCACCTGGAGCCGCACGTTCGGACGCTCGGAGATGTCGATCAGGTGCTTCAACTGCCCCCGCATAACCGCCCGTCCACCGTAGGGGCGGCGCAGCGCGGCCTCGTCGAGGACGCAGTGCAGTTGCGGCGCCCGTTCGGACAGCAGCAGCTTCTGCCGCTCCTGGCGCAGCGCGACCCGGCGCTGGACGTCGGCGGCCGACGCGTCCGGCATACCGCGGGAGACCACGGCGTGCGCGTACTCCTCGGTCTGCAACAGCCCGTGGACGAACTGGACTTCGTAGACGCGCAGGAGCGATGCGGCCCCTTCCAGGCCCACGTACGTCTGGAACCACCCGGGCAGCACGTCGCTGTAACTGTGCCACCAGCCCGCGACGTTCGCCTCCTTGGCCAGTGAGAGCAGCGCCTCGCGCTCCTGCTCGTCGCTCACGCCGTAGAGCGTGAGGAGATCTGCGACATCGCGTGCCTTGAAGCTCACCCTGCCCAACTCCATGCGGCTGATCTTCGATTCGGACGCACGGATCGAGTAGCCGGCCGCTTCACGGGTTATCCCGCGCGACTCACGCAGCCGACGGAGCTGGGATCCGAGCAGGATCCGCCGCACCACCGACCCGCCCGACTCACTTGCGGACACCTCTCTGACCCTCCTGTGACCCCACCCCGTCCAACAGTGGGCCGCAGTCTGCCACGTTCAGGCTTCGTTCAGTGCTCATGTGGTTACTGATATGTGCGGCCCCTGCAAGCCCTCCACAAGAAATCACAGGAAGAATACGGCGCTTATACATCCAGCCCTACGCAATCGCGTCAGCTGCACGTGCATCTGCCCTTGCATCTGCCCTACGCATTGGGAACCATGGGCATCGCACGCATGCACGCTCGTGAAAGATCCGCCAGATCCCCGGCTGACCGGCCTGGGTCATGACGTCCGCGAACGCCAGGAGTGCCTCGCATGGGGACCAAGGTTTCGACCATGCTCGACTTCGAGCCTTTATGGCAGGGCTTTCCTCCCGTCGACCCCTTGGCCGTCTCCGGTTCCGCGTCCTGCCCGCTCCCGCCCCGTTACGAATCGGTCGGCGGCGCCCGCAAGTTCACCCGTGACACGCTCGTCGGCTGGGGCCTGGAGGAACTCTTCGACGGCGTCGGCCTGGTCGTCTCCGAGCTCGTCACCAACGCCCTGCGGCACGCGGTCCTCGCCGCCCCGGAGCACCCCCGTTTCGGTGCGGACTTCACCGACGGTGCCCTGCCCGCCCGGCTCCACCTGATGCGCTGGTCCTCCCGGCTGGTCTGCGCGGTGCGCGACCCCAGCGACGCCTCTCCGGAGGCCGGCGAGGCGGACTCCGCCGACGAATCGGGCCGCGGGCTCTACCTCGTGGACTCGTTCAGCGACAGCTGGGGCTGGCACCGGTTGTCCGGGGGCCGGCACGGCAAGATCGTGTGGGCCCTCTTCCGGCTGCCGTGAGGGCCGCCGTGCGGTCCGTGCCGACCGGCTGACCGCTTCCGCCGTCCATCCTCGCGCAAACGGGCGCCCGCACGACGCGGGCGCCCGTCTTCCGTGTGCGCGCCGACCGCGACCGCGTCGGCGCCGCCGGTCCGCTCAGTCGCGCACCAGGTGGTCGAACTCCCCGTCCTTGATGCCCAACAGCATCGCCTCGACCTCGGCCGGTGTGTAGACCAGCGCCGGGCCGTCGGGGAAACGGGAGTTGCGCACCGCTATGTCGCCCCCGGGCAGCTTCGCGAATTCCACGCAGGAGCCCTGGGAATTGCTGTGCCGGCTCTTCTGCCAGGCCACGTCGCGGAGCTCCGTTGCGGCCATGCCGTTGTATGCGTGGGGCACAGGGCTCTCCCGGGTGGTGAACTCGGTGATAAACGGTGTCAACTGCCCGGGATCATAGCTGCGTTCACATGCGGATGCATGCGCAGATGCACGTGCACGACAGGGGGTGCCGGGCCGGTCACATTTTGTTGAGCACCTTCCCCAAAGCGTCCGTCACAATCGACCGCCAGCCGCCCCCCATGATGCGGTGCGCCTGCACCTGGTACGGGTCGTCCGGGTCGAAGCCCTCGTGGACGAGGAAGAGACGCGTGCCGCGCCCTTCGGGTTCCAAGGTCCAGGTGAGCGTCCAGTCCGCGCGGTTGCCCTGGCCCTCGTCGGCGTCCCGCCAACGCAGCCGCAGCATCCGCTCCGCCTCGAACGCGACGACCTCGGCGACCACCGCGCCGGAGAAGTTGGTGTTCGGCCGGGGCAGGGTCCGCATCGCGTAGCGGTGGCCGACCTCCAGCCGGAAGTCGCCGGGCATCATCCACTGCGCGATCAGCTCCGGCTCGGTCAGCGCCCGCCAGACCTTCGCGGGAGGATGCGGCAGGAAGTGGTCGACGCGGAGCGTCGTCGCGTCCGCCGGGTCGTCGTCGGGAACCGGGATGCCGTGGGTGTTCATTGCGCCTCTTCGCGGGGGATTGCGTGGGGGTTCTCGTGGGGGATGCGGTCGAGCAGCTCGCCCAGGCTCGCGAGCTTCGCGCGCCAGAACCGCTCGTAGGGTCCGAGCCAGTCCTGCACCTCGCACAGCGGTGCGGCCTCCAGGCGGTAGATCCGCTGCCGGCCGGCCCGCCGCTCGCTCACCAGCCCCGCCTCGCGCAGCACCTTCAGGTGCTCGGACAGGCTGGGCCGGCTCATCGCGAAGTGCTCGGCCAGCGCCCGGACCGGTTGCGGCCCGTCGTCGCGCAGCAGGCGGAGCAGCTCGCGCCGGGTGGCGTTGGCGAGCGCCGCGAAGACCCGGTCCTGAGCGTTTGCGGACGGCACGGGGAGCGGCGGTGCAGGAGTGGCGTTCACATCCCCCAAAATAAGTAGGAGATTCCCTACGCGTCAAACGTAGGGAATCTCCTACCGGTCCCGAGGGGCGGCGCCGGCTGCCGGGAGCCCCGCCCCCGCGAGGTCCGCGTCACCGCGAGGAGTACGGCAACAGCGCCATCTCCCGGGCGTTCTTGATCGCGCGAGACAGCTGCCGCTGCTGCCGGGCGGTGACCCGGGTGACCCGACGGCTGCGGATCTTGCCGCGGTCCGAGACGAACTTCCGCAGCAGATCGGTGTCCTTGTAGTCGACGTACGTGATCCCGGCCGCGTCCAGCGGGTTGCGGCGGGGCACGGCCGTGCGGCGCGCGTCGTGGCGACGGGTCATGGCGGGGTTTCCTTCTCGGGGTGGAGGGACTGGTTCCGGGCGGGTAAACGGCCGGTTCGAGGGGGGCCCGGCATCACGACACCGGATCGAGCAGCACGTCGAAGGCGGGCGACAGGCCCTTCCAGGCCGCCGGACCGCCCGCGTACTCGGCGTCGGTGAGCAGGCAGGACGCCAACAGGTCACGCAGCCCCGAGCGGTCCAGCCCGGGCGAGGTGAACGTCAGGTACTGCCCCCGGTCGCCGTGCTCGGGATGCCAGTCCAGCGCGGCGGCCGCCCGGCGCACCGGCGGCACCAGCTCCCAGGCGGCGTCCGGCAGCGCGGCCAGCCACGGCCCGGCGTTCTCCACGCACAGCGCGCCGCCGGCGGCGTCCCAGGACAGCAGCGTGTCCGGCCGGTCGGCCAGCCAGAACCTGCCGCGGCTGCGGGCCGCCGCGCACGTCAGGTCCTCCAGGGCCGCGTAGAGCCGCTCCGGGTGGAAGGGCCGGGCGCCGCGCCAGACGAACGTGCCCACGCCGGCCGCCTCGGCCTCCTGCGGCAGCAGCGCGCAGGCCGGGTGCTGTCGGCTCGCCGCGGCCTCCACGTCGAAGCCGGCCAGCGCGGCGGCCGCCAGCTCCACGGAGTCCACGGCCACCTGGCGCGCCATCGGGTGCAGTTGCGCCAGCAGCGCGTGGTCGGCGTCGTCCGCGGCCTCCTCCCCGCAGGCCAGGGCCAGCACCGGGGCGTACTCCAACTGCCGCGCCCAGGTGTCGGCGACGGTCCGCTGGTCGGAGGCGGCGGCCGCCAGCCCGGCCTCGGCCAGGTCGTCGCCGCAGCTGAGGTAGGGCAGCAGCAGCGCCGGGTCGACCGCCGTGATCACGCCGGTCAGCGCCAGGTTCGCGCTGCCGCACGAGGCGACCACCTCGGCCATCGCCTTCGGCTCGACCGAGTCCCACAGCTCGACGATGGCCAGCCGGCAGGTCCGGCCGGCGGCCAGCCGCTCCAGTTCGGGCACCAGGTCCTCGCGCAGCGCACAGCAAGCACAGTCGTTGACCAGCGGCGCCTCACCGGTGTCCAGCGTGCCGCCGGCGTCGCGGACCGTGCGCCGCACGGTGCCGTCGGCCGCGGCGGCCAGGTCGTGGTGGAGGGCGACGCTGCCGGGGACGGTCCGCAGCAGCCGCTCGACGGCGGCCCGCCGGGCGTCCGCGTGCAGGCCGCCCACCAGCGCCACGCTCAGCCGCTCCATCAGCGGGCCCCGCGCTTGCCGTACCGGCGCTCGAACCGCTCGACGCGGCCGGCGGTGTCCAGCACCCGGGCGGCGCCCGTGTAGAAGGGGTGGCTCGCCGAGGAGATCTCGACGTCGATGACGGGATAGGTGTTGCCGTCCTCCCACTCGACCGTCTTGTCGCTGGTCATGGTCGAGCGGGTCAGGAAGGCGAAGTCCCCGGCCCGGTCGCGGAAGACGACGGGCCCGTAGGCGGGGTGGATTCCGGGCTTCATCGCGCTCAGCGCTCCTCTCGGAAGGTGACGTGCCGACCGACCACGGGGTCGTACTTGCGCAGTTCCAGGCGGTCGGGGTCGTTGCGGCGGTTTTTGCGGGTGACGTAGGTGAACCCGGTGCCGGCGGTGGACCGGAGCTTGATGACCGGGCGTATGTCGTTGCGGGCCATGCCAGGTAGTATACGCAAATGGTTTCCATTTTCAATAAGCCCGCACAGGGCCCGACCACCGGAGGGACCGCACCATGTCCGCCCACTGCCAGCTGACCGGCCGCAAGCCGGGCTTCGGCAAGTCCGTCTCCCACTCGCACCGCCGCACCCCGCGGCGCTTCGACCCCAACGTCCAGCGCAAGCGCTACTGGCTGGCGAGCGAGGGCCGCCACGTCCGGCTGACCCTGAGCACCAAGGCGATCAGGACCGTCGACGCGATCGGCGTCGAAGCGGCCGTCGCCCGCATCCGCGCCCGCGGGGAGAAGGTCTGATGGCCAAGAAGAGCAAGATCGCCAAGAACGAGCGCCGGCGCGCCACGGTCGCCCGGTACGCGGCCCGCCGGGCCGTCCTCAAGGCCGTCATCCGCGACCCGCGCGCCCCCGACGAGGAGCGCACCGCCGCCCGACGGGAGCTGTCCCGTCAGCCGCGGGACGCCAGCGCCACCCGCGTCCGCAACCGCGACGGCGTAGACGGCCGCCCGCGCGGCTACTTCCGGGCCTTCGGCCTCTCCCGGCTCAACCTCCGCGACCAGGCCCACAAGGGCCACCTCCCGGGGGTCACCAAGTCCAGCTGGTGACCCCACACCCGGCTGCCCGCCCCGAACGCGCCCCCGGGGGCCGGGCAGCCGGGCCGTTGGGGTAATACTGGGCAGACCCCCCACCGCCCCGACGAAAGCGAGAGCGCCCGTGCTGCGCAACGCCCTGGAGCCCTGGCACCTGTTCTTGATCCTGGCCGTCCTCGTCCTGGTCTTCGGCTCCAAGAAGCTCCCCGACATGGCGCGCGGCCTCGGCCGCTCGATGCGCATCCTCAAGTCGGAGGCCAAGGCCCTCAAGGACGAGCGCCCCACCGAGGCCGCCCGCACGGAGCAGCCCGCCGGCAACTGACCCGGCCCCGCCCCGCCGAGGTCAGTGGTCGCCGCCCTCGTCGATCAGTCGCCGCACCTCGCGGTCGATGAGCCCCAGGCGGGCCTCCGCGACGAGCGGTACGGCCCGCCGCTGCCGCCGCGCCTCGGACGGGTCGATCTCCACGGTGACCAGCGCCGTCTCCCACTTGGGCGCCTGCGCCACCACCGCGCCCCGCGGGTCCACCACCCGTGAGCCGCCCCAGAACGACGCCCCGTGCTCGTTGCCGACCCGGTTGACGAAGACCACCCAGCACTGGAGCATCCGCGCCGTGTAGGACAGCAGCGTGTCCCAGTAGAGCCCGGTGTCCATCGCCTCCGGATCCAGGCTCGCCGCGCTGTTGGTCGGCACGAACAGCACCTCGGCACCGTCCTGCACCGCCAACCACGGCAGCACCGGCTGCCAGGCGTCGTTGCACACCAGCGTCGCCCCCCGCCCCCCGCTCGGCGACTTCGCCAGCTCGTACGAGCGCAGCGACTGCCCCGGGCTGACGTGCTTGCGCTCCTCCCAGGCCAGGTAGTTCGGCAGGTAGAGCTTGCGGTGCGCGTGCGCCAGCTCCCCGTCCACGTAGTACGCGGACGTGTTGTACGCCCGCAGACTGGTGTGCTCGTGGAAGCCGACCAGCACCGCCGGCCCCAGCGTGCTCAGCTCCCGCAACCGCGGATCGCCCGCCTCCAGGGACGCGTCCCGCTTGAGCGCCCCCAAGTGGTAACCGTGCAGGCTGAGTTCGGGGAACACCACGAGGTCCGCACCCTGGACCGCCGCCTGCTCGATCTGCTCCCGGGCGACCCGCAGGTTCTCCGCCACGTCCCCGAGTACGCAGTCCGTCTGCGCCAACGCGATGAGCATGCCCCACATCCCCCTCAGCCAATTGCGTTTAATCGGTTTTACTACCTACCTCCACATTCTCCCCAAACATCCCGTTCCGCCGCATCCCACCAACGAGCGAAAGGGCGGACCTCCCCGTGCCGACGGTCGCCATCGCGCGTTGATCCGCACGACCCGTCGTGCCCGCGGGCGGCCTCCAGCCGCAGCTCCGCCCGGTACCAGCGGTACGGCGGCCGCGGTCGGGACGTCCGGCGCTCACGGCGTCGCCCCGGCCGGGCGGCCCTGGCCGAGCGGCCCGCCGCATCCGCTCGGCCGGCCGCCACGCCCCGCGGCGCCACACGACTCATCCCCGGCGACCACGGGCCCATTGCAGCAACGCCACCCCGCCGAGCAGCAGCCCGCCGCCGGCCCCGGCGACCAGCCCCAGCCGCCGCGCCCCACTGGATGCCAGCAGCGCCTCCCCCACCGACTTGCCGGCCCGCGCCACCGCGCCCACCCGGGGATCCTGGTAACCGCGCGCCCCCAAGCCCCGACGAACCGCCGCCTCGGACACTCCGACCCGTCGCCGCTCCCGACGCCTTTCCGGCCCCGCCGCGCCCCGCACCGACCCGACCCGGCGCCCCTCCGCCCGGCGCCCGGCCGACGGCAGCCGCGAGGACCTCGCCCCGTTCCCGCACCGGATCCCCGAACCCACCCGCAACGCCCTGAGCCCGCCCAGCGGGTTGCCGCACGCAGCGACCGGCGTCGGCGCCCCGGACGAGCCCGCGGCACCTCCCCGCGCGCCGGCGTCCGCGAACACCGGCCCTCCGCCCACCCCCAGCACGCCCGTCGCCACCGCGACGACCAGGCACGCCCTCAGCCTCTGTCCCATGTCCCCTCACTCCGCAGTCCTCGCGCACGGACACCCCGCCCGCGTCCCCGTGGCGCTTGCACGACCGGGCGGCCAACGGCGCACACGCCCGTTGGCCGCCCGGTGTCGCAAGCGGTGAATCGGCCGAAGCCGACGGCCGTCAGCGGTTCTTGACCCCGTTGCCCGAGAGGATCGGAATGTCGTCGACGATGTGCGACAGCGCCTCGTCGCCCTTGGCCTGGGTGGAGTTCCGCGCGCACTGCTGGTTCTGCGGCGACGACAGGACGTTGATGTCCTGCACGGTGACCGGAATTCCGCCGATCAGCGAGCCGACGTTCCCCTTGGCAGGCAGGCCGACGCAAAGGTCGTTCAAGCTGCCCTGCAGGAGACCGAGTTGGGTGCTGCGCTTGCCGTGCGTCTTGGAGTTCCCGTACACGGACTTGGTGCCGTTGCCGTTGACGGTGCTGGTGCCGTTCTGGTCGCCGATCGCCAGGGCTTCCTGAGCCGCCGCGGCCGAAATCCCGACGAGCGATGCCGCGATCGCCGCGGTCGCCATCATCTTCTTCATCGCGCTAAACCCTTCAAGAGAAGGAACCCCCGGCACGGGAGCCCTGTTTCAACAACACACCGCGGCCGCCCGAGTTCCGCACCGTCACCCGAACAGATGGTGATCGGACTCCCCAAAAGTCCTACCGCGCGCACCACAGGCCCGGGAAATCACAACGGAATCTCCCGGGCCGCGTACCCATTTTCGGCCGGCATGCCAATGCCCCGGCAACCCCATCAATCTCGCGAGGGCATTGGCATGCATCCCTCCACACACTCCCATAACGAGCCCACCGAACCCTCGGCGGTCACGAGCGAATAACAATCCCAAAATCGCCGGGGCGACAAAGAAAAACCCGGGCCGCTCAGATGCGATATCTGAGCGGCCCGGGCGGTGCTCACCCGATCAGCGGTTGTGGACGCCGTTCGCGGAGAGGACCGGGATGTCGTCCAGGATGTGCGACAGCGGCTCGTCGCCCTTGGCCTGGGTGGAGTTCTCGGTGCACTGCTGGTTCTGCGGCGACGACAGGACGTTGATGTCCTGGACCGAGACCGGAACCACGCCGGCCAGCGAACCGAGGTTCGCCTTGGCGGGCAGGCCGATGCAGGGCTTGTTGAGCGAACCCTGGATCAGGCCGATCTGCGGGCTCATGTAGCCGTAAGTGGTCGAGTTTCCGAAGAACTGCTTCGAACCATTGCCGTTGACAGACGACGTGCCGTGCTGGTTACCAGTGGCCATCGCCTGGGGGGCGGCGGCTGCGGCTACCCCAACAATGGAAGCAGCCGCGGCTGCGGTCGCCAGAGCCTTCTTGATCATTGTTGATCCTTCGTGTTTCGGGATGCCCTTGAGCCGGGCGATCTGACCAACTCAGAAGGGCACATTTAGTTGTGCTCATTCACTCAAATGAGCTTATTATCCGGATCACCTCTTGCCGACCAGGCATCCCGTCCCAATTTTTGCAGCCGTGATTCACCATCCGGATCGGGCGCAACCTCGAAAACTCATTGACGCACACAGTGCCGATCCGACGGCTGAGACTTCACACGGCCGCACCGAATTCCCCGGACGATCCCCGGGGGCAGTCACATCGCGGTTCGCCGAACCGTCACTTGCCGAACGGCAGACCACCGAGCAGCGGAAGTTCCTTGGTGGCCCCCGTGGCGCCACCAACGATCTGCTTGGGGTGCTTGGCGGTCTTCTCCGCCCCCCGGACGGTGTCGACCAGCGGCTTGACCTGGCGACCGTCCACGTGCTGCTGGCTCAGCGCATCCGCCAACCCGCCGTTGAGACTCATGTGCGGCGAGGCCATGTTCGGCGAACCGGCATCGGCAGCGAAAGCGGGCACCGCCGCACCCAGCGCCATGACGGAGCCGGCAACAGTTGCAGCAGACTTCGCGTACTTCACTTTCCACTGTCCCTTCTGGTGCGGTGCTCGAAGAATCCACGGCACCAGTGCCGCGTGAGCAGTCACTTCACTGCTCGAACCACCGCATTCCCTCTGCCTAACGAGGGCCGGCGCACCGAGAAACTGTGACGTTCCGATTCTCCGGACGCACTCGCGAATGCTTTCGGGGCCGCCTGGAACACAAAGGCGAAGGACCGGAAAACCGTCGGCCCCGGCCGCAACAAAGGCGAGCCGGGGCCGGCCACAACGACGCGGCTGGGAACTGTGCCGATCAGACGTTGACGCAGCGGTTGCCGAAGGCCGGGTTCAGGATCCCGATGAAGCTGGCCGTGTTTCCGCACACGTTGACCGGGATGTGGACCGGAACCTGGATGACGTTCCCGGAGATGACGCCCGGAGAACGCTTGGCGCCGCCCTTGGCGTGCGCGTCGGCGAATGCCGGCGCGGCAGCGCCCACCACCATGAGCGTGCCTGCGGTGACTGCTGCGACCTTTGCGTACTTCACTTTCAGCCCTTCCTGCAGCGGGATCCGTAGCACACACGACCGTCGTGTCGCACGGGCGTGAATCTGCTCGCCCGTAACTCCGCTGCCGATATTGGTAACGATTTCCCGCGCCTCGCGAAACTCCCGAAGGGGGGTTTTCGGAGAAATCGCCCGAATGTCGCAAAGTTTTTGTGGCGCACCCATTCATATAAAGAAAAAACAACACGGAAATTCCAACGGGCGAAGCGCTCGCTGAATGCGAATTCCGACCGGGAAGGCGCCGGGCATTTTCGTCCCGGCACCTCCTCGAACGCGCCGCAGGCCCGGGGGCCCTCAAGGAACACGAGGACCGGCACCCGGACCTACGACCGGAGTCGACCGACTCAGCGGTTGCCGATGCCGTTGGCCGACAGGGCCGGGATGTCGGACAGGATGTGCGACAGCGCCTCGTCGCCCTTGGCCTGGGTGGAGTTCTCGACGCACTGCTGGTTCTGCGGTGACGACAGCACGTTGACGTCCTGGACCGAGACCGGAATGCCCCCGAACAGCGAGCCGACGTCCCCCTTGAGCGGCAGTCCCACGCAGAGCTTGTTCAACGACCCCTGGACGAATTCCATCTGCGGGCTCATCCGGCCGTGCGTGGTGGAGTTGCCGAAGACGGCCTCGGAACGGTTGCCGTTGACCGTGGAGGTGCCGTGGCGATCACCGACCGCCATCGCCTGCGGGGCGACGGCCGCCGCGACGCCGACCATGGAAGCGGCTACTGCCGTCGTGGCCAGGACCTTCTTGATCACTGTTTACCCTTCTGGAAGCGGAGCGCCCGTATCGGGAGCGCACTGGTCAACTCGCCTCGCGGGGTGCGGTTTCGCGGATTCACCCGAATGCCACGCAATCCGTAGACCCATATCACTGCGTCCGTGCGTCAACGCAGGGCGTCGACAGTCCGCTTGGCGGTATCGGTCGGCAAGTCGTCTGCTTCGTAGGCGAATTCGGCACGAAAAAGGCCCGCCCCGGAGCGGGGCGGGCCTCAATCACCCGATGGTGATCACTTGTTGATGCAGCGGTTGCCGAACGCCGGGTTGAGCGCGCCGATGACGTCGACGGTGTTGCCGCACACGTTGACCGGGACGTGGATCGGCACCTGGATGAGGTTGCCGGAGAGCACGCCGGGCGAACCCACGGCGGCACCCTTGGCGTGGGCGCCATCGCCGTGCCCGTGGGCACTGGCCATGCCAGCGCCTCCGACGACGGCAATGCCCGCGGCGGCGGACAGGACAACGGCCTTGGAGACAAACTTCACGGTGAACCTCTTTACTGAGCAGCATTCAGGTTTCTGTGCGCGCCGCCTGGAGCGACAAGCAGTTCAACGCAACAAACCGGGCAAAAGTAGCGGCCCAAACGGGTGATAGTTCGTGGTAAGTGCCGTACGGGGCAGATGTGCTTTCCGTGGTGAATTCGTGCGGAGCTCCCGTCCCGGCGACACGCCGCCCGGTCCGTCGTTCCTCACTCGCGCCATCGTCACACGGCGTCGGTCGCGCACCGGTGATTGGCGCCGCCGTCGCGCCGGGGCACTGTGGCGCCGGAACCCGTGCCGGCGTGAAGGTGCTGGTCAGGGGCATTGTCAGACCCTGGTGCAAGACTCGGGGCATGAGATGGGCGGTTGCAGAGACGGGCGACGGGGGTGTTCGTCTCTGCCCGCTCACTCAGGACGGGCGGCCCGCCGGCCCGGTGGTGCGGGAGTCCTCGCTCGCCGGAGCGGTGCGGTCCCGCCCTGAGGTCGAGCGGTGGGTGTGGCGGTCCACTGCCGAGACCTACCGCCGCCTGTTGGCGGCCGGGGTGCGGGGCGAGCGGTGCTACGACGTCGAGGCCGCCGAGGCGCTGCTGATCGGTCACGAGGAGGGGCAGTCGGGCCAGCCCCACTCGCTGGCTGCCGCCTGGGCCCGGTTGCACGGCCTGCCGGTGCCGGCCGACGCGCCCCTGCGCACCGCCGAGACCCAACCGTCCCTGTTCGAGCCGGGGCCGGTGCCGCTGCCGCCCGACACCGACGAGTTCACCGCCCTGCTGGAGGTCTACGCCGGCCAACTCGCCCGTACGGAGCGGGCCGAGCACCCGGACCGCATGCGGTTGCTGCTGGCGTCCGAGTCGGCGGGCATGCTGGTCGCCGCGGAATTGTCCCGGACTGGCATTCCCTGGCGGGCGGACGTGCACCGCGCGGTGTTGGACGGGCTGCTGGGCGAGCGTTTCCCGGGTGGGGTGGAACCGCGGCGCATGGCGGAGCTGGCCGACGAGGTGTCGCGGGCCTTCGGGGCGGGCGCGCGGGTCCGCCCCGATCTGCCCAACGACATCATCCGGGCCTTCGCCCGCGCCGGGATCGCGCTCTCCTCGACCCGCAAGTGGGAGCTGCAACAGGTCGACCACCCCGCGGTGGCACCGTTGTTGGCGTACAAGTCGCTCTACCGCCTGTACACCGCCCACGGCTGGTCCTGGCTCCAACAGTGGGTGCACGAAGGCCGGTTCCGCCCCGAGTACCTCCCCGGAGGCACGGTCACCGGCCGCTGGACCACCAACGGCGGCGGCGCGCTGCAGATCCCCAAGGTGATCCGGCAAGCGGTGCGGGCCGACCCGGGGTGGCGCCTGGTGGTGGCCGACGCCGCCCAGATGGAACCGCGGGTGCTGGCCGCGGTCTCCCGCGACCAGGGCCTGATGGAGGTCGCCGGCAGCGGCGCGGACCTCTACGCCGACCTGGCGGCCCGCGCCTTCGGCGGCGACCGCGACCGCGCCAAACTCGCCCTGCTGGGCGCCATGTACGGCCAGACCTCGGGAGACGGTCTGAAGCACATGGCCGATCTGCGCCGTCGCTACCCCGCCGCGGTGGCGTACGTCGACGACGCGGCCCGGGCCGGCGAGGAGGGCCGGCTGGTGCGCACCTGGTTGGGCCGCACCTGCCCGCCCGCCTCGGTGGCACCGCCCGACGAGGCGGGCCTGCCCCAGGAGGAGGAACGGCCCGCCGGCTTCGGCGGTACCTCGGCGGCGCGCGCCCGCGGCCGCTTCACCCGCAACTTCGTGGTGCAGGGCAGCGGCGCCGACTGGGCCCTGCTGGTGCTGGCCGCACTGCGCCACGCGATGGCCCGCGCCGGCCTCCGCGCCGAGCTGGTCTTCTTCCAGCACGACGAGGTGATCGTGCACTGCCCGGCGGAGGAGGCCGGCACGGTCGCCGAGGCCGTCGCGACGGCGGCCGCCACCGCGGGCCGGCTCGCCTTCGGCCCGACACCGGTGCGGTTCCCGTTCACCACGGCGGTGGTGGAGTGCTACGCGGACGCGAAATGACCACGGGGGACGTACGGGTGGACGGGCCGGCGGGGCGCCCCCGCGTGTCGTCTACTGCCGTCCGGCCCCTTCCGGGAGCAGGCCGCGCGTGAGGCGGGACATCGCGGCGACCAGAACCGCGCGCGGGGTGTCGGGGCGCTCCAGCCACCACAACGCGAGGCCGTAGAGCGAGCTGCGGATCGCCTCGCCCAGGGGCTCCAGTTCGGGCTCGGGGATGTCGGGCGCCACCTCGCGCAGCAGGGCCATGTCCGTCTCCCGTTGCCGGCGCTGGAGTTCGCGGTGGAACGCCTGCACCTCGGGGTCGCCGGTGGTGTCGTGGAACATCATCCGCCAGGTGTACGGGTGGGTCTGCACATGGCCGAACCAGGCGTCGTACATGGCCTCCATCCGGGCGTGCAGAGCTCCTTCGCCGTGCAGCAGTTCGCGCAGCGGTGCGGCGGCCAGCTCGTCGCGGTGCCGTTCCAACAGGACGAGGTGCAGCTCCTGCTTGGAGTCGAAGTGGCGGTAGAGCATCGGCTTGCTCAGGCCGGCCTCGGCGGCGATCTCCCCGATGGTGGTGCCCGCGAAGCCGCGCTCCGCGAACAGCCGGGCCGCCGCGTCCTCGATGCGCGTCCTGGCCTCCGCGCGGGCGGCGCGGCTGCGGTCGATCTCGTTCATCGGGCGTCCTCGTGGCTCTCTGGGGTGGCGTGCTTCTCGTCGTTCTCGGGCGGCCCACCGGCTGCTGCGGCCCCTGGCGCAACCACCGCCTCGGTGGTGCCGGGCGCGTCAGGCGCGGCCCCGCCCGCGTGCGGGAATCCGGCGCATTGCGCCGTGGCGTCCCCCTCGCAATTGTCTCCACCATGCGGCATACTCAGTCGTGTACCACATGGTATACGCGTGAGTAACTTGCTGGCTGGTCACGCGTCGGGACGGACGGGGGTCCAACATGATCGTTTCCGTGCACATCGCCGACCTCGGCGTGCGCGCCGCCCGCACCGCCCTCGGTCGGCCTCCGCGGCCGGGCGCGGTCCCCGGCCTGCGGTTCGCCACCACCGCCCTCACCGGCGCCCTCGCCGCCGGCCCGCCCTCCGTGCACCCAAATCGGGCCGCGCTGCTCGCCTCATGGGACGACGACGCCGCCCTGGACCGCTTCCTCGCCGAAGACGCCCTGGCCAGGCGGCTGGCGGGTGGCTGGCGGGTGCGGCTGCGGCCGGTGCGGGTCCTGGGCGCGTGGGGTCCGCTGCCGGTCGAGACCGACCCGGACGCCGCGCTCGGCGACGAGGACGGACCGGTCGCCGTGCTCACCCTCGGCTCGCTGCGGCTGCGCCGCGCGGTCCCGTTCTTGCGGGCCAACTCCCGCGCCGCCGGGCGGGCCGCGGCCGATCCCTCGATGCTCACCGCCGTCGCGCTGGCCAGACCTCCCCGGTTCGTCGCCACGTTCTCGATATGGCGGACCGTCTCCGCGATGAGCCGCTACGCGTACGGCACCGCACACCCACAGCACAGGGAGACCGTCCGGGAACACCGCACCGAGCCGTTCCACCACGAGGCGGCGTTCGTCCGCTGCCGGCCCTACGGCGCCCGGGGCACGCTCGACGGGAGCGATCCGATGGCCACGGCCGCTCAGGACCCGTCACGCCCTAAACTCGCCGGGTAGGGGGCCGTCAACCGACGGGCGGCCGGGATCCGAGCCATTCACGCCATCCGAGCCGTCCTAGCCGCGAAGGGACCAGCGTTGACCGACACCGAAGGGGCCGCCGAGGCCCCGGTCGCGAGTGAGGCGCCGGTCACCAAACTGAGCCCCAAGGACCGCCGCAAGCGGATCACCGACCGGGTGCTGGCCGAGGGCCAGGTGAGCATCGAGGAACTGGTCCTGGAGCTCGGCGTCAGCCAGATGACGGTGCATCGCGATCTGGACGCCCTGGAACACCAGGGCTGGCTGCGCAAGGTGCGTGGCGGGGCCACCGCCACCCCCAGCGCCCTCTTCGAGTCCACGGCACGCTGGCGCGGCAACGAGCAGGTGGCGGCGAAGGAGGCGATCTGCGCGGCCGCACTGGCCATGGCCGAACCAGGACAGGCCGTGATCATCGACGACTCCAGCACGGCGCTGCCGCTGGCGCGCTCGCTCTCCTCGCGCGGCGCGTTCACCGTCATCACCAACTCCCTCCAGGTCATCAACGAACTGGCGGAGGAGCCCGACATCCGGGTGATCGCGCTGGGCGGCGAGTACCACGCGGCGTTCAACGCCTTCCTCGGCATGTCCACCGCCGACATCGCCCGCAGCTTCCGCGCGGATGTCGCCTTCTTGTCCACCTCCGCCGTCGACAACGGCCACTGCTACCACCAGGCGCAGGAGAACGTCCTGGTCAAGCGCGCCCTGATGGCCGCCGCCCGGCGCAAGGTCCTGCTCGTGGACCACTCGAAGTTCGGCCGCCAGGCCCTCTACGAACTCGCGCCACTGGCCGACTTCGATCTCGTCATCTCCGATGAACACCTTCCCCAGGAGGAGCAGGACGCGCTTCAATCCCTGGGAGTGCGTTACGAGTTGGCGACGGAGGGGAGCAGACGGGGATGAGCGACGGCAACGACGGCAACCGCAACGGCCACGACGGCGTGGAGCGCATCAACCCTCCGCACCTCGCGCCGCCGACCGGATTCAGCCACGCCGTGCGCATCGCAGCCCCCGGCACACTGGTGTTCCTGGCCGGGCAGACCGCCCTCGACGGCACGGGCCGGATCGTGGGCGACGGCATCGTCGAGCAGTTCGAGCGGGCGCTCCGCAACCTCCTGGAGGTGGCGGCCGCGGCCGGCGCCGCCCCGTCCGACCTGGCCAAGCTCACCGTCTTCGCGGTCGACGTCGCCGACTACCGCCGCCACGCGAAGGAACTCGGCCGGGTGTGGAAGCGCCTGGTCGGCGGGGACTTCCCGGCCATGGCCGTGATCGGCGCCACCCGGCTGTGGGACGAGACGGCCCTGGTGGAGATCGAGGGCATCGCGGTGGTGCGGGAGGGCCGCACGGCGCCGCGGTAGCACGGACACTGGTGCGCGCGACCGGGTGAGGGGCGCCCGACCGCGGCGGGACATCCGACTTCCGCAGCCCGGGACACCCGACTTCCGCAGCCGGTCGACATCCCGACGAGCCCGGTCCCCGTGCCCCGCGCCAGCCGGCCCCGGCCAGGCGGCCCCGGCCGCGGCCGAGCCGCCCGGCTCCCCGCCTCACTCCCCGTACGTCGCCACCAGCGCCTCGGCGTCCGCCGCGGACAGCGTGATCCCGAATTCGGAGTCCAGCAGGCCCGGAAGCTCCTCCGGCGCCACCTCCCGCACCTCCCGCGACCAGTCCGGCCGGGTCAGCGTCAGCTCCCGTCCGACCAACGTGCGGCGCAGCTCGGGGTCCGGCTTCTGCACCACGATCTTGCCGGTGAACGGCGACCGCGGGTGCGTCGATATGTAGTGGTTGAAGACGGCGTAGTCGGCCGGGAAGCGCTGCTCGGTCCCGAAGGCGTACAGGTCGAACCACCCGTCCGCGTGCCGCGACCGCAGCACCCACGACTCGGACTCCTTCTCGTGGACCAGGCCGAAGGTCCAGGCGCCCTGTGCCTCCTCGACGCCGTCCCGCAGCGGGAGCGGGGCGAGCAGCGCCTCACCGCCGAAACCGACGTCAGTGATCCACTCCGTGCCGGCCAGCTCCACCTTCAGCAGGGCGTGGGTGACCGCGCGGACCTTGGCCTCGCCCATCCGGATCCGGGCGCCGAGCCCGGAGACCCGGAAGCCGAGGCGCTCCAGGGCAGCCGCGTAGAGGAGGTTCTGCTCGTAGCAGTAGCCACCACGCCGCTTCCGCACCATCTTGGCCTGGAGCGCCTCCATGTCGAGCAGGATCGGGCGGCCCAGCACGATCTCCACGTTCTCGAAACCGATGGCGGCGCTGTGCGCGGCATGCAGCGCCCGCAGCGTCTCCAGGGTCGGTCGACGGTCGCCGGCGTAGCCGATGCGCGCCAGATAGGCGTCCAGATCGAGCTGCTCGCCGCCCCACGTGGTTCCGGTCATGGTGCCTCTCCCCCTCGTCACGGTGTCCTCCCTGCGGGGAGCCGCAAGGGAGCTTAGGTGACGCCTGCGCAGGGCCGGATCGACTGTCGGGACGACATCCGGCAGCGGCTGGGCCTAGGCCCCCGGACCGAGGAACGGAGAGCGGGGAACGGGACAGCCGGGGCCGAAGAGCGCGAGGGCCGGGACGCCGGGCCGACGGACCCTCCCGGCCGACCGGCCGACGGACCACCGGCCGCATCCCGGCCCTCCCCGCCCCGACGTCAGCGACGCCGGCGCGCCATCCCCACCGCGTCGGGCTTGAACGCCCAGTTCATCTTGGGCTCCATGGCGAACCGGAAGGTCCGCTGCACCGGCGGCGTGCACAGCAGCGTGACGATGGTGCCCGCGATCAGGGTCAGCAGCACCTGCCCCCACGGCGTGTGCAGCCAGTCGTTGTCGTACCAGTGCCAGAAGCGCGAGCCCTTGGCGAGGAACCCGTGCAGCAGGTAGCCGTAGAGGGTGCCCGCGCCCAGCGCCGTGAACCACATCCGGCGGCCCGGCACCCAGGCGAAGAAGCAGGCCACCAGCACCAGCGAGCAGCCGAACATCGCCAGTGTCATCACCACGCCGCTCCACCAGGGAGCACCCAGTTCCTGCGCGCTGTCGCGGTGGTAGAACCACGCGGCGTTCACCCGCGGCGCGGCCCAGTAGGCGAAGACCAGCGCACCGGCGACCACCGGCAGCGCGGCCATCCGCACCGACCGGCGGCGCACGAGTTGGAAGTGCTCCGGCCGCAGGGTGAGCCCCACGACGAAGAACGGCAGGAACTGCAGCACCCGCTGGAGGTTCAGGTCGTCACCGATCTCCGGCGAGACGGCCGCCAGGACCGCGATGGTCAGCGCGAGCGGCAGCGGCCAACGCACGATCTTCCACAGCGGCGTGGTGAGCCGCCAGATGAAGAGCGCGATCAGGAACCACGTCAGGTACCACGGCTGCAGCAGGGTGATCGGGTACCCGGGATCGTCGTCCGCCCAGCGCTTGAAGAAGGTGTAGGCGACCTCGAAGAGGACGTACGGGACCGCGACGCCGGTGATCAACCGCTGGAGCCGGTCCTTGCGCATGTCGAAACTGCGCGAGAAGTAGCCGGAGATGATGATGAACGCCGGCATGTGGAAGGCGTAGACGGTGATGTAGAGCGCCGCCGCCGATCGGCTGCCGTCGCGCAGCGGCTCCCAGGCGTGCCCCATCGCCACCAGCACGATGGCCAGGTACTTCGCGTTGTCGAAGAACGCGTCGCGGCTCTTGGCCGGAGCGCCGTCGCCCGTCGGCCGACCGGTGGCGGCCGTGGCCGGGGCCGCGCGGCCCTTGGCGTGCCGCCGGCCACCTGGCGCACCGCCGGCGTCGGCGTCCTTCTCCGACGGCGTGACCGGGGCGAGGGTGGCCGTGGCCGTCGCCACACCCGTCCCGTCCGCCCCTGCGGGTGCGCCCGCGGCCGGTGGCGCGTCCTGCGGCATCTGCCGCGGCGCGGGAAGCGGCACCCGCCGCTCGCCGTACGCCGGAAACTCGTTCGTCAAGGGCCCTCCCGGAACGCGCCTGTCGGAGGAGCCGGATGCGGCGGCGAAATGCCGGGCCCCGAAACGGAACCCACAGGCCAAATCCAGCGTCTTAGTTGAATTACGGGGAGTGTGGCGTCGAACATCTCTGGCACCTTAGCCGCGTCGACGGAATCCCGTAAATCCCGCACGGCCAGGGCCGCTCGTGGAGTCGCGCCCCTTCACCGCACCTTCACCGGATGCGGACGAAACCGCGCAAAACACGGGCGGGAGATTACACCCGCGCCCCTCGGACGAGCCGCCGCAACTCCGACACACACGAAAAAACCACCCACCCCCGAACAACCCGTCACGTCCGCAACGATTCCCGCACGCATCCCGCCCCGCCACCTCGCCCGCGCACCGCCTCCGTCCGCTCCCCGAAGCGGGCGACCCGTCGATCGGTCAGTCGATTACGCCTTCCACGCCGCGCCCCCGCACCGCCCGCACGCTCGCCTGCGCCCCCACGTCCCAGGCGTAGATCTCCAACCGCCGTCCGTGCGGCCCGTGCAGCCCGTGCACGACCCGGGCCCAGCGTGAACCGACCTCGGACATACGGGGATTGATCTGGTCGGCGAAGCGCGCATAACGCCGCAGCTTGCTCAGCGACGGCCGTCCCAGGATCCCCGTGCGCACCTCGGGCATCAGCTTGTGCACCCGCTTCACGCACCGCACGCAGAAGCTCTGGATCACCAGCCGGTTGGTGAGGTGCGCGGCATCCAGCCAACCCAGCGACCGGAGTTCACGGAGCGTCTGGCGCTCGATTCCCGGATACTGCTCGGGCGCCTTGAGCTCCAGCAGCAGGCCCTGCCGATGCCGGTCCAACCTGCGCAGGTAGTCCGCGAGCGTGGGCACGTGCTCCCCCGCGAACCGCTTCCCGAACCAACTCCCGGCGTCCAGCCGCGCGATCTCCGCGGCGGTGAAGTCCCCCACCCGCCACGGCGCCCGCCCCGGGAACACCTTCGCGACGTTGGTGGTCCGGTTGAGGGTGGTGTCGTGCAGCACGATCAGCCGACCGTCCTTGGTCCGCTGCACGTCGTTCTCGACCCACACCAACCCCCGCCGGTACGCCGCGTCGACCGCCGCGAGGGTGTTCTCCGGCGCGTACCGGGACGCACCCCGGTGGGCGATCACGAACGGTGCGCTGCCCCCGGCCTGGAGGCTCACGACCTTCCCGCCCCGGGTGGCGAGTTGCTGTCCGTCCGGGCCGGAGGCCAGCGCGGACGAGGCCACGGTCAACGTGACCACGGACGCGAGCGCCCCCGACGCGACCCGCAACGGCCGCCGGAGCCACACCACCCCACGGACCCGCACCGATCGTCGAACCATGCGGGGCCTCCCGGTCGCTCGGCCGCAGACGCTGCCGTCTGCGTCAGGTACGCCCCCTAGGACCGCCTTGCCGGCCCTGCCTCCCGACCCTGCCCCCATCCCGGCACCCGCGCCACGCGAACACCCCCCTCCCCACCCCTCCAACCACCCCCCACACCCCCTTTTCCGCAGGTCAGCACCCTCCCCAACCACTCACCACCAAGCCCTCCATCCGGTGCCCCACCCCTCCCCGGACACAACAAAAAACCCAGGTCAGAGATTCTCTGACCTGGGTTCCAGCTGAGCCGCCTTCGGGATTCGAACCCGAGACCTACGCATTACGAGTGCGTTGCTCTGGCCAACTGAGCTAAGGCGGCGTGTTGCGCGGCCCAGTCTACACAGGAGCGGGGGGTGCTCTGTACTCGGTTGATGCGGGTCCGGTGGGGGTGGGGCGGGTGTGGGGTGGATCACGTACAGCGCTTGCTCTTGGCGGGTGGGGTGCCTTCCAGGAGGTAGGTGTTGATGGCGGTGTCGATGCAGTCGCTGCCCCGGCCGTAGGCGGTGTGGCCGTCGCCGACGTAGGTCAGCAGGGTGGCGCTGGAGAGCTGGGCGGCCAGGCCCTTGGCCCAGGTGTACGGGGTGGCCGGGTCGCGGGTGGTGCCGACGACGACGATCGGAGCGGCGCCCTTGGCCTCGATGCGGTGGACCGTGCCGGACGCCTTGACCGGCCAGTACGCGCAGTTCAGCGCCGACCAGGCGAAGTTGTCGCCGAAGACGGGGGATGCCTTGCGGAAGGCCGGCAGGGCAGCTTCCACCTGGTTCGGGCTGGTGAAGGCACCGGGGAGGTCGAGGCAGTTGACGGCCGGGTTGGCGAACATCTGGTTGGCGTAGTGGCCCGAGGCATCGCGCTCGTAGTAGCTGTCGGACAGTGCGAGCAGTTCGCGGCCGCTGCCTGCCTGGGCCTGGGCGATGGCCTCGCGCAGCATCGGCCAGGCGCCCTGGTCGTACATCGCGGCGATCACGCCCGTGGTCGCGAGGGACTCCGTGAGCTTGCGCTCCTGGCCGGTGTCCACCGGGTGGGAGTCCAGCTTCTTGAAGAGCTCGGAGAGGCGTCGGCCGGCGTCCTGGGCGTTCTTGGTGCCGAGCGGGCAGTCCTTCTTCTTCACGCAGTCCTCGGCGAACGCCGTGAAGGCGGTGTTGAAGCCGGCGGTCTGGTCGACGTTGATGGCGCGGGAGTCGAGCATCGGGTCCATCGCGCCGTCGAGGACCAGGCGACCGGAACGGGTCGGGAACAGGCCGGCGTAGGTCGCGCCGAGGAAGGTGCCGTAGGAGGCGCCCACGTACGTCAGCTTCTTGTCGCCCAGGACCGCGCGCAGCACGTCCATGTCGCGGGCCGCCTCGATGGTGGAGACGTGCGGCAGCAGCTTGCCGGAGCGGGTCTCGCAGCCCTTGGCGAAGTTGCGGTAGGCGGTGACGAGGGTGTTGATCTCGGCGGGGGTGTCGGGGGTGGTGTCGGTCTGGGTGAAGCGGTCCATCTGACGGTCGGTGAGGCATTCGATCGGGTCGCTGCGGGCCACCCCGCGCGGGTCCATGGCGACCATGTCGTACCGCGCCCGGACCGCGGCCGGCTGCGGCGCGTACTGCTGGAGGTAGTCGATCGCCGAACCGCCGGGACCGCCCGGATTGACCAGCAGCGAGCCGAGCCGCTGCCCGGGGCCGGTGGCCGTCCTGCGGGCCACCGCCAGCTTCAGGTCGGTGGCCGGGTCGGGCTTGGCGTAGTCCAGGGGGGCCTTCATCGTCGCGCACTGGAAGCCCGCCACGCCGCAGTCGTGCCAGCTCAGCTTCTGGTCGTAGTACGGCCGGAGGCCGGCCGGGATGGCCGTGGGCAGCGGCTGGAGCGGGGTGACGGCGGCCGCCGGGCGGTCTGCGCCGGCCTCCGTCGAATGGCCCGAGGAGCCGGCGTCACCCGGGGACGACGTCCCCGACGAGCAGCCGGAGATCAGCAGGGCGAGGGCCGCGGCGGCAGCGGCCGCGGCGGCGGTGGTGGAGCGGAACGGGCGGCTGGACGGCATGGCGGTCCCTTGGTGTCGATCCCCCGGTAGGGGTGTTCCCGGTGGTGGCCTGCGGTGCGTTCCTGGTGGCGGCGGCTCCTCGGGGGCTCCTCGATGGGGCTTCTCGGCGGGGCTCCTTGGTGGGGGTGGGTGCCGGGGCGGGTGGGGTGCGGTTGCGGGGGTCGGGCCAGGAGCCCGGGCGTCTCGTCCCGACCGCGGCGGCTACCTACGGAGCGTATCCATAGATCAACGATGTGTGCGCGATGGTCGAGGGGACGGTGGCGGACGGTGCGCTGGTCAGCCGGCCCGGAGCGCGACCGTCATGGCCTCGACGGCGAGCAGGGGTGCGACGTTGCGCCCGAGGGCTTCCCGGCACGCGATCACCGCTTCTATGCGGCGCAGGGTGCCCTCGGCCGTGGAGGTGGAGGCGATGCGTCGGAGGCTGTCGCCGACCTCGTCGTTGGCGAGAGGAACGGAGGCCCCCATCTGGACGGCGAGCACGTCGCGGTAGAAGCCGGTGAGGTCGACCAGGGCGAGGTCGAGGCTGTCGCGCTGGGTCCGGGTCGAGCGGCGCTTCTGCCTGTCCTGGAGCTCCTTCATGGCGCCCGCGGTGCCCCGGGGCAACCGTCCGCCGGTGCCGGCCGCGGCGCCCAACGCGGCGCGCAGCTCCTCGGTCTCCTTGGCATCGACCTCCTCCGCGACCTGCTTGGCGTCCTCCCCGGCGGCGTCGATCAGCTCCTGGGCGGCTTTCAGACAGCCACCGACGTCGTCGACGCGCAGGGGCAGCTTCAGGACGGCCGCCCGGCGGGACCGGGCCCGCTCGTCGGTGGCCAGCCGGCGGGCCCGGTCGATGTGGCCCTGGGTGGCGCGGGCCGCGCGGTCGGCCGTCTCCGGGTCGATGCCGTCGCGCCGGACGAGGATCTCGGCGACCGCCCCGACCGGGGGCGTGCGCAGCGAGAGGTGGCGGCAGCGCGAGCGGATGGTGGGCAGGACGTCCTCGATGGAGGGGGCGCACAGGAGCCAGACCGTGCGAGGGGCGGGCTCCTCGACGGCCTTGAGCAGGACGTTGCCTGCACCCTCGGTGAGGCGGTCGGCGTCCTCCAGGACGATCACCTGCCAGCGGCCGCCGGCCGGCGAGAGGGAGGCCCGGCGGACCAGTTCACGGGTCTCCTTGACGCCGATGGAGAGCAGGTCGGTGCGGACGATCTCGACGTCGGCGTGGGTGCCGACCAGCGTGGTGTGGCAGCCGTCGCAGAAGCCGCAGCCGGGGGCGCCGCCGAGGGCGCGGTCCGGGCTGACGCACTGCAGGGCGGCCGCGAACGCCCGGGCGGCGGTGGCCCGGCCGGCCCCGGGCGGGCCGGTGAACAGCCAGGCGTGCGTCATCTGGGAAGCGCCGCTGCGCTCCGGTGCGGCGGCCTCCTGTGGCGCGTCGCCGGCCGACGACCGCGGGCCGGCGCTTCCGGCCGCCACGAGGGCGTCCGCGTCGCGTGCGGCCGCGGCGAGCTGCTCCGTCACCCGGTCCTGGCCGACCACGTCGTCCCATACCGCCATCGCTGCTGCCGTCCTGTCCGATCGCCTGTGGTGCGGGAGGGGTGCCCTGGGGCGCGCCCTCGCCGCGGGTGCTGCTCGTGTCGCCGCACGGCGCGCGGCGACGACCGCACGGCCCCGCGGCCCGTCGCGGACCGCGGCGTACGACCCGTGGCCGTGCGCCCGCAGGCGCCGCGCCGACCGGTCGCCGTGCCCCGCCCGCCCGGACGCGGCCGTGTCGACCCGCGCCCTACCCATTGTGGTGCAACCCACTGACAACCCCGCCCACGCCGGGGCGTCGCCCCCGCCCGGAACGGGGAACGGCCGTGGCCGCAGCGCGAGGGCTGCGGCCACGGCCGTTCGTGCCGGTGCTTCCGGTCCGGGTGGTGTCAGCCGCGCCGGCCCCGGCGGCGGCCGTTCCCGCCCGGGCCGCGGTCGGCGTCCTCGTCCGCGTGCGGCCCGAGGAGTTCGTCGGCCAGCGTCGGCAGGTCGTCCAGCGGCGTCTCCTCCGCCCATTCGGGGCGGGGGCGACCGCTGCGCGCGGACTGGGCCGGGCGGCCGGTCTCGGGGTCGACCTGCGGGAGCTCACGGGTCCGCTCGGCGCCGCCGTCGGTCGCGCCGTGCTCCGCGTCCGCGCCGTTCTCCCGGGCGAACATCCACGGCGGCACGCGGTCCGCCGGGTCGTCCTGACGGAACGACGGCAGTACGGCGGTCTCCTCGGAGTCCGCACCGCCCGTCCGGTGGGCGTCGTGGGCGTCGTCCCGTACGGACGGCAGGACCGCCGTCTCGTCGGCCGGGGCGTGCGCGTCGCGCGGCTCGGGGCGGGGCAGCGCCGCCGTCCGCTCGGCGTCCGAATCGGCACCGGAGGCGGCGGAGTCGGCGCCGCGCCCGGAGGCGGCACCCGAGGGCCCGTCCTCCTCGGCGATCCGCTTCCGCAGCTGGGTCACGTCGGTCTCCGCGGTCGGCGCCTCCGCCGCCTCGGCGGCCTCCGCCTTGGCCTGCGCCGCCGCCGCAGCAGCCGCGGCGGCCGCCGCGACCCGGGCCTGCTCGGCGCGCACCAGCGCCTCCTCGGCCTTGCGCTGCTTCTCCAGGCGGCGCTCCTCGGCCTCCCGGCGCAGCCGCGCCTCCTCCTCGTGCTGCTTGCGCAGCCGCTCCTGTTCGGCCAGGCGGGCCTGCTCCTCCGCCTCGCGGCGGCGGCGCTCCTCCTCCGCCGCCTGGCGGGCCTCCTCGGCGCGCTTGCGGGCCTCCTCGGCCTGTCGGGCGGCCTCCCGGGCCTTGGCCTCCTCGGCCTCCTGCCGCTTGCGCTCCTCCTCCTCGGCGCGCAGCTTGGCGAGCTGCTCCTCGCGCTCCCGTTCCCGGCGCTCCTCCTCGGCCTTGCGCGCGGCCTCCTCCTCGGCCTTGCGGCGGGCCTCCTCCTCGGCGGCCTTGCGGGCCTCTTCCCGGGCCTGGACCTCGGCCTCGGACAGCGGGAGCGCCTGGTCGAGCCGGTGCCTGAGGACGGTGGTGATGGCCTCCGGCTCCTGGGCGGCGTCGACGACCAGATAGCGGGCGGGGTCGGCGGCGGCCAGGGTGAGGAAGCCGCTCCGGACCCGCTCGTGGAACTCGGCGGGCTCGGACTCCATGCGGTCCGGGGCCTCGGTGAAGCGCTCGCGGGCCGCGTCCGGGGCGATGTCCAGCAGGACGGTCAGGTGCGGGACCAGGCCGCCGGTCGCCCAGCGGTTGATCCGGGCGATCTCGGTCGGCGCGAGGTTGCGGCCGGCGCCCTGGTAGGCCACCGACGAGTCGATGTAGCGGTCGGTGATGACCACGGCGCCGCGCTCCAGCGCGGGCCGGACGACGCTGTCGACGTGATCGGCGCGGTCCGCCGCGAACATCAGCGCCTCGGCCCGGTCGGAGAGCCCGGAGGTGGACACGTCCAGGATGATCGACCGCAGCCGCTTGCCGATGGCGGTGGCGCCCGGCTCGCGGGTCACCACGACCTCGTGGCCCTTGCCGCGGATCCACTCCGCCAGCGCCTCGACCTGGGTGGACTTGCCGGCCCCGTCGCCGCCCTCCAGGGCGATGAAGAAGCCGGTGGCCGCGGTGGCCTGCGCCGGGTCGCCGCCGCTGACCGCCTCCCGCAGGTCGTGCCGGAGCGGGACGCCCTGCCGGTCGTCGGTCTTGCCCAGCACCCAGGCGGCGACCGGCAGCAGCAGCGCGCCGACCAGCATCAGGGTGTACGCGGCACCGCCGTGCGCCAGGACGAAGGCACCGCTGCCCACCTGGTGCGGGCCGATCAGCCCGGCCAGCAGGGGCGCGACGATGGCGGCCAGCCCGATGGCCAGCCGCACCATGGCCTGGAGGTGCTCGGTGGTCCGGGCGGTGCGGGCCTCCTCGGTCTCCTGGTCCAGCAGGACGTGGCCGGTGTTGGCGGCGACGCCGGCGCTGAGCCCGGCCAGCAGCGCGAGCAGCAGCACCGTCGTGGTGTCCGGCACCAGCCCCATGGCGAGCAGCAGCAGCCCGGTGGCGGCGACCGCCAGGGCGAGCAGCCGGCGCCGGGAGAAGCCGGGCAGCACCTTCTGGGCGCCGCGGATGCCGAGGGCGGTGCCGCCGGTCAGGGCGAGCACCAGCAGGCCGTAGGTGGCCGGCCCGGCGCCCAGGTCCACGGCGTGCAGGACGCCGAGCGCGGCGGCCGCGGCGATCGCGGCGGCCACTGCCGTGCAGGCCAGCACCAGCAGCGGGATGGCGCCGGTGCGGCCCTTCTCGGCGGTGGTGCCGTTCTTGGCCGTGGCCGAGGTGATCTTCGGGCGGCGCAGTCCCTCCAACGGGGAGCGCGGCCGCGGCGCCGGCCCACCGGGCAGTTCGATGAAGTAGAGGATCGAGATGGACGCGGCGAACAGGCCGGCCGCGACGTACGAGCCGAGCGCCGCCTGGTGGAGGTGGAACCACTCCACCCCGGTCCCCAGCAGCTTCCCTACGAGTGCGCAGAGCACCAGTGCGGCGGCCGCGATGGGCAACGCGACGAAACCGGTGCGCAGGAAGAGCCGGCGCAGCGCGTCCATGTTGTCGGGCAGCGGCCGGATGGCGGCGCCCTCCGGGGGCGGAGCCGGCAGCAGGGCGGGCGCGGCGCTCTCCCGGGCGACGGTCCAGAAGCGCTCGGCGACGCCGGTGACGAAGGCCGTCACCAGCAGCCAGGCCAGGGCGTTGCCGGGCGTCCAGTCGATCCACAAGGGGGCGATGACCAGCAGCGCGAGCCGCAGCCCGTCCGCGGCGATCATCGTCCAGCGGCGGTCCAGCGGCCCGTCCGGCGCCGTCAGCGCGGACAGCGGCCCCAGGAGGACCGCCCCGAAGAGGAGGGTCGCCAGCATCCGCACGCCGAGGACCGCGGTGACCGCGAGGGCTGCCCCTCGATAGCCACCGCCGAAAACGGCCTGGCCCCCCAGCGGTACGTACAACGCCGCCTGGAGGGCGAGGAGTACCAGGACCAGCAAGGACAGGGCATCGCCGACACCCCCGACGAACTGGGCGCTCCACAACCGCTTCAGTGGGGGGAAGCGGAGCAGGGCGCGTACGGCGCGCTCGCGGGAATCGGCTGCGAGGACGTCTGCGGTGGGGGTCACGACCGTTGGCTGCTCGGCACGCGTCATCCCGCCAGCCTATCGGGACGGGACACTCCACTGGGCGCCCGCCCGAACAAACGGGCGGATGCACCGGGGCGCGAAAGGGCGGGCCGGCGGAAAGGTGTCCGCCGGCCCGCCCTCCTCCCGCGCCGGACCGGGCCGGCGCGGGCCGTGCTGCTACTCCTCGGCCGACGCGGCCGTCTTCTTGGCCGCCGCCGTGGCCGCGGTCTTCTTCGCGGTGGTCTTCTTGGCCGTCGTCTTCTTGGCCGCCGTCTTCTTCGCGGTGGTCTTCTTCGCCGCGGTCTTCTTCGCGGCCGTCTTCTTGGCCGGCGCCTTCTTGGCCGCCGTCTTCTTCGCCGGCCCCTTGGCCCGCTTCTCCGCCAGCAGCTCGTAGCCACGCTCGGGCGTGATCGTCTCGACGTCGTCGTCCCGCCGCAGCGTCGCGTTGGTCTCGCCGTCGGTGACGTACGCGCCGAACCGGCCGTCCTTGACCACCACCGGCTTGCCGCTGACCGGGTCGGTGCCCAGCTCCTTCAGCGGCGGCTTGGCGGCGGCCCGGCCGCGCTGCTTGGGCTGTGCGTAGATCGCCAGCGCCTCGTCGAGGGTGATCGTGAAGAGCTGCTCCTCCCGCTCCAGGGAGCGCGAGTCGGTGCCCTTCTTGAGGTACGGCCCGTAGCGGCCGTTCTGCGCGGTGATCTCCACGCCCTCGGCGTCGGCGCCGACGACGCGCGGCAGCGACATCAGCTTCAGCGCGTCCTCAAGGGTCACGGTGTCCAGGGACATCGACTTGAAGAGCGAGGCGGTGCGCGGCTTGACCGCGTTCTTGCCGGTCTTCGGGGTGCCCTCGGGCAGCACCTCGGTGACGTACGGGCCGTAGCGGCCGTCCTTCGCCACGATCTGGTGCCCGGAGTGCGGGTCCATACCCAGCTCGTAGTCGCCGCTCGGCTTGGCCAGCAGCTCCTCGGCGTAACCCACGGTCAGCTCGTCGGGCGCCAGGTCGTCGGGGACGTCGGCCCGCTGGTGGCCCTCCTCGTCCTTCTCGCCGCGCTCGACGTAGGGGCCGTAGCGGCCGACCCGCAGGGTGATGCCGCCGCCCACCGGGAACGACGAGATCTCCCGGGCGTCGATCGCGCCGAGGTCGGTGACCAGCTCCTTCAGGCCGCCGAGGTGGTCGCCGTCGCCGTTGCCGGCGTCCGCGGCGCCGCTCTCGCCGGCTCCGGTGGCCTCGCCGAAGTAGAAGCGCCGCAGCCACGGCACGGCCTGCGCCTCACCGCGGGCGATGCGGTCGAGGTCGTCCTCCATCTTGGCGGTGAAGTCGTAGTCGACCAGCCGGCCGAAGTGCTTCTCCAGGAGGTTGACCACCGCGAAGGAGAGGAACGACGGGACGAGCGCGGTGCCCTTCTTGAAGACGTAGCCGCGGTCCAGGATCGTGCCGATGATCGACGCGTACGTCGACGGGCGGCCGATCTCCCGCTCCTCCAGCTCCTTGACCAGGGTGGCCTCGGTGTAGCGGGCGGGCGGCTTGGTGGCGTGGCCGTCGGCGGTGATCTGCTGGGCGGCCAGCGCGTCACCCTCGGCGACCTGCGGCAGCCGCCGCTCGCGGTCGTCCAGCTCGGCGTTCGGGTCGTCGGCACCCTCCACGTACGCCTTGAGGAAGCCGTGGAAGGTGAGGGTCTTGCCGGACGCGCTGAACTCGGCGTCCCGGCCGTCCGCGGCCCGACCGCCGATCTTGACGGTGACGGAGTTGCCGGTCGCGTCCTTCATCTGGGAGGCGACGGTCCGCTTCCAGATGAGCTCGTACAGCTTGAACTGGTCGCCGGTCAGCCCGGTCTCGGCGGGCGTGCGGAAGCGGTCGCCGGAGGGGCGGATCGCCTCGTGCGCCTCCTGCGCGTTCTTGACCTTGCCGGCGTACGTGCGCGGCTTGTCCGGCAGGTACGCGGCGCCGTACAGCTGCGTCACCTGCGCCCGGGCCGCGGTGACGGCGGTGTCCGAGAGCGTGGTGGAGTCCGTACGCATGTAGGTGATGAAGCCGTTCTCGTACAGCTTCTGCGCGACCTGCATGGTGGCCTTGGCACCGAAGCCGAGCTTGCGGCTGGCCTCCTGCTGGAGGGTGGTGGTGCGGAACGGCGCGTAGGGCGAGCGGCGGTAGGGCTTGGACTCGACCGAACGGACCGCGAACTCGGTGTCCGCCAGGGCGGCGGCCAGCGACCGCGCGTTCGCCTCGTCCAGGTGGAGCACGTCGTTGTTCTTGAGCTGCCCGTTGGGGCCGAAGTCGCGGCCCTGCGCGACGCGGCGGCCGTCGACGTTGTTCAGGCGGGCGGTCAGCGTCGACGGGTCGCTGGCGTCGCCGGCCCGCCCGGTGGAGAAGGTGCCGGTCAGGTCCCAGTACTCGGCGGAGCGGAAGGCGATGCGCTCGCGCTCCCGCTCGACGACGAGCCGGGTCGCCACCGACTGCACCCGGCCGGCGGACAGCCGCGGCATGACCTTCTTCCACAGCACCGGGGAGACCTCGTAGCCGTAGAGGCGGTCGAGGATCCGGCGGGTCTCCTGGGCGTCGACCAGCTTCTGGTTGAGGTCGCGGGGGTTGGCGACGGCCTCGCGGATGGCGTCCTTGGTGATCTCGTGGAAGACCATCCGGTGGACCGGGACCTTCGGCTTGAGGATCTCCTGGAGGTGCCACGCGATGGCCTCGCCCTCGCGGTCCTCATCGGTGGCGAGGAAGAGTTCGTCGGACTCGGCCAGCAGCGCCTTGAGCTTCTTGACCTGGTCCTTCTTGTCGGTGTTCACGACGTAGATCGGCTGGAAGTCGGCGTCGACGTTCACGCCGAGGCGGGCCCAGGACTCGCCCTTGTACTTCGCCGGGACCTCGGCCGCGCCGTTGGGGAGGTCGCGGATGTGCCCGACGCTGGCCTCGACCACGTAGCCGGGGCCGAGGTAGCCCTTGATCGTCTTCGCCTTGGCAGGCGACTCCACGATGACGAGTCGGCGGCCGCCGCCCTCTGCGGTCTCGCTGGTCGGGGACAACTTCGCTCTTCTCTCCGGTCGACGCTGGGGAACCTCCCGGGCCGGACGCCCGGGGCGCACTGCGGTGACGCTTGACGCTGCGGAGTGTGACGGTACCTCCCGCCCCCGTGTCAAACGGAAAAACCCCGCAACGCCACTCGAACGGTAACCCGACTACATGCCTTCGTGCCGCCCCGACCGCTCCGGCCGCTCCCCCACGGCCCTCCGACGGCGGCCCGTGGATCACGGCCCGCGGTGGGCCCCCGCGGCCCCGCGGACGGCCGGTCACCCGCTCCGGCCTGGCCCTGCTTCCGCTGCGTGACCACGCGGTGCGTCCCGCCGTTCGGCCGTCGTCGTCCACGGGCCGGACGGCGGGCGCGAAGTCGCTCCCGTTGGCGTCATCACCGTGATACGGCGGGTGAGCGGGCTGGCAGGATGGAGGCGGCACGGCCCGCGGGCGGGTCGGCTGCCGTCGTCATCACGATCCTCGGGGGGAACCACACCTATGGCGCACCAGTACCCCGGACCGCCTCCGGAACAGCCGCCGGGCCAGCCCGGCCAGAACCCCTACGCCGCTCCCGAGGGCGGCCCGCCCGCCGGGGCGGGCTACGGCTATCCGCACGGCGGGGGCGCCGGCGAGCCCGGTTACGGCTACCCGCAGGCCGGCCCGCCGCCCGCTCCCGGTTTCCCGCCCGGCACCCCGCCGCCGCCTCCGCCCGGCGGTTTCCCGGGGCAGCAGCAGCCGCCGGTCGGCGGCATGGCGCTGTCGCTCGGCGACATCGCGGTCAGCGGCGACACGGTCATGACCCCGGCCGGTTCGATGCCGCTGCGGGGCGCGGTCTGGACGGCCACCGACATGTCGCGCACGGAGGAGAAGATCCCCGCGCACGCGGTCGTCCTCGCCATCATCTTTTTCTTCTTCTGCCTGCTCGGGCTGCTCTTCCTCCTGATGAAGGAGCGCACCACGACCGGCTTCGTGCAGGTCACCGTGAACAGCCAGGGGCGACACCACTCCACGATGATCCCCGTGCAGTCGCGCGAGCAGGTCATGTTCGTCCTCAACCAGGTCCATTACGCCAGGTCGCTGAGCGTGTGAACCCCGACGAGCCCGTGCACCCCGACGAGCCCGCGGGGCCCGGGCCCGCCGACCCGACGTCGCCCGGTGGCCCCGTGCCGCCGGGCGGCCCCGCGGCGGTCCGCCGGCACACCCTGCGCCAGGCGTCGCTCGCGCTCGGCGTCGCCGCGCTGGGCGCCGGCTACCTCTGGCAGACCGACCCGCACCAGCCCGGCCAACTGCTGCTCCCCTGCCCGTTCCGCCTGCTGACCGGACTGCTCTGCCCGTTCTGCGGCGGGACGCGGCTGGCGTACGACCTGATGCACGGCGACGTCGTCACGGCCTTCCACGACAACGCCGCCCTGCTCGTCCTCGGCGTGCCCGCCCTCGCCTACGTCCTGGTGCGCTGGCTGGTCGCCGGGGTGCGCGGGCGGCACCTCCCACTGAAGCTGACCGCCCGCGGCAATGCCGTGGTGCTCGGCACCGCCGCGGTGTGGATGGTCGCCCGCAACCTCATCGGCTGACGGCCGACGGGGCGTGCGTCAGCGGACGGTGACCTTCACGACCGGGGAGAGGGTGTTCCCCGACGCGATCCGCAGCTCGTTGACGCCCTTGATGCCGAGCTTGACGCGTATCGCGTAGCTGCCGTTGGCGTTGACCGGCGCCTGGGCCGGCAGCGACACCCACTTCTTGCCCTGCTTCTGCTGCACCGTCACCTTGGTGCCGGGCTTGATGCCCTTGGCGGCGCCGGTGATCCGGAATTCCTGCCAGGCGTTGACCGTCGTGGCGCTGGTCTTGGCGGTCAGCGTCGCGGTCGCGGGCGCGGTGGCCACGACCGGGGCGGGCGTGTGGACGACGTCCTGGGCGGCGAAGGCGACGGCCGAGCCGCCGGCGAGCAGGGCGACGGTGGCCGCGGCGACACCGGCGTAGCGAAGTGCACGGTTCATGTCGGATTCCTCACTGATGGGCCAATGAGCTGGTGGATGACCTTCTTTGAGGAATACGGGCGCCCGCGAGCGGAGGTTCCCCTTCCGCGGTCGAAACCGCCGACTTCTCCGAACCTGGCCGGAACTGAACGTCCCTGCCCGTAAAGGCGGTTGTCCCCTCACAACGCACCCAGCAGTCGGCACCCCACCGTCAGGAATCCCGCCCCGGCCAGCAGCGCCGTCACCGTCCCGGCCACCCGGCCGTACCCCACCGCCACCGGCTGCCCGGTCCGCACGCAGACCGCCGCCCACAGCAGCAACCCGCCGCCGAACAGCGCGAACGCCGCGCCCGCGAATGTCTCCGGCCCACTATCCATGCGGGCAGCCTGCCAGCCGCGTGCGGCAGCGGGACGAACGCCGCGTGAACGCCGCCCGCCGCCAGCCGCCTCAGCCGACCGGCTCCAGGAAGCCCTGCTCGACCAGCATCCGGATCGCGGCCGGCGTACGGTCCCGGAGCAGCACCGGGTCCTCGCCGACGAGTTGCGCGATGGCGTCCAGGATCCGCCCGGCGGGCAGCGACCCGTCGCAGACGCCCGCGAAGCCGGCGCCGACGGTGTCCACCTTCGTGGCGCGGCGCATGCCGCGGTTCTGGCGGAGCACCACGTGCTCCGGGTCCTCCGCACCGGGCAGCCCGACCTGCTCCTGCACCACCTCGTCGGCCAGCCGGAAGTGCCCGGCCAGCAGCGCCGCGTCGTCGGTGGACCGCAGGTAGTCCTGCCGGTCGAAGTGGCGCAGCACCGCCTCGCCCAGGGGCTGTTCGACCGGGTGCGGCCATTCCTCGACCGTGACGGACGGGTCCGCGGCGCCGGACTTGCGCAGCGTGATCCAGCCGAAGCCGACGGCCTTGGTCTTGTGCGCCTCGAACTCGTCGAGCCAGGCGTCGTACCGCGCCGCGTACTCCTCCTGGCCGGCGCGGTGGTCGCCGCCGTCGCGCAGCCACAGCTCGGCGTACTGGGTGACGTCCTGGACCTCGCGCTGCACGATCCAGGCGTCGCAGCCGCGCGGCACCCACGAGCGCAGCCGGTCCTGCCACTCCTCGCCCTCGACGTGCTGCCAGTTGGCCAGCAGCTGGCAGTACCCGCCGTCGTTGAGGTGCGCGGCGGCCTGCTGGACGAGGGTGCGGCACAGGTCGTCGCCGCCCATTCCGCCGTCCCGGTAGGTGAGCCGGGCGCCCGGCGAGATCACGAACGGCGGGTTGGAGACGATCAGGTCGTAGGTCTCCTCGCCCGCCGGCGCGAAGAGCGAGCCCTCGCGCAGGTCCGCCGACCGGGCCCCGGAGAGCGCCAGCGTCAGCGCGGTGATCCGCAGCGCGCGGGGGTTGAGGTCGGTGGCGGTGACCTGGGTGGCGTGCTGCGCCGCGTGCAGTGCCTGGATGCCGGAGCCCGTGCCGAGGTCGAGCGCCTTGGCGACCGGGCGGCGCACGGTGATCCCGGCGAGCGTCGTGGAGGCCCCGCCGACGCCGAGCACCAGCTCGGCACGGTCCGCCCCCGCCGCGCCCCGGATGCCGCCCGCCCCGCCGACCGCGCAGCCGAGGTCGGAGACGACCCACCAGTCCTGCCCGTCGGGGCCGCCGTACGGGCGCACGTCCACCGTGGC
Source organism: Streptomyces sp. x-19 (assembly GCF_046549115.1). Lineage (NCBI taxonomy): Bacteria > Bacillati > Actinomycetota > Actinomycetes > Kitasatosporales > Streptomycetaceae > Streptomyces > Streptomyces sp. x-19. Next base: position 560,170 of record NZ_JAJPWK010000002.1, on the reverse strand, counting down.
GCGCAGCGCGTCGCCGTCCGGCACCAGCCACCCGTCGGCGAGGCAGTCCGCCACCGGCAGCACCGCGGCCGCCTGTGCCCGGGGCACCGAATGCTGGAGCAGGAACAGCCGCACCAGGGTCTCCAACGGCCCGTCACCCCGGGTGGCGCGCAGGGCGGGAACGGTCTCGCTGCGGGCCAGCGCGGCGTACGCGGGCGCGCCGAGCAGCTCCAGCAGTCCGTCGGCGGTGAAGGCGGCGGCCAGCAACGCCTCGCGCAGCCGGCTGGTGCGGGCGCTGCTCTCGGGGTCCTGGGCATCTGCGGTGGGGAGGTGCGTTGTCACCCCTCCATTGTCGGTCCTGCCACCGACATTCGGCGACGGCCCGGCGCCACGCCCGTCTCGGGCGCGTCGCCGGGCCGTCGCCCGCGCTCGTGGCCGGCGGGAGCCCCCGCGGTCCGGCTCCCGCGCTACGCGCTCTTGGACGGCGCGGCCGACGGTCCGCTGGACCCGCCCTGGTTCTGGCAGCCCTTCTGACGGGCCATCGCCTTGCCCACGTCGCCGGCCTCCAGCTTCTTGAAGGCCTGCTCGCTCTTGGCGTTGAGCTTGTTGATCCCGTCGGAGAGCTTGCGCAGCCCGTCCGCGAACTTGAGCTTGTCCCCGGTGTCCAGGGCGTCCACCTGCTTCTTGAGGTCCAGGTACCCCGCGGAGAGGGAGTTGAGTTCCTTGACCGCGTTCTTCTGCGCCTGGTCCCCACCCTCGTTCGGCGGCGCCCCGGCCTTGTCCAGGGACTTGGCCAGCTGCGCGTACGCGTCGGAGATCTTCTGGAAGGCCGCCGAATCGGTCTGCTGGACCTTCTTGGAGTCCGTGGTGCCGCTGTCGGCCGTCTGCATGGCCGCGTTGGCGTCCTGGATCTGCTTGAACGGAGCCTGCGCGGGGTCGCAGAACGACTTCGCCCAGTTGTCGAGCTTGTCAGTGTTGTCGCTGCTGCAACCGGTCAGCGCGAGCAGGACTGCAGCACCGCCGGACAGGGCAGCCACGAGCTTCTTGTTCACCGGATTGGTCCCTTCCATGGCTCTCGGCCCCGGAACATACACGTCCAAACGGCCTGGTCCATGGGTCGGGCATCGGCCCCGGCCCGCATTGCAGCCATTTGCACCAAGGACCGCGGCGCCGTCCGGGCATGCCGCGGGCGGGTGTCCGGCGCGGGCAAGAAGCGCCGTACACCCGCCCGTTGAGCGGTCTGCGGGCCGGTAGGGCGGCCCTTCCCGTCAGGACGCCACGGCCGTCTCGGTCGACTTGGCGACGTTCTCGGGATCTTCGGAGTTGTTGTCTTCGTCACCCACGGCGATTCCGCGCCGCTTGGAGACGTAGACCGCGACGACGATGATGCCGATCGCCAGCACCGCGGCCGCGACGCGCACCCCGAGGCTCTTGTCATGGCCGTACGAGAACTTCACCACGGCCGGTGCGATCAGCAACGCGACCAGGTTCATCACCTTCAGCAGCGGGTTGATCGCGGGGCCCGCGGTGTCCTTGAACGGGTCGCCGACGGTGTCGCCGATGACCGTCGCGGCGTGCGCCTCGCTGCCCTTGCCGCCGTGGTGGCCGTCCTCGACCAGCTTCTTGGCGTTGTCCCACGCGCCGCCGGAGTTGGCGAGGAAGACGGCCATCAGCGTGCCGGTGCCGATCGCGCCGGCCAGGAACGAACCGAGCGCCCCGACGCCGAGCGAGAAGCCGACCGCGATGGGCGTGAGCACCGCCAGCAGCCCCGGCGTGGCCAGTTCGCGCAGCGCGTCCTTGGTGCAGATGTCGACCACCCGCCCGTACTCGGGCTTCTCGGTGTAGTCCATGATCCCCGGCCGCTCGCGGAACTGCCGGCGCACCTCGAACACCACCGCTCCGGCCGACCGCGACACCGCGCTGATCGCCAGCCCGGAGAACAGGAAGACGACCGAGGCCCCGAGGATCAGCCCCACCAGGTTGTTGGGCTGCGAGATGTCCAGGCTCAGGCCCAGCCCACCGGCCGCGTGGCCGACGTCCCGCACGGCGTTGGCGATCGCGTCCCGGTACGAGCCGAACAGCGCGGAGGCCGCGAGCACCGCGGTCGCGATGGCGATGCCCTTGGTGATGGCCTTGGTGGTGTTGCCCACCGCGTCCAGGTCGGTCAGCACCTGCGCGCCGTCCCCGGTGACGTCACCGGACATCTCGGCGATGCCCTGCGCGTTGTCGGAGACCGGGCCGAAGGTGTCCATCGCGACGATCACCCCGACGGTGGTCAGCAGGCCGGTCCCGGCCAGTGCCACCGCGAACAGCGCCAGCGTGATCGAGGCGCCGCCCAGCAGGAACGCCCCGTAGACCGCCAGTGCGATCAGCACCGCCGAGTAGACGGCCGACTCCAGGCCGATCGAGATGCCGGAGAGCACGACGGTGGCCGGGCCGGTCAGCGAGGTCTTGCCGATGTCCCGGACGGGCCGCCGGTTGGTCTCCGTGAAGTAGCCGGTCAGCTGCTGGATCAGGGCGGCCAGCACGATGCCGATGGCGACCGCGACCAGGGCGAGCATCCGCGGGTCGCCGCTGCGCCCGAGGATCTCCGGGTCGCTCACGCCGCTCAGGTCCTGGTAGCGCGACGGCAGGTAACTGAAGACCGCGGCGGCCACCAGGACCAGCGAGATGCCCGCGGAGACGAAGAAGCCGCGGTTGATGGCGGTCATCCCGCTGCGGTCCCGCCGCCGCGGCGCCACCACGAAGATCCCGACCATCGCGGTGAGCACGCCGATCGCCGGCACCAGCAGCGGGAAGGCGAGCCCGGCGTCGCCGAACGCCGCGGTGCCCAGGATGAGCGCGGCGACCAGCGTCACCGCGTACGACTCGAAGAGGTCGGCGGCCATGCCGGCGCAGTCGCCGACGTTGTCGCCGACGTTGTCCGCGATGGTGGCGGCGTTGCGCGGGTCGTCCTCCGGGATGCCCTGCTCGACCTTGCCGACGAGGTCGGCGCCGACGTCCGCGGCCTTGGTGAAGATGCCGCCGCCGACCCGCATGAACATCGCGATCAGCGCCGCGCCGAGGCCGAAGCCCTCCAGCACCTTGGGGGCGTCCACCGCGTACACGAGCACCACGCAGGACGCACCGAGCAGCCCGAGGCCGACGGTGAACATGCCCACGACGCCACCGGTGCGGAAAGCGATCTTCATCGCCTTGTGCGCGACCGCCGTAAGATCCTTTTGCTCTTTCGCGCCGTCGTCCGGAGTGGCTTCCCGGGCCGCAGCCGCCACACGCACATTGCTGCGCACCGCGAGCCACATGCCGATATAGCCGGTGGCCGCCGAGAATGCCGCACCGATCAAGAAGAAGACGCTGCGTCCGGCCCGCTGGCTCCAGTTCTCCGCGGGCAGCAACATGAGCAGGAAGAACACGACGACGGCGAATACGCCGAGGGTCCGCAACTGCCGTGCCAGGTAGGCATTTGCGCCCTCCTGCACCGCCGCCGCGATCTTCTTCATACTGTCGGTACCCTCACCGGCCGCGAGCACCTGGCGCACCAGCACCGCCGCGACCGCCAGGGCGGCGAGGGCGACGACGGCGATCACCAGCACGATGCCGCGGTTGCCCGCGGTGAGCGAAGGTGCGGCCAGATAAGTGGGGGTGTCCATCAACTGAGGGGTATAAGGCCCCGCCATTCGTCCTCCTTGACGTTATGGCACATGGGCGCGCGGAAGCACGCTCAGGCGTCCTGAGCAAGATGCTGACGGATTGTAGGGAGCCACGGTTGATCAAAACAGGGCGCCGCAAAGGGAATTCGCCTGATCCTGGCGAAGATCGAAAGGCAGAGGGTTCAACGAATTCGCCCGGACGGAGGAAACCCAGGAATTCGCTGACTCCCGACCGATGATCTCCATTTCCTACTGATCCCGCTGCTCAACGACCCCGCGCCCCGGCTCGATCCGGCTGTGACCGCCGTGAAATCGGAGGGAATTGAGCCGCGGACCGCTCCGCGGGAATCACCACGCAGGCCCCACAGCCCCCTCCCACACCATCCAGCGTGCGGTGACAGCCCGTCAGATCCCGACCGGATCACGTCGCCCACGACGCCGCCGACCACTCGGGACGCGCCCGTTCGCCCCGGGACACATGGCCACCCGGGAACCTGGGCACCGCTCGCCCTCACGCCACCCCGCGCGACCGCCAACACCAGGGGCCCGCACCGCACGGAGCCCGGTACACGGCGCTCGCCGCACACGGACGCGCACCCGACCGCCCCGCTCGGGCGGCACGCGAACACACGCCGGAAACCGGGACCCCAAGATCCCGGGAGCGGGACACACCCCTGAGCACGCGAACGATCAGTGCCACGAAGAGGCGGAAACCCAACAGCTGAGGCAGAAACGCGACAGCTCAAGAACACGAACGGCGCACCGCGCCCTGGGGGACCCCCGAAACCGCCCGCACGACGACGGGCTCACCGCCCACTACGGACGAGGGCCGACCACCGCGCCCTCCGCCCGACGGGCGTACGCGTACCGCCCTACGGCAGGACGGGTGCCGGGTGCGCGGGCCAGCTCATCCGGATCCGCCCGCCGTTCTCACCGGCGGACACCTCGACGTCGTCGACCAGCCCGCTGATGACCGCGAGGCCCATCTCGTCCTCGCCCTCGGCGTCGTTCTCCCCGGCGCCCTCGGCCTCGCCGCCCGCGGCGGCCCCGCCGGAGCCGGGAACCTCGTCGCCCACCTCGATCGAGAACGTCTTCTCGTCCTCGACCAGCACCACCCGCACCGGCGCCGTGATGCCGTGGCTCTCGTGCAGCCCCACGGCCCGGCTGCACGCCTCGCCGACGGCGAGCCGCACCTCGTCCAGCACGGCCTCGTCCACCCCCGCGCGCCGTGCCACGGCAGCCGCGACCAGACGCGCGGTCCGGACGTGCTCGGGAAGGGCGCTGAAGCGCAGTTCGACGGTGGCCATGCCATCCCCCTCGTGATGCGGGCGTGCAACGCGGGGGGCCGGACGAAAGCGTCCGGTACCCCCCACTCCTTCCACCCCCGCGCCCGCGGCGCGGGGGACCGGCCGACCGTCAGTCAGTTGCTGCGACGGCTTCGTCGACCGAGGTGTGGATCGGGAACACCTTGGTCAGACCGGTGATACGGAAGATCTTGAGAATGCGCTCCTGGTTGCAGACCAGGCGCAGCGAACCCTCGTGGGCACGCACCCGCTTGAGCCCGCCAACCAGGACGCCGAGCCCTGTGGAGTCCAGGAAGTCGACACGTTCCATGTCCACCACGAGGTGGTAGCTTCCGTCGTTCACAAGCTCGACCAGCTGCTCGCGCAGCTTGGGCGCGGTGTATACATCAATCTCGCCACCGACCTCGACGACCGTACGGTCGCCAACGGTCCGGGTCGACAGGGACAGGTCCACGGATCCTCCAGCACCTTGCTATCGAGCGGTCGCCCCCCTGGGGCCTCCCCACCGAGGTAGGGGCGGATCGGCAGCCGCCATGGCATTCAATCACTTACCAGCAGGCGTGCACGACGCCTTGTGAGCATTGTCCGTCACACCGGTGACACACTCGGTGCCGATGGCCTCCAATCGACTCCCGCCGGATCCGGGCGCGCGCACTTCCCCAGGCATGATTCTCGACCGTCTGGCCCGGGGCGCGACCCGCGCTGCGCGCATCACTCATACGGAGCACTTGCCCCCGCGCATCGGCACCCATGCCGACTGGCCGGCACGGATCCGGCCGGAAGTGATCGACGCCATCCGTTCGGCCGGAATCGATCGCCCCTGGGCCCACCAGGCACGCACGTCCGAACACGCACTGCGCGGGGAATCGGTCGTGGTCGCCACCGGCACCGCCTCCGGCAAGTCACTGGCCTACCTGGCGCCGGTGCTCTCCACCCTCCTGGACGGCTCCGAGGCGCCCAACGGCCGGGGGGCCACGGCCCTGTACCTGGCGCCCACCAAGGCCCTGGCGGCCGACCAGCGGCGGGCCGTGCGCGAACTGGCCGCCCCGCTCGGCACGGCCGTCCGGCCCGCCGTCTACGACGGCGACACCCCGGTCGAGGAACGCGAGTGGGTACGCCAATACGCCAACTACGTGCTGACCAACCCCGACATGCTGCACCGCGGCATCCTCCCGGCCCACCCCCGGTGGTCCTCCTTCCTGCGCGCGCTGCGCTACGTCGTCATCGACGAATGCCACGCCTACCGCGGCGTCTTCGGCTCCCACGTCGCCCAGGTCATCCGCCGGCTGCGCCGGGTCTGCGCCCGCTACGGCGCGGAGCCGGTCTTCCTGCTGGCCTCCGCCACCGCCGCGGAGCCGGCCCAGGCGGCGTCCCGGCTCACCGGGCTGCCGGTGGCCGAGATCACCGAGGACGCCTCGCCGCGCGGCGAGGTGGTCTTCGCCCTGTGGGAGCCGCCGCTGACCGAACTCCACGGCGAGCAGGGCGCCCCGGTCCGCCGCACCGCGACCGCGGAGAGCGCCGACCTGCTCACCGACCTCGCCGTCCAGGGCGTGCGAACGGTCGCCTTCGTCCGGTCCCGGCGCGGTGCCGAACTGATCGCCCTGATCGCGCAGGAGCGGCTGGCGGAGGTGGACCGATCGCTGCCCGGCCGGATCGCCGCGTACCGGGGCGGTTACCTGCCGGAGGAGCGCCGGGCCCTCGAACGCGCCCTGCACGGCGGGCAGCTCCTCGGGCTGGCCGCCACCACCGCCCTGGAACTGGGCGTGGACGTCTCCGGCCTCGACGCCGTGGTCATAGCGGGCTATCCCGGCACCCGCGCCTCCCTGTGGCAGCAGGCCGGACGGGCGGGCCGCGCCGGACAGGGCGCGCTGGCCGTCCTGGTCGCCCGCGACGACCCGCTGGACACCTATCTCGTGCACCACCCCGAGGCGCTGTTCGACCAGCCCGTCGAGTCGACGGTGCTCGACCCGGACAACCCGTACGTGCTCGCGCCGCACCTCTGCGCGGCGGCCTCCGAACTTCCGCTCACCGAGGCCGACTTCCCGCTCTTCGGGCCGGAGACCGCCGGCCTGCTGCCCCAGCTGGAGGCCGCGAACCTGCTGCGCCGGCGGACCTCCGCCTGGTACTGGACGCGCCGCGAGCGGGCCGCCGACCTCACCGACATCCGCGGCCAGGGCGGCTCGCCCGTCCAGGTCGTCGAGGCCGGCACCGGGCGGCTGCTGGGCACCGTCGACGCCGCGGCGGCGCACACCACCGTCCACGACGGGGCGGTCCACCTCCACCAGGGCCGCAGCTATCTCGTCCGGCACCTGGACCTGACGGACGACGTCGCGCTCGTGGAGGAGGCCAATCCGCCCTACTCCACGACGGCCCGCGACACCACGGCGATCTCGATCCTGGAGACCGACACCGAAGTGCCCTGGGGGGACGCCCGGCTGTGCTTCGGCTCCGTGGAGGTCACCAACCAGGTCGTCTCCTTCCTGCGGCGCAAACTGATCACCGGTGAGGTCCTGGGCGAGACCAAGCTCGACCTGCCGCCCCGGACGCTGCGCACCCGCGCGGTGTGGTGGACGGTCACCGAGGACCAGCTCGACGCCGCCCGGGTCAACCCCGAGCAGTTGGGCGGCGCCCTGCACGCCGCCGAGCACGCCTCCATCGGCATGTTGCCGCTCTTCGCCACCTGCGACCGCTGGGACATCGGCGGCGTGTCCGTGCCCCTGCACCCGGACACCCTGCTGCCCACGGTCTTCGTCTACGACGGCCACCCCGGCGGCGCGGGCTTCGCCGAACGCGCCTTCCACACCGCCGCCGAGTGGCTCGCCGCCACCCGCAGCGCCATCGCCGCCTGCGAGTGCGAGGCCGGCTGCCCCTCCTGCATCCAGTCCCCCAAGTGCGGCAACGGCAACGACCCGCTCCACAAACGGGGCGCCATCCGACTGCTGGGGGAACTGCTGCGCGGGGCACCGGACGGCCCGGCCGACACGCCGCACGACGGTTAGGCCCGCGCACCGGCCGAGGAGGCGCGTGCACCCGGCGCCGGCGCCCGTTCCCGCCCGGCAGGTCCCCGGCCACCGGGCGCCCGCCCGCAGTCCCGGCCGGGTGCCCGGCCCCAGCCCACCTCGGCCGCCCCGGCGAACGTGCTGCCAGAGGGGCGCTTCGGGACGCCGGACGGCGCTCCGGACCGGGCCTCCGGCACGGGGTCGCCGGCCGCCCGCCATGAGCCCGTCGTACGCCACCGGGCCGCCGTTCACCCCGGCCTCCGGCCCGCCCGTGCCGGGGCCGGCCCGGGACCGCACCCGCGAGGTGAACGGCCCGCCGCCGACCTCCACCGTCACGTCGGCGATCAGCCCGACCACCGCGCAGCGCACCACGCTGGTCCGCTGCCCGACGGCCACCCGGCGTGCCGTGGCGCAGGCCGCCGCCGGGCCCCGGGGGGCCTGGTCCGCGGCGGCCAGTGCCGCCAGGTCCGCCGCCGCGCCCGCCCGGTGCCGGGCGGTGACCGCCTGGCCGACGGCCATCAACGCGGCGAAGACCGCGCACAGCGCCGCCGCCGCGACAACCGTCCACACCGTGGCGGAGCCCGCGTCACCGCACCGTTTCCTCCGCAAGGGCCACCGCCTCTCCCCCGACCCGTAACGCCAGCCGGCCCGCCCCCGGCAGCGCGGCCTCGACGCGTACGCGCACCAGGTCGCCCTCGCGCGAGACCTCGATCCGTGCGCCCCGGGGAGCCGCCTGGCGGGCCGCGGCAACCACCCGCACCGGTGGCTCCTGCCGTGCGGCCGCGCGGGCGGCGGCCCGTGCGGCGTCCACGCAGGCGATCCGGGCGCAGGCGGCCAGCAACCCCCAGATCAGCGCCGCGGCCACCGCCACCAGCACCGGCAGCACCACCGCCGCCTCCGCCGTGACGAACCCGGTATCCCGCGCCCGGCGCCCGCCCGGCGGGCCCGCGCCGGCCGGTGCGGCCCGGGCCCGCCCGCGGCGCTCAGAACGGCACATCGAGCGCCCTCTGGAGCACCGACCGCAGCGCCGCGGCCACCGGTCCACTCGTCACGAGCTTGTAGAGCACCGCGGCGAACGCGCACGCCGCCAGCGTCCCCACCGCGTACTCCGCGGTGCTCATCCCGCGGTCCACGCCGTCCGCGCGCACCCGCGCCCACCATCGACGGAACATCCTCTGCCTCCTCGGAATCCCTGCATTCGCCTGTGCATCCGTGAACGTGTGCAGCCCGTCGAGCCCCGCGCCGCATGGCACCCCGCGCAACACGGGGCTGCGCACGGGCTCCAGGCCCGTCCGGTCCTGTAGTCGCGCGCCAGACCGATCCGGTCGTCGCGCGCCGTCGCCTCACCCCACGCCGTCACCCCCCAGCAGTCCGCCCGCGAGCCCGATCAGGACCGGGGCCACTCCGAGCACCAGGAAGGCCGGCAGGAAGCACCCCGAGAGCGGGAGGGTGACCAGTACCCCTGCGCGCCGGGCCCGCGCGGCCGCGGCCCGGCCCCACTCGGCGCGCAGCTCGGCCGCGATCCGGGAGGCCGGCTCGACGGCCGGGGCTCCCGAGGTGCCCGCGCGCTCCAGGCACCTCGCCAGGGCCTCGGCACCGGGCAGCTCCGCCAGTCGAGGCCACACGGCGGCCGGTTCGCCGCCCAGGCGCAACTCCGCCGCGATGTGGCGCAGTCGCTCGGCGACCGTCCCGTCCAGCGACCGGCCCACCGCCTCGGCGGCCTCCCGCGGCCCGGCGCCGGCCGCCAGACAGGCCGCCAGCAGATCGCCGGCGGGGGCGAGTTCGGCGGCCACCCGCGCCGTCGCGGTCCGGCCGGCCGCCGCGGCCCGCTGCCACCGCAGCCAGCGGTACGCGCCCCAGCCCACCGCCAACCCCAGCAGCACCCCGGTGACGCCACCCAGGAGAACGGCCGTCCCGCCGGCCGCCGCCAGGGGCCCGCCCCACTCGCGCAGCCGGCCGGCCCGCCGATCGTCCTCCGGGGCCGCTGGGCGCCCGCGCCAGCGCCCCCGGACGTTCCACCGCGGACGCGCACTGCCGCCCTCCTGGCCGCCGTACGGCCCCTTCACCACCCCTTCCAGCACCAATGGCACCCGTCGCCGCACGGCCTGCTCGGCCCGTACCCTCCGCGCCAGTGCCCCCGCGCACAGCACCGTCGTCACGGCCAGCACCGTCATCCCCACCCTGTGGACAACTTCCGGGCTCACCACGCCCACCTCCCGCTCATCTCCGCACCCCCGCCGCCTCGGCGACGATCCGGGCCGTCCACGCCACTCCGCCCCACTCCAGTAGCCCGCCGACGACCAGAGCGCCCCACCCGGCCGGGGTGTGCAGCAGCACCCCGAGCGGATCGGCGCCGAGCGCACCGCCCATCAGCAGTCCGCCCACCGGCAGCAGCGCCAGCACCAGGGCGGTGGCCCGCGGCCCGGCCAACTGGGCCCGCAGCTCCTCCCCTTGGTCGCGTCGCGCGGCGAGCCCGGCCGCGATCCGTTCCAGTCCCAGGGCCAGCCCCGCGCCGCCCTCCACCGCCCCCTGCCAGCACGCGGCAGCGCCGGTCAGCCCCTCGGCGCCCGGCTGCCGCGCCGCCGCCCGCAGCGCGGCGGGGACGTCCCCGCCGTACCGCGCGGCCGCCACCACCGCGGGCCCCGCTTCCCCCAGCCCCGACGCCCCGGCCGTGACCAGGGCCAGGTGCGGCTGCCGGCCGGCCCGCAGCTCCCCCGCCACCGCCGCGCAGAACCCGATCACCGCCGCCGCCCGCCGGTCAGCAGCCCGCTGCCGCGCCCGCCCGACCAGCCACCGCCGTACGACGAACAGCGCCGCGACCGAGGCCACCACCGGCAGCACCGACCGCCCGAGGACCCCCAACGCGACGCCGGCCGGCAGACACCAGACCTCCGCCCCGACCTCGCAGCGGCGCCCGAGCCGCCACCGCCGCCCCGCCTCACCGGCGACCATCCGCCCGGCACACCACCGCCACAGCCCCGCCCCGGCGGACACCGCCCCGGTGTCCTTCAGGATCACCGCCGCCCGCCGCCGCAGGGCGCGGGCCCGCCGCAGCCGCCGCACCGGCACCACCGCGCACCCCACGAAGGCCACGACCGCGATCAGCCCCGCCCCGTCCCTCAACACCCCTCGCCGCCCCTCTCGCACAGCCGGGCCAACCGCCCCCAACCACGCGCCTCCTGGAACCCCCGCGGACTCCACACCGCCGCCGGAACGGTCACCACGAAGCCGTCACGGTCCCGCTCCAGCACATGGACCTCGGCGATCCGCCGCCGCCCGGCCCGGTCGCGCACGAGGTGCAGCACGACGGACAACGCGGCCGCCAACTGGCTGTGCAGGGCCGCCCGATCCAACCCAGCGGTGCACCCCAGCGCCTCCAGCCGGGCCGGCACGTCGCACGCGGCGTTGGCGTGGACGGTGCCGCTGCCCCCTTCGTGGCCCGTGTTGAGCGCCGCCAGCAGGTCCGTGACCTCGGCGCCGCGGACCTCACCGACCACCAGCCGGTCCGGTCGCATCCGCAACGCCTGCCGCACGAGGTCCCGGAGGGTCACCCGACCGGCGCCCTCCTGGTTGGCGGGCCGGGTCTCCAACCGCACCACGTGGGGGTGGTCCGGCCGCAGCTCCGCCGAGTCCTCGGCCAGCACGATCCGCTCGTCCGGTCCGACGAGCCCGAGCAACGTGCTGAGCAGCGTGGTCTTAGCTACCCCAGCTAAGTACCACCGCTAGCCGTGAGGGAGAATTCCCAGGTGAGAGCACTTATAGCGGTCCGACTGTCCAACGTGACGGACACGACCACATCCCCCGCCCGTCAGCGCCGCGCCGGTCAACTGTGGTGCAAGGCTCACGGCGCAATGGTGATCGGTGAGGCCACCGACCTTGACGTTTCCGCGTCTCGGGTCGATCCATTCAGCCGCCCGGAGCTGGGCAAGTGGCTCGCGCGACCGGACGACTACGACGCAATCGTCTTTTGGCGCCTTGACCGCGCTGTCCGGTCTATGGCAGACATGGCCAAGTTGGGCGAGTGGGCCAAGAAACACGGCAAGCTACTCGTCTTTGCTGAGGGACCGGGCGGGACGGCGCTTGAGCTGGACATGCGCGCCGCTTCGCTCGTGTCTGAGCTGATCATCATGCTCCTGGCGTTCGCGGCGCAGATGGAGGCGGAAGCAATCAGGGAGCGGGTCAAGGGCTCTCGCGCCCACCTACGCCATGAGGGGCGGTGGCATGGCGGACGCATTCCGTTCGGATGGGCGGTCGTCCCTAACCCTGACGGCGCTGGCTACGTGCTGGATGAGTGCCCCGAGACTGGCCCGATTGTCCGCGAGATCATCCGCCGCGTAATCGCTGGTGAGTCCATCTACGCCGTGGCTAAAGATCTTGATGACCGCGAGGTGCCTACACCGATCGACCGCGAGAAGCACCGGATTGCACAGCGGATGGCAGCCAAGTCCCCGGAAAAGTACCTGATGCCAAGCAAGCTTCCCGAGAAGCGGAAGCGCTGGGATCACCAGCACGTTGCCGCCATGCTCCGGTCCGAGCACCTGCGGGGCTACACGATGCACGATCCCAAAGCCACGGAGAAGCGCAGCAAGTACGAAGAGAGTGGCGAGTGGGAGCAGTGGCAGGGTCGGCCCGTGCTTGACCGGAACGGTCACCCTCGCTGTGATCGACCGGCGTTGGTGGATGACGAGACCTGGGCCGTACTCCAGGAAGTCATGGGCACGAAGAAGCGCGCAGAAACGCGCATGCGGTCCGCTGGTTCGCTGCTCGTACGGGTCGCCTACTGCGCCGGTATCAACACGGATGGTTCCGTCTGTGAGCGACCCATGTACGGGAGTAGCAAGAAGGCCACCAGCAACGGCAAGACACTGCACGAGGCCCCCCGTATACGCACCTACCGGTGCACTCAGCGGGGAACTGGGCATGCGGTATCGGTGAAGGCTGACGTTCTCGACAAGTGGGCCGAACAACAGTTCCTCAAGCGGATTGGGCACAGCCACATATCCGTTCCAGTGACCGACCCGGGCGAAGACCACACCACAGACCTTGAGCGTGTCCGCGAGAGCATCCGACGGCTGCGCCGTGACCGTGACGCCGGGCTGTACGACGGCGACGAGGACGAAGCAGAGTACGACGAAATGATGGCGTCTCTCCTGAAGGAGCGGCGCGAGCTTGAATCACTGCCATCGCGCCCGGCCGCTACGCGATGGGTACGGACCGAACACACCGTCGCTGACATGTGGCATAGCGCCGACACCGAAGGGAAGCGCCGGTTGCTTATGGATACAGGTGCGCGCATCACGGTGACGAGCGGGAAGCACTCCGGTGCTGGCTTCGACTACAGCCGCTTGTCATTCGCCATTGGCGAGCACGACGACCCGGCTGCCGCTGCGCTTGCTGCGATCGCTGCCGAGCTGGAGGACGAAGCGTCCACACCCCCTAGGCTCACCCCCTTGGCACCTGAAGAGCATGAAGAGGTCCGGCAGGACATCTTGGACGACATCGCGCACCAAGAGGGGCTGCGGTAAGCCTGACTGAGCGCCGTTACGGCCTGTTGCTGGGGAATTTCCCTGGCAGCGGGCCGTTCGTGCGTTCTAGGGTGCTTATCCCGGTTCTGGGGCATTGTCAGTGGGTGCGTCTACGGTTGGGAGAGTTGTTCCACTTGCCGTGGCGTCAAACCTGACGCGCCCGGTACGGACCACCCGCTGATTGGAGATACCGCTGAACGACCACGACAACATTCCCGAGGTTCCCGCCCGCTACGTCCCACCGCCTAACCCCCGCCTTGGCTCCGGCCAACTGGTGGTCAGTTGCCCGCACTGCGGTGTGCTCCACCGTCACGGCGCTGGTACCCCCGACAGCGAGGGACTGCCCGACAGTCGGTCGTACGGTCACCGGGTGGCGCACTGCGCGAGCGGCCCCGGCGGCTCGTACGTCCTGATACCGGAGGACCACGCATGACTGCCCCCTCCGAACTCCTCCCTGAGCAGATTGCCGCCGTTATGGCTCTCGTCCGGGCAGCGAACGACGACCCCGGCGGGTACAGCGATGATGAGCTGGCGCAGGCGCTGTTCGAGCACCTGGGCGGGAACGTCCGCTACGACAAGGCCACCGGGTGGGCGCTGTTCCCTGAAGGTTCGCACGCCTGGCAGATCAGCCCGAACGGCCTGCCGATCAAGCAGGAAGCGCAGAGCTACTTGCGCCAGTTGCGCGAGAAGGCCAGCGACGACAGGTCCGCCAAGGGGCTAGGTTCCCGTGCCCGCCGTGATGCCGTGGTGGACATGCTCAGCACCCTGCCCGGCGTGCTCACCAGCGGAACGTCATGGGACCGGAACCCTGATCTCCTCGCGTGTGCGAACGGTGTCGTGGATTTGCCGACCGGGACGCTCATCGCCGGCGAACCGGGTCAGATGATCACGCGCAGCGTGGCGACCGCGTACGACCCCGACGCGCAGTGCCCGCGCTGGATGCAGTTCCTACGTGAGGTATTCCCCGGTGACCCCGAACTCCCCGCCTACGTACAGCGGTTGATCGGGTACGGCATCACCGGGCACACCAGCGAACAGGTCTTCGCCGTGCTCTACGGAGAAGGCAGCAACGGCAAGAGCGTGTTCCTGAACACCCTCCGCGCTCTGTTCTCCGACCATGCCGCGACGGTGCCGTTCGACATGTTCACCAGCACTGGGAACAAGCGGGGCGGGGCCGACGCCGAACTGCTGCGCGGGGCGCGCCTGGCGCTGGCCAGCGAGACCAACCGGGGCGCCGTACTTGACGCCGCAGCGATCAAGAACGCGACCGGCGGAGAGGAGATGAGCGTCAACCCCAAGTACCGCGACCCCTACAGCTTCAAGCCCGAGGCGCTGATCTTGCTGGCCACCAACTACCGGCCCGAGGTGCGCGAGCAGGACCACGGCACGTGGCGGCGTGTGAAGCTGCTCCCCTTTGAGCGGAAGTTCAGTGCCAGCGAGCGGGACAACACGCTAGATGCGACGCTGCGCAGTGAGTTCCCCGGCATTCTCGCGTGGGCCGTTCGTGGGGCGCAGCAGTGGTACAACCACGGCCTAGGCGAAACGCCCAGCGTGGTGCAGGCCACGGCGGAATACCGCGAAGACAGTGACCCGCTGGCGGGGTTCTTCCCCGGCGTCCTGGTGGCCGATCCGGAGGCGGAGACGCCCATACCGACGATTTGGTTGGAGTACCAGGATTGGGCGGAAGCGCAAGGCATCCCGCCGTTCAAGTCGTCGCGCACACTGGGCGATGCGCTCATTGAACGGGACGGCTCCATTCGCCGGGCACGCACCAATTCTGCGCGGGTACTCCAGGGCGTACGCGTGGTGACGCAGGAAAGGCCCGCCGGGTCGGGAATCTTCGCTCACTGACCCTGGGTAGACGCCGGGAGGGGTGGCGGTGACGTACACAGCGTCACCCCTCCGTCTTGCGTCACTCCCATGAAGCCGCTCTGACCTGCGTGGATGACAGTAGTGACAGAAGTGACACTAATTCTAGAAAAGTATCTAAGGGTTACCTATCACTAAGAACGTTTGCCCAACGAGCTGTGTCACCGTCACCGGCGTCACCTGCTGATTACCGGGGGCAAGCAGACTTTGGCGGACGGTGAGGCATACCCCGCTGCGCCTGATCTTGGGCACCGATACGTGTTAGCGGCCCGCTGACTGTACGGGTTCTCAGGTCGTTCAGGGGCAGGCGGGTGCCCCTCTATCGGCCGTCGCCTGAGCGGCAGCGAGCAAAAGTTCTCGCATGGCTCATCAGACCGTTTCGGCGGGCACGGGAAGACTCCCGGGCGCTGTCAGTGGCGGCATGCATGATGGCGCCATGGAAGACGTTCACAAGATCACCAACCTAGATGACACCTGGCAGCCTGGGGACGTTGTTCTCGACGCTGAGGGAACGCTGCGCGTGCGCTCTGCACACCCGAAGTGGGTATGGGACTCCCCCGGCGAAGGCGAGACACGGTCCAACGTCGGGGGCCCAGCAGTGCCGGAGGGTGGCCAAGAGGATCACGAAGTACCGCGCCCGCTGATCTTGCTGGTACGCAACGGGCAGGCAGTAGCGGGGCGGGCGATCGAGCAGTGAACGGGGCGGGGTGGCGCAGCGTCACCACTTCCCGACGTCTCACAATCGATGGTTATTGAGACGCTGGAGCACACAGCGGGCGGGTGTCCGTTTCATCCCAGCTCCGGCGTCTCAAAACCCGTCGCAAAAGATCTGTCTCGCATCTGGCTTTAGAGACACGTTTATGAGACGATTTGATCATGACGACGAACACCACCACCCCCGCTGACCTGACCGAGCGCCACGACTGCCCGAAGTGCGCAGCGCCCGCCGGTAGTCCGTGCCGTACGTCCACGGGCAAGGTGGCTGCGAACTACCACACGGGCCGTTTCACGCTGGTGCCCGCGCTGAAAGCGGAGCTGACGGTGAAGACTCCGGCGGACCGGAACCCCGGGAAGCCGTGGGCGGCGGGTGCGGCGGTACCGGACGTGATCGAGGCGGCGCCGGGCGCAGCGATTCGGATTGGCTACGCCCGTTGTTCCACGGTCGGTCAGGAACTTCAGACGCAGTTGGATGCGCTGGCCGGTGCGCAGTGCACCCGGGTCTTCTCGGAGAAGATCAGCACCCGTGTGAAGGAGCGGCCGGAGCTGGAGAAGGCTCTGACGCTGGCTCGGGAGATCCGGGCGGCTGCGCCCGGTCAGCCGGTCATCCTGACCGTGGTGGAGATGAAGCGGCTCGCCCGTAGCGCCGCTGAACTCATGGCGCTGTCGTCCACGCTCCAGGCGGACGGCATCCAACTCGAACTCCTCTCGGGTCCCCTCCAGGGCGTGTACGACCCGAACGGGTCCGGGGCCATCGTCTTCGCTGTCCTTGCTGTCTCCGCTGAAGTGGAACGGGAGGGCATCCGGGAAAAGACCCTGGAGGGGCTGGAGACTGCCGCCCGCAATGGCAATCACGGGGGACGCCCGACCGTCATGGACGCTGACAAACTCGCCGTAGCGCAGGCGCGCCGGGCCAAGGGTGAGAGCGTCACGGCGATTGCTAAGGCCCTCAAGGTGTCCCGGGCGACGCTGTACCGGGCGCTGAGTGAAGCGTCGTAATCCTGCTGCGCTGAGATCTGAGAGACCGTCTGTCCACGCGTCAGACGGTCTTTCGCTGTGTCAGCGCGGGGAAGGGCGGAGCGCTGCGAAAGTTCAGCCGTTAGCGCGTCTGGCGATCCCGACTCAAGCACGAGACGCGTGCGCTGGGTGTGAAGCCGTTTTTTGCTGCCATTCGCGCTGTGACCAGCGGAAACGTGTCGGACCGGCCCCGAGAACGACCCCGTTAAGGGGTGGGGAGTGACCCCCTAAGCACTGTTAGGGCTACCGGCAGTGGATAGCAGCGCTGTCCGTGTACGGGTCACGGAGGTACGGGTCACAGGTTTTTTCCGGGCACAGCCGGGCCCCGCTGCCGTGGGCGTGGCGAACGGGGCCGGGAGGGTGCGGGGGTCAGGTGGTCGGGAGTTCGGCGCCCTGGAGGTTGTTCACGAACGCTGACCAGGCGTGCGCGGAGAAGGTCAGTTCGGGGCCGTGGGGGTTCTTGCTGTCACGGACGGGGACGACGCCGGAGGATGACACGAGGGCGGGGGCCCATTCGACGCACTGTCCGCCGTTGCCCTGGCTGTAGCTGGACTTCTCCCACGTGGCTTGGAAAAGGTCCGGGGTAGTGCTCATGGGTGTGTGCCTCCATAACGTTCCGGATGAACGACAGCGAGTCGGCGGGGGATAAGGCGTCAGCACGCAGGCGTTCGTAAGCTGCACGCGCTTCGGCAACAGCTTCCGCCGAGTCGTCCACCTGCCCTCGCTGATACGTCTCCTCGTACAGAACTTCTGTTCCGTCCTGCTGAGTCAGCAGGTTAAACGCCACACCTCGTGAGGGCGTACCTGCACTGAACGACAGAACCTGAAGGGTGATGCGCGGAGAATCCGACACGGCTAGCAGGTGTTCAAGCTGACCCCGCATGACCTCCGGGCCGCCCACGGCAGACCAGAGAACCGACTCGTGCAGGATCACCCACAGCGATGGAGGGTGCGGGCCGTCGAACAGCTCTCGCCGCCGCAAGCGGTCTTCCACCCGTTGCTTGATCTTGGCTGCCGAGTCGTCCGGGCGAGCGGACCGGAAGACAGCTTCGGCGTACTCAGGGGTTTGCAGTATGCCCATGACGAACGCGTTGGAGTAGTCGCAGATGACTGCCGCTTCACGCTCCAGCTCAAGGTACGGAATGAACCACACGGGGTTGCCGGCGTCGGCCGCTCGCTGACGCATCCGGGCGTAGGTGCCGGGCGTGCCGAACACTTTGTCGCACTGCTCCGCGAACTGCGCCGATGGGAGATGCCCGTTCTCCGTCTTGCTGACGTAGGGCTGTTTGCAGCACAGCTTGAACGCTAACCGGGTCTGCGACCATCCCCGCGCTTCCCGGGCGTACTTGATCTCTAACCCGAACTCCACCGCTGGCGACATTGGGTCGCTCATGCGCTCAACCCCCTTTATTCCAAAGCTGGTTGGAATCGGAAAGCCCCTGGTCAGCGTACGCCGGGTTCGGCACGGTGGGATACCCAGCAACCCCCGGTGCTAGGAGCAGATCATGAGCGCCAACTCTGTGTCGGACAGAACGGCCGACGAACTGTGCAAGCGCCTGAACGACGCCTTGCGTGCTGCTGGTTTCGATGTGGAACCGGCGTTGGTTGCCACCCTCAGCACGAGGGGCGGCGCCCTGGTGGACAAGGTTGCCCCTCCGCTGTTTGACGAGAGGCAGACGGAGCGCCTGTGCCGGATCGTTGAGGCGGCGCGGCGGTGAGCGGCAGCGCTGACGATCTGAGCAAGCGAACCAAAGAGCTGAACGACCGCAGCAGCAACGGGAGCAACAGCGGTAAGCGGACAGATGGGGCCGGGAAGCCGTGTGGAGGGTCCTAGAACGGCTGTTCAGTCCCCGGGAGGAGGAACCGGTCGCCCCGGTGCTGGAAAGCGACTACCGGCCCGTTCAGTGCCCCATGGCGTGGCACGACATGACTCCGCTGGGAGGCGGGGCGTACCGGTGTGAGATGCACGGGGCAACCGTGGTGTTCCATGCCCCCGGCCCGCCGACCGACACCCCGCCCCGGACGATCACGGCGCCACTCGCTGGGACGCTCCATGGCCGCCACCGTCGGGCCTGAATGCCCCGTCCCCGCCAGTTCGAAGCCGATACCGGAAGTTACGCATGAGAGGAGATGCTCAGTGGCAGTATGCGAAGTGGTAACGCACCCGTGTAAGCCCGCAGTGCCCGTGTCACCGCAGATGGGTCCGCAGTGCCCAGCATGCGGGAGCGCCGATGACAGTTACATCGGGCAGGACGAGGGCGGGGTGTTCGTTCAGTGCAACGTGTGCAGCACTAAGACGTACATCTAGGAAGGGGTCCCCCATGGCGCTTTGCGTCTGTGAGGAGCGGCACCGGCCGGTGGGTCCGGACGGGCGTCTGGCGCCACTGTGTGATCTGTGTCAGGCCCGGCATGACCTGTACGAGGCGCAGGACGCTATGAGAGTCGCGGAGTCTATAGAGCGGGAAGACCCGTGCCCGGACTGCCGTGGGACGGGGGCGAGATTCTCGGAGTATTTCGACTCGGGCAGTGAGCGCCCGTACATGTCGGGAACCAAGGTCTGCCCTACGTGCGATGGCACCAAGAAGGCTGTGGGCGGCTGACCTCACTCGGCCCCGTCCGTGCGCTGACCCCCGTGGCGCATGGGCGGGGCTTGCGCGCATGGCAGACGGGCAGCGAGACTAGCGGCGGTACATAGGAAGAGTGGTCTTGCCGGAGCCCGTGCCGCCGCTGATCAGGAACGACAGTCGGGCGGCCAACAGCGCCCGGAGCAGCCGGTCCCCGCCCGGCGGAACCGTCCCCGCCGCCACCAGCTCCGGAAGGGCGAACGCCCGAGGTCGCAGCACCCGCAGGGACAGGCACGTGCCGGCGACCGCCACCGGGGGCAGCACGGCGTGCAGCCGCGTCCCGTCCGGAAGACGGGCGTCCACCCACGGCCGGGCGTCGTCCAGCCGCCGTCCGGCGACCGCCGCCAACCGCTGGGCCAGCCGGCGCACTTCGGCCGCGTCCCGGAAGCGGACGTCGGTGCGCTCCAGCCCGCCGCCCCGGTCGACCCACACCGCGTCGGGCGCGGTCACCAGCACGTCCGTCACCTCGGGTGCGGCCAGCAGCGGCTCCAGCGGCCCGCTGCCCACCATTTCCGACCGCAACGCGCTTACCACGCCCAGCACTTCGGCGTCCCCGAGGAGGCGGCCTTCCGCGCGCAGCGCCACCGCCACCCCGGCCGGCGTCGGCTCCGCCCCGGCCTCTGCGAGCCGCCGGCGCACCACCTCCAGGAGCTCCCGGTTCATCGCGCACCCCCATAGCCGGCCGCCACCACGACCCACCCGGCCCCGACGGGCCCGCCGCCGCTCCTACGGGACCACCACCCCGCCCCGCACAGCAGCCCGTCCCGCCACCAGTCACCGAACCGTGGCCCGTGCCCCGGGGACGTCCGGCCCCCTGGACCGGCCGTCCGCCCCCGGCTCCACCGCGCGCCCGTCGCCCGCCGCCTCATTCCGCCGCACCTCCCGGCTCCGATGCGGCTCCGCGGTCCGCGCCCACGGCCGCCGCCGCATCGGGCCCACCGGCCCGCACCCGCGTCCAGAACCCGGTGCAGAACCGTGCCAGCGGCCCCCGCGCCCGGCCTCCGGGCACCCGCCCCCGCGCCAGGTCCTCCGACAGCCCTGCCTCCCACGGGAGTTCGCCCGCCAATGGCAGTCCCACCAGGCGCGCGACCTCCTGTGCCGTCGGCCGGCCGCCGCTCCCCGGGCCGGGAGGTCCACAGGCCACCACCCGGACGTCGCCGAGCTCCGCCCGGACCCCGTCGGCGACCCGGCGCGCCGCCGCGACCGCCCGCAGCTCCGCCGGGACGAGCAGCAGCCCGACGTCCACCTGCGCCAGTGCCTCGGCCACCGTCCGGTCGACCCGGCGCGGCAGGTCCACGACCACCACTCCTCCGCGCCGCCGGGCCGCAGCCAGGACCGCCCGCATCGCCGGCGGCGGAATGGCCACCTCCGCACCCCGGTCCCAGCTCAGCACCCGTAAGGAGTGCAGCCGGGGCAGCGACTCGGCGAGCGCACCACCCGCCACCCGGCCGCGCGACTCGGCGAAGGCCGGCCACCGCAGCCCCTTCTCCTGTTCACCACCGAGCAGGACGTCGAGCCCACCACCGAGCGGGTCGCCGTCCACGAGCAGGGTGCGCTCCCCGGTGCGGGCGGCGGCGACGGCCAGTGCCGCCGCGAGGGTGCTCGCCCCGGCGCCGCCGCGCCCGCCGATCACCCCGACCGTCAGGGCGGGCGGCCCCGCCCCCTCGACCGCGTCGGCGATCCGGTCCACCAGCCAGCGTTCGCCGTCGGGGAGGGCCAGCACCCGCTCCGCCCCGACCGCGACGGCCTGGCGCAGTACGGCGACGTCGTCCGCGTCCCGGCCGGCGATGATGACGCCCGCCCGGCGCCCCGCGCCGGACAGCCGGTCGGCACAGTCCGCACCGACGACCACCAACGGCGCCGCTTCCCATTCCGCGGTGCGACGGGGCGGGCGGTGCGCCACTTCGGGCAGCGCCCCGGCCGCCGCGCACAGCCGCAGGAGGTCGTCGAGGAGTTCTTCGTCCTCGGTGACCAGCAGCGGCCGGTCCCGCTCTCCACCGTTTCGCACCAGCTGGTCGGAAGTAGTTGATCCGGACACGTTCTGTCCCCCTATCGCTACGCAACTCGCGCTTCCGCGAACTTCGCGGACTTTTACGGTGCAGCGATCGGGAAATCTCCGTGGATCTTGACCCAAAACTGTGGACAACTCCGCGGTTGTGAATATCCCCGTCACCTATTCCAGCGACGAACGGCTACTTCTGGGGCGCACGAGAAGCCTCCGCAGAGCAGTCCGGCGACTACACTGAGTAGTGGCATATGCATGTCAGAATCGGACGCCAGCGATGCGCGGAACCGCACTGGATCAAGGATTCACGCCAGAAAAGGCATCCGGACATGCGACGACCCCCGCCGGGGGGGAGAGCGGGGGTCGTCCCCACGGCCGACTCGGGGGGGGAGGAGCCGGACCGGGTTAGCACGGTCGCGAACGATCCGTGACTTCCATGGTGTACCCGAGAGCCTTCTCAGGCAAACCCACGCGCCACACCTTACGCCGAATGGTGGGCGCCTATGCTCGCCCCGTGGAAAACCACTCCGTGCCTCACTCGACTCCCCGTACTGCCGCGTTCTTCGACTTGGACAAGACCGTGATTGCAAAGTCGAGCACGCTGACCTTCAGCAAGTCCTTCTACCAAGGCGGCCTGATCAATCGGCGGGCCGTACTGCGCACCGCGTACGCCCAGTTCGTGTTCCTCGCGGGCGGCGCCGATCACGACCAGATGGAGCGGATGCGCGAATATCTCTCGTCGCTGTGCCGCGGCTGGGATGTGGCCCAGGTCCGCGAGATCGTCGCCGAAACGCTGCACGATCTCATCGACCCGATCATTTATGACGAAGCGGCCTCGCTCATCGAGGAACACCACGCGGCCGGGCGGGATGTCGTCATCGTCTCCACCTCCGGCGCCGAAGTCGTCGAGCCGATCGGCGAACTCCTGGGCGCGGACCGGGTGGTGGCCACCAGAATGGTGGTCGGGGACGACGGCCGCTTCACCGGAGAGGTGGAGTATTACGCCTACGGGCCGACCAAAGCGGAGGCCGTCCGGGAACTCGCCGCGTCCGAGGGGTACGACCTCCAGCGCTGCTACGCCTACAGCGACTCGATCACCGACGTGCCGATGCTGGAGACCGTCGGCAACCCCTGCGCAGTCAATCCGGACCGGGCGCTGCGCCGCGAGGCGACCGCCCGCGGCTGGCCGGTGGTCACCTTCAACCGGCCGGTCCCCCTCAAGAAGCGGCTGCCCACGCTGTCGATGCCGTCCCGTCCGGTGATCACCGCCGTCGCCGCGATCGGTGCGGCCGCCGCCACCGCGACCCTGGTCTGGTACGCCAGCAGCCGCCGCAATACCGGAAAGAATCGACTCGCCGTATTGCCCGCATTTGCGGCTAAACGTAAAGATCTGGAAGCTGGGCTTCCGCTCACCCGCCACGAGTAGTACAAAGGACTTAACGGCCCGCGAGACCAAGGACATCCGAGAGGAACGCCTTTAACGCATCAGGCCCACGGACCGACGCATGAATGCCGAGCACCCACGCGACGCCGACCCGTCGATTACGGGCCAGCCGCACCAGGTAAGCGGACAACGAATCCGACCTGATGGGCAAATTTCGAGCACGCCTGGTAACTCGGTGGACGTGCCAGCGGCGGTACCGAAGGGTTGGTACCGCCGCAACCCGTGTCAGGGACCGGGCACCGCGCCGTCAGGCCGCGCCGCGCTGCAGCGCCTCGCAGACCGCCGTGCTTTCCCGCACGCCTAGTTCGACCGCGCGCCCACAATGGGCGATCCACTCCCCCACGCCCTCCGGGGTGCCCGAGACGTAGCCCTGGAGGGCGGCCACGTAGGCCGCGCCGCCTTGTTCCGCGTGCCCGACCTCGGCAGGGCAGATCGACTTCGGGTCCAGCCCGCTGTCGATCAGCACGATCCGCTCCGCGGCCCGCGCCACCAGCCCGTTGTACGAGCCGAAGGGCCGCAGCGCCAGTAGTTCGCCGTGCACCACGGCGGCCACCACCAGGGCCGGCGCCCCGGTGCCCGCCAGTAGCAGCCGCGACAGCCCGTCCAGCCGGCCGGCCACCTCGTCGGCGTCCGGCAACGGCAGCTCGACCAGCGGCTCGTCCACCGGCTCGGCGCCGAGCCGCGGCCGGCCCACGGCGTCGTCGGCCACGCCGCCGCCGGCCGCCACCAGGTGGAGTCGGGCCAGCACCCGCAGCGGCGACTGCCGCCAGACGCTCAGCAGTTGGCCCGCCTCGGCGGTCAACCGAAGCGCCGCGCCGACCGTGCGCGGCTCGCTGCCGTCACCGAAGTCGGTGCGCCGCCGGACCTCTTCGAGCGCCCAGTCGGCCCCGGACAGCGCGGCGGACCCGCGCGCCGCGCGCAGGGCTGCCTCGGCCGTGATCTCGGTGCTGCGGCGCCGCATGATCCGGTGCCCGTAGACCCGGTCGACGGCCTTGCGGACGGAGTCGACGGAGTCCGCGACCCCCGGGAGCGACGCCAGCGCCGCGAGCGGGTCGGTGCTCGCCTGGGGAGGTTCGGGGGGCGTCCCCCGGGAGATTCCAGCCATGAGTCGACCCTACGCACCACCAGGCCGGACCCCTCGAAGGAGTGGTCTTCTTCACGTAAACCACCCTCCGAGAGGTTGGCCACACCTAGCCTGCTGAACATGAAGATCGCTTTCGTAGGCAAGGGCGGCAGCGGCAAGACCACCCTGTCCTCCCTGTTCATCCGGCACCTCGCCGCGGCCCGGGTTCCCGTCGTCGCGGTGGACGCCGACATCAATCAGCACCTGGGCGTCGCGCTCGGCATGGACGAGGCGGAGGCCGCCGCACTGCCCGCGATGGGGGCCCACCTCCCCTTGATCAAGGACTACTTGCGCGGCAGCAACGCCCGCATCCCGTCCACCGAAACGATGATCAAGACGACGCCGCCCGGCGAGGGCTCGCGACTGCTGCGGATCTGCGAGGACAACCCGGTCTACGACGCCTGCGCCCGGGCCGTGGCCCTCGACGACGGGGCGGTGCGTCTGCTGGCCACCGGGCCGTTCACGGAGTCCGATCTGGGCGTGGCCTGCTACCACTCCAAGGTCGGCGCGGTCGAGCTGTGCCTGAACCACCTCGTCGACGGCCGCGGGGAGTACGTCGTCGTCGACATGACCGCCGGGTCCGACTCCTTCGCCTCCGGCATGTTCACCCGCTTCGACATGACCTTCCTGGTCGCCGAGCCGACCCGCAAGGGCGTCGCGGTCTACCGCCAGTACAAGGAGTACGCCCAGGACTTCGGCGTCCCGTTGAAGGTCATCGGCAACAAGGTCCAGGGCCCGGACGACCTGGCGTACCTGCGCGCCGAGGTGGGAGAGGACCTGCTGGTCTGTGTCGGCCACTCCGATTGGGTGCGGGCCGTGGAGAAGGGCCGCCCCACCCCCTTCGCCCTCCTGGAGGAGGCCAACCGCCGCGCCCTGGAGACGCTGCACGACACCGCCGACGCGGCCTACGGGCACCGCGACTGGGAGCGCTACACGCGCCAGATGGTGCACTTCCACCTGAAGAACGCCGAGAGCTGGGGCAACGCCAAGACGGGGGCCGACCTGGCGGCCCAGGTCGACCCCGCCTTCGTGCTCTTCGAGGGAGCGGCGGCTACTCCGCAACCGGCGTGATCCGGGCCGCCGGCGCCGAAGCGGACGCTTCCGGAGTACCCGAGAGGTACGCCCCCCAGCCGTCCTCCGGCGCCCGGCCCACCGGCAGGTCCTGGAGCTTGGCCAGCACCTGCGGGTCCTGGGCGTCCAGCCAGTCGCTCAACTGCTTGAAGCTGACGCAGCGCACGCCCTTGCGGGGGCAGATCTCCTTGATCGCCTCCTCGACGGCCTTCATGTACGTGCCGCCGTTCCAGGACTCGAAGTGGTCGCCTACGAAGAGCGGCGCGCGGTTGCCGCGGTGGGCACGCTCGAAGGCGTCCAGGATCCCGTCGCGCATCTGCTGGCCCCAGGCGGCGTGCATCGCACGGTCGCCGTGGGTGGAGCCGGACTGGTTGGCCAGGAAGTTGTAGTCCATCGAGAGCGCCTCGAAGTTCCGGCCGGGGAACGGTATCTGCTGGAGCGGGAAGTTCCAGATCCCGTCGATCTTGTGCGGCCAGGTCTGCAGTCCGCCCGCCGAGCTGGCGTCGTAGCGGAACCCCATCTCCTTGGCCGCGGGTATCAGGTTGCGCTGCCCCTCCAGACAGGGTGCGCGGCCACCGACGAGTTCCTTGGCGTAGTCGAAGGGGAGCGGCGGTTCGTTCCTGAGGCCGGAGTTGCTCTTCCAGTTCCGGACGAACCACACGGCCTGCTCGATCTCGCTGCGCCACTGCTCGGGCGTCCACCTGCCGACCCCGTTGCGGCCGCAGAAGTGGCCGTTGAAGTGGGTGCCTATCTCGTTGCCGTCCTCCCAGGCGCCGCGCATCTGGGCCACGGTGTCCTTGATCCCCTGGACGTCGTTGAAGCCGATCGCCGAGGCGCCGGTCGTGTGGCCAGGCGGTTCATAGAGCTCCGCCTTGTCGCTGGGGAGCAAGTAGACGCCGCTGAGGAAGTACGTCATCGTCGCGCGGTACTTCTTGCCGACGGCACGGAAGTGGGAGAACAGCTTCTGGCCGTCCTCACCGGCGCCGTCCCAGGAGAAGACCACGAACTGTGGTGGTCTCATGCCCGGCTTGAGGCGGGCCGGCCGTGGTTGGTGGGGCTGTGCCCCGGTGTACGCGGTGGAGCCGTCGCCTATCAGGCGGAGCGGGCGGGCGGCCGGGGCCTTGCCGGGCGCCGCGCGCCCTTCGGTCGTGCTCTTCGGGGGCCCGTCCTGGGTCGCCGCGGCGCAGCCGGCTATCGCCGCCAGCGCCACCGCAGCCGCGATGCGCACCGTCGTCTTCGATATGACCGCCATCAGCCACCTCATTCCCGGCACACAGGGCACCATGGGTTTAATCAGGACGAACCTGTCGATTCGCCTATATCCATTGACGGGTGACAGAAAGACCGTGGCAAAAGTCGTTTTATTCACTCGATAGTTGGAATGACTGCGCCATATGCCCGAAAACCCTTCTCAGGGTCTTTACGCGTCATTACGATTCGTTTACCGATGCTTGAGAGTCACCGGCCCGTCGCCCACCGCGACGCCCGCCGGCCGGCTCGCTCCCGCCGCAGCACACCGCCGCCCCGCGGTCGCGCCCGAGGCCGACCGCGCCGCCCCGGAGGAGACGGGAATGACGCAGATCCAGAAGCCGCCGCAGCCGCCACCGGCCGCCCTCGCGCCCGAGCCCCCGACGCTCCCCGGGGCGACGCCCGACGACGAAGCGCCCCACGCCAAGGGGAAGGGCGCGGCCTGGCGCGGGGACCTCTCCGCCTCGGTCGTGGTCTTCCTGCTGGCCGTCCCACTGTCACTGGGCATCGCCCTGGCCACCGGCGCCCCGCTCCAGGCCGGTCTGGTGGCCGCGGTGGTCGGCGCGATCGTCGCCGGCCTCCTGGGCGGCGCCCCGCTCCAGGTGACGGGCGCCGCCACCGGCCTCCTGGTGATCACCGCGGATCTCGTCCAGCGGTACGGCTGGCGCGCCACCTGTGCGATCACGGTCCTGGCGGGGCTGACCCAACTCGCCCTCGGGGCACTGCGGGTGGCCCGGGCGGCGCTCGCCGTCAGCCCGGCGATCGTGCACGGCATGCTCGCCGGCATCGGCGTCACCATCGCCCTGGGCCAGCTCCACGTGGTGCTCGGCGGCAGCCCCGACGGCTCGGCCGTCGACAACGCCGTCGCGCTGCCCGGCCAGCTCGCCCATCCGCACGTCACGGCGCTGCTGATCGGCGCCGTCACGGTCGTCGTCCTGGCCGGCTGGGCACGGCTGCCGGGCCGCGCCGGGCGCTGGGCCCGCCTGCTGCCGGCACCGCTGGCCGCGGTGCTCGCCGCGACGGCGGTCAGCGCGGGGACGTCGGTGCCGCGCGTCGCGCTGCCGTCCTGGCAGCTGCCGCAAGCACCGCTGCTCCCCCACGCCTCCCTCGCCGCGCTGCTCACCACGGTGCTCACGGTCACCCTCGTCGCCAGTATGGAGTCGCTGCTGTCCGCGGTGGCCGTGGACCGGCTGGCCGCCGAGCGGCCGGGGACTCCCCCGGGGCGTCCGCAGCTCAACCGCGAACTGGCCGGTCAGGGCCTCGCCAACGTCATGTCCGGCCTGCTCGGCGGCCTGCCGGTGTCCGGCGGCGCGATCCGCGGCTCGGCCAACGTGCGGGCCGGTGCGACCACCCGCCGGGCGACCGTGCTGCACGGCGTCTGGGTGCTGCTGTGCGCGGGCCTGCTGGCCGGGGCGCTGGAGCTGATCCCGTTGGCCGCGCTGGCCGCCCTGGTGATGGTCGTCGGCGTGCGGATGGTCAGCTTCGCGCACCTCAAGCACGTGCAGCGGCACCGCGAATTCCCGGTGTACGCGGCGACGTTGAGCGCGGTGGTGCTCTTCGGCGTGCTGCTGGGCGTCCTGACCGGCATCACGGTCGGGATCTTCCTGGCGCTGCGCCGACTGACCCACACCCGGGTCGCGGTGACCGAGGAGTCCGGCCGCCATCGGGTGCGCGTCAGCGGCCAGTTGACGTTCTTGGCGGTGCCCCGGATGACCCGGGCGCTGGCGCACGTCCCCCCGGGTGCCGACGCCGTCGTCGAGTTCCACGGGTCGTTCATGGACCACGCGGCCTACGAAGCCCTGCAGTCCTGGGCGACCGCCCATCGGGCGACCAAGGGGTCGGTGACGCTCGGCGGTCGCTCGGGCCGCTCCGCCCGCCCGACCGTCGAGCCCGACCGGGCGCACGCCTGCCGACCGTGGACGCCCTGGCGCAACCACCACTGCACCCGCCCCGCACCGGCCCGCACCGCGGAGCTGCCGGGCGGCGACCAACTCCTGGGCGGGGTCAGCGCGTTCCAGCGGCACACCGCTCCCCTGGTGCGCGAGGAGCTGGCCCGGCTGGCGCGGGAGGGGCAGCGCCCCACCCAGCTCTTCCTGACCTGCGCCGATTCCCGGCTGGTGACGAGCATGATCACGTCCAGTGGGCCGGGCGACCTGTTCACCGTGCGCAACGTCGGCAATCTGATGCCGCCGCCCGGCTCGGACGCCTCCTGCGACTCCGTGGGGGCCGCGGTCGAGTACGCCGTGGAGGTGCTGCGGGTCGCGTCGATCACGGTCTGCGGGCATTCGGGCTGCGGCGCCATGGCGGCGCTGCTCGACTCGGCTGGTTCTCCGCCCCCGACCGACGGGGCCACCCCACTCACCCGTTGGCTGCGGCACGGCCGGCCGAGCCTGGCCCGGATGGCGCGGATCGGGCGGCTGGGCAGGGGTGAAGTCGCCCTCGCCGGGCGGCCGGTGGCCGACGACCAGGAGCGGCTGGCGCTGGTCAACGTCCGTCAGCAGCTCGACCACCTGCGGGCACACCCGTGCGTCGCCCGGCGCTTGGCCGAGGGCACCCTCGCCCTGCGCGGCATGTACTTCCACGTGGCCGAGGCCCAGGCATACGTGCTGGACGAGTCCACCGGGCGGTTCCGGACGGTGCGGGCCGACGTGCCGGCGATCGGGGTGTGACCTGCGCGGGGACACCCGATTGGCCCTATCAGGAGCCATATTCGGACAGGTCTACACCAATAGTTGTCCACAGCCCTTGTCAGGGTCGGTCGCGGGCTGATGAGCTATGGCCCGGGACACATCGCACGCCCTGGGAATGGGAGATGTCGTGAGCAACGAGAGCCTGGCCAACCTCTTGAAGGAGGAGCGGCGGTTCGCACCGCCCGCCGAGCTGGCCGCGAACGCCAACGTCACGGCCGCCGCGTACGAAGAGGCCGCGGCGGACCGGCTGGGCTTCTGGGCCGAGCAGGCCAAACGCCTGACCTGGGAGACCGAGCCCACTGAGACCCTCGACTGGTCCAACCCGCCGTTCGCGAAGTGGTTCGCCGACGGCAAACTCAACGTCGCCTACAACTGCGTGGACCGCCACGTGGAGAACGGCCACGGCGACCGGGTCGCGATCCACTTCGAGGGCGAGCCGGGCGACAGCCGGGCGATCACCTACGCCGAGCTCCAGCGCGAGGTCTCCAAGGCCGCCAACGCGCTGATCGAGCTGGGTGTCCGGACCGGCGACCGGGTCGCCATCTACCTGCCGATGATCCCGGAGGCGGTGATCGCCATGCTGGCCTGCGCCCGGCTCGGCGCACCGCACTCGGTGGTCTTCGGCGGCTTCTCCGCGGACGCACTGGCGACGCGGATCAACGACGCGGACGCCCGCGTGGTGATCACCTCCGACGGCGGCTACCGCCGCGGCAAGCCGTCCGCGCTCAAGCCCGCGGTGGACGAGGCGCTGACCAAGCCCGGCACGGAGCACGTCCGCAGCGTGCTGGTCGTCCGTCGCACCGGCCAGGACGTCGGCTGGACCGAGGGCCGGGACGTGTGGTGGCACGACCTGGTCGAGCGGCAGAGCGAGCAGCACACCCCCGAGGCGTTCGACGCCGAGCACCCGCTGTTCATCCTCTACACCTCCGGGACGACGGGGAAGCCCAAGGGCATCCTGCACACCACCGGCGGCTACCTCACCCAGGTCTCGTACACCCACCACGCGGTCTTCGACCTGAAGCCGGAGACCGACGTCTTCTGGTGCACCGCCGACGTCGGCTGGGTGACCGGCCACTCGTACATCACCTACGGCCCGCTCTCCAACGGCGCCACCGAGGTGCTCTACGAGGGCACCCCGGACACCCCGCACCAGGGCCGCTGGTGGGAGGTCGTCCAGAAGTACGGCGTGACGATCCTCTACACCGCCCCGACCGCGATCCGCGCCTGCATGAAGTGGGGTGACGACATCCCGGCCACGTTCGACCTGTCGTCGCTGCGCCTGCTCGGGTCAGTCGGCGAGCCGATCAACCCCGAGGCGTGGATCTGGTACCGCAAGCACATCGGCGCGGACCGCACGCCGATCGTCGACACCTGGTGGCAGACCGAGACCGGCGCGATGATGCTCAGCCCGCTGCCGGGCGTGACGGAGACCAAGCCCGGCTCGGCGCAGATGCCGCTGCCCGGCATCGCCGCCACGGTCGTCGACGACGACGCGCGCGAGGTGCCCGACGGCGCCGGCGGCTACCTGGTGATCACCGAGCCCTGGCCGTCGATGCTGCGCACCATCTGGGGCGACGACCAGCGCTACCTCGACACCTACTGGTCCCGCTTCGCGGGCACCTACTTCGCCGGCGACGGCGCGAAGAAGGACGAGGACGGCGACATCTGGCTGCTGGGCCGGGTGGACGACGTGATGCTGGTGTCCGGCCACAACATCTCCACCACCGAGGTGGAGTCGGCACTGGTCTCGCACCCGAAGGTGGCCGAGGCCGCGGTGGTCGGCGCCACCGACCCGCAGACGACCCAGGCCATCTGCGCCTTCGTCATCCTGCGCGGCGGGGCGGCCGAGGACGAGGGGCTCGTCGAGGAGCTGCGCGCCCACGTCGGCCAGCAGCTCGGTCCGATCGCCAAGCCCAAGCGGATCATGCCGGTCGCGGAGCTGCCCAAGACCCGCTCCGGCAAGATCATGCGGCGTCTGCTGCGCGACGTCGCCGAGAACCGCGCCCTGGGCGACGTCACCACCCTCACCGACTCCTCGGTGATGGACCTGATCCAGGCGAAGCTGCCGAGCGCGCCCAGCGAGGACTGACGCACCACACGACGCTGCCGCCGCACCTGCGGCGGCACCGCGCCGACCTGCGCGCTCCAGGGGCACCGGACCATGGCGTCCGGTGCCCCTGCGGCGTTCACGGGTCGGGTCCGCGCCGCCCCGGCGGCCCAGTGCCCGAAATGCCCGTAACGTTAAGCCCACGCATCAACCCCTTGCACCCACCCGGTAGAGTTAAGGGCAGCGTCAATGAGGCGCTAAGAAACTCTGGGTGCGCCGGGAAGTCTGGTCGGCAACTGCTACAGCCGTTCTCAGCTGCCGGAGGTCATCGCGTGACTGCGCCCAGCAACCGCCGCTCCATATTCCTCGGCCGGATGCCGTTGCCGGAGCGAAACTTCATCGCCGACGCGTTGCGCACCGAAACCGTCGGCGGAGTTCTCCTCCTCGCCGCCGCCATCGCTGCCCTGATCTGGGCCAACACGCTCGGCGGCAGCTACGAGGCGGTCCGCGGCCTGCACCTCGGTCCGGCCTCGCTGGGCCTGGACCTCTCCCTCCAGCACTGGGCGGCCAACGGCCTGCTCGCGGTCTTCTTCTTCGTCGCCGGCATCGAGCTCAAGCGCGAACTGGTCGCCGGCGAGCTCCGCGACCCCAAGGCCGCCGCCCTCCCGGTGATCGCCGCGATCTGCGGCATGGCCACCCCCGCTCTGGTCTACTTCGCCGTCAACGCCACCGGCGGCGGCTCGCTCCAGGGCTGGGCGGTCCCCACCGCCACCGACATCGCCTTCGCGCTCGCCGTCCTCGCGGTCATCGGCACCTCCCTGCCGTCCGCGCTGCGCGCCTTCCTGCTGACCCTCGCCGTCGTCGACGACCTCTTCGCGATACTGATCATCGCGATCTTCTTCACCTCGAAGCTCAACTTCCTCGCCCTCGGCCTGGCCGTCGCCGGCCTGGTGCTCTTCTACGTGCTGCTGCGCGTGGGCGTCCGCGGCTGGTACGTCTACGTCCCCCTCGGCCTGGCGATCTGGGCCCTGATGGAGAACAGCGGCGTGCACGCCACCATCGCCGGCGTCGCCATGGGCCTGATGCTGCGCTGCCACCGCCGCGACGGCGAGCGGCAGTCCCCCGGTGAGCACATCGAGCACCTGGTCCGCCCGCTGTCGGCGGGGCTGGCGGTGCCGCTGTTCGCGCTCTTCTCCGCGGGGGTGTCCATCTCCGGCGGCGCGGTCCACGACGTCTTCACCCGGCCGGAGACGCTGGGCGTGGTCCTCGGCCTGATAGTGGGCAAGGCCGTGGGGATATTCGGCGGCACCTGGTGCACCGCCCGCTTCACCCGGGCCGAACTCAACCCCGATCTGAAGTGGCCGGACGTCTTCGGCGTGGCCGCGCTGGCCGGCATCGGCTTCACCGTCTCGCTGCTCATCGGCGAACTGGCCTTCGCCGGCGACCCGACACTGACCGACGAGATCAAGGCGTCGGTGCTGATCGGCTCGCTGCTCGCGGCCGTCTTCGCGGGCGTCCTCCTCAAGATCCGCAACAACAAGTACCGGCACCTGTGCGACGAGGAGGAGCGGGACGAGGACCAGGACGGCATCCCCGACATCTACGAACGGGACCAGCCCGCCTACCACCTGCGGATGGCGGCGATCCACGACGCGAAGGCCGCGGAACACCGCCGCCTTGCCGAAATGGCTGCCGACGCCGGCTCCGGCGACGATGGTCCGGCATGATCTGAGAGGCTTTGCATCCAGGCGAAGAGAAGAGGGAGACGGCGATGAGCGCAGCCGACGACGGTGCGGACCGCAGCCTCGGGCAGTTGGTGGCCACGGCGACCGCGGAGATGTCCGCGCTGGTGCACGACGAGATCGCACTGGCCAAGGCGGAACTGCGGCAGGACGCCAAGCGGGCCGGCATCGGCAGTGCCGCGTTCATCGTGGCGGGCGTGCTGGCGCTGTTCGCGCTGCCCGTGCTGAGTTTCGCGGCGGCCTACGGCATCCACAACCTCGGCCTCGGCCTCGCCTGGTCCTTCCTGATCGTGGGCGGCGCCTTCCTGGTGATCGCCGTGCTCCTGATCCTGATCGCGCTGGCCAAGATCAAGAAGATCAAGAAGCCGGAGAAGTCGATCGCCTCCGCCAAGGAGACCGCGGCCGTGCTGCAGAAGGCCCGGCCGCACCCGCGTCCGGCGGACTCGGACCACCCGGTCCTGGAGTCTGTGACACGCTCGTCGGTATGACAGCCCCTGACAGCACCGCCTCGGTCGTCCGGATCGGTCTCCCGGACGGCACCGAGGTGACGCACCGGGACGTCGCGGCCAACGGCGCCCGTTTCCACATCGCCGAGGTGGGCGACGGGCCCCTCGTGCTGCTGTTGCACGGCTTCCCGCAGTTCTGGTGGACCTGGCGCCACCAGCTGCCCGCACTGGCCGACGCGGGCTTCCGCGCGGTCGCCATGGACCTACGGGGCGTCGGCGGCAGCGACCGCACCCCGCGCGGCTACGACCCGGCGAACCTCGCCCTGGACATCACCGGCGTCATCCGCTCCCTGGGCGAGCCGGACGCCGCGCTGGTCGGCCACGACCTGGGCGGATACCTCGCCTGGACGGCCGCGGTGATGCGCCCCAAGCTGGTCCGCCGGCTCGCGGTGTCCTCGATGCCGCACCCGCGGCGCTGGCGGGCCGCGATGCTCGCCGACGTCCGCCGCAGCTCGCACATCTGGAGCTTCCAGCGACCCTGGCTGCCCGAGCGCGCGCTGACCGCGGACGACGGGGCCCTGGTGGGCCGCATGATCCGCGACTGGTCCGGTCCCCAGCTCCCCGCGGACGAGACCGTCGAGGTCTACCAGCGGGCGATGGCCATCCCCTCGACGGCCCACTGCTCGATCGAGCCGTACCGCTGGATGGTGCGCTCGATGGCCCGCCCCGACGGCCTCCAGTTCAACCGCCGGATGAAGCTGCCCGTCCGGGTGCCCACCCTGCACCTGCACGGCTCCGCGGACCCGGTGATGCGCACCCGCAGCGCCGCCGGCTCCGGCGAGTACGTGGAGGCCCCCTACCGCTGGCGGCTCTTCGACGGCCTGGGGCACTGGCCGCACGAGGAGGACCCGACGGCCTTCTCCACCGAGCTGATCAACTGGCTGAAGGACCCGGAACCGGACCGCTGAGGGCCCACGCCCCACACCCGGCACCCCGCCCCCACCGGCACCGCACGGCATCGGACCTGCCCCGCCCGTCACACGAACGTTCGTCTGACGAACAGCCAATTGCCTCCCGCATAGGCCGATTGGCCCTCTCCGGGGCGGTTACGGACCCCGGGCCACGGGCAGAGTCGAGGGTATGGGCTGGACGCACGACTACCGTGACGTGGCACGCAACCGCCGCAGCAGTGCCGCTGCAGTGGGCACGCAGGACAGGGGCACTCCGGATCTCGGATCCGGCGGGTCCCCCGACCCCGCGCACCCCATGGGCATCCCCCGCATCCTGCGCCGCAGAGCGCGTTGGATGAGCGCACGATTGCGCCATACCCGCAGCTGATCCCGCGCGACGTCCCCGCGGGCGCCGGGCCGCGTCCCGTCCCGCAGCGGAACGGTCAGCGGCCCCGCGCCCGGTCTCAGATCGCGCACCCCTGGGTGTCGGCCTGCTGGGTCGCGCTCCGCCCCCGGACGGCGTCCTGGCGGACCTCGTCGGCGGTCAGCGCGTAGCCGGTGTGGGCGTCGTCCCGCGACTTGGCGAAGACCACGCCGTAGACCTCACCCTGGGGCGTGAGCAGCGGACCGCCGGAGTTGCCTTCCCGGACCGTGGCGTAGAGCGAGTAGACGTCGCGGCCGACCGTGCCGCGGTGGTAGATGTCCGCGCCGTCGGCCTGGATGCGGCCGCGGATCCGGGCCGGGCGGACGTCGTACCCGCCGTTCTCCGGGAAGCCCGCGACGATGGCGCTCTTGCCGCTGCTCGCGTCCTTGTTGGCGAACTTCAGCTCCGGGGCGCGCAGTTGCGGGACGTCCAGCACGGCGATGTCGCGCTCCCAGTCGTAGAGCACGACCTTGGCGTTCACCGGCAGCCCCTCGCCGCCCACCTGGACCGTCGGGTCGCTGACGCCGCCGACGACGTGCGCGTTGGTCATCACCCGGTGCGGGGCGAAGACGAAGCCGGTGCCTTCGAGGATCTTGCCGCAGCCGGGCGCCCGTCCGACGATCTTGACGATGCTGCGCCGGGCGTCGGCCGCCACGGGACCGTTGGCCAGCGCCGGGTCCGGCGGGCGCACCGGCCGGATCGGCTCGTTGGCGAACGGCGTGAAGACCTGCGGGAAGCCGTTCTGGGCCAGCGCCGAGGAGAAGTCCGCGAACCAGGTGTTGGCCTGCGGCGGCATCACCTGGGACACCCCGAGCAGCACCTTGGAGTTGCGGACCTCCTTGCTGAGCGTCGGCAGCGACGTGCCGGCCAGCGCCGAGCCGATCAGCCAGGCGACCAGCAGCATCGCCAGGACGTTGACCAGCGCCCCGCCGGTGGCGTCGAGCGCCCGCGCCGGTGTCCAGGTGATGTGGCGGCGGAGCTTGTTGCCGAGGTGGGTGGTGAGCGCCTGCCCCACCGAGGCGCAGACGATCACGATGGCGACCGCCGCGATCACCGCGAAGGTGCCCGGTTTGGCGTCGTCGGTGACTCCGTTCCAGATCACCGGCAGGACGTAGACCGCGATCAGACCTCCCCCGAGGAAGCCGATCACGGACAGGATGCCGACGAGGAAGCCTTGCCGGTAACCGACGATCGCGAACCACACGGCCGCGATCAGCAGCAGGATGTCCAGGACGTTCACGCCGGACACCGTCTCACGAGCGCCAGTCGAGCGGGACCTGCTTGTCGCGGTCCCATGCGACTTCCCAGCCCGCGTAGTGCAGGATCCGGTCGATCACCCCGGCGGTGAAACCCCAGACCAGCGCGTCCTCGACGAGGAATGCGGGGCCGACGTGGCCACTGGGGTGACGGGTAGTGACCCGATGTGCCGGGTCCGTGAGATCCGCCACGGGAACGGTGAACACCCGGGCGGTCTCGCCCTGGTCCACCGCGCCCACCGGGCTCGGCTGCCGCCACCACCCCAGCACGGGCGTGACGACGAAGCCGCTGACGGGGATGTAGAGCCGCGGCAGCACCCCGAAGACCTGGACCCCACGGGGGTCGAGCCCGGTCTCCTCCTGGGCCTCCCGCAGCGCCGCGCGGACCGGCCCCGGGCCGTCCGGGTCGCCGTCCTGCGGATCGAGCGAGCCACCGGGGAAGGAGGGCTGTCCGGCGTGCGAGCGCAGGGTGCCGGCGCGCTCCATCAGGAGCAGTTCGGGCCCTCGGGCACCGTGCCCGAAGAGGATCAGGACGGCGGACTGCCGGCCGCCGTCCTCGGGCGGCAGGAACCGGCTGAGCTGGCGCGGCTCGATCGTGGCGGCCGCCCGGGCCACCGGAACCAACCACTCCGGCAGCCCCTCGGCCGTCACCTCGACCTCCCGCCCGGCCGTCGCCGGCCGGGCCTCGGCCGTCTCGCCGTACTGCTCCCGTGCACTCGTCATCCGCGCCCCCTTGAGGCTTACGTCGATGGTCGGGTCCCCCAGTGGAATCGCGCCCGCCGGTGCGGCCCTACGAGGCCGCCAGCGGGGCCGCGGGCCGCCCCGGATAGTCGGCCGGGGGCTTGAGCCGCTGCCCGGGCTGGCCGCCCAGCTCGTACTTGAGCAGCTTCTTCGCCTTCTCGGGGTCGGTCTCGCCCTCGCCGTACGCCGGGCACAGCGGGGCGATGGGACAGGCCCCGCAGGCGGGCTTGCGGGAGTGGCAGACCCGACGGCCGTGGAAGACCACCCGGTGCGAGAGCATCGTCCAGTCGCTCTTGGGGAAGATCTCGGCGACGTCCGCCTCGACCTTCTCGGCGTCCTGCGCGGTCGTCCAGCCGAAGCGTCGGGCCAGCCGGCCGAAGTGGGTGTCCACGGTGATGCCGGGGACGCCGAAGGCGTTGCCGAGCACGACGTTGGCCGTCTTGCGGCCGACGCCGGGGAGCGTGACGAGGTCCTCCAGGCGGCCGGGCACCTCGCCGTCGAAGCGGTCGCGCAGGGCGGTGGACAGGCCGATCAGGGACTTCGCCTTGGCCCGGAAGAAACCGGTGGGGCGGATCAGCTCCTCCAGCTGCTCCGGCGGGATCGCGGCCATGTCCTCGGGCGTGGGGCAGGCCGCGAAGAGCCGGGGGGTGGTCTGGTTGACCCGCAGGTCGGTGGTCTGCGCGGAGAGGACCGTGGCGACCAGCAGCTCGAAGGGGTTGGTGAAGTCCAGCTCCGGGTGGGCGTACGGGTACAGCTCGGCCAGCTCGCGGTTGATCCGGCGGGCCCGACGCACCATGGCGACCCGGGACTCGGGCTTGCGGGCCGGGGCCGCCTTCTGGGCGGGCGCCTCGGCCTTGGTGGCCGCCGTGCGCTTGGTGGCGGCCGCCTTCTTGGCCGCCGGTGCCCGCTTCGCGGTGGTGGTCTTCTTCGCCGCGGTGGTCGTCGTCGGCGCGGCCGTCTTCGTCGCGGTCTTCTTGGTCGTGGTCTTCTTCGCAGCCGGCTTCGCGGGGGTCTCGTTCACGCCGCCTCCTTCGCACCGGGACGCGACGCGCCGGTTGCGGGCGCCATCGGCTTCCGCCCGGCCGTCACCCTGGGGGACGATTTGTTACTTTTGTCGGACTCCGAGGCGCCTGCGGGCAGCTGTTCGCCCACAGCGGAATCGCGCCCTGCGCTCACTCTGTCGGCCCCCAGTCCTCTGCTCTCACCGGCGTATTGGACACTCGGCCAGACTAAGGCCACCCACTGACATCCGACTCGATCACCGGGATTCGTGACCCCAATCGGCCCCCTGCCGTAGGGCTCGGGCCACGGGTCCGGCAAACTTGTGATTGATCGCACTGTTTTGCATTCCGGCATGATGGGGACCACAGTCCTCCGGAGCATGTCGACAAGGAGAGAACTCGTGGACGACGTTCTGCGGCGCGCCCCGCTCTTCGCGGCGCTCGACGACGAGCAGGCGGCCGAGCTTCGCGCCTCGATGGGAGAGGTCACGCTCGCCCGCGGCGACGCCCTGTTCCACGAAGGGGACCCGGGCGACCGCCTGTACGTGGTCACCGAGGGCAAGGTGAAGCTGCACCGCACCTCACCCGACGGCCGCGAGAACATGCTGGCCGTCCTCGGCCCCGGCGAGCTCATCGGCGAACTGTCCCTCTTCGACCCGGGACCGCGCACGGCCACTGCCACCGCGCTCACCGAGGTCAAGCTGCTCGGCCTGGGCCACGGCGACCTCCAGCCCTGGCTGAACGCCCGCCCCGAGGTGGCCACCGCCCTGCTGCGCGCGGTCGCCCGCCGCCTGCGCAAGACCAACGACCAGATGTCCGACCTGGTCTTCTCGGACGTCCCGGGCCGGGTGGCACGCGCCCTCCTGGACCTGTCGCGCCGCTTCGGCGTGCAGTCCGAGGAAGGCATCCACGTCGTGCACGACCTCACTCAGGAGGAGCTGGCCCAGCTGGTCGGCGCCTCCCGGGAGACGGTCAACAAGGCGCTCGCGGACTTCGCCGGCCGCGGCTGGCTGCGCCTGGAGGCGCGCGCCGTGATCCTGCTGGACGTCGAGCGGCTGGCCAAGCGCTCGCGCTGACGTCCCGCGCCCCTCGCGACGCCCCAAGGGCCCCGCTCCGGCGGGGCCCTTGTCGTACCCGCTGCCGTACCCGCGCGGCGGCCGTCGACAAATGGCTCGCGGCCCGCCATCGCGCCGCCCCATAGTGGGCGCCATGAAAACCGGCGGGGAATCCCGGGGCAAGGGCCTCGACCAGGACGGCTGCTTCGTTCGGGAGGGTTCCCTGGTGCGCGTGCCCGCGGCGTTCGCGCCCGTCGTGGCGGGGCTGACCGCCCGACTGGCCACCCACTTTCCCCCCGACCGGCTGCTGAGCAGCTACCTCTACGGGAGCATCCCGCGCGGCACCGCCGTCCCCGGGGTGTCCGACCTCGACGCGCTGCTCGTCCTGCGTACGGGCACCGCCGACGAACCCACGGGGACCGACCGGGCCGCGGCCCGGGCCGTGGAGGCGGAGCTGGACGCCGCCTTCCCGCAGATCGACGGCGCCGGGATCCTGCTGATCACCGAGGGCCGGCTGCTCGGCGCGCCGGAGCGGTACGACATGGCGTGGTTCGTGGCCTGTCTGTGCACGCCGCTCGGCGGGCCGGACGTGACGGCGGCGCTGCCCCGTTACCGACCCACCTCGCTGCTCGCCCGGGAGACCAACGGCGACCTGCACCGACACCTACCGGGGATGCGCGAGCGGGCCGCCGCGGCCACCAC
Organism: Streptomyces sp. x-19; assembly: GCF_046549115.1. Lineage (NCBI taxonomy): Bacteria > Bacillati > Actinomycetota > Actinomycetes > Kitasatosporales > Streptomycetaceae > Streptomyces > Streptomyces sp. x-19. The sequence goes on along the minus strand of NZ_JAJPWK010000002.1, from coordinate 520,541 downwards.
CCAGGAGGAGCTCACCCGACTGACCCGCGGGATGACGCGCAAGCTCGTCCGCACCGGGTTCACCCTGGTCATGCCGCGTTGGGGCGGCTGGACCAGCGACCTCGTCGAGTCCGCCGAGGTGTTCGGGCAGTACTACCCGGCGCACGCCGAGCGGATGCGCATGGCGGCGCGCGCCGCCCGGCACCCCGCCGTGTACCCCGAGCTGCTCGACGACCTGCTGACCGGGCTCGCCCCGTGGCTGGCCGACGAGTACCTGGCCGTCCACGGGGCGAAGGCGCTCCCGCCCCAAGGGCCCTGACGGCCCCGTAGCGGCCCTGGACGGCCCGCCGGGCCCGTTGGGTCGGGGCGGGGGCCGTTCGGCCCTAGATCAGCCCGTGCTCGCCCAGGTAGTCCAACTGCGCCCGCACCGACAGCTCGGCCGCCGGCCACAAGGAGCGGTCGACGTCCGCGTAGACGCTGGCCACGACCTCGCCGGGGGTGCGGTGGCCGGCCTCCACCGCGGTCTCCACCTGGGCCAGCCGGTGGGCCCGGTGCGCCAGGTAGAACTCCACCGCCCCCTGGGCGTCGTTCAGCACCGGCCCGTGGCCCGGCAGGACCGTGGCGACCCCGTCGTCCACGGCGAGGGAGCGCAGCCGGCGCAGCGAGTCGAGGTAGTCGCCGAGCCGTCCGTCGGGGTGCGCGACCACCGTGGTGCCGCGCCCGAGGATCGTGTCGCCCGTCAGGACCGCCCGGTCAGCGGGCAGGTGGAAGCAGAGCGAGTCCGCGGTGTGCCCAGGGGTGGGCACCACCCGCAGCTCCAGGCCGCCGGTGGTGATGACGTCGCCCGCGCCGAGCCCCTCGTCCCCCAGGCGCAGCGCCGGGTCCAACGCCCTCACGGGGGTGCCGGTCAGTTCGGCGAACCGGGCCGCCCCGTCGGCGTGGTCGGGGTGCCCGTGGGTGAGCAGGGTCAGGGCGATCCGCTGCCCGGCCCGTTCCGCGGTGGCGATGACGGCTCGGAGGTGGTCCTCGTCGAGCGGTCCGGGGTCGATGACGACGGCCAGGTCGGAGCCCGGCTCGGCGACGATCCAGGTGTTGGTGCCGTCCAGCGTCATCGGGGACGGGTTCGGGGCCAGGACGCAGTGGGCGCGCGCGGTGGCCGGCCCCGTGAGGACCCCGCCGCGGGGCTGGCCGGGGAGGGCGGCTGCTTCGGTCATGCGGAGGGACCTCCCGAACGCCCGGCGGGGCCCTCGTCCGTCGCGATGTGCTTGGTGAACTCGTCGTGGCCCGGCCAGCTCAGCACGATCTCGCCGTCCACCAGGTGCGCGCGGGCCAGCACCGGCGTCAGGTCCTGCGCCCCGGCTCCGGCCAGCGCCTCGGCGACGCCGGCGTACGGCTGGAGGGAGCGCAACGTGGAGATGGTCGGCGGCATCATCAGCAGCTCCCCGCGGTCGTAGCCGGCCGCGGCCTCCTCCGGGCGGATCCACACCGTCCGGTCCGCCTCCGTGGAGACGTTGAGGGCGCGCTGTCCCGCGGGCAGCGCGGCGACGAAGAAGAACGTGTCGTAGCGGCGCGGTTCGAACTCCGGGGTGATCCAGCGCGCCCAGGCGGCCAGCAGGTCGGAGCGGAGCAGCAGGCCGCGGCGGGCCAGGAAGTCGGCGAAGGACAGCTCGTGGGCGACCAGCGCCGCCCGGTCCGCGGCCCACTCCTCGCCGTTGGTGTCCGCGACGACGGTGGTGGCGGAGTCGCCGGCGAGCAGCACCCCGGACTCCTCGAACGTCTCGCGCACCGCGGCGCAGACGATGGCCTGCGCGGTGGACGGGTCGACGCCCAACCGCACCGCCCATTCGGTGCGCGAGGGCCCGGCCCACCCCATGGGCCGTTCGTCCCGGGGATCGACGGAACCGCCCGGATACGCGTACGCGCCTCCGGCGAAGGCCATGGAGGCGCGTCTGCGCAGCATGTGGACGGCGGGACCGCCGTGGTCGGTGTCCCGCAGCAGCAGGACCGTCGCGGCCCGCCGGGGCGCGGACGGCGTCAGTTCGCCGTTCGTCAGGGCCCGGATGCGGGCCGGCCATTCCGGCGGATACCACTGGCCATTCGTCGTCGACGCCATGGCCGGATGCTATGCGCTCGCGTGCGGATGTTCGAGGGGCCCTCCGCGGGGACGGCCCGATCCGGACGCGAGCGCAACCATGCGCGGACCGTCAGTCGGCGATCTCGACCTGGATCTCGACCTCGACCGGGGCGTCGATCGGCAGGACCGCCACGCCGACGGCGGAGCGGGCGTGCACGCCCTTGTCGCCCAGGATCTCGCCGAGCAGCTCGCTGGCGCCGTTGACGACGCCCGGCTGGCCGGTGAAGTCCGGCGCGGACGCCACGAAACCGACGACCTTCACGACCCGCACGATCTTGTCGAGGTCACCGGTGACGGACTTCACGGCGGCCAGCGCGTTGAGCGCGCAGACCGCGGCGAGTTCCTTGGCCTGCTCCGGGCTGACCTCGGCACCGACCTTGCCGGTGACCGGCAGCGCGCCGTCCACCATCGGCAGTTGGCCGGAGGTGTGGACGTACGCGCCGGAGCGGACCGCGGGCTGGTAGGCGGCCAGCGGCGGCACGACCTCCGGCAGCTTCAGGCCGAGCGCCGCGATCTTCTCCTCTACGGCGCTCACGCCTTCTCCCGCTTCAGGTAGGCCACCAACTGCTCGGGGTTGTTCGGGCCCGGCACGACCTGGACCAGCTCCCAGCCGTCCTCGCCCCAGGTGTCCAGAATCTGCTTCGTCGCGTGCACGAGCAGCGGCACGGTCGCGTATTCCCACTTGGTCATGGGGCGAGCGTAATGCCTGTCCCGGGGGCCGGGGGGTCCACGACCCCTAGGGCCGATCCCCGACGCCGTCCCTGACCTCGCGCGGGCGGATCTCCGGGTGCTCCCAGGCGTATCCCGTGCGTACGCGGGACGCGGACTGGTTAGGCTCCTTGGCGTGAGCAGGCTCCATGTCGTCAGCGGCAAGGGCGGCACCGGCAAGACCACGGTCGCCGCTGCCCTTGCCCTCGCCCTGGCCACCGAAGGGCGCCGCACCCTCCTGGTCGAGGTCGAGGGCCGGCAGGGCATCGCCCAGCTGTTCGAGACCGAAGCGCTTCCCTACGAGGAGCGCAAGATCGCGGTGGCCCCCGGGGGCGGTGAGGTGCACGCCCTGGCCATCGACGCCGAGCGCGCCCTGCTGGACTACCTCCAGATGTTCTACAAGCTCGGCAGCGCCGGCCGGGCCCTGAAGAAGCTCGGCGCGATCGACTTCGCCACCACCATCGCCCCCGGCCTGCGGGACGTCCTGCTGACCGGCAAGGCGTGCGAAGCCGTCCGCCGCAAGGACAAGAGCGGCGCGTTCGTCTACGACGCGGTCGTGATGGACGCCCCGCCGACCGGCCGCGTCACCCGCTTCCTCAACGTCAACGACGAGGTCGCCGGCCTGGCCAAGATCGGCCCGATCCACAATCAGGCGCAGGCCGTGATGCGCGTCCTGAAGTCCCCCGAGACGGCGGTGCACCTGGTGACGCTCCTGGAGGAGATGCCCGTCCAGGAGACCGCCGACGGCATCGCCGAACTGCGCGCCGCCGGCATCCCGGTGGGCGGCGTCGTCATCAACATGACCCGCCCCGCGCTGCTGGACAACGGCGATCTGGAGGTCGCCGCCCGCGGTGCCCGCACCGGCATCGCCAAGGCGCTCTCCCAGGCCGGGCTGGGCGGCGCCCGCCGTGGCGGCCTCGCGGAGCGCCTCATCGACCCCCTGCTGGAGCAGGCGCGCGAGCACGCCGAGCGGGTCGAGCTGGAGCGCACCCAGCACGCCGCGCTCACCGACCTCGGCCTGCCCACCTACGAGCTGGGGTTGCTCCCCGAGGGAGTGGACCTCGCCGGGCTCTACGGCCTGGCCAGAGACCTGCGGAAACAGGGGCCCATATGACCTCGGACGACACGACGCTGGACGCCTCGGCCCCGTGGCTGGAGGTCGACGCCCTGATCGACGACCCGCGCACCCGCATCGTGGTGTGCTGCGGCTCGGGCGGCGTCGGCAAGACGACCACCGCCGCGGCGCTGGGGGTGCGCGCCGCCGAGCGCGGTCGCAAGGTCGTGGTGCTGACCATCGACCCGGCCCGCCGCCTCGCGCAGTCGATGGGCATCTCCGAGCTCGACAACGTCCCCCGCCAGGTCAAGGGCGTCGACGAGAGTGCCGGCGGCGAACTCCACGCGATGATGCTGGACATGAAGCGCACCTTCGACGAGATCGTCGAGGGCCACGCGGACGCCGAGCGGGCCCGCGCCATCCTGGAGAACCCCTTCTACCAGTCCCTGTCTGCCGGTTTCGCCGGTACGCAGGAGTACATGGCGATGGAGAAGCTCGGCCAGCTCCGCGCCGGCGACGCGTGGGACCTGATCGTCGTGGACACCCCGCCGAGCCGCTCGGCGCTCGACTTCCTGGACGCGCCCAAGCGGCTGGGGTCCTTCCTGGACGGCAAGTTCATCCGGGTCCTGATGGCGCCGGCCAAGGTCGGCGGGCGGGCCGGCATGAAGTTCCTCAACGTCGGCATGTCGATGATGACCGGCACCCTCAGCAAGCTCATGGGCGGCCAACTCCTGCGCGACGTGCAGACGTTCGTGGCCGCGATGGACACCATGTTCGGCGGTTTCCGCACCCGCGCGGACGCCACCTACCGACTACTCCAGGCGCCCGGCACGGCGTTCTTGGTGGTCGCCGCGCCGGAGCGGGACGCGCTGCGCGAGGCGGCGTACTTCGTCGAGCGGCTGGCCGCCGAACAGATGCCGCTGGCCGGGCTGGTGCTCAACCGCGTGCACGGCAGCGGCGCGGCCCAGCTCAGCGCCGAGCGGGCGCTGGCCGCGGCGGAAGCGCTGACGGAGGGCCTTCCCGACCGCGTCCCGGAGGACGAGGCGGCCGCATCGGGGGCGGACGACGACGCCAACTCGCCGTCCCGTGACGGCGGTTCACCGTCCGTGGAAAATCTTGAGCCGGCCGGCATTGTCGATCTAGCCGACGGGAAGACTGGATCACGTACCCCCGGTGGCTCCTCCCCCGCCGCCGCGGCGGAGCACGCGACATCCCCTTCGGCCCCGACGGCGCAACTCGCCGCCGGCCTGCTGCGACTGCACGCCGAACGCATGCAGGTCCTGGCACGCGAACGGCGCACCCGTGACCGCTTCACCGCACTGCACCCCGAGGTGCCGGTGACGGAGGTCGGTGCGCTGCCCGGTGACGTCCACGACCTCGCGGGCCTGCGCACGATCGGCGACCGCCTGGCGCTGCGCCCCGGCGAGACCGAGGTCTGACCGACGGCTGGCCGACCACTGATGAACGGACGGCCGCCGCACGGCGAACGGGCGCTACCCGACCGCCGCGTACTCGTCGTCGAACGCGTCGTCCGAGCAGTCCACCGGCAACAGGTCCGTGCTGCGCTCGTATTCCGTACGCGCCGTCTCCAACAGGCGTCGCCATGACGTGACCGTCGGCCGGCGGCGCAGCAGCGCCCTCCGCTCGCGTTCCGTCATCCCGCCCCACACACCGAACTCCACCCGGTTGTCCAGGGCGTCGGCCAGGCACTCCGTACGCACCGGACAACCGGTGCACACCGCCTTGGCGCGGTTCTGCGCCGCCCCTTGAACGAACAGTTCATCCGGATCGGTAGTGCGGCATGCTGCCTGTGCACTCCAGTCGGTTACCCAGCCCATGCTGGCGCCGTCCTCTCCCGAATCGAGGCTCCCCCACGGCGGCAAACGGCATATTCACCGTTGCCAGTTGAGGACGTTACGGAAGCCGGGCAGGGCGCAACACCCCCTTCGGGCCCAATCTTGAATGGCCCGAACGGACTATGCGTACGCGGCAGATCACCCAACGGAGTGACCGTGCGACATACGTCACTTCCCTCCCAAGCGGGACAGTTCGCTGTAGTGGCAAGGGATTTCTGGCACACAGCGGGCATGTGGGACGGCACCCACGCCGGGAGGAGGGCTTGACGTACTCAGGCGAAACCGTTCAGCTGCGGCAGGTGAGAACAGGCTAAACGAACAGGTGCGCCCCTGTCCGGCGAATGAGAACGTAGGCTTCGCCCATGGCTAAGAAGCGCGAGGGCGGGGGTCCGACCAGGACCCAGCAGGCCGCCAAGTTCCTCGGTGTCAGCGTCCTTGCCGGAGCCGTCCTGGCCGGGATCGCGCTTCCGGCGGCCGGAGCGTTGGGGCTGGCGGCCAAGACGTCCGTCGAGGGCTTCGACGACATCCCGGCCAACCTCAGGACCCCGCCGCTCAGCCAGCGCACCACCATCCTCGACTCCGACGGCGGGGAGATCGCGTCGGTCTACTCCCGCGACCGCACCGTCGTCGGCCTCAAGGACATGTCGCCGTACGTCCAGCAGGCGATCGTGGCCATCGAGGACGCCCGCTTCTACACGCACGGCGCGATCGACCTCAAGGGCATCCTGCGCGCGGTCAACAAGAACGCCCAGTCGGGCGGCGTCTCCCAGGGCGCGTCGACCCTGACCCAGCAGTACGTGAAGAACGTCTTCGTCGAGGAGGCGGGCGACGACCCGGACAAGGTCGCGCAGGCCACCCAGCAGACGCTCGGCCGCAAGGTCAAGGAGCTGAAGTACGCGATCAAGCTGGAGGAGAAGCTCGGCAAGCGCAAGATCCTCCAGAACTACCTCAACATCACCTTCTTCGGCGAGCAGGCGTACGGCGTCGAGTCCGCCGCCCAGCGCTACTTCAGCAAGTCCGCCAAGGACCTGAGCCTGGGGGAGTCGGCGCTGCTCGCCGGCATCGTCCAGTCCCCGACGCGGTACGACCCGGTCAACCACCCGCAGGCGGCGACGGAGCGTCGCAACACCGTGCTGCGGCGGATGGCCGACCTGAAGGACGTCACCCGGGCCCAGGCCGACGCGGCCGCCGCCCAGCCGATCAAGCTGAAGGTCAGCCGCCCGCAGAACGGCTGCATCACCTCCACCGACGGCGCCGGCTTCTTCTGCGACTACGTCCGCGAGGTGCTGCTGAACGACAAGACGTTCGGCGCGACCCGCGAGATCCGTTCCAAGCGCTGGATGCAGGGCGGCCTGACCGTCCGCACCACTCTGGACCGGCAGACCCAGAAGTCCATCCAGGCGTCGCTGAGCAAGCACGTCTACGCGGACGACCCGGTCGCCGGCGCCGCCGCGGTCGTCCAGCCGGGCACCGGCAAGATCCTCGGCATGGGCCAGTCCCGCCCGTACGGCTTCGGCACCAACCAGACCCAGATCAACCTCTCGGTCGACCGCAAGATGGGCGGCGGCGCCGGCTACCAGCCCGGCTCGACGTTCAAGCCGATCATCGCGGCGGCCGCCCTGGAGCAGGGCATCAGCCCGTACCAGCAGTACTCCTCACCGTTCAAGATGGCGTACCCGACGCCGGTCCAGACCTGCGACGGCCAGTGGAGCGACCACGACACCGTCCAGAACGAGGACCCCAAGGAAGTCGGCCCGTACGCCATGAAGGAGGCGACCGCGAAGTCGGTCAACACCTACTACGTGCAGCTGATCAGCGACATGGGCATCTGCCCGGCGGTCACCATGGCCCAGAAGATGGGCATCCAGCGGGCCGACGGCGAGCCCATGAAGCAGGTGCCCTCCATGGCGCTCGGCGGCCAGGAGATGTCCCCGCTGACCATGGCCACGGCCTACGCCACCTTCGCCGACGAGGGCACCTACTGCTCCCCCGTCGCGATCGAGTCGATCACCGACGCGCAGGGCAAGGCGCTGAACGTCCCCAAGAGCAACTGCCGCAGCGCGATGTCCAAGAAGACCGCGGACACCGTGAACGCGCTCCTCAAGGGCGTCGTCGAGGACGGCACCGGCAAGGAGGCCGGCCTCAAGGGGCGGGACAGCGCCGGCAAGACCGGCACCACGGACAGCCGCTACGCCGCCTGGTTCGTCGGCTACACCCCGAACGCCGCCGGCGCGGTCTGGGTCGGCGACCCCCGCCACCAGCGGCAGATGTACAACATCACCATCGGCGGCGTACCGCACGACAAGGTCTACGGCGCCGACACCCCCGGCCCGATCTGGCGCGACCTGATGGGCGGCGCGCTGGACGGTCGGCCGGCCCCGGCGCTGCCGACCGTCCAGATCGACGGCCCCAAGGACAAGGGCAACGACGGCAACAAGGGCAAGCCGAAGCCCCCGCAGAAGCCGAAGCCCGGCGGCGGCTGGCACATCCCCGGCTTCCCCGACATCCTGGGCGGCGGGAACGGCGGCTGGTGATCCACCGGCCCGCCTGACCACCGGCGCGGCACGCGAAAGGGGCGCCCTCCCAACGGGGGGCGCCCCTTCGACGTGCGTGCGACGACCGGCCGGGGCCGGGCCGTCGCGTACGGCCTCAGCCGGCCAGCAGCTTCTTCACCATCGCGGCGACCCGGCCGCCGTCGGCGCGGCCCGCCACCTTCGGGTTGACGATCTTCATCACGGCGCCCATGGCCTTCGGGCCCTCGGCCCCGGCCCCGGTGGCCTCCGCCACCGCCGCGGCGACCAGCGACTCCAACTCGTCGTCGGTCAGCGGCTTGGGCAGGTACTCGGCGAGCACCTCGCCCTCGGCGCGCTCGCGCTCGGCCTGCTCGGCCCGACCGCCCTTGTCGAACGCCTCGGCGGCCTCGCGGCGCTTCTTCGCCTCCCGCGCGACGATCTTCTCGACCTCGCCGTCGGACAGCTCGCGCGCCTCGGTGCCCGCCACCTCCTCCTTCTGGAGCGCGGTCAGCGTCAGACGGAGGGTGGCGGAACGCAGCTCGTCGCGCGCCTTGATCGCGGCGGTGAGGTCGTCCTTGAGCTTGGCCTTGAGCGTGGTCATGACCTTGAGTATGCCCCCACCCGCCGACAACCGTCGCGCCTTTTCCGCCGCGCGCCCGGCCCGGGTCACGCGTCCTCGCGCCAGGGGGTCGCCGGACCGCTTGAACCAAGATCGCATCGGCCCTGCCCGCCGCCGTCCCCACTCTGCAACCATGGACCCATGCGCGCGCGATACGGAGTTCCCCTGTCCCTTGCCGCGGTCGGCGCGGCCGGCCTGGCCTACGCCGCCGGCTTCGAAGTCCGCTCCTTCCGCCTGCGGCGCGTCACCGTGCCCGTACTGCCCCGCGGCATGCGGCCGTTGCGCGTCCTGCAGGTGTCCGACATCCACATGGTCAGCGGGCAGCGCAAGAAACAGCGCTGGCTCCAGTCGCTCGCCGGGCTCCGCCCCGACTTCGTCGTCAACACCGGCGACAACCTCTCCGACCCCGAGGGCGTCCCGGAGGCCCTGGACGCCCTGGGCCCGCTGATGGACTTCCCCGGCGCCTACGTCTTCGGCTCCAACGACTACTACGGCCCGCGGCTGCGGAACCCCGCCCGCTACCTGTTCGAGAAGGTCCAGGGCCGGCACGGCCTGAACGGCAACGCCCCGGCCGTCGGCGTCGTCCACAACCCGTGGGAGGACCTCCGCGACGCCTTCGACGCGGCCGGCTGGGTCAACCTCACCAACGCCCGCGGCCACCTGAAGCTGGACGGCGCACAGATCGCACTGACCGGCCTGGACGATCCGCACATCAAGCGCGACCGCTACGCCGAGGTCGCCGGCGGCCCGGAAGCCGACGCCGACCTCTCCGTGGCCGTCGTCCACGCCCCGTACCTGCGGTCCCTGGACGCCTTCACCGCCGACGGCTACCCGTTGGTCCTGGCCGGCCACACGCACGGCGGCCAGCTCTGCGTCCCCTTCTACGGCGCCCTCGTCACCAACTGCGACATCGACACCCAGCGTGCCAAGGGCCTCTCGACCCACACCGCCGACGGCCGGACCTCCTATCTCCACGTCTCGGCCGGCTGCGGCACCAACCGCTACACCCCCGTCCGCTTCGCCTGCCCGCCGGAGGCCACCCTCCTGACGCTGACGGCGCGCGACTGACCCACCTGCGCACCCCGGCCCCCGTCCCCGCACCCAGGGTCGGGGGCCGCGCGCGTTCCGGACGGGCCCACCGGTGCCCCGGACCCGGATTCACGCCCCAATTCGGCGTGACCTGCGTCACTTACCCCCCTCCGGCGCCCCCCGACGCCTCACTGGCCCCCCGAAGCCCCCTCCGCACCTTCCGATAAAACCGCAGGTCAGAGCGGTTTCCGTCGTCGACCGAAAGCGGATTTCACCTACGGGGATCAGTCCGCTAAAGTAGAGCTCGTTGCTTCGGGGTGTAGCGCAGCTTGGCAGCGCGCTTCGTTCGGGACGAAGAGGTCGTGGGTTCAAATCCCGCCACCCCGACTGAAGGAACACAGGTCAGGGGCCTGATCCGCGAGAGCGGGTCAGGCCCCTGATGCGTTTCCCGGGTGCTGAAGTTCCGTCACGCCGTCGGAGGCGGGGGTGGCTTGCCCGGGCCGGCCCGGTGGGTCCTGGTGCGGGCGGCCGCGTCGGACGCCGGTCTTCCGGCCCGCTGCGCACGGTGTCCGGCGGCGAGCGCGATCAGGGGGCGGTGAGCTCCGCGCCGTTCGGCACCGGTCCCTCCCCTCGTGGGGACCGGTGCCGAACGGCACAGGCGGCATCGATCCGCAGTCGGCGGATCGGGCGGCAGGGGACCGGGATCGCGCCTCAAGAGGTGTCGCTCCGAGGGCTGAACCGGTGGCATGTCCGGGTAGTACCCGATTGCTGCCCTGCCGCGTGGTGATCCTGCCAGCTGTGACTTCCGGGGAGGAGGTTCCGGCGTCGGTTGGACCCCTTCGTCGCAGGTCAGCCGGTTAAGGTGAGTTTTCCGGTCCGGATGTCCAGGTGCGGGGGAAGTAAGGGGTGGAGACCTTGAGTTCCGACTCAGGGGCACGCACGGCCTTCGCCGAACGTCTCGCGCTGCTCTACAAGGAGGCGGGCAACCCTCCCCTGAAGAAGGTGGCCGAGTCCGTCGTCCGGTTGCAGCGGGTCGACGAACGCGGGCGGCCGGTGCGGGTGTCCGTGCAGCGGATCAGCGACTGGCGGCGGGCCAAGAACGTCCCCGCGCAGTTCGCCGCGCTCGCCGCGGTGCTGCACGTCCTGATCCCGGAGGCCCGGCGGGCGCGACCCGCGCCGGTGTCCGCGGGACTGTACGACATGGCGCAGTGGCAGCGCCTGTGGGAGCGTGCGGTCGCCGGTCCGGTCGGTGACCGCACCGCGACGGCCGCGCAGGAGGAGGACCGTGCCCCGGCCGAGGCCGCCGCCGTCGCCGGCGTCTGCCCCTACCGGGGGTTGGCCTCCTACCGTCAGCAGGACGCCCGGTGGTTCTTCGGACGGGAGCGGAGCCTGGACGCCCTCGTCGCGCAGTTGCGGGCGGCGGAGAAGACGGGCGGGCTGGTGATGCTCGTGGGCGCTTCGGGGGCGGGGAAGTCCTCGTTGCTCAACGCCGGCCTGGTGCCCGCGTTGGAGAACGGCGCGCTGGGTGACGGAGCGGGCCGGGGGCGGCAGGTGCTGCAGTTGGTGCCGGGGGGTGATCCGCTGGCGGAGGTGACCCGGCGGATCCCCGAGCTGGTGCCGGTCCTGGCCGGCGCGGACGGGCCCGGCGCCGAGGATTCGGACCCGGCGCGGTTCGGCTCCGCGGTGCGGGCCGCGACCACGGCCTGGGCGGGGGGCGAGGCGTCCGCCGCCCGGCCGGTGGTGATCGTGGACCAGTTCGAGGAGGCGTTCACGCTCTGTTCCGACGAGGCGGCCCGACGTGCCTTCATCCGGCTGCTGCACGCCGCGTGCACGCCCACCGACGCCGACGGCCCCGCCCCGGCGCTGGTCATCCTCGGCATACGCGCCGACTTCTACGAGCAGTGCCTGGGCCATCCGGAGCTGGCCGACGCGCTGCAGCACCGGCACATGGTGCTCGGCCCGCTGACCACGGCGGAGCTGCGCGAGGCGGTGATCCGTCCGGCCAAGGCCGTCGGCCTGGAACTCGAACCGGGCCTGGCGGAGCTGATCGTCCGGGAGGTGAGCATCGACGGCCCCGGCGGGGCGCACGACGCGGGGGTGCTGCCGCTGCTCTCGCACGCCCTGCTCGCCACCTGGCAGCGGCGGTCCGCGGGGCGGTTGACGCTGGCCGGCTACCGTGCCGCGGGCGGCATCCAGGGTGCGGTGGCGGCGACCGCCGAGCGGGCCTGGACCGGTCTCGACCCGACCGCGCGCACCGCTGCGCGCCTGCTCCTGCTGCGGCTGGTCCGGCTGGGCGAGGACACCCAGGCCACGCGGCGGCGGGGGACCCGGCGCCAGCTGGCGGACGAGTCGACGGACCCCGACAAGACGGAGGAGTCGCTCGAAGCGCTGGTGCACGCCCGTTTGGTGACGCTCGACGCGGAGGCCGTGGAGATCACCCACGAGGCGCTGCTGCACGCCTGGCCGCGGCTGCGCGACTGGATCGACGAGGACCGCAACGGCAATCTGCTGCGCCAGCGGCTGGAGGAGGACGGTCGGGCCTGGGAGGGCTCGGACCGCGACGCGTCGCTGCTCTACCGGGGTTCCCGGCTGGAGCAGGCCCGCACCTGGGCGCAATCCGCCGGCGACACCTTGCTCACCCGCAGTGCGGTGGAGTTCCTGGCCGCTTCGGTGCGGCTGCGCCGACGCGTGGTCTGGCTCAGTCGCGGTGCGGTGGCGGCCCTGGTCGTCATGGCGATGGTGGCCGTCGGCGCGGCGGTCGTCGCGTGGCGGCAGCGCGACGACACCGTCTTCGAGCAGGTGTTGGCGCAGGCCGACCGCGCGCAGTACACGGATCCGTCCCTCTCCGCGCAACTGGACCTGGTGGCGCACGGGCTGCGGCCCGACGACGAGGGCACGAACAACCGGCTGGTCTCGATCGTGAACGCGCCGTTGGCCACGCCGCTGCTGGGCCACACCGGCGCCGTGTACCTGACGTCGTTCAGCCCGAACGGCCGGCTGCTGGCCACCGCCAGCTACGACCGGACCGTCCGGCTGTGGGACGTGTCGGACCGGACCCGCCCCAAACCGCTGGGCGCGCCGCTGACCGGTCATTCCAGCTGGGTGAGCGCCGCCGTCTTCAGTCCGGACGGGCAGACCCTCGCCAGCGCCTCGGACGACGGCACGATCCGGCTGTGGGACGTGCGGGACCCCCGCCACCCGGAGCCGATCGGCGCGCCGATCGCCGGCCACGACGGCACGGTCTACCTGGTCGCGTTCAGCCCGGACGGCCGCACGCTGGCCGCGGCCACCGAGCAGCGCACCGTGCGCCTGTGGGACGTCGGCGACCGGCAGCGCCCGCGGGCGCTCGCCTCGTTGACCGGCCCGACCGCCGCGGTGCGCTCCGTGGCGTTCAGCCCCGACGGGCGGACGCTGGCGGCGGGCGGCGACGACAACGCGATCCGGCTGTGGGACGTGGCCGACCGGCGGCGTCCGACGCCGATCGACACGGTGCTGACCGGCCACTCGGCCACGGTGCACTCCGTGGCGTTCAGTCCCGACGGCCGCACGCTGGCCAGCGGCAGCGCCGACGACACCGTCCGGCTGTGGGACGTGGCCGATCCGCAGCACCCGGAGCCGCTCGGCGCGCCGCTGACCGGCCACACGGGCCCGATGTGGTCCGTGGCGTTCAGCCCCGACGGCAGCATGCTCGCCGCCGGCAGCGCGGACAGTTCGGCGAGCCTGTGGAACGTCAGCGATCCGGCGTTCCCGTCGCAGGTCGGGGAGCCCTTGGCAGGCAGCAGCGGGGAGATGTACGCCGTGGGCTTCAGCCCCGACGGGCGGACCCTCGCGACCGGCAGCGGTGACAGCAAGGTGCGGCTGTGGTCGATTCCGACGTCCAGCATGGTCGGTCGGATCGGTGCGTTCCGCCCGGACGGGAAGGTGCTGGCCACGGCCGCCCGGGACCAGAAGGTGCGGCTGTGGAGCGTGGCGTCGCCCAAGCGGCCCGTGGAACTGGGCGAGCCCTTCCGGTCCGGGAAGGGGGGCAACGTCTACGCGGTGGCGTTCTCCCCCGACGGCCGCACCCTGGCGGTGCGGACGGGCAACCCCAGCCCGGCGGTCCAGTTGTGGAACGTCGCCGACCCGTCCCGGCCGGTGCCGCACGGGCCGCCCCTCACGCTGCCGATCCGGTTCGCGGGCCCGGACACGGTCGCGTTCAGCCCCGACGGGCGCACGTTGGCCACCGCCTACGACGACTTCACCGTCCAGTTGTGGAGCATCGCGGACCCGGCGCACCCGCGTCGCCTCGGGGGGCTCCTCACCGGTCACCAGGGGTACGTCAACTCCCTCGTCTTCAGTCCGGACGGCCGCACGCTGGCCAGCGGCAGCGCCGACGACACGATCCGGCTGTGGAACACCACCGACCCGGCGCACGCCACCGGGCTCGGCGCGCCGCTGCGCGGGCACCTGGGTCCCGTCAACGCGCTGGCGTTCAGCCCGGACGGCCGCACGCTGGCCAGCGGCAGCGACGACGACACCGTTCGTCTGTGGAACACCGCCGATCCGCGTGCGGCGACGCGGCTGGGCCCGCCGCTGACCGGTCACACCGAGGCGGTGGTGTCGTTGACGTTCAGCAAGGACGGCCACACGTTGGCGAGCGGCGGCAACGACAACACCGTCCGGTTCTGGAACGTCGCGGTCCCGTCCCGGGCCGCCGCCATCGGCCAGGCGACCAGCCCGAACGCCAAGACCGGCAACTTCTTGTCGTTCAGTCCGACGAGCCATCTGCTCGGCGTGTCCAGTGGTGCCGGCACCGTGCGGCTGTGGGACCTGGACACCGACGGGGCGATCCGCCGCATCTGCGCCACGACCAGGGGTGTTCTGACGCCGGAGAAGTGGCACGAGTATCTGCCGCACCTGTCGTACGCGCCGCCGTGCGGCGGGTAGGCGGCGCGCGGGACACGGCCGGAAGGCGTGAAACCGGTCACAACTCCGCCAGGCAATTCGGCAGTTGACTCCCGTCACAGGGGCAGCCTTGCTAGGCTGGGTCGTAGCCCGATCGCTGGTGCATCCCCCGTCGCCAGCGATCGGGCGTTTTCATGCCGTCGGGCGGCCGGTGCGGCCCCTACGGGCGGTGGTGGGGACGCCATGATCAGGCGTCATAGGGCGGGTAAAGCGCCGCGCCGCGGGCCGGTGGCGCGCGTAGGGTCGGACTCCGTGACTTCTGCGAAGAGCACCGAGACGAGTCCCAGTTCCCCGACGGCGGCGGAGGCGAACGCGCGATCCGCGTCCGCTCCGGCCGCGGCAGGACGGCACGCGGACGACGCGGCGTCGAACCCCTTCTTCACGGCGAGCGAACTCCCCTACGGGCTACCGCCCTTCGCCCGCATCCGGCACGAGCACTTCCGGCCCGCCTTCGAGCGGGGCGTCGACGAGCAACTCGCCGAAGTGGCCGCCATCGGGGCGAGCCCCGACCCGCCGACGTTCGAGAACACCGTGGTGGCGCTGGAGCGCAGCGGTGCGGTGCTGCGGCGGGTGTCCGCGGTGTTCTTCAACAAGGCGAACGCCGACGCCGACCGGGCCACCCAGGAGCTGGAGGCGGAGATCGTGCCGCGGCTGGCCGCCCACGAGGACGCGCTACTGCTCGATCCGGCCCTCTTCGCCCGTTTGGCGGCGCTCCACGACGGCCGGGACGGGCTCGGGCTGGACGAGGAGCAGGCGCGCCTGTTGGCGCGGCACCATGGCGCGCGGGTGCGGGCCGGGGCCCGGTTGGCGCCCGCGCAGCAGCAGCGGCTGCGGGAGCTGAACGCGCGACTCGCGACCCTGTGCACGGAGTTCCAGCAGAACCTGCGGGCCGACACCGCGGCGGCCGCGCTGGTGGTGGACCGCGCCGAGGAGCTGGCCGGGCTGCCCGCCGACGAGATCGCCGCGGCCGCCGAGAACGCCCGGGCCCTCGGGCACGACGGCGCCTTCGTGTTGAGCCTGTTGAACTTCACCAACCAGCCGCAGCTCGCCGCCCTGGAGGACGCCGCGCTGCGGGAGCGGCTGCTGGCCGCCTCCATGGGGCGCGGCGGCGCCGCCAACGCGGCCGTCGCGGTGACCGTGGCCCGGCTGCGGGCCGAGCGCGCGGCCCTGCTCGGCCATCCCCACCACGCTTCCTGGCAGGTCGCGGACCAGACCGCGGGCACGGCCGGCGCCGTGGAGGAGATGTTCGACAAGCTGATCGGCCCGGCGGTGGCCCATGCCGAGCGGGAGGGCGCGGCGTTGGCGGCGGCCGCCGGCGTGCCGGAAGTCGGCGCCGCCGACTGGCAGTTCTTCGCCGAGCGGGTGCGCAGGCAGCGGTTCGACCTCGATGCGGCCGCGCTGCGCCCCTATCTGGAGCTGGAGGCGGTCCTGCGGGACGGCGTCTTCCACGCCGCCACCCTGGTGTACGGGATCACCTTCACCGAGCGCCCCGATCTGGTCGCGTACCACCCGGACGCCCGGGTCTTCGAGGTGCACGACGTCGACGGCGGCCCGCTCGGCCTGTACGTCGGCGACTTCCACGCCCGGGAGTCCAAGCGCGGCGGCGCCTGGATGAACGAACTGGTCACGCAGTCGCACCTGTTGGGGCAGCGGCCCGTGGTGGTCAACAACCTGAACATCGCCAAACCGGCGGCGGGCGAGCCGGTGCTGCTGAACTGGCACGAGGTCACCACCCTCTTCCACGAGTTCGGGCACGCGCTGCACGGCTTGTTCTCCGACGTGCGCTACCCGTTGCTGGCGGGCACCGAAGTGCCGCGGGACTTCGTCGAGTTCCCGTCGCAGGTGAACGAGATGTGGGCGGAGTGGCCCGAGGTGCTGACCCGGTACGCCCGGCACCACCGCACCGGGGAGCCGATGCCGCCCGAACTGCCGGCCAGGCTGCGGGAGGCGGAACGGTTCGGCGAGGGCTTCGACAGCGTCGAGCACCTGTCCGCCGCCGTCCTGGACTGGGCCTGGCACACCCTGCCGGCCGCGGAACTGCCCGACGCGGCCGGCGTGGCGGCGTTCGAGACCGCCGTGCTGGCGCGGCACGGGCTGGCCCATCCGGCGATCCCGCCGCGCTACCGCACGGGGTACTTCGCGCACGTCTTCGGCGGTGGCTACGCGGCCGGCTACTACGGGTACCGGTGGGCGGAGGTCCTGGACGCGGACACCGTGCGCTGGTTCCGCGAGAACGGCCGGACGGTCCGCGAGAGCGGCGAGGTGTTCCGGCGCGAGTTGCTCAGCCGCGGCAACAGCGTCGACCCGATGGCGGCGTTCCGGGCGGTGGTCGGCCACGAACCGGACTTCGGGCCGCTGTTGGCGCGGCGCGGTGCGACCGCCACGCCGTGAGCGAGGGGCGTCGGGGCCCGCACCCGCGGCCTCCGACGCCCGCTCCCGCCCCCGCCGCCGGCCCGTCGACTCCGGGTCGGCTACTGCGGGCCGTCGGCCGCCGCCCGCCAGGTGACCGGCTGTGCACCGTCGCCGCTGCCCTGGAAGGTCAACGAGGCCGGCGGGTCGCCCTTCGGCAGCATGTGGACGGTGCACTCGGTCACCGTGGCGCCCGGCTTGAGCATCTTGTGGGGCACCGCCTCCGGGCAGTGGGGGACGCCGGGACCGCCGATGTCCAAGAAGATCATCTTCCGCGCCTGCTGACCGCTGACGCCGGTCAGCGTCAGGCTGTCGTTGAGGCTGGGGAGCAGGTCCTGGGTGCCCGTGTTCCGGTACACCACCGTCACGAAGTACGGGACGAGCTTCTTCTGGTCCGCGTCCAGGTCGTAGCGGCTCAGATCGGCCGGGGAACCCGGGCGGACGCTCTTCGGGGTGGCCAGGACGGTGGCCGTGCGGCGGTCGCTGTCCGTGGTGACCGCGTCGGCCGGCCGGTGCGCGGGCAGCACCCCGTGCGCGCCCTGGAGCGCGCCGCCGATCTGCCACAGCAGGGTGTCGCCGCCGTCGTCCTTGTAGGAGACGTTGCCCGGCTTCAGCCCCTTGGGGAGCATGAAGATCTGGCAGACCGCCGAGGTCTCACCGGCGGCGAGCGTGGCCTTCCCGGCTTCCTGGCACTCCGGCGGCAGCCCGTTGCCGGTGGCCAGCGGGTCGTTGCGGAACAACGACAGTTGCTCGCCGGCCTTGCCGTCCACTCCGGTGAGGGAGAAGTTCCGCTCCGGGTACACCTGACTGAGCGCGTCCTTGCCGGTGTTGGTGTAGGACACGGTGAGGTAGTACGGGACCATCCCCTTGAGGTCGTCGTCCAACCGGATGTGCGCGAGGTCCGAGGGGTGCCCCCGGGCCAGCCGGGTCGGCTTGAGGCGCAGCGGGCGCGCCGTGTGGTCCGTGCCGGTCCAGGTGGCGGCGCGGGCCGCGGACACCATCGGCAGCGGCTCGGCGGGCGTCACGCGCTCGGCGGACGCCCCCGGGCCCGGCTTGGCGGCCGGTCCGCCGCACCCCACGGCCATCAGCGCCAGCACGCTCGCGCCCGCGGCACCAGCCATCCGTCTGCGTACGCGCACGGACAAAACCCCCGTTGCAGTGTTGGTTGCCGAGCCCACCGGCGCCGCCCGCGTCCTCGCGGACCGGCGCCGGGCTCGAAGTGGTCGCTCCCCGCCGTCCCTTGGGGCCGCCGACCACGACCGGTCCCCTCAAGGCCGGAGGGCCGAAGGCCGGTCCCCGGGGCGGCCGACCGAAACCGACCGGGCCGTCCGCCACAGTAACCGGCCGGCGACGCGCCGGCCCCGGCGGGCTCCGCGGCCCAACGGGGCCGTCGATGCCCCGTCAGGCCGGCGCCTTCAGGCCACCGGCTTCAGGCCACCGGCTTCGTCGCCTTCAGGGAGTACATCAGCGGAATGCGGGGCCGGTCCTCCGGGAACCGGTAGAAGCCGTCCTCGCCCCGTCGCAGCACGCCGAACCGCTGGAACAGCGTCATGTCGTGCTCGTGCAGGAACGCGATCCGCAACCCGGCCGCCGCCACCGCGCTGACCACCTCCCCCAGGGAGTGCTGCCATTCGACGCTCCTGTTGTGGACCGTCCGCGCCCCGAAGTCCGTGTAACTGCCGGACGTTTCCTCGTCCCACGCCTCACGCCGGAAGTAGTCGAAGGCGACGCGCGAACCGGTCTCCTCGTCCAGCACGTCGCCCAGCGGGTGGAATTCGGCGAGGTAGAGGAAACCGCCCGGCGCCACCAACGACGCCGCGGTCTCGGCCCAACCCACCAGGTCAGGCAGCCAATTCACCGCACCGATCCCGGTGTAGACGATGTCGTACGCCGGGTCGGGCACCGCCTCGGCCGCGTCGTAGACGTCGGCGGCGACGAACGCCGCGCGGTCCGGGCCGTAGCCGAGTTCGGCGGCGAGGTCGCGGGCCGTCTCGATGGCGGGTTCGGAGAAGTCCAGGCCGACGACCCGGGCCGCGCCGCGGTGCGCCCACGACAGCGTGTCCTGGCCGAAGTGGCATTGCAGGTGCAGCAGGCTCCGCCCCGTGACGTCGCCGACCTCCGCGGCCTCGAAGTCGCGAATCACGTCCCGGGTCCGCAGGAACGCGCCCTGGTCGTAGTAGTCGCTCGCGGTGTGCAGGCCGACGCGCTCGTCCCACCTCGCACGATTCACCTCGCGCCAGTCGTCGGGTCCCTCCTCGTCTCGCATAGGGCGAAGTTATCCACAGCCCGCCGGCCTCGCCAGCGGAAATTCCACCGCCGGGCGCAGAATGGCCCCATGACTGACGAGACCACAGGCCCCGGCCGCACCCCCGCCGATCCGCACCCCGCCCACCCCCGTTCCGCCGACACCGCGGCGGGCACGACCGCCGGCATGCCGGACTGGGAGCAGCGTTTCCGCGCCCCGCGGATCGGACTGCCGGAGTGGGCGGAGCACGCCCCGGACCGCTCCCTGTTCGTCTCGAACGCCACCGGCACCTTCGAGCTGTACGCCTGGGACCGCGCGAGCGGCACCCAACGGCAGGCCACCGACCGCCCGCACGGCACGACGGACGGCACGCTCTCGCCGGACGGCCAATGGATCTGGTGGTTCTCCGACACCGACGGCGACGAATTCGGCATCTGGATGCGCCAACCCTTCACGGGCGGCCCGGACGAGCCGGCCGCGCCGGGACTCGACCCCTCCTATCCGGGCGGACTGGCCATCGACCGGGACGGCACGGCGGTCATCGGCCGCTCGACGGACGAGGACGGCTCCACCCTCCACGTCGTCCGGCCCGGACAGCCGCCGGTGGAGATCTACCGGCACCGCGAGTCGGCGGGCGTCGGCGACCTCTCCCACGACGGTTCGCTGATCGCCATCGAGCACACCGAGCACGGCGACGCCATGCACTCCGCCATCCGCGTCGTCCGCACCGACGGCTCCACCGTCGCCGAACTGGACGACACCCACGGCGGCAGCGAGGAACTGGGCCTGTCGGTGATGGGCTTCGCCCCGGTGGACGGCGACAGCCGGCTCCTCGTCGGGCACCAGCGGCGCGGCCGTTGGGAACCGATGATCTGGGACCCGCTGACGGGCGTGGAGACCGCCCTGGACATCGACCTGCCCGGCGACGTGGGAGCGGACTGGTACCCCGACGGCTCGGCGCTCCTGATCGAGCACGAGTACCAGGCCCGCAGCGAGCTCTGGCGCTACGACCTGACCACCGCCGACGCCACCGGCAGCGCCCTGAGCCGCGTCGACACCCCCGCCGGCACGGTCTCCGGCGCCACCGCCCGGCCCGACGGGACCGTGGAGTTCCTGTGGTCCTCCGCCGCCCAGCCGCCGGAGGTGCGGTCGACCGACGGCACGGTGGTCCTGGACCCGCCCGGGATGAAGGCCCCCGGATCGGTCCCGGTGACGGACGTCTGGGTGGACGGACCCGGCGGCCGCATCCACGCGCTGATCCAGCAGCCCCCCGGCCCGGGCCCCTTCCCCACCCTCTTCGACGTCCACGGCGGCCCGACGTGGCACGACAGCGACGCCTTCGCCTCATCCCCGGCGGCCTGGGTGGACCACGGCTTCGCGGTCGTCCGCGTCAACTACCGCGGCTCCACCGGCTACGGCCGGGCCTGGACGGACGCGCTCAAGCACCGCGTCGGACTGATCGAACTGGAGGACATCGCCGCCGTGCGCGCGTGGGCGGTCTCCTCCGGCCTCGCGGACCCGGAGCGACTGGTGCTGGCCGGCGGCTCCTGGGGCGGCTACCTGACCCTGCTGGGCCTGGGCACCCAGCCGGACGCCTGGGCACTGGGCCTGGCCGCCGTCCCCGTCGCGGACTACGTCACGGCGTACCACGACGAGATGGAAGCCCTGAAGGCCATGGACCGCACCCTCCTGGGCGGAACCCCCGAAGAGGTCCCCGACCGCTTCGAGGCGTCCTCCCCCCTGACGTACGTCGACGCCGTGCAGGCCCCCGTCTACATCTCCGCCGGCGTCAACGACCCCCGCTGCCCGATCCGTCAGGTCGAGAACTACGTCCAACGCCTCGAAGGGCGCGACCACCCGCACGAGGTCTACCGCTACGACGCAGGCCACGGCTCCCTCGTCGTCGAGGAACGCATCAAGCAGGTCCGACTCGAACTCGACTTCGCCCGCCGCCACCTGGACGCCCAGCCGCCGCGGACCACGGAGGAGGAGAACAAGAAGAAGACAACGACGAAGACCGAGTAGCGGTGGTGGGGGGGGGAGGCCGGGGTGGGTGGGCGGGGGGGGGAGGCCCCCAGGGGAACAGTCCCCTACTTGCCCGCCGGGACTTCGTCCCCGGCGTCCCCGGCCGGGACGCCCCCGCCCCCGTCACCGCCCGTGTTCTCCTTCGCGCCAACTGCCGCCCCGGACGCCGCTGCGTCCTTCGCCGCGTCCGCCGGTCCGTCCGCCGGTCCGTCCGTCGCCGTGTCCGTCGCTGCGTCCGTCGCCGGGCCGGCCCCCGCGTTCGCTGCCCCGGTGCTCGGCCCGTTCGTCGCCCCGGTGCTCGCCCCGTTCGTCGCCCCGTCCGCTTCCTCCGGGAGGATGCCCAGGGCGGCGTCCTTGGCTGCTTCCGCCTCGCGGCGGACCAGTCGGAACCACATGAAGACGACGAAGCCCGCGAAGACGAACCATTCGCCGGTGTAGCCGAGGTTCTGGAACGCCTTCATGTCCAGGCCGCTGCCCTCCGCCGCGGCCGGCGGCACGGCGTGCAGCGGGGCCGGCGGGTCGGCGAGGGTGATCCAGGCGTCGTAGACGCCGTACGGCACGAGGTTGACCAGCGACGCCGCGCTGATCATGCCGAGCTGTCCCTTGGGCAGGCCGCCGCCGGCCTGCACGCCGGACGTCCCCTGGTTCTCGGACGCCTGGAGCGCACCGGTGACCGTGACCTCGCCCGCGGGCGGTGCGGGCACCTTCGCCGTGTCGGCCTTGGCGTTCGCGTCACCGGGGAGCCAGCCGCGGACGACCGGGAGGGCCTTGCCGTCGTCCGTGCGGAGCAGCGTCAGGACGTAGAAGCCCTGCTGGTCACCGTGCTTGCTCTGCAGGGTGCGGTCCGGGACCAGGAGTTGGTGCGCGGTGTCGTAGCGGCCGCGGGCGCTGGCCTGCCGGCCGGAGGTGATCTGGTCGACGGGCAGCAGGCTCTGCAGCGGTCGGGGAGCCGCGGTCTTGGCGTCAGCGGACCGGTCCTCCTGCTGCTGTTGCGAGGCGACCCGGGCGTCGAAGCGGCTCAACTGCCAGCTGCCCATGAAGATGCAGAAGGGGATCGCCAGTACGGCGAAGACGTTGATTCCCCACCACCGCGGGGTCAGCAGGAACCGGTACACCCCACCAACGGTACGGGGCCCGCGCCGCACGGCCGCACCGCCCCCTCCCCTCCCGCCGCCGGACCCGCGCGACCCGGGCCGTGCGCCCTCGTCGGCGCCCACGGCAGCAGACCGCTCCCGACTCGCTCCCGACGAGGTGCCCGCACTCACCGCGCCACCGCCCGGACCACCACCCGGACCACCACGCGGACCATCACGCGAACGGCCCGGCGCACCGGCCGGCACACCGACCACGACGCCGTGCACGAAGCCCTGGCGCCGCCCCATCACGGCAGGGATCGGCCACCACACAGATCGGCCACCACACAGTCCGGCCACGACAGCGGCCGGCCACGACACAGCCCAGCCACGGCAGCGACCGGCCACGGCCCGGTGCGGCCACTACCTGGTCCGACTACGACCTGGTCCGACTACGACGTCGCCAGTGGTGCCGTGCGGTACACCGTGCCGGCGCACGCGTCCGCGATCTTGACGTCGGCCGCGACGGGCTCGCCGGCCTCCGGGGTGTGGGTCAGGAGCACGCCGCCGCCCGCCGCGCCGCCGTCCCCGGTGCCGGTGTCTCCGCCGGCTTGGCCTTCCGTGCCGCCGCCGCTCGTCGCCGCGGCGGCCGGTGACTCTCCGGGCGCCTTGGACGGATCGGGCGTCGGCGACGGCCCCGGGCTGACACATCCGGTCGGCCCGCCGCCGGCGGCCGGGATCCAGGCGAACTTGACCTCGTACGCCTGCCCCGGCTTCAACACCAACTGGTCGGGGGTGGTCGCCGGATCCGGCAGCCCGGGGGCGTCGTCGCCCGAGGTGTGGTCGACGACGTGGACCTTGTCCGCCTTGGTGGAGCCCTGTGGGGTGAGGTCCACCGTTCCGCCGCCCTGCACGGAGCAAGCGGAAGCGGAGGTGTTCACCACCCGGAACGCGCCGTAGACCCGTCCTGAGGAGTCGGCCGGGCCGACCGTGCCCGTGCCCTTGCCGAGTTGCTCGCGTCCGCAGACCGGCGAGGTGACGTCCATGGTCGCGTCGGGAGCGGGCGTGCCGACCCCGGCGCCGGCTCCCGCGCCGGGCATCGCGGTGCCCTTGCCCGCCGTGTCCGGCGGGTGGTCCGTGCCGGGCTTGCCGCCGCCTCCGCCGCTCGGGCGGGTGCTGGCCCGCTCGGTGCCCTCGCCGTATCCGCCGCTGGTGTCCTGCTCGGCGGTGCGGCTGCTCGCGGCGTTCGCCGGCCGGTCTCCGGGGGCGTCGCCGAAGCTCGCCACGTGGACCATCGCCGGGATCGCCGTGCCGCCGAGCAGCAGCGCCGCGGCCGCGCCGACCACGGCGTGCCGGCGTCGTTGGCGGCGGGCCGGAACGGCACGTCGCAGGTGCTCCAGTGCGTCCGGTGCGGGTTCCAGATCGGCGACGCGGGACTGCAGCAGGCGCCGCAGTTCGTCCTCGCCGCCGAAGCCGGAACGCGTCCCAGGGTCGGTTCCGAATCCAGAAGTGGAACGGGAACCGGACCTGGAAGCGGAATCAGCGGCTGGCGCCTCGCTGGCCCGGGAAGCCGGACCGCTGCCCGCACTCGCCTCGAAGTCGTCGTGCCGGCCGTCCTGATGCACCTCGCCGGCCCCTGGAACGGTTTCTCGTCCCCAGCCGCCGCGGGTCTCTCGGGGTTCCCAGGGCTCCCGGGCGTCCCGCCCCTCCCGGGGGTCCCCGTCGTGCCCGGTGTTTCCCCGGCTGGATCCTGCCGCACTCACGCCGGAGCCTCCATGGCGACGCGAAGCGCCGCGATGCCCCGCGAACCGTACGCCTTGACCGAGCCGAGCGATATTCCCAGCGTCTCCGCGACCTGGGCCTCCGTCATGTCGGCGAAGTACCGGAGCACCAGCACTTCCCGTTGACGGCGCTGCAGCCCGCGCATCGCCTTGATCAGCTCGTCCCGCTCCAGCAGGTCGTAGGCGCCTTCCTCGGCGCTCGCCATGTCGGGCATCGGCTTGGAGAGCAGCTTCAGCCCGAGGATCCGGCGGCGCAGCGCGGAGCGCGAGAGGTTGACGACCGTCTGCCGCAGGTAGGCCAGGGTCTTCTCGGGGTCGCGCACGCGGCCGCGGGCGGAGTGCACGCGGATGAAGGCTTCCTGTACGACGTCCTCACAGGAGGCGGTGTCGTCGAGCAGCAGCGCCGCCAGTCCGAGGAGGGAGCGGTAGTGCGCGCGGTAGGTCTCGGTGAGGTGGTCGACTGTGGTGCCGGCTGCCATCGCGTCGTCAGTGTCCCCACGCTGCGTCGACAACTGCGCGGGGCGCGCGGCGGACCAGGGGGCGATCACCGGCATGCCCCCGGAAGCCCGTGGGCGCTGCGGGCGCACTGCTGCGCCGGCTGCTCCCGCCGGGGCGATGGTGAATCCGAGTACCTCTGCCACGCCTGTTGGACACGCTTCCCCCCAAAAGGGTTGTACGCGCAAGGCACCGCTTGTGGCGATGCGTCAAATGCCCTCATGCGCACCAGCTCTTTCCAAACACCCCAATTGCCCTGATACGACCACCCTGACGCGATCGTCCCGCCACCCCAGGGCTCCAGGAGTGGCCCGCGAACACCACGGGCACCCCCGAGGGATGACCCGGTAAGACGCCACCCACCGGCCGCCGGTTGCACCATCGCGGGAAGCGAATGATCGAACAGAACATCAGCCCAGATCAAGTGAATCGGACGAGCACCCCACACACGAAATCTTCACACGTCCCACAAAGTATGTCGCAGGCGGCCGGCACCTCGCAGCCACTCCCGCCAACTACCGCACCCACAAGCGAATCCGCAGGTCACAGCGCCACCAGCAAATCGCCATCAAAGCGACAACCAGCAAAAATCAACTGGAGCCCAGGGGCCGGAAATCGAGAAAGGGAGGCGGCTAATGGGAATGCGATCCCCTCGCCCCAAAGGGCCGGCACCCGAGCCCCGGCAACCGCCGGGCGAAATCCGCAATGCACCAACCGAGAACCCAACGGCCAAACAATCCGAACGAATCGAGCGAACCAACCGAACCGGGCAAGTCGAACCGATGAAACAGATCACACGGACCGAGCAGACGAAGGACCCCGTGGACCCCGAGGAGAGCCAGGAGACCGAACGCCCCGAAGCCCCCGGAGCATCAGCCGCCCCCTGAGAGCCGACCGCCCCGCCACACCCGCGGCCCTATCGCCGCATCTCCCCCGCCACCAGTTCCCCGATCTGCGCCGCGTTCAACGCCGCGCCCTTGCGCAGGTTGTCGCCGCACACGAAGAGTTCCAGGGCCCGCGGATCGTCCAACGACCGCCGTACCCGCCCCACCCACGTGGGATCGGTCCCCGCCACGTCCGACGGGGTCGGGTACTCGCCCTCCGCCGGGTCGTCGCAGAGCACGACGCCGGGTGCGGCCGCCAGGATCTCGTGCGCGCCGGCGACCGTGACCTCGTTCTCGAAGCGCGCATGCACGGCCATCGAGTGTCCGGTGAGCACCGGAACCTGCACGCAGGTCGCGGTGACCGGCAGTTCGGGCAGCCCCAGCACCTTGCGGGACTCCTCACGGATCGCCAGCTCCTCCGAGGACCAGCCGTCCGCCTGGAGCGATCCGGCCCACGGCACGACGTTGAGGGCGAGCGGCGCCTGGAACGGCCCGAGGGTGTCGCCGACCGCCCGTCGCACGTCGCCCGGCGCGGCGCCCAGTTCGGTGCCGGCCACCGCCGAGAGCTGCGCCCGCAAGGTGTCGGTGCCGGCCCGCCCGGCCGCCGACGCGGCCTGGTACGAGGAGACGACCACGTCGCTGAGTCCGTACTCGGCGTGCAGCGCGCCGAGTACGACGATCATCGACAGGGTGGTGCAGTGCGGGTTGGCGATGATGCCGCGCGGACGGATCCGCGCCGCGCACCCGTTGACCTCGGGCACGACGAGCGGCACGTCCGGGTCAGCCAGGAACGCGCCCGAATTGTCCACCACGACCGCGCCCTTGGACACCGCGACCGGCGCCCAGTGGGCGGCCACCTCGGGCGGCACGTCGAAGACCGCGACGTCGACGCCGTCGAAGGCTTCCTCACTCGCCGCGACGACCTCGACCTCCTCGCCCCGCACGGTCAGCTTGCGGCCGGCCGAGCGGGGTGAGGCGATCAGCCGGATCTCACCCCAGATGTCGGCCCGCTCGGAGAGGATGCCCAGCAGGACGCGGCCGACGGCACCGGTGGCACCGACGACCGCGAGGTGCGGCTTGGCAGCCGGGCGGGCCCCCGCCCCCGCCGAATCGGCGAGGGACGGGCGGCCTGCCTCGGCCGGAATCATCGCCCGGTGCCGCCGTAGACGACTGCTTCGTCGGTCTCGCTGTCGAGGCCGAAGGCGCTGTGCACCGCCTGGACGGCCTCGTTGACGTCATCGGCGCGGGTGACGACCGAGATGCGGATCTCGGAGGTCGAGATGAGCTCGATGTTCACGCCCGCGTTCGACAGCGCCTCGAAGAACGTCGCGGTGACGCCGGGGTTGGTCTTCATGCCCGCGCCGACCAGCGAGATCTTGGCGATCTGGTCGTCGTAGCGGAGCGAGTCGAAGCCGACCGCGGCCCGGGTCTTCTCCAGCGCGGCGACGGCCTTGCGGCCCTCGGCCTTCGGCAGCGTGAAGGAGATGTCCGTCAGACCGGTGGAGGCCGCCGACACGTTCTGGACGACCATGTCGATGTTGACCTCGGAGTCGGCGATGGCACGGAAGATCCGTGCGGCCTCGCCCGGCTTGTCCGGGACCCCGACGACCGTGACCTTCGCCTCGGAGGTGTCGTGTGCGACGCCCGAGATGATCGCCTGTTCCATCGGCCTGTCCCCTTGCGGTTCGTTGCTGACCCACGTGCCCTGCAGCCCCGAGAAGGAGGAGCGGACGTGGATCGGGATGTTGTAACGGCGTGCGTACTCGACGCAGCGGTGCAGCAGCACCTTGGAGCCGGAGCTGGCCAGCTCCAGCATGTCCTCGAAGGAGATCCACTCGATCTTCCGGGCCTTCTTCACGACCCGCGGGTCGGCGGTGAAAACGCCGTCGACGTCGGTGTAGATCTCGCAGACATCGGCGTTCAGGGCGGCGGCGAGCGCCACCGCGGTGGTGTCCGAACCACCGCGCCCGAGCGTCGTGATGTCCTTCTTGTCCTGGGACACGCCCTGGAATCCGGCGACGATGGCGATGTTGCCCTCGTCGAGGGACGCCTTGATGCGGCCCGGCGTGACGTCGATGATCCGTGCCTTGTTGTGCACGGAGTCAGTGATCACACCGGCCTGGCTACCGGTGAAGGACTGCGCCTCATGGCCGAGGTTTTTGATCGCCATCGCCAACAGGGCCATGGAGATCCGCTCTCCGGCGGTCAGCAGCATGTCGAACTCGCGCCCCGACGGGATCGGGGACACTTCCTGCGCGAGATCGATCAGCTCGTCCGTCGTGTCGCCCATCGCCGAGACCACGACGACAACCTGGTTGCCGTTCTTCTTGGCCTCGACGATTCGCTTGGCAACGCGCTTGATGCCCTCGGCATCCGCAACGGATGAGCCGCCGTACTTCTGCACGACAAGGCCCACGTGCGCTCCTCGCAACTGTCTCTGCGGGAGGGGGTCCCTCCCGGACCCCCGGAAATGGGGGTACTGCGGTCGGCTCAGTCTAACGAGCGGGCGGAATACGCCCCGCTACTACCACATCGTGAGACACAAAACCCACGCTTCGATCAACCTGCCCACCACGGTTTCGCCCTTGCAGACGTGCGGTGAACGTGTCGAACGCGGTCGGTGAACGCCGTGTCCCTCGCCGGTCCAGCGCGGTGCTCCGTCGCACCTGCTCGGCGTGCGCCTGCCCGCTTCCACACCGGGCACACGGAAAGGTAAGCCAGGTCACACCGCCGCGACGCGCCGGCGCCCGGCGGCGCGGGGCGCCGTCAGACCCGGCGCAGCCCCAGCGGGCCGGCGATCTCGGCGGCCATGACCTTGCCCGCCTCCTCGGCGAGCCGGTCCTCGTCCCCGTCGGCGCCGCTGTCGGTGTCCAGGCCGTCGAGGGCGTCCAGCGGCTGGTCGAGGCGGACGTGGGCGACCAGCGACTGCAGCGCCCGGAGGGCGGCCGAGGCGGTCGGGCCCCAGTTGGAGAGGTAGGAGAACTGCCACCACCACAGGGCCTCGGTGACGCGGCCGGCCCGGTAGTGCGCCAGCCCGTGCCGCAGGTCGGTGATGACGTCCGCGAGGTCGTCGGAGATCCGGCAGGCCACCGGCTCGGTGCGCGGCACGTACGGGTCGAAGACCTCGGAGTACACGTCCACCGGGTCGAGCAGCACCGCGAACCGCTCGCGCAGCTCGTCCACGTCCGGTTCCGGACCGGTGTCCGGTTCGTACCGCTCGTCCGGGACGATGTCCTCGTGGGCGCCCAGCCGACCGCCGGTGAGCAGCAGCTGGGAGATCTCCAGCAGGAGGAAGGGCACCGCGCTGTCCGGCTCGTCGCCCTTGGCGACCTCGGTCACCGCGACGATGAAGCTCTCGATCGAGTCGGAGATCGAAACGGCGAAGTCGTCAGGGTTCTGTGTCGTGTCGTGCAGCGTGGCGTCAGACATCGAGAAGTCTCCTCCCTTCGAAGGCCCGCCCGAGCGTGACCTCGTCGGCATACTCCAGATCGCCTCCGACCGGCAGTCCACTGGCCAGTCGCGTCACTCTGAGGCCCATCGGCTTGATCATGCGGGCCAGGTACGTGGCCGTCGCCTCGCCCTCCAGATTCGGGTCGGTGGCCAGGATCAGCTCGGTGACCGTGCCGTCCGCGAGCCTGGCCAGGAGTTCCCGTATCCGCAGGTCGTCGGGGCCGACGCCCTCGATCGGACTGATCGCTCCACCGAGGACGTGGTAGCGGCCGCGGAACTCCCTCGTCCGCTCGATCGCCACGACGTCCTTGGGCTCCTCCACGACGCAGATGACCGCCGGATCGCGCCGCGGGTCCAGGCAGACCCGGCACTGCTCCTCCTGTGCGACGTTGCCGCACACGCTGCAGAACCGGACCTTGGCCTTGACCTCCATCAGTGCGTTCGCGAGCCGGCGGACATCGGTCGGCTCGGCCTGAAGGATGTGGAAGGCGATCCGCTGCGCGCTCTTGGGACCGACGCCGGGCAGCCTGCCCAACTCGTCGATCAGATCCTGAACCACGCCTTCGTACACGGAACGTCTTCTCTCTCTTCTGCCGTGCTGCGCACGTTAGTTGGCTCCGTACGCTAGTTGGCTACTCCTCAGAAGGGGAGGCCGGGGATGCCGCCGCCTCCGCCGCCCAGCGCCTGGGCGAGCGGGCCGAGCTTCTGCTGCTGGAGCCTCTGCGCCGTGGCGTTGGCGTCGCGGACCGCGGCGAGGACGAGGTCGGCGAGGGTCTCGGCGGTCTCCTCCGCGGAGTCGGTGTCGATCGCCTTCGGGTCGATCACCAGCCCCTTGAGCTCACCGGAACCCGTCACGGTCGCCTTGACCAGGCCACCCCCCGCGGAACCCTCCACGGGCGTCTCCGCCAGCTCCTGCTGGGCGGCCGCGAGATCCTGCTGCATCTTCTGGGCCTGCTGGAGCAGCTGCTGCATATTGGGCTGACCACCGGGGATCACGACATGACTCCTGCCGTACGACAACGTTTGGTGCGGTAGCCCGAGCCTACGTGTTTCCCGCGCCCGGCGCCCTACGCCGCAGGGAGGAGCACTGATGTGCGCCGTACGCCCCTGGGACGGGCCGGCGAGCGCCCGGGCGCACGGCGCGGGCGCGCACCGCGTCCGCGCCGTGACGTTCCGCCACCGACCCGGCGTCCGCCGCCGGTCCGCGCGGACACCGCCGCGCGTCCGCCACCGCGCGCTCAGTCGTTGTCGAACTCGTCCAGGACGGTCGCGCCCAGCTCGCGCACGATCAACTCGTGTCCGCTCAGCGCGGAGTCGACGAGGTCCGGGTCGTCCTCCGCCGGCATGTCGTACTCGATGGACATCGGGGGCTCGGGCGCATACGCGGGCTCCGCCGCCGGGCCGCCCTGGCCGCCGGTGCCCGGTGCGGCGGACACCGCCTCGCGCGCCGTCCGGGCACCCTGCCCGCCGCCGCCACCGGCCCCGCCGCCGCCCGCCCCGTAGGAGTCGGGGGCTGCCGGGGCACTCTGCCGGGCCGGGGCCTGCGCCGGGGGCTGCGGTGCGCCGCCCCCGCCGCCGAAGCCGCCCCCGCCGCCGCGGGCACCGCCGGCCGGGGGGTTGGCGCCGCCGGACGGGTCGACGATCGCCTCGACCCGCCACTGCACCTGGAAGTTCTCGGCGAGCACGTCCTTGAGGACGTCCTCGCTGCCGCCGTTGGCGAAGCTGTCCCGGGCCCCGGCGTTGGGGAAGCCGATCTGCAACGTGGTGCCGTCGAAGCCGGAGACCTGGGCGTTCTGGCTCAGCAGGATCCAGGTGAAACGCCGGCGGCCCTTGACCGCGTCCAGGATCTGCGGCCAGAGCTGCCGCACCTGGGCCGCACCGCCGGACAGCGCCCCGCCGCCGGCCGCCGGCTGCGCGGGCCCCGCGGGAGCGGGAGCCGGGGCGGGCGCGCCGCCGGGTGCGCCGGCGGTCGGCGCGGGCGCACCCGCGCCGGCCCCGGACCCCGCCGGTCCGGCCGCCGCCGGTCCGCCCTGTCCCGGCGTCGCGGCCGACGGCCAGCTGCCGGGCTGCCGCGCGCCCTGTCCCGGGCCCGCCGCCGCACCGGTGCCGGCGCCACGGGTGCTGCCGGGCCACGCTCCGGGCCGCGCCGCGCCGCCCTGCGGAGCCGCCGCCGGCCCGGCCCCCTGGCCGCCCGGCGCACTGCTCCGGATCTCACCGGCGTCCGCAACGGGCCCGGGGGCCGCGGGTGCCGCGGGGCCGGCGGCGGCCGCGGGGGTCTCGCCCGAGGCCGGTCCGCCCGTCGTCCCCCGCACCGCGGCCCGCGCCGCCGCCGGGCCGGACGGTCCGGCGGCCGGCATCGGCGGATGGGCCTCCGGGCCCGGCGCGTAGCCCACCGAGGGCCCGCCGGACTCCAGCACCGCCCCACCGGGGCCGACGCCACCGACGCCGCCTGCGGTCCCCAGCCCGCCGCCGCCCAACGCCGCGGCCGCCGCCCCGGCGCCGATCCCGCGCTCCAGGCGGTCCAGCCGTGCCTGCACCGACCGTTCGTCGTCGTACGCCGCCGGCAGCAGGACCCGGGCGCAGATCAGCTCCAGCTGGAGCCGCGGGGACGTCGCCCCGCGCATCTCCGTCAGCCCGGCATTGACCAGGTCGGCGGCGCGGCTCAGCTCGGCCGCCCCGAACACGGACGCCTGCGCCGTCATCCGCTCCACGACGTCGGCCGGGGCGTCGATCAGTCCCTTCTCCCCGGCGTCCGGCACCGCCGCCAGGATCACCAGGTCCCGCAGCCGCTCCAGCAGGTCGGCCACGAACCGCCGCGGGTCGTTCCCGCCCTCGATGACCCGGTCGACGACCTCGAAGGCCGCCGCCCCGTCACCGGCCGCGAACGCCTCCACGACGGAGTCCAGCAACGATCCGTCGGTGTACCCCAGCAGCGACGTCGCCATGGCGTATGTCACACCGTCCTCGCCGGCGCCGGCGAGCAGCTGGTCCATCACGGACATCGAGTCCCGCACCGAACCGGCACCGGCCCGCACCACCAGCGGCAGCACGCCGTCCTCGACCGGGATCGCCTCCCGCCCGCACACCTCCGCGAGGTACTCCCGCAGCGTCCCGGGCGGCACCAGCCGGAACGGATAGTGGTGCGTACGCGACCGGATCGTCCCGATGACCTTCTCGGGCTCGGTCGTGGCGAAGATGAACTTCAGGTGCTCCGGCGGCTCCTCGACGACCTTCAGCAGGGCGTTGAACCCCGCCGAGGTCACCATGTGCGCCTCGTCGATGATGTAGATCTTGTACCGGCTGCTGGCCGGCCCGAAGAACGCCTTCTCCCGCAGCTCGCGCGCGTCGTCGACGCCACCGTGCGACGCCGCGTCGATCTCGATCACGTCGATCGAGCCGCGGCCGTTGCGCGCCAGGTCCACGCAGGAGTTGCAGGTCCCGCACGGCGTGGGAGTGGGACCTTCCTCACAGTTCAAACAGCGCGCCAGGATCCGCGCGCTCGTCGTCTTGCCGCAGCCGCGCGGCCCGCTGAACAGGTACGCGTGGTTGACCCGGTTGTTCCGCAACGCCTGCTGCAGCGGGTCGGTCACGTGCTCTTGCCCGATGACCTCGGCGAAGGTCTCGGGGCGGTAGCGGCGGTACAGCGCAAGGGACGACACGCATACGACGATATCGGGCCCCGCTGACAACCGGCCCGTCCCCAAACGCAAGCGCCCCCCACGCACCCGCCAGAGCCGACCTACCCTTGCTGCCTTCCGGCCCTGGGGGAGTTCAGTCAGATAGCGCCACGTGAGGGGCTGCGCCCCACATTAGCGGATCCCCACCCCAAGAAACGACCCGACCCCTCACCGGGCCTTCCTCCCGACCTCCTCGTGCCCCCTCCCCCGGATCGTGTTCGCGAGCACTCCCCAACGTCTTGTATTGTTTGCGG
Source organism: Streptomyces sp. x-19 (assembly GCF_046549115.1). Classification (NCBI taxonomy): domain Bacteria; kingdom Bacillati; phylum Actinomycetota; class Actinomycetes; order Kitasatosporales; family Streptomycetaceae; genus Streptomyces; species Streptomyces sp. x-19. The sequence goes on along the minus strand of NZ_JAJPWK010000002.1, from coordinate 487,412 downwards.
CGGAGGATTCGCCTAGTGGCCTAGGGCGCACGCTTGGAAAGCGTGTTGGGGGCAACCCCTCACGAGTTCGAATCTCGTATCCTCCGCCATTGCTCTCACCGGGCAATACGTTGAAGGGCCCCACCGCTTGCGGTGGGGCCCTTCGGCGTTCCTCGGTCCTCGTCGTCCTGGTTTTCGTCCACGGCGGAGGGCGCCGGGGGTCTTCTCGGGGTGTGGCCCGGGGGGGCGGTGGTCAGTGGAAGGGGGCGGTGCGGTCCAGGTGGCGGTAGACGCCCAGGGCCCAGCCGGCGTCGGTGGCGGCCACGGCGACGGGGGTGGGCGCGCCGAAGAACTCCTCGCAGGCGCGCAGCACGCCGGGGGACGTGGGTCGCGCCGGGCAGGAGGCGTCCGCGTAGTCGTCGATGACGAGCACGGCGCCGGGTGACAGGCGCGGTACGCAGGCGCGCAGGCAGGCGAGCGTCGAGGCGTACCGGTCGGCGTCCACGTAGCCGAACGCGATGCGTTCCGGCAGGTCGCCGGGGAGCGTCTGGTGGAACCCGCCCTCGTGGATGACCGGTTGGGGCAGTCCCCAGGTGTCGTGCAGGCCGCGCACGTCGGCGGTGCGGGCGGTGGACGCCTCGGTCGCCGGGTGGTCGCCGTCGTGCGCTGCGGTGGCCGGCCGGCCCTGGAGGGCGTCGTAGGTGTGGATCACGCGGTCGGAGGACCCCTGCACCTCCAGGACGGCCCGCATCCAGGCCGTCATGCCGCCGCGGAAGCAGCCGAACTCCACCACGGCGCCGGGGACGCCGGTGGCCACCACGCGCGCCAGTTCCCGTTCCACCACCGGCATCCGCCCGCGGTTGACGGTGCGCGGCTGCTCCCAGAGCAGGGCCTCCCGCAGTGCCCCACGAACGTCCGTCATGTCTCACCGAACCTCTCCGCCATAGGGACGTGCCGCCGCTCGACGCCGGGCGGGGCACGGTGCTCACTCGGCATGCATGGACCGGGGGACGCGCGCAGAAACGCACCGACCGGGGTGCGGTGGTGGTGCGCGGGGCGTGGCGTGCGTGCGTCCCGTCGGTCGTACGCCGTCGGGGGAGGGTTCCGGGTGGGTTCGGGGCGGGTTCGGGTCGGGTTTTCGGCTCGCGTGGTGGGTGTCTGGTGGGGGCGTGGGCGGGGTCGTCCTGAGGTCTTGAGGAGTCGTAGGCTGGAAGGAGTCGGGTGATCCGGCGGGGTCGACCGGTCGGCGGCCCGGGCCGCAGGGCCGGAGCGTCGGGCGACGGAACGGTGTGACCCATGGCAGTGGCGTACGAGCGGATCGCGGACGAGCTCCGCACGGCCATCCGGGCGGGTCGGCTGGGGCCGGGAGAGCGGTTGCCGGCCGAGACCAAGCTCGCGGAGCGGTTCGGGCGCAGCGTGCCGACGGTCCGGGAGGCGCTGCGTGCGCTGCAGGACGAGGGGCTTTTGGAGAAGCGGCACGGGGTGGGCAACTTCGTCCGCTGCCGGCGCACCCTCGCGCGGCGCACCAATCTGCGGCACCAGTGGGAGAAGGACCGGGCGCGCGCGCCCTTGGAGCGGCGGGCGCAGACCGGGGCGACCGAACACGACACCGGCCTGCACGTCGAGGACCTCGTGTTCCGGGCGCGGTACCGCGAGGTGGCCGCGCCCGCGGGCGTCGCGGAGGTGCTGGGCGTGCCCGAGGGCACGGCGCTGCTGGAGCGCCGTTACCGCACGCGGTGTGCCGTCGAGCACGCCCCGTTCAGCCTGGTCACCTCGTACCTCGTGCACGACATGATCGCGGGTAATCCCGCTCTGTTGGACGAGCGCGAGGAGCCGTGGCCGGGCGGCTCGCAGAGCCAGCTGTTCTCCGTCGGGATCGAGGTGGACCGCGTCGAGGAGCACGTCACCGCCCGGCCGCCGACGCCGGAGGAGGCCGACGAACTGGAGCTGCCGCCGGGGACGTCGGTGCTGGTGCTCCGGAAGGTCTCGTACGCCACCGACCAGCGCGTCGTGGACGTCTCCGACGTCATCCTGCCCGGCGACCGCACGGAACTGGTCTTCACTACTCCCCTGGAAAGGTGGTGAGCCGTGCGTCGGCGCATCATCATCGTCACGGCCGTCCATGCTCCCTCCGCGACGTATTTGCCGGACGCCTACGCCTCGTTGCGGCAGCAGGAGCTCCCGGACGGGTGGGAGTGGCGGTGGGTCGTCCAGGAGGACGGCACGGGTGCCGAGGTCGCGCCGTACGTCCCGGAGGACCCGCGGGTGACCTTCCGTCAGGGGCGTCCGGGTGGGCCGGGGGTCGCGCGCACCATCGCGTTGGCGCGGGCGGAGGGCGAGTACGTCAAGGTGCTGGACGCCGACGACCAGTTGACGCCCGGCGCGCTCGCCCGTGACCTGGCCGCCCTGGAGGGCGATCCCGGCATCGGCTGGGCGACCTCGCGCGTCCTGGACCTGCTCCCGGACGGTTCGACGGTCGGTTTCGCCGGGGATCCGGCGCCCGGGCCGGTCGAGCGGGGCGCGGTCCTCGACTTCTGGAAGGCCCACGACTACCGGGCGCCGGTCCACCCCGCGTCGCTGTGCGTGCGCCGGGACCTGCTGCTCGCGTTGGGGGGCTGGATGGCCCTGCCGGCTTCCGAGGACACCGGGTTGCTGCTGGCGCTGAACGCGGTGAGCCGGGGCTGGTTCTCCTCCGAGGTGGGCCTGCTCTACCGGAAGTGGCCCGGGCAGGTGACCGGTCAGGCGTCGCACACCGACGCGGGCGAGCGGGACGCCCGGATGGCCGTGGTGGAGGCCCGGGCCCGCCAGTTGGCCGGTTTGGGCTGGCGCTATCCGGACGGTCGCTGACGGGTTTCGGCCGGGTCCGCCCGGATCCGGCCGGGGCGGTGTCCGTGCTGGCCAGGGGCCGGTTTGCGGGGTGGTCGAGGGGCACTTGCCGTTCGTCGGGCGCTCTCGTAGCGTCGTGGTCATGTCTTCCGTCCGGCTCCGCCCCCCGCCGTCCGAGACGCACCTCGTGCCGCCGCCGTGGACGCCGCTGCTGCTGGCGTCCCGCTGGTGGGTCCGCCACGGGTGGGGCCTGGGGCTGAAGCGGTTGATGCTGCGCGAGTGGCTCGACGTGGGGTTGCAGCAGAACCCGCGCCGCGACCGGGTGGTGCGCACCCGCTACGGCTTCCGCGTGCGGGTCGGCACGACCGAGGACCTGATCCAGCGCTCGATCCTGGTGCACGGGTGCTGGGAGCCGCACGTCAGCGCGTTCATCGCGGGGCGGTTGACGCCGGGTTCGGGGCTGGTGGACGTCGGGGCGAACGTGGGGTACTACTCGTTGCTCGCCGCGCAGTTGGTGGGTCCACAGGGCCGGGTGGTCGCGGTCGAGCCCGCCCCCGACACCCACGCCGCGCTGCGGGCCAACCTCGATCTGAACGGCTTCTCCCAGGTGCGGACGGTGCGGTGCGCCGTCACGGCGGAGCCCGGCGAGGTGCGGCTGTTCGTGCCGCACGCGGGGAACCTGGGCGCCACGAGCGTGATCGAGCCCGCGCGGCACACGGCGGAGCTGCGGGTGCCGGGCCTGCCGATGACCGAGGCGGTGACCGAGGAGGAGCTCCGGCGGGCCCGGATCATCAAGATCGACGTCGAGGGGGCCGAGGGGACGGTGCTGGCCAGCCTGGTGCCGCTGCTCGACGACCTGCCGGCGGACTGCGAGATCGTGGTGGAGGTCAGTCCGGACCGGCTGGCGGCCTGCGGGACGACCGCGGACGAGGTCCTGGCGCCCTTCCTCGCCCACGGCCTGCACCCGTACCGTCTGGTCAACTCCTACATGCCGGAGGACTATCCGGTGATGTTGCGTCGGCCGCGGCCACCGGTGCGGGTGCGCGGGCCGGTGACCGAGCAGATGGACCTGGTCCTGTCACGGGTGGACGCCGACGCCCTCGCCTGACCGGCGCCGGTTCGGCGCCGCCGGGCGTCAGGGGGTCGCCCCGGCCGGCCGCCGGTCGCGGTCGAACGGCAGGTCCAGCATCCGGATCGCGTTGCCGCGGAGCAGCTTGTAGGCCACGTCCTGGGGGAGGTGGCCTACGTGGTCGGCGGCCACCTCCTTGGTGTGCGGCCAGGTGGAGTCGACGTGCGGGTAGTCGGTCTCGAAGGTCGCGTTGTCCACCCCGACGGTCTCGATCGCCTCGACCCCGTGCTTGTCGCGGAAGAAGCAGCAGAAGATCTGCCGGTAGTAGTAGGTCGACGGCGGCTCCGGGATGAGGTCCTTCACGCCGCCCCACGCCCGGTGCTCCTCCCAGACGTCGTCGGCTCGTTCCAGGGCGTAGGGGATCCAGCCCATCTGGCCTTCGCTGTAGGCGAGTTTGAGTCGTGGGAACTTCACCAGCACCCCGCTGAACAGGAAGTCCATCATCGAGGCCATCGCGTTGTTGAAGGAGAGCGATGCCTGTACGGCCGGCGGGGCGTCCGGTGAGGCCGCGGGCATCTGCGACGACGACCCGATGTGCATGTTCACCACCGTCCCGGTCTCCTCGCAGGCCGCGAAGAACGGGTCCCAGTAGCCGGAGTGGATGGACGGCAGGCCCAGGTAGGTGGGGATCTCGCTGAAGGTGACCGCGCGGACGCCGCGCGCGGCGTTGCGCCGGATCTCGGCGACGGCGAGGTCGATGTCCCACAGGGGGATCAGGCACAGCGGGATCAGCCGGCCGCCGCTGTCGCCGCACCACTCCTCCACCATCCAGTCGTTGTAGGCGCGGACGCAGGCGAGGCCGACCTCCTTGTCCTCGGCCTCGGCGAAGGTCTGGCCGCAGAACCGCGGGAAGGTCGGGAAGCAGAGCGACGCCTCGACGTGGTTGACGTCCATGTCCGCCAGCCGGGCCTTGGGGTCCCAGCAGCCGCGCCGCATCTGGTCGCGGGTGATGCCGTCGAGCGTCATCTCGTCGCGGGAGAAGCCGACGGCCGCGATGATGCGCTTGTACGGGAAGAGCAGTCCCTCGTACTCCCACCAGTCCGTGGTCTGGCCTTCGGGGTCGGTGGTGAAGCGGTACTTGCCGCCGATGTACGCCAGCTCTCCGATGCCGGCGGTGAACGGTTTGGGGCCGCGGTCGCGGTACTTCCGCGGCAGCCAGGTCTCGAAGAGGTGGGCCGGCTCGATCACGTGATCGTCGACGCTGATGATCCTCGGAAGCTCCGCGGTGCCGCTGGTGCCGGTGTTGCCGCTGGTCACGCTTTACCCCCAACTGCCGTGCCGGTGAGTCACGCCGGTCCGGAATCTGACGACCCATCAGTTCGGAGGTTAGGAGGTCGCCCTCGCATCCACAAGGGAGGGCCGGAAACTCGACCCCTTGCGCGATCGCCCGACCTCCGCTGAACTGACGCACCATCAGAAACGTGGCTCCGCGGACACACCAGGGAACTGAGAGGGGCAGCTCGCATGCACACGATCTGGCTCACCGGCGCCGAATGGCTCGCCGTCCTCCGCATCGGTCTCGGGCTGTGGTGGCTGGAGAGCTGGCGCCACAAGGACAAGAAGAGCTGGTTCGCCGGCGGCGGCATCACCTGGGCGGCCGGGGTCGCGGCCGAACACCGCTGGAGCGTGGTGCGGACCGGCTTCGACCGCGTCGTCGCACCCCGGCCGCGCCTGATGGCGTACCTCGTCGCCTACGCCGAACTCGCCCTCGGACTCGGCCTGATCGTCGGCCTGCTGACGCCGATCGCCCTGGTCGCGGGGCTGCTGCTCAACCTCGTCTACCTCGTGCTGATGATCCACGACTGGGCGGAGCAGGGCCAGAACCTGATGATGGCGCTGGTCTCCGCCGTCGGCTTCCTCGCGATGTGCTGGCAGGGCTGGTCGCTGGACGGGGTGTTGGGGTGGTTCGCGTGAGGCGGCGGGCGCACCTGTCGTCGGCGCCTCGCCGAGGGGGGTGCCGGCGAGGCCGGGCTCACATCCAGCCCGCCGCCTCGGCCGCCGCCACCGCCGCCGCCTCGGCCGCGTCCGCCGTGCGGTTCAGCGCCTCGTCGCGGCCCCCCGCGGTCCGGGCGGCGGCCGCGCCACCGGCCATGGACGCCGTGAGCGCGGCGCGGTGGGCGCGCTCCGCGAGGTCGCCGGTCCCCGCCCGGTCCTGCGCGGCCTTGGCGACGACGGCCGCGGCCGCGGCGGCGTTCCGCGCGGAGCGGGCGTCGGCCGCGGGGTCGAGCGGCTGCTCGGGCAACCGTGCGAGGGCCTGCGCGGACAGCCGGACGGCGTTGGCCGCCTTCGCGGCGGGGTCCTTGGGCACCACCTGCGCGGCGTCCTCGGCGATCCCGGCGTAGCGGCACATGGCCGCGGCGCGGTCGACCGCGCTCCGGCCGCGTGCGAGGTGCCGCCTGCGCAGCTCCGGTGGGGCTTCGTCGAGGCGGGTGGTGCCCGTGGGGGATGCGGTGTGCTGCGGCTCGCTCTCGCGGGGTGCGCTCATGGCCGTCTCCTCGTCCGTCGCGCCCGGATCGTGGGCGCCGGCAGGGTGCCACGTCGGCCGTGAAATCGCCAGCGCGTTGCGATGGGGGAGCGGCCCGCGCGGCTACTTCTTGCCTTCGAAGAGCTGCGCGTACAACCCGCCGCGGAGCAGGAGTTCGGTGTGGGTGCCGGATTCGACGAGGTCGCCGTCGTCGAGGACGAGGATGTGGTCGGCGGTGGCGGCCAGGTCCAGGTCGTGGGTGATGACGACGGTGGTGCGGCCGGTGGCCAGGCGGTGGAGGGGGCCGAGGATGCGTTGGGCGGCGAGGGTGTCGAGGCCGGTGGTGGGCTCGTCCAGGATGAGGACCGGGGCGTCGCGGAGCATGGCGCGGGCGATGGCGATGCGCTGCAGCTGGCCGCCGGAGAGGGCCGCGGTGGCGGGGGCGATGACCGTGTCGTAGCCGTCCGGGAGGGCGGTGACGAAGGCGTGGGCGTCGGCGGCCCGGGCCGCCTGGACCACTTCCTCGTGGGTCGGGGTCGGGTCCTCGCGTCCGCAGGCGATGTTGTGCTCGATGGTGTCGTGCAGGACGAGCGTCTCCTGGGGCAGCAGGGTGATGTTGCGGCGGAGGTCGGCGAGCCGGAGGCGGTCGACCTCGATGCCGTCGAGGCGGACGGTGCCGGCGTCCGGGTCGTAGAAGCGCAACAGCAGGGCCGCGAGGGTGGACTTGCCGGCGCCGCTGGGCCCGGTGACGACCAGGAACTGGCCGGGGCGGGCGGTGAAGGAGAGGGCGTTGACGGCGTTGTGGTGCGGGGAGCTCGGGTAGCGGAAGGTGACGGCCTGCGCGGTGACCTCACCGTGGGCACGCTGCGGGAACGGGGTGGTGCGGGCCGGTTCCGGGTCGGTGACCGCGGGGCGGGCGTCGAGGACCTCCAGCAGGCGGTCGCCGGCTGCGGTGGCGGCGGTGGCGGTCAGGCCCAACTGGCCCAGGGAGCGGATCGGCGGGTAGAGGTAGCCGATGAAGGCGGCGAAGGCCAGCAGCTCGCCCAGGGACATCCGGCCGGCCGAGATCTCCCAGGCGCCGAGGCCGATGATGGCCAGCACGCAGAGCGTCTCCAGGACCTCGATGAGCTGGGTGTAGAGGGCGTTGAGGCGGGCGCTCGCGACGGAGGCGCGCAGCCAGCGGCGGGCCGCCCGTCCCAGGCGCTGCTCCTCGTCGTGCTGGCGGTTGTACGCCTGCGTCAGCACCACGTTGACGAGGGTCTCCTCGACGACGGAGGTGAGGGCGCCGTCGGCGGCGCGCAGGCGGCGGGAGACCTCGCGCAGCCGGTTGGTGAAGCCGCGGGTGGCGGCGAAGAAGATCGGTGCGGCGACGAAGGTGGCGAGCGCCAGTTCCCAGCGCAGCCAGAGGGCGGCGGCGCCGTAGAAGAGCGTGCTGAAGACGGCCGCGCAGGCGCTGACCAGGCCGGTCACCACGAGGCGTTCGATGGCGTCGACGTCGCCGGTCAGCCGTTCCAGCAGGTCGCCGCGGCGGTTGCGTTGGAAGAAGTGCGGCGGCAGCGTCTGGAGGTGGGTGAAGACGCGGGCGCGCAGGCGCAGCAGGAAGCGTTCCGCGGTCCAGGCCGCGACGGAGTTGCCGAGGTAGCCCACGATCGCGCCGAAGACCGCGACCCCCAGCCAGATGCCGGCCGGGTGCCAGAAGGCGCTGACCGAGCCCTTCGCCAGGGCCTGGTCGGTGAGTTGGGCGAAGATCAGGATCGTGACGGTCTCGGCGAGGGCGGAGAGGACGGCGCACATGATCACCAGCACGAGCCAGCGGCGATCGCCCTGGGTCAGCGGCCAGAAGCGCCGGAACGCCTCCACGGGGCCGACGTGCCGGGTCACGATGGGCACGTCGTCGGTGGGGAGGTGGGCGAGGAGTTCGACGTCCGCCGGGTGCGAGCCCGGCCGCGGTGCGGACCGGTGCGCTCCGGACGGCGGGGCGTCGACGGGTGGGGCGGGCGGTGGGGCGTCGGTGAGGGTGGCCGTCCGCGTCCCGCGCCCGCGGGACGTCGTCGTCTCGCGGTCGGTGGCCGTCCGCGGCCCTCGGCCGTCGTTGGCCTTGGCACCGCGGATGCGGCGTGAGCTGCGTAGATGCATGGTCACTGGGTGCGTGCGGACGGGCCTGGTGAACCGTGGCACGGCAGCCTACGAGGCCGGCTCGCGGGTGTTGCGCGAGCCCGCCTCGGGCTGTGTATCAGGTCACTAGGCCCGACTCACATGTCTTGTCTGTGGTCAACAACTGTCGTGCGAAATCGGTGACAACAGATCAACTGTCGTGCTGTGATCGGTGACAACAGATGATGACAACGGATCAGGTCAGAACCTACCGATGACGAAGAAGCCGCCGCGTCCGTAGCCGCCGCGCCCATAGCCGCCGCGTCCGTAACCGCCGCGTCCGTAGCCGCCGTAGCCTCCGTATCCGCCGTAGCCTCCGCCGCCCCAGCCGCCGCCGCCGTGCCGGCCGCGGTCGTCCCAGCGGTTGCGGGGGAAGCATGCCCTGAAGGTCATCTCTGCCTCCTGTGATGGGATGTCGCCGCGGCTTTCCGGACCGTGCTCTGGTGGCGATTCGGTGCGCCCGTCGGGGTGTTCCCCTGTGGGTCGTTCCGGCGGTATGTGCTCGCCGCGACACTTCCGACACTACGTCGAACACCCGACACCAACAAGTGCCATTACGTGAAAATTCAGGCAAATCGGGCAGGTCACCGTGGGTGGCTCGACGCTCGCCCGGGGTCGCCGCAGCGGGGCCCGGCGAGCCGGCCCGGCCTCACGGGTGCCGCCGCGCGCGCACCAGGAACAGGCCCACGGCCGAGGCGACGGCCACCGTGCCGGTGCCGACGCCGAGCAGGACCTGCTGAACGCCGTCGAAGGCGAAGCTGGTCGAGACGTTGACGGCGACGGCGAGCGTCAGGACGCACCAGAGCAGGGCTTTCAGGGTGTTCATCGATCGAGGATGGTCGTTCCTTCCGGGGGGCGTTCGAGGGCCTGGGGCCGGGGCGCGGGCGGGGCGCCACGGCGTCGCGCGCGCCGGGTCGCCCGGCGCCGACACCGCGTCAACGGCGGGTGACCCGGTGCGTTCGACCCGTCCACCACGATGCCCGGCGCGTCGACCGGCGACGAGGGAGCGCACCCGGATCGGGGGTGGAGCGGGCTCCGCCCCCGGGCGCGACGGGCACCGGCGCGGCCCCGGAACGCCGCCGACCGGGCCCGCGGCAACCGGCGGGCGTCGCTGGCCTGTGCGCATGGGGGGGCGGGCGGACGATGGGGGCGGTGGTGCGGCGCGCGACGTGCGCCACCGGCCAGTTGGGGCTGGCGACGGGGCTGTCGCTGGTGTGCCCGCTGGGCCTGGTGGTTGACGGGGTGTGGTGCGGCCTGATGGGGCGCCGGGCGGTGGTGCTGCCGTTGATCGCGCGGCTCGCCGACCTCGACGCGACGTGGTCGCGGGCGCTGCTGACGCCGACGCCCGAGGCCCTGCGCACCGGCCAACTCGCCGCCCGTGTCGAGGAACTGACCGCCACCCGGGCCGGTGCGGCGGCCGCGCACGGCGCCGAACTGCGCCGTATCGAGCGGGACCTGCACGACGGCGCCCAGGCCCGCCTGGTGGCGCTGTCGATGCGGCTGGGGCTGGCCCGACGGGCGTACGACGCGGACCCCGAGGCCGCGCGCACACTGCTGGACGACGCCCAGGACCAGGCCGAAGGGGCCCTCGCCGAGCTGCGGCACGTCGTTCGAGGCAGCCATCCGCCGGTCCTGACCGACCGTGGACTGGCGGGTGCCGTACGGGCCTTGGCGGCCGGCAGCGGCCTGTCGGTCGAGGTGCGCGAGGACGGCCTCGCCGCGGCGCCGCGCGCCCCGGCCGCGGTGGAGGCCGCCGCGTACTTCGTGGTCGCGGAGGCGTTGACCAACACGGCCAAGCACAGCGGGGCGGACCGGGCCGCGGTCGAACTCGCCCGCACGCCAAGCGCGTTGCGGGAGGGGCTGGTGCTGTTGCTGACCTCCGCCGGGCACGAGGTGGCGGCCGTCGCGGCCACCGGCCCGGAGGTCCTGCCGGCCCTGCTCGCGCACCGCCCGAACGTGGCGGTGCTGGACGTGCGGATGCCGCCGGGCTTGCGCGACGAGGGACTGCGGGCGGCGCTCACGGCCCGCCGGGAGGTGCCCGGGCAACCGGTGCTGGTGCTGTCGCAGTACGTCGAGGAGACCTACGCCGCCGAGTTGCTGGCCGACGGCGCGAGCGGGGTCGGCTACCTGCTCAAGGACCGGATCGGCCGGGTGGACGCCTTCTTGGACGCCCTCCAGCGGGTCGCGGCCGGCGGGACGGCGCTGGACCCGGACGTGGTCACCGAGTTGTTGGCCCGACGGCGCGACGATCCGCTGGACTCGCTGACGCCGCGCAAGCGCGAGGTGCTCCACCTGATGGCGCAGGGCCGGGACTTCACTCGCTCGCCGCGGCCCCCCGGCCCCGCTCCGTCACCACCCCCGCCCGCTTGTACGTCCGCAGCAACAGGGCCGCCTCCGCGGCCGTGACGCCGTCGAGCGGGGCGAAGACGCGGGCGGTGAAGGCGTGCAGGTCCTGGGCGGAGCGGTGGCTGGAATACCCCTGGACGTTGCTGTGGCCGGTGGTGAGGACGAGGTGGCGGACCTCGGGCTCGCGGGCCAGGCGGCGCACCGCGGCGTCCAGCGCCCGGTGTTCGACGGTCAGCCGGAAGCGGGCCTCGACCGGGAAGCCGAGGACCTCCGGTTCGGCGTGCAGCCGCAGGTGCAGGATGTGCGAGTCCATCAGCCGGGCCAGCCGGCGCCGGGCGGTGGTCTCGCCGACGCAGAGTTCCTGCGCCAGGCGGGTCATGGGGGCGCGGGCGTCGCGCTCCAGGAGGGCCACCAGGCGCCGGTCGAGTTCGTCGATGGCCGGCGGCGGGGGCAGCGATCCGCCCTCCGCGATCCGCCGCCGGGTCGCGGTGGGCTCGTCCCCGTACGGGTCCCAGTCGGTGGCGGTCAGCAGCAGCCGCAGCACGACCGCGGTGTGGATGCCGGTGACGCCGGGGATGCGGGCGATCGGCCCGTCGACGAGGGAGAGCAGCTGGTCCGGGCCCGGCACGATCATCTCGGCGACCGCCTCGGACGCGCCGGTGGCCACGTCCACCGCGCGCACATCCGGCCGCCGGGCCAGCGCCTGCGCCGTCTCGTGCAGCCGGCCGGGGGCGCAGCGCACCGCGAGCTCGACGACCAGGCCCTCGCCGAGGTGCTCGGGCACCAGGAAGGCGGTGAAGCGGACCAGGCCGGCGGCGATCAGCCGGTCCAGGCGGCGGGCGACCGTCCGCTCGTGCACGCCCAGGCGCGCCCCGACGTCGGCGAAGGCGGCGCGCGGCTCGCGGGCCAGGAGGCGGATGACGGCATGATCCAGCTCGTCCAAAAGCTCCACGGCGCCGGCCGTGATGTCTGAATCCACCGATGATCACCTCTGGGATGCGGGTTTCGGGCCACCTGAGGGTCACATATGGACGAGGGTACGGCGTTCCCGCCACATTGATGCCCTGTTTCCGCCAGCGACGATTTTCCGCCATCCGGCGGCCCGCCGCGGAGGCTCCTCACCCCGGCCGCACGGCTCCCCGCCGCGCGCCCTCGTCAGAACAGGTGCGGCACCGCCATGACCGAGCCAGGAACGACCCTCGACCCGACCCCGCCCGCCAGATCCCGCGGCCGGGCCGCCGCGACTCGCGCGAGCGGCCGCGGCACGGTCCCCACCTCCCCCGCGATCGTCCTGCTCTGCCTGGTCCTCGTGGAGCTGTCCAGCGGCGTCACGCAGGGCTTCCTGGGCCCGCTGCTCAAGGGCCTCACCTCGACCCTGCACGTCACCGTCGCCGACCTGAACTGGATCAGCGTCGCCAACCTGCTCGCCAGCGTCGCCTTCACCCCCGTGCTGTCCCGCCTGGGCGACCTGCACGGCCACCGCCGCATCCTGCGCTGGAACCTCGCGCTGGTCCTCGCCGGCTCGGTCCTGGTCGGCCTCAGCCGGTCCTTCGGCCTGCTGCTGGTCGGCTCGGTCCTCCAGGGCGCGTTCGCCGGCTTCTTCCCGCTGCTGGTGGGCGTCCTGCGCAACCGCGGCACCGCCCAGCAGAACCGGCGCGGCATCAGCGTGATGGTCGCCGCCCTAGTCGCCGGGCTCGCCCTCGGCACCGTCGCCAGCGGCCTGATCGCGCAGTTCGTGGCCCGGCCGACGGCCGCCCTGTGGGTGCCGGCCGCCGCGGTGTCCCTCGCCCTGGTGGTGACCTGGCCGCTGCTGCCGGAGAGCGCCGACCGCCCCGGCGGGCGCACCGACTGGTGGGGCGCGCTGCTGCTGTGCACCGGGCTGGTGGCGCTCATGCTCGCGCTCGGTCAGGGCGGCTCCCCCGGCTGGGAGTGGACCTCCCCCAAGACCCTCGGCTGCCTCGTCGGCGGCCTGCTGGTGACGGCCCTGTGGGTGCGGGTCGAACTGCGCACCGCGGAGCCGGTGATGGACGTCCGGCTGTTCCGCCGCCGCAACGTCGTGGTGGTCTCCGTCGTCACCGTCACCTTCAGCTCCTGCATGCTGGGCCTGCTGGTCGCCAACCCGGTGTTCCTCGGCACCTCCCCCGCCGAGGCCGGCTACGGACTCGGGCTCGCCCCGCTGGCCACCGCGTTCGCCCTGCTGCCCAACATGCTGGCGCTCGTCGTGGGCGCGCTGCTCGCCCCCGCCCTGGCCCGCCGGATCTCCGACCGCCGCACCCTGGTCACCGGCTCGCTGCTGATGGCCGCCGGCAACCTCGCCACCTTCGCCTGGCACACCTCCCTGGTGCCGTACCTGGTCTTCACCGCGGTCGTGGGCCTCGGCAGCGGGCTGCTCCAGCACTCCACGCGCACCCTCGCCGTCGAGGCGGTGCCGCACGACCAGACCTCGGTCGGCTCCGGCATCAACGAACTCCTGATCAACGTCGGCGGTTCGCTCGGCGCCGCCGTCGTCCTGTCGGTCTTCGCCGCCGAGACCACCGCGGGCCACCAGCTGCCCGCCGAGTCCGCGTACACCCACGCCTGGCTGCTGTGCACCGTCGTCTCGCTGGCGGGCGCGCTGATCGGCCTCCTGTACCGCCACCACCGCGACGCGCCCGCGACGCCGACGACCGCCCCCTGACGCCCGCCCGCCCGGCCCGTACGGAAAGGACCCCTCGATGACGGCCCCCACCGCCCCGCTTCCCCTCACCGCCCTGCACCACCGCACCCGCGACACCGTCACCGCCCACCAGGACGACGTCATCGCGCTCAGCCACAGCCTGCACGCGGAGCCGGAACTCGCCTACGAGGAGCACCGCTCCGCGAAGAAGATCGCCGATCTGGTGGAGCGGGCCGGTTTCGCCGTCGAGCGGGGCGTCTGCGACCTGCCCACCGCCTTCACCGCCACCGCCGGTTCCGGCGAGCTGGTGATCGGCATCTGCGCGGAGTACGACGCCCTGCCCGGCATCGGCCACGCCTGCGGCCACAACGTCAACGGCGCCGCGGCGACCACCGCGGCGCTCGCTCTCGCCCCGTTCGCCGACGAGCTCGGCATCACCGTCAAGCTGCTCGGCACGCCCGCGGAGGAATCCGGCGGCGGCAAGGCCGACATGCTCCGCGCCGGCGCCTTCGACGACGTGGCCGCGGCGATGATGGTGCACGCCGCCCCGACCGACGCCATCGGCATGACCTCCCTGGCGATCAGCAGTTGGGAGGTGGCCTACACCGGCCGCACCGCGCACGCCTCGGCCGCCCCGCACCGCGGCGTCAACGCCGCCGACGCCCTGATGATCGCGCAGGTGGCCATCGGCGCCCACCGCCAGCAGATGGTCCCCGGCGGCGTCGTCCACGGCATCACCACCTCCGGCGGCGAGGCCTCCAACGTCATCCCCGGCCGCACCACCGCCGCCTACGACTGCCGCGCCGAGACCGTCGAGGACCTGCGCGAACTCCAGTCCCGCATCCGGCACTGCTTCGAGGCCGGCGCGCTCGCCACCGGCGCCGACCTCACCCTCACCCCGGTCGGCAACGACTACGCCGACCTGCGCCAGGACCTCGACATGTGCGCCCTCTACACGGCCGCCGCGACCGCCCTCGGCCGCACCGTGCCGCCCAGCGACCCGACCCTGCGCGGCGGCTCCACCGACATGGGCAACGTCTCGCAGATCGTCCCCACCATCCACCCCATGATCGGTTACGACTGCGCCGACGCGATCATGCACAACCCGGAGTTCACCCGCTACGGCACGACGGCCAGTGCCGACCGCGCCCTCCTGGACGGCGGCCTCGCCATGGCCTGGACCGCCCTGGCCCTCGCCCAGGACGACGCCCACCGCGCCCGCCTCCTGGCCCACCTGGCGGCCCGCCGCCCCAACTGACCACCGGCACACACCGGTTGGACGGCCACGGCGCGGGGGCTCCCACTCGCTGCCCCGGGGCGGGCGGAACGCAGGCCGCCCGCCCCGACCTCACCGCCCCTAGTCGGGCGCCCCCACCAGTGCCCGCCTGAACCCCACCGGCCCCTCGGTCACCTTCGAACAACACGGCCCCGTACGGCTCACGACCGGCAGGAAGAGCACCGGCCGCGCCGACCACTCCACCCACGCCCCACCGCAGTCGAGCGCCAGCCCGCACGGCTCTCCCCGGTGCAACGCGGCCATCGCGCCCACCCGCCCGCCGCCGTCCACGCCGCTCAACACCCGGCGCCGCACCCGACCGTCCAGCCCACCGGCCATCCTCCGCGCATCCGCCCCGATCGCCCGCGCCGCCTGCACCGGGCTCCCCACGGCCAGCGACGTCCACGACGCGACGACGTCCGCGTCCGGCGACCGGTACACCACCCGCTCGCACCAGATCCCCGGCGTCCCCAACCCCCGCGTCACGCCGCCACCTCCAGCGCCGCGACGACCGGCCGCGCCACCAGCGCGTACGCACACCCCTCACCGTCCACCACCGTCAACGCCACGGCACTTCCCCCGGCCAGCGCGTCCACCGCCCCGCCGAACTCCCCCGCCCCCTCCAACCAGGCCCGCACCCCGCCCTCGTACGGCGCCCCTAACTGCTGCGCCAGATGCACGGCCCGCCGCCGGACCCACCCCACCGCCCGACGCGGCGACGACGACGCCAGCCCGCCCAGCGCGATCGCCGCCCCGTCCGGGCACCGCACCGTCACCTCGGCGCGGTACCGCACGGCACCTCCGGTACCGCCAGCTCCGCCCACACCACCTTTCCGGTGCCGTCCACTGCCACGCCCCAGCCACTTGCCAAGGCGTCCACCAGCACCAACCCACGCCCACATTCCGCGTCCTCCTCCACGTCGTCGTTCATCACGGGCTTCTCCGCACTCCCGTCCCGCACCTCCAGCCGCAGCCGCCCGCCCGAGAACCCGAACCGGACCCCGACCCACGCGCCGTCCTCCCCCTGCGCCCGGACCGCGTTGGCGACCAACTCGGACACCAACAGCTCTGCGACATCGACGAGTTCACCCACCACGCCCCACTGCCCCAAGCGCCACCGCAGCTCCCTACGGGCCCACCCAGCACTACGGGGCTCACTCGGTATGCGGTAGGCGACGGATGCCGAGACGGCGGGGGCAAGTCGGGCGACTACGGGCCGGGCGCGTGTGGACATGGCTATCCCCTTGGAGCGCATGACGGAACGTCGAGATCACTCAACAGTGAACACATCGACACGCTGAGCGACTGCCCACTCAGGATGCTCGGCACTAGAGAAATTGGCAAGCGTGAAATTGGCACTAGTGCCAACACGTGATCGTGACGCTAGTGTGGGCAACCAGCCGTTCAGAAGGGGTACTTCATGGCCGGAACGCGTCCCACGGTTCGCCGCCGACGCCTCGCCGCGAAGCTGATCGAGTTCCGGGAGCAGGCGGGGAAGACTCCGCAGGAGGCTGCCGACCGCATCGGATGCCATCGCACGAAGATCAACAAAATTGAGAACGCTCGCCTGGGCATCTCACTGGGCGAACTACGCGATCTGCTGCGGTTCTACGCGGTCGTTGACGACGCTCTGGTCGAGGACATGGTGTCGCTGGCACGACGGAGTCGGGAAGCAGGGTGGGTGCACCGGGTGGGACTCGCACGCCCCACGTTCACCGACTTCATCGACTACGAAACAACGGCCAACTACATCCGGTCGTACGAAAGCAGCCTCATCGCTGGCCTGTTGCAGACTCCCGAGTACGCACGCGCGGTGCTCGCCTGTCCGCCGTCAGCCCTCGGCCACGAGGAGATCGAGGCATTGGTGGAGTCGCGTATAAAGCGACAGGAGATCCTGGAGAGGTCCGACCCGCCACGCGTGTGCGTGATCGAGACCGAGGCAGCCCTGCGCCTTCAGGTAGGCGGCCGCGAAGTGATGCGCAACCAACTCGACCACCTGAAGGCCGTGGCCGACCACCCCTTCGTAGAACTCCAGGTCATCCCCGACCGAGCCGGCGCGCACGCGGGCCTCAACGGTTCGTTCGTGCTGTTCAGCTTCCCGAACTCGACCTATTCCGACGTCGTGTGCGTCGAGCACCGGACCGGCATGCTCTACATGGAGACCGAGGAGGAGGTCGAGGAACATACCCTCATCTTCGACTCGCTGCGATCGATCGCCTTGAGCCCGGCGGACAGCCTCGACCTGATCGCCCGGGTACGGGAACACCTGTAGCGACACGGACTGAGAGAGGCATCGAGGGATGGACAACCGAGACCTTGACGGCGCCATATGGCACAGGAGCAGCTACAGCGGGACGGGCGGCAACTGCGTCGAAGTCGTAGTCTGGCGCAAGAGCAGCTACAGCAGCGCGAACGGCCAGTGCGTCGAGGTCACCGACGGCCAACCGGACGTCATACCCGTCCGCGACAGCAAGAACCCCACCGGTCCCCACCTTGTCTTCGGCGTCGGCGCCTGGGAATCGTTCGTCACGTCGCTGAAGAACGGCGCATCCGCGACCGTCTGAGAACGCACCGAACTCGGTGTCGCCGGAGCCCCGGACCCACCGCAGTCCGGGGCCCCACCGCCGCCCGGCGGTGCGCCGCGTCGCCTACTCGACAGGCAGCCCGAGCGACCGCAACGTGCCCGGCGCAACGTCCAGCCCCTCAAGGTCATCTGCCAGACGCAACGCATGGTCAGCGACAACGAGATCGTGCGAGACCGACGGGATGTCATCACCAAGGCCGCGCAGAAACCCGGCGATCCTGCGCCAGGAATAGAACGCCGTCCCTTCCGTCTCCACCTCCGGCTCCGGGAAGCCGCCGGACCCACGCTGCCCACGCGACAACTGCACCAAGGACTGACGGCTACGTCCACATCGCTGCGCGGCTTCGCCCAGCGTCACCATGTCGTCGTGCCGGACGCCTACCGCGTGCAGCCCGGGAACGAGCCGGATGTTGCGGGCCACCTGGGCGATGGCGTCCAAGAGCGTCGGCGCCTCGACGTCGCAGGAGAGTTCTCGTAAAGCCGGAGTGAACGGCATCAGCGTCGGCAGAGCGCTGCGGGAACTACGAGAGGCCAGCGGAAAGCAGGCCAAGGTAGTCGCCCGCAGCGCCGCCATGTCTCCGAGCAAGCTGAGCAAGATCGAACACGAAGCGCTCGCTCCCAGCGTGATGGACGTTGAACGCGTCCTCACGGCCCTGGAGGTATCCGAGGAGGTCAAGGCCGGCCTCACCGAAGCCGCGCGCAAGGCTGCCACGGAGGCGACCGCATGGCGCCTGTACCGCCGCACTGGCCTGCATAAGCATCAGGAAGAGATCCGGGCCATCGAGGCGCAGACGGATCTCATGCGCCTCTTTCAACCCGCATGCATTCCCGGACTAACGAATGCAACTCGCAAACTGTCAGCGGAAATTGGGAGTACTCGACGTATGCGCCCGAGGGTCAGCGGTGCTTCGCCTGCCGGGAGCCGATCCGGACGTTCGAGCTGACTCGCCGAGGCCGGATCGAGTGCTTCCCTGGGCCACCCACCGTGATCTACCGGCACTCCGCCAAGTGCCCGCAGTAGCCCCCGTGAGCGCGCAGACGCAACCGGATGCGGAGCAGCCGTCCCCGGACCCTCCTGAGTGGCCGGCGGAGCACCAAGGGGGGTTGGCTGCGGCCTCCGGAGTCGTGCGCATCCCTCCGGGGGCGAAGGTGCCCCCGTGCCCCTTCCCGTGCCTCAGTTGCCGGCGCAAGGGCCGCCAGCAGCCAGCGGCCCATTGACCGCTCACTGTCCAGCCCCCGGCCCCTCCCCGCCCCCCGGTGCAGGGCAGGGCGGGGCCGGCCGGCCGTTCAGTCCACCGCGGCGTCGAAGGTGCCGGCCTGGTAGGAGCCGCCCTTGGTCCTGGTGATCACCAGTAGCCGGTTGGCGGCGTTGATCATGGCTACCAGGTAGACCAGCGCGGCGGTCTGGTCGTCGTCGTAGTGCTTGCGTACCAGGGCCCAGGTCGCGTCGGACACTCCGTGGTGGGCGTCGGCGATGCGGGTGCCCTCCTCTGCCAGCGCCAGTGCGGCCTGCTCGGCCTCGGTGAACACGGTGGACTCGCGCCAGGCGGCGACCAGGTTGATCCGGACCGCGGGTTCACCGGCGGCCGCCAGTTCCTTGGCGTGCGCGTCGACGCAGAATCCGCAGCCGTTGAGCTGGCTGGCACGCAGTTCCACCAGCTCCATCAGCGACCTCGGCAGGCCCGACTGCATGATCGCGACGCTGGTGTGGGCGAAGCGCTTGCCGATCTTCGCGCCGAGGGCGTTGGCGTTCAGGTCGAAACGGGGTTCCATGGCGGGGTCCTCACTCGTGGCGGTGCCTGCATGAACGACCACGAGACGGCGGGCAGCGGACCGGCATAACACCTGCCGCGGTGTGAGCTGAACCACCTCGGTTCGGTGTTACGCGACGGCGGTGGCCGGCGTCGGGTGGGGGACACCGTCGAGAGAGAGCAGGATCCCCATGACCGGATCGGCGCGGACCACATCTGACGAGCGCGGCGTCGGCGGGCACCGCTCCGGCCGCGCGGCCCTCGCCACCGAGGCGTACGTCGCCCACCGCAACCTGCTCTTCACGGTCGCCTACGAGATGCTCGGTTCGGCCGCCGACGCCGAGGACGTCCTCCAGGAGACCTGGTTGCGCTGGGCCACCGTCGACCTCGACGCCGTGCGGGACCAGCGCGCCTACCTGGTCCGGATCACCACCCGCCAAGCGCTCGACCGCCTGCGCGCGCTCGGCCGCCGCAAGGAGACCTACGTCGGCCCCTGGCTGCCCGAACCCCTGCTCACCGCTCCCGACGTGGCCAACGACGTCGAACTGGCCGAACACGTCTCGATGGCGATGCTGCTGGTGCTCGAAACGCTCGCGCCGGTCGAGCGGGCGGTGTTCGTCCTGCGCGAGGTCTTCGCCCTGGACTACGAGGAGATCGCCGAGGCCGTCGAGCGGACCCCGGCCGGGGTCCGCCAACTCGCCTACCGGGCCCGGGCCCACGTCGCGGCCCGACGGCCACGAGGGTCCGCCTCACCGGCCGACACCCGGAACGCCGTGACGGCGTTCCGGCGGGCGATCAACACCGGTGACCTGCAACCCCTGCTCGACGTCCTCGCGCCCGACGTCGTGTTCCTCGGCGACGGCGGCGGCATCGCCCGCGCCGCGCTCGCCCCCGCCGTCGGGGCCGATGCGGTCGCCGCCGTCCTGGCCGCCGGGCTGGACAACCTCCGCACGCGGGTATTGGAGTTGACGCAGGTCAACGGTTGTCCGGCGCTGCTCCTTCGGCTCGACGGGCAGATCGACACCGTGCTGGCGGTGCGCATCGACGACGGCCTGATCACCGGGCTCTACTCCGTGCGCAACCCGCAGAAGCTGTCCGGTCTGCGGCGCAGCACGACGCTGCGCCGCTGAGCCTGGTCCCGCGCGAGGCCGAACCGGCACCCCGGCCGGTTCAGGCCCCGGCCGGCACCCGCGCCGCCGATGTCCCCAGCCCCGTCGCGCCCGGGTTCCAGCCCGTGGTGCCGGGGTGGTGGCGGAGGTACTCGGGGCGGTAGCGGCGGCATTCGCGGTGCCAGGTGAGGATGCCGGCGAGCCAGTTCTCCAGCTCCTTGACGTAGCCGTCGAGGGTGCCGCGGGCCTCCGCGGAGAGCTTGAAGTCGTCGTAGAGGATGGGGAGTTGGTGGGCGGCGATGTGCTGGAACTCGCGCATGCGGGAGGTCATCAGGTCGTGGACGATGGCCAGCGCGGTCGGGTAGTCGCAGTCGAAGAAGTTCTGCACGACGAGGACGCCGTTGTGGACCTCGCCCTCGTACTCGATCTCCTTCTGGTACGAGAAGACGTCGTTGAGCAGGCAGGCGTAGTCGGCGGCGGCGTTCTCCAGGGAGCGCATCGGGCCGCTGCGGTAGACCTCCGGCGGCACCTGGCGGCCGTGTCCGAGCCGGCTCAGGCTCATGGTGAGGTCCGAGCCGAAGGTGGCGCGGCGCATCTCGATGTAGTCGACCGGGTCCGGGACGCGGTGCAGCACCATGTTGTCCAGTTCCCAGAGCCAACTGGCCGTCATGGCGTCGACGGTGGCCTTGAACGTGCGGCGTGCGTCCGGCGCCATCGGCCCGGCGGTGCGGGTCCACAGGTCGGCGAGGGCGCGTTCGAGGGCGTTGGCCGCTTCGGGCGCCCGGTCGGCGGTGTCGACGGGCATC
This sequence comes from Streptomyces sp. x-19, assembly GCF_046549115.1. Classification (NCBI taxonomy): domain Bacteria; kingdom Bacillati; phylum Actinomycetota; class Actinomycetes; order Kitasatosporales; family Streptomycetaceae; genus Streptomyces; species Streptomyces sp. x-19. The sequence continues at coordinate 466,332 of NZ_JAJPWK010000002.1, read as the reverse complement.
AGGGCGGAGAGGCGCTTGGTGGTGGCCATCGCGCCGGCGACGTCGCGGGTCCGGCCGAAGACCGCGGGGTAGTAGTCGTCGGCGTAGGTGCCCCAGGTCAGCCACTGGGTGCCCAGGTCGAGTTCGTCGAGGGTGGCGTCGGGGTGCAGGCCGGCGGCGCACAGCGCGAAGTCGAAGCGGACCAGCGCGTCCTCGTCCCAGATGGCGGAGAACGGCACGCCGGGCTGCGGCTGGAGCAGCCCCATCCGCTGCGCCCAGGTGACGACGTTGCGCCGGGCCGCCGCCAGGTGGGGGCTGAGGGTGGTGCTGAACGGCATGACGAAGTCGGGGAGTTGGGACGGTCCGACCGGCTGGTGGGGGGCGTGGCTGCGGCGGCGCACCCGCTGGGCGCCGGCGGTGCGCAGCGCGGTCGGCAGGTCCGCGGCCGAGGTGCCCAGGCCGAGCGCCCCGGTGGCGAGCGCGCCCAGGCCCTGGGTGCCCAGGCCGCCGAAGACCAGCGGTGACCAGGGGGCCGCGGTGCCGCCGGGTTCGCCCGCCCCGCCGCCGTTCATGTAGCGGCTGGAGCGCATGTGCCACTCGTGGCCGCCGGACTGCCAGTCCTGGAGGCCCTTGGCGTACGCGAGCACGGCGGCGCAGCCGGCCGGGTCGAGGCCCTGGTCGGCGAAGAGCGTGGGCAGTTCGGTGAAGACGGTGTCTTCGAACTGCTGGAGGCGCGAGGTGATCAGGTCGTTGACGGCGTCCGCGGCCTCCTGGGTGGTGCAGTTCAGGAACGTCTCCAGCACCAGGACGCCGTTGCTCAGTTCGCCCTCGTCCTCGATCTCGCGCTGGTACGAGAAGAGGTCGTTGCGCAGGTGGACGGCGTCGGAGAAGGCGTCCTTGAGGACGCGCAGGGGGCGGGAGCCGGCGACGGCGGCCGGGACCTCGGCGCCGGTGGCGTACTCCACGAGCCCCGCCGACCAGGGGGCGCCGCCCACCTTCCGCCGCATCTCGATGTACTCGACCGGGTTGGAGATCCGGTTGATGTTGATGTTGGAGAGTTCCCAGAGGGATTCGTTGAGCAGGTTCTCGGTGCTCTCGGCGAACCGGCGGCGCCAGTCCAGCGACATCGCGGGCACGGTGCGCCGCCACAGGTCCGCCAGCCCCGCCTCGACCTGGTTGGTCGGCTCCGGCATGGGCGTGTCCAGGTCCATCGGCATGAACGCGGGGAGCCGGTCGAGGTACGCCTTGCCGCCCTCCCGGTCCAGGGTGCGCTTGAACTCCTCCAGGAAGTGGTCGTCGAAGAAGAAGACCCAGACGTACCAGTCGGTGACGAGGTTGAGCGCCTCCTCGGAGCACTCCGGGTGGGTGTAGGCGCACAGCAACGCGTAGTCGTGGGCGTCCAGGTCCCGCTGGTCCCAAATGCCGGAGCCTTCCAGCATGTTCATCTGCCGGGCCCACTGTCGGGAGTGCGTCCGGGCGGCCTCCAGGTGCGGGTTCAGCCGCGCCGGGTGCGGCATGTAGAAGTGCGGCAGGGTGAACGGCTGCGCCGCGGGGTGGGACTGTGACTGCGTCACCGTTGGTGGCCTCTCCCGATACTGGTGCCCCTCCGTACGGACGGTGCGCACGGAAGGAGGGCGCGCCAAAGCACCCCCTCTGACGGCGCCAGCCCTACCCCGGGCGTCAGCGCCGTAGACCTCAGCCGTCATACCGGCGCTGAACTGGCACTCTTTCGAGTTGAGTTGGAGGGGTGGGGGTGTAACTTCTGGGGCGTGTGAGCTATAGGGGGAGTCTCGTGGGGGACGTCGACCGTCCGGGCCGGGCCCTTCCGGTCACCGAACGTCACCGGCCGCGGCCCGGCGCAGCGCCAGTGCCGCCAGCGTCTCCGGGGCGCCGGCCTGGCCGCGGATGCCAGGAAAGGCGTTGATGTCCACGAACAGCGCGGCGCCGGCACCGAGGTGCAGCACGTCCACGCCGTACACCTCCAGGCCGAAGACCTCGCCGGCGTGCAGTGCGGCCTCGATCCAGGCGGCGGGCAGGGCGGCGGGCGGCAGCGGGCGGTTCGGGCCGCGGCCGCCGGGGGACAGCTCGGAGCGGCGGCGGGCGGCGAACGGCTGCCCGTCCACGATCCACAGCTTGTGGTCCCAGCCGCTGTTGGCGGTGAACTCCTGGACGACCACGGGCTCGTCGGGCCGGGCGGCGGCCCACTCCGCCAGCTCGGCCGGCGATCCGACGCGCGCCACGAGGTCGCCGCGGCGGCTGCGGCGGCTCTTGAGGACCAGGGGGTAGTCGAGGTCCGCCCCGCCGGCCGCCAGTTCGCGGACCGTCGCCACCCGCAGGGTCTCCGCGAACGGCAGCCCGGCCGCCCGCGCCCGCTCCGCCATCTCGACCCGGTCCAGGCAACCCTCGGTCGCCGACACCGAGTTGATGACCGGCACCCCCCGGTCCGCCAGCCGCGCGGCGGTGGTCAGCGCCTCCGGTGTCCGCGCCTTGAGCAGGTAGACGTCGGCCGGGGTGCCGGGCGCGGCCCGCCCGGCCGGTCGCCCGTCCGGGTCGAGCGGCGTGCCGTCCGGGGCGACGAACTCCACCCGGTGGCCGTCCCGCCGCAGCACCGCCGCGGTCGCCGACAGCAGCGGGTGCCCGGGTTCCGCGCTGATCATCCCGATCCTCACCGCGCGCCTCCGACCGCCTCCGCCGCGGGCCACGGACCGCGCTGGTGGCCGATGAAGGGCACCGTCCCCGCCGGTGCGCACGCCGTGCCGTGGCGGGCCAGTCGCAGCACCGCGGCGGAGACCCGGGCGACCGCGTCCGGCACCTGCCGGAAGCTCGGGAAGTCGTTGATGTCGACCACCATCGGCCCGTCCGGGCCCAGCAGCACGTCCACCCCGTACAGGTCGAGCCCGAAGACCGCGCCCACCTCGGTGGCGATGCGGGCGACCTCGGCCGGCAACGGAACCTGCCGTTCCGGTACGGCCTGGTCGGGGTGGAGCGGGGAGCGGCGCTCGGTCGCGTAGAGCTCGCCGGCGACGCAGTAGACCTTCAGGTCGGTACCGGAGTTGGGGACGTAGGGCTGCGCGATCAGCATGCCGCCGTCGGCGCCGTCGGACATCGCAACGCCCCCCGCGGTCAGCTGCTCGGGCCGCTCCACCAGGCGCACCGCCCGCCCCGAACTGCCGTCCGCCGGCTTCACCACCAGCGGGTACTCGGCCTCCGGCACCGCCGCGAACTCCTCGGCCCGGGCCGCCGCGTACGTCATCGGCACCGGCAACCCACCGCTGCGCGCGAGCACCGCGGCCAGCGCCTTGTCCCGCACGCCCCGTATGGCGCGGACGTCGTTGACCGTGGTCAGCCCGGTGGTCGCCGCGGCCTCCAGGAGGGTCAGTCCCGGTCCGCCGGAGACGGTCTTGAGGACCCAGGCGTCGTGCCGCCCGGCCGCCACCACCTCGGACAGTTCCGACATCCGGATCATCGAACGGCCGGGCCACTCCACGTCCACCTGGTGCCCCCAGGCCCGGAGTTGGGCGATCACGTCCCGCGGCATGCCGTCGTGGCGGTACTGCTCCTCCACCAGGAAGCAGAGTCTCATCGATGCACCCATGTATCGCCGCACGTCCACCCGTATCACCAACCCGTCCGCCGCCGTCGGCGGACGTCCACCCCGTGTCGCCGTGGGCACGCCGGCCGCCCGGCGGGCACACGACGCACCAGGATCCCATGCGGCGCTCACGCGTTCGGCCGTGGCCCGACCGCCGACCCGCGGGGCGTGTTTCGGCGACGTTACGCCACCGGTCGGGACCTCGACACACGCCGTGAGCTGGGACGCGATCAACGCCCCGGGAGGTTGCGCCACCCACCCCCCGACCTCGCCAAATCCCGTATGTCGAAAGTCTTGTTCCGCTTTATGGCTGGTCCTAGGGTCAGGCCACCCAACGCGGCCGCCCGGTTCCGGGGCGGCCGCGCCTATGTACGCGGTGACGGAAGCAGGCGAGCGGGTTGGCGAACGAGCAGCAGGGCCACACGGCCCCGGAGTCCGGGACGGACCACCCCGGCGAGTGTCCGGGCGCACGGACCAACGGCGCGACGACGGACGGTACGACGGCTGACGGCGCGCGGCGCGCGGACGCGCCCGACGCGACACCCGGCACACCGCCCGAAGGGAGCGCCACCCGCGGCGGTTTCGCCCGGCGCGGCTTCCTCGCCGGCGTGGCCGGACTGACCGGTGCGGGCGCCAGCGGCCTGCTCGGCGGGCCCGGCGCCGGCGCCGCGTACGCGCAGTCCCCGGCCGCGCCCCGCTCCGACACCCGGGCCACGCCCCGCCCGGACGCCCACCCCGCGCTGCGCCCCGACCAGTTCGCCGGCGAGCGGCAACTCCTCCTCCCGGAGGTCGTGCTGCTGCCGACCGGTCCGGTGCGCGACCACGCCGTCCTGATCGAGCACGGCACCTTCCGCGAGGTCGGGCCGGCCGCCCGGCTCCTCGCCGCGCACCGGGGCGGCCCCGCCCCGGTCCGCCTCGACGGCCACCTGCTGATGCCCGGCTTCGTCGACGCGCACCACCACCTCACCCAGAGCTTCGGCAAGGCCCAGGCGTTCGGCCAGCCGTCGGAGATCTTCAAGACCGTCTGGGAGCCGCTGGAACACGCCCTGGACGAGGAGAGCGCCTACCTGTCGGCGAAACTGGCCGCCCTGGAGGCGCTGCGCGGCGGCTTCACCACCGTCGCGGACGCCGGGACCCGGGCACCGGTCGACGTGGCGGCGCTGGCCAAGGCCACCGAGGAGGTCGGCATCCGCTGCGTCCTCGGCAAGATCGTCTCGAACGGGACCGGCGGCCCGGCCCACCTCGCACGCTGGCACGGCCATCCGCTGGTCCACCCGTCCCTGGCCATCGCCGTCCCCGAGGACGCCACCGGCCCGGTCATCAAACACACCGCGGACCTGTGCGCCGACGCCGGGGCGGTGCTCCAGATCCACGTCAACGAGCACCTGGCCTCCGTGGAGCGCTCGTTGAAGAGCGTCGGCCGCCGCCCGGTGGACTACCTGCACCACCTCGGCGCCCTCGGCCCGCACACGCTGGGCGCGCACGCCACCCTGCTCACCCCCACGGAGATGCGGCAGGTGGCCGACTCCGGCGCGGCGATCAGCTACAACCCGGTGGCCAGCGCCTGGAAGGGCAACGCCGTCGCGCAGGCCACCATGTGGGCCGCGCTGGGCATCCGCTTCGGCACCGGCACCGACGGCACCCGCGGCGACGGCTTCCGGCTCGTGGACGCGGCGGAGTCGGCCCAGCGCCTGACCTACGGGCTGGCCACCGGCGACTCGGTGTGCGGCGCCGGCGACCTGTGGCTGAAGCACGGCACGGCGGGCGGCGCCGACGCCCTCGGGCTGGGCCGCGTCACGGGCCAGATCGCCGCCGGCAAGGCCGCCGACTACCTCCTGGTGGACCTGGCCGTCCCCGAACTCACCCCCTCCTACGACCTGCGCTGGGAACTCGTCCGGCTGGCGGGCCGCGACCAGATCCGCGCCGTGGTGGTCGCCGGCCGGCTGCGCCTGTGGGAGGGCTGGCCGACCGACTGGGACGCCCGCGCCCTGGTCGCCCGCGCCGCCGAGGTGGGCCCGAAGGTCGTCGAGCGGGCCAAGATCCAGCGGGTCGAGCCGCGGTAGCCGCGCGGACGGGGCGCGCCCGGACCGACCGGACGCGCCCCGCCGGGTCTCACTCGCCGACGCGCACGAACCGCCAGCGCTGCGAGGCCGATCCGTTCGCCGGCTGCAGGTGGAGCTGCTCGCGCCCGGCCGCGTTCAAGGTGGCCACCGCGTCCTCGTGCGGCACGTGGATCCGGTACGTGCCCTCGCCGGCCGGCTCGACGGCGAACGCGCCGCGGTCACCTTCGGAGGCCACGATCGAGTCGCCGCGGACCGACCAGTGCGCCCCTGGGCGCGTCGTGGAGTTGATGCTGAACGCGCCGTCCCCCACCGGCCGCACCGTCCACTGCTCCTTCAGGTCCTTGTCGTGCGAGCCGACGATGAAGAAGATCGGCGGGAAGACCGGCACCGTGAACGGCGCGAAGGTCAACTTCCCCACCTCGGGGTTCTCGCTGACGATCAGATAGCGGCCCTCCTGCATCCGCGTCGCCGCGCCCGCGGGCTTGGCGGCCTGGGCCGAACCGGCCAGCGGGGCCAGCGTCATGAGCGCGGCGGCGGCAGCGGCGATCAGGGCGTTGCGACGACGCATGGGGTTTCCCCTCCCTCTCGCTCCCGGCCCTTCCGGGAGACCGCCTGCGATCTGTCCCCGGCGCACACCCCTTACGCCTCGCGCACGACCGGTTACCTCGTGTGAGTTACGTGCGTGCCTCCGCCGCTGCCACCCGCTCCGCCTCCGGCATCCACCGGTAGATCGCGCCCGCCGCCAACGCCACCCCCGCCGCCAACACCAGCGTCGCCACGTGCAGCCCCCCGGTGAAGGCGGCGACCACCGCGGTCCGCAGCTGGGCACCCCCGCCCGGCAGGTCGCCGAGCGCGGCCTCGGCCGCCGCGACCGTCGTCGGCCCCCCGGGCCCGGCCAGCGGCGCCGGCAGCCGGGCGGCGAACACCGCGGCGGTCAGCGTCCCGGTCACCGCGATCCCCAGCGCGCTACCCAACTCCCGCGTCAGGCTCTGGAGTCCGGAGCCGACCCCGGCGGCCTCCGGCGGCAGCGCCGACATCATCGCGTGCGACAGCAGCGGCGTCGCGGTCCCGCAGCCCAGCGCGGTCAGCCCGGCCCCGACCGCGTACAGCGCGTACGGCGTGCGGGCGTCCGCGGCCGACACCGTGGCGAGCCCGGCGGCCAGGACGAGCATCCCGGCGGCCACCGCGCCGCGCCGCCCGCACCACCGCTCCAGCACCAGCCCGCACCGCGGCCCCGCCAACAGCGCCGCCGCCATCGGCAGCAGCCGCACCCCGGCGCCGAACGGCCCGTACCCCTTCGCGTACTGGAGGTACTGCCCGTTGAGGTAGAACAGCCCGAACATCCCCAGGAACAGCACCGCCATCCCGACCGCCCCCGCCCGGACCGCGGGCCGGGCGAAGATCCGCGGGTCCAACAGCGGCCGCGCGGAACGCAGTTCGCGCCGCGCCCAGGCCGTCAGCAGCAGCCCGGCCGCCACGAGGGAGCCGAGCACCCACGGGCGGAGCCACCCGTCCTGCGGCCCGCTGACGATCCCGTTCAGCAGGGCCAGGAACCCGCCGGTGAACAGGGCGGCGGCCAGCGGCGCGACCGGCCCCGGATGCCGCCCCGCCACCGGCGCCACCACGGCCACCAGCACCAGCGCGGCCGACGCGATGGGCACCACGCACACGAACAGCGCCCGCCAGCTCCCGTACTCGATCGCCGCGCCGCCGCCCACGTTGCCCAGCACCGCGGCGAGCCCGGTCATCGCCGCCCAGACCGCGATCGCCCGGCGGCGCGGCCCGTCCGGCAACCCGTCCACCAGCAGCGCCAGGGTGTTCGGCAGCACCGCGGCGGCCCCCACCCCGCTGAGCATCCGGCCCGCGATCAGCACCCCGACGTGCGGTGCCACCGCGCACACCGCCGAGCCGACGACGAACACGCCCATCCCGCACAGCAACGTGCCCTTGCGCCCGCGCCGGTCGGCGAGCGCCCCGGCCGGCACCAGCAGACAGGCGAAGACCACCACGTAGCCGTCCACCACCCACACCACGGCCCCGGCGGACGGGTGCAGCGGCCCGGCGGACAGGTCCGGGATGGCCAGGTTGACCGCCGAGACCATGCCGACGACCAACGTCACGCACAGGCACATCGCGACGGTCAACGGCCCCCGCGGGGCCGACCGGTCCGGCATCCCGCTCACCCCTCCCGGACCCGGTCCAGCCGCGCCCGCAGCGTCAACCGGTCCCCCCGCAGGTGGATGAACTCCAGGTCGGCCGGCCGCCCGTCCGCCAGCCGCGTCAACCGCTCCACCGCCAGCACCGCGCCGCCGCCCGGCATCGCCAGCACCCCGCAGGTCGCCGGGTCCCCGACCACCGCCCGCACGGCCACCTCCGCCGATCCCAACGGCCGCCCGGCCGCGCTCTCGATCAGGTCGAAGACGTCCCGGCTCTCCAACCGTTCGCGCCCCAACGCCAGAAGGGGTTCGCCCACTTCGGGGATGAGGTAGGTGCAGTCCAAGGACAGCGGCATCCCGTCCACCCGGCGCAGCCGCTCCAGATAGACCACCTGGCCGTCCGCCGGCAACTGAAGCCGCCGCGCCACCGCCCCCGGCGCCCGCACGGTGCGCGCCGCCCGCACCTCGTTGACCACCGTCCCGTGCTGCTGCAACACCTCCGCCAGCCCCGACAGTTCTCCCAAGGGGTGCTCGTAGGCCCGGCCGACGACCACCGTCCCCACCCCGCGCCGCCGCTCCACCAGCCCCTCGTCGCGCAGCAGCCCCAACGCCTCCCGGACCGTGTTGCGCGTGGTGCCGAACTCCGCGACCAGGGCCCGCTCGTCGGGCAGCACGCCACCGGGGAACGCGCCCTGGAGCACCTGTCCGCGCAGCACGTGCGCCACCCGCCGCGCCCGGTCGGCCCGCGTCAGCCCGTCGCCGACCGCGTCGCCGCCGCGCGCGAGCGCCCCGTCCCGGCCGTCTCCGCCGCCGTCCGCGTCCATGCCCGCCCTCCTCGACTCCCGGTCACGCCGCCCGCGCCGACCCCCTACGGGCGACCGCCGGGCCCCCGACGCTAGAGCACGCCCCATTACGGCAGAGTTACGCCACCCATACTGACCTGCACCAATGCCTGACCTGGGAGTTTCCCGCCGGGGCCGGGCGCTGCGCCACCAACCGTCACCCCCGTTACCGTGACCTCAACCCCGCGACCCGGGGGACGGGAGGGGAGAGGAAGAAAGGGCCGCCCCATGAGCACCAAGTCCGCGTCGTTCGACGAGCTGGACCGCAAGATCGTCGCCGCGCTGATCGAGAACGGCCGGGCGAGCTTCGCCGAGATCGGCTCGGCCATCGGCCTCTCCCCCACCGCCGTCAAACGCCGGGTGGACCGCCTGCGCGAGAACAACGTCATCACCGGCTTCTCCGCCACCGTCCGCCCCGCCGCCCTGGGCTGGCTCACCGAGGCGTACGTCGAGGTCTACTGCGACAGCGCCGCCCCGCCCCGCCGGCTGGCCGAGGTCGTCCGCAACCACCCGGAGATCGCCGCCGCGATGACCGTCACCGGCGGCGCCGACGCCCTGCTGCACGTCCGCGCCACCGACGTCGAGCACTTCGAAGAGGTCCTCGAACGCATCCGGACCGAGCCGTTCATCCGCAAGACGATCAGCTACATGGTGCTCTCGCACCTCCTCCCGGACAGCCCCGAGGCCGGCGCCCGCCGCCCCGCCGACCGCACCGACGTGCCCGCCCCCGCCCGGCCCGCCGACCGCCCCCGGAGTGTGCCCCACCCACAGACCCGCGCAGCGAACCAGCGGTAACCGCCCCGTACACGCACCATTCCTGCGTATCTGCGCAGCATTCATTTCTTGTCGCCAGAATCGGCCGCTCCGTACCGTGAATTGCCCCCGGTGACGACCACTCACGGTCCGTCACCCGGCGGGCAGTGGAAACGGATCCCAGGAAGCGGAGGCCCTTTCTGTGCCCACCACCCAGCCCGGCGGCGCACTGCTGAACGCGGTGCACCGCACCCCCCGCGCCCGGCGCTACCTGCTCTGCCGGCCCACCCACTTCGCCGTCGAGTACGCCATCAACCCGTGGATGCGCGAGGACGCCGACGTCGACACCGCACTGGCCCTGGCCCAGTGGGAGGACCTGGTCCGCGCCTACCGCGACCACGGCCACACCATCGAGACCGTCCAGCCCGCCCCCGGCCTGCCCGACATGGTCTTCGCGGCGAACTGCGCGGTCGTCGTGGGCGGCCGCGCCTTCGGCTCGCTCTTCCGCGCCCCGCAGCGCCGCCCGGAATCCCGCGAGTACGAGATCTGGTTCAAGGCCGCCGGCTACGACCTCTACCGGCCCGAATCACCCTGCGAAGGCGAGGGCGACCTCGTCCCCGTCGGCGGCTACGTCCTCGCCGGCACCGGCTTCCGCACCACCCGCGCCGCCCACGCCGAGGTCCAGGAGCACTTCGGCCTCCCGGTGATCGGCCTCCAGCTGACCGACCCGTACTTCTACCACCTGGACACCGCCCTCTTCGTCCTCGACGACGGCCTGGGCAGCGGCGACGCGGCGGGCGACACCGGCGGCGCGGCCGTCGCCTACTACCCCGAGGCGTTCTCCCCCGGCAGCCGCGAGGTGCTGCGCCGCCTGTTCCCCGACGCCGTCCTCGCCACCCGCGACGACGCCCTCGCCTTCGGCCTCAACTCGGTCTCCGACGGCCGCCACGTCTTCATCGCGCCCCAGGCCACCCAGCTGATCGAACGACTCACCGCCCGTGGCTACGTCCCCGTCCCCGTCGACCTCTCCGAGTTCCACAAGGCCGGCGGCGGCATCAAGTGCTGCACCCAGGAGCTGCGCCCATGACGACCGCACCCACCACGTCCCCCGACGCCCGCACCGCCACCGGCCGTTCCTCCGCCGCCCTGATCGCGGCCGAGGCGCCCGTCCTGGCCCACAACTACCACCCCCTCCCCGTGGTCATCTCCCGCGCCGAGGGCGCCTGGGTCGAGGACGTCGAGGGCCGCCGCTACCTCGACATGCTGGCCGGCTACTCGGCCCTCAACTTCGGCCACCGCCACCCGGCGCTCGTCGAGGCCGCCCACCGCCAGCTCGACGCGCTCACCCTGACCTCCCGCGCCTTCCACCACGACCGCCTCGCGCAGTTCGCCGAGGGCCTCGCCGGCCTCACCGGCCTGGACATGGTCCTCCCCATGAACACCGGCGCCGAGGCCGTCGAGAGCGGCATCAAGCTCGCCCGCAAATGGGCCTACGAGGTCAAGGGCGTCCCCGCCGACCGCGCCACCGTCGTCGTCGCCACCGGCAACTTCCACGGCCGCACGACCACCATCGTCAGCTTCTCCGACGACGAGGACGCCCGCGCCGGCTTCGGCCCCTACACCCCCGGCTTCCGCACCGTCCCCTACAACGACCTCGCCGCCCTCGAAGCCGCCCTCGACGACACCACCGCCGCCGTCCTGATCGAACCCATCCAGGGCGAGGCCGGCGTCATCATCCCCGACGACGGCTACCTCGCCGGCGTCCGCGCCGCCACCACCCGCGCCAACTGCCTCTTCATCGCCGACGAGATCCAGTCCGGCCTGGGCCGCACCGGCACCACCCTCGCCGTCGAACACGAACGGGTCGTCCCCGACGTCATCCTCCTCGGCAAGGCCCTCGGCGGCGGCATCGTCCCGGTCTCCGCGGTCGTCGCCCGCCGCGAGGTCATGTCCGTCCTCGGCCCCGGCCAACACGGCTCCACCTTCGGCGGCAACCCCCTGGCGGCCGCCGTCGGCACCGCCGTCATCGACCTCCTCGCCACCGGCGAGTTCCAGTCCCGCGCCACCGACCTCGGCAAGGTCCTGCACGCCGGCCTCACCGAACTCCTCGGCCACGGCGTCACGGCCTTCCGCACTCGCGGCCTCTGGGCCGGCATCGACATCGACCCCGCCCTCGGCACCGGCCGCACCATCAGCGAACGCCTCATGTCCGAGGGCATCCTCGTCAAGGACACCCACGGCTCCACCATCCGCCTGGCCCCACCCCTGACCATCACCGAGCCCGAACTGACCACGGCCCTGGCCTCCTTGCGCCGCGTACTGGGCTAACTAACGCAACCCGAACACCCCACCCTTCACGGCACCCACGAACGCCCCCCAAGCCCCCGCCGGCACAACGATCACCGGCCCACGCGGATTCTTGGAGTCACGAACGGGGGTGCCGTGGGGGTGGTGGTCGAGGACCTCGATGCAGTCGGCCCCCTCGTTGTCGCTGTACGACGACTTACGCCAGCCGCTCAACGTGGCGGCACTCGGAACAGCGCTCTCAGCCATGGTGTTCGTACTCCTTCGCTTGTGCCCTCATCAGAGCCAGTGACTGCTTCAGCGGTAGTGCATCACTCAGCACCAGAGCGTATTTGCTGTGCAGTCCTTGGACTACGGCCGGCGAATCATGCAGGAAACTGCTGGACACGCCCTCGGTATAGCCCGCCGGTGGCTGGTCCGAGAACCACATCAGCTTCAACTGCCCCTGCATGAAGGTCGCGGCGCCCTGGGCGAGCGGCAACACGTGGATTCGGACCCGGCCGCTCTCTCCCAGGCTGACCAAGTGCATGATCTGCTCTGCCATCACGTCCGGTCCGCCGACAGGCCGGCGCAAAACGGCCTCGTCCAACACCGCCCACATGACAGGCGTCACCGGGTTGTCGAGGATCTTCGCTCGTCCCAGCCGCGTGCGGACGAGCCGGTCACGTTCCTCCTCTCCCCACGGCGGGAAGGCCGTGCGCATGACGGCATGGGCGTATCTGCCTGTCTGCAAGAGGCCCGGCACCAGGGCACTCGCGAACTCCCAGATCATCGTGGCCTGTTGCTCCAGCTCCAGCGCATCCGAGAAGCGCTCAGCAACCGTCACCTCGTCGGCTGGCCGGAAACTGCTCAGCACGTTCCCGGTGTTGAGTGCCTGGTCCAGCCTTCTCGCATCGTCCTTCGACGGCACCCGCCGCCCCGCCTCGATGTGCGCGATATGGGAACGCGTCATGATCGCCACATCCGCCAACTGCTGCTGCGTCAGGCCCGACAGCTCCCGCTGCTGCCGCAGCCACTCGCCATACGTATTGCTCATGCGTGCGTACCCCCTCGTGACATCCCTTTCGTCACCGTCGGTCCATTGCGAGCCTACGCGCAGTGACGCAACGCTGAGGGGGAATCCACAGGCCCGCCCACGACGCACGCGGAGACGAACTCGCGATGACCTACGACCCCGACAACCCCCAACAACCGGGCTCCGCGCTCCGGCTGCTCCCCTGGTCGACGTGGGACGGCCGCCCCTGCTACCTCGCCCCCTCCGGCGACGGCCACGGCTACCTCACCCGCAAAGCGGACCGCATGGAATCCCAACAGATGCGCAACGCCGCCATCGCCTACACCGACGCGGAGACCACCCTCCACAACGAAGCCGCCGGCCCCCTCCTCCTCCGCCTAACCCTCCTCCGCGCCACAGCCGCCCTCGCCAACACCCTCCGCATCGCCGACAGCCGCCTCGGCCGCCTGCCGGCGCCAGTTGACGATGAGCCTGCCCCCGAGGGACCGGCACCCCCTGTATCTCGATAAGCAAGGCGACTAGCAGGGCCGCCTAACAAGGGCGAGCGGCGCCAGCATCGCAGAGATGACCCTCAACGCGTTGCGGCGCCGCCGGCGCGGCGGTACACAAACCCGGGACCCACGACGTCCCTTCCATTCCCCACCGGACAATTCGGGGTCACTTCAGCACACATGGGTCGCCCCCCTCAGGAGGCGCAGCTACCCACAGACGCCATTGTCTCCGCCACGACAAAGAGTCATCGCAAGTACTAGGCCGCCATCGCTGACTGCGCTCTAAAGTCGAGTTACCACGACGATAACCATACCGCAGAAATTTGCAACGTGGCGCACGCAAAGGTCTTTAGTCGTGCACGCACTGAGCTGGGAAATTGCGCACCCTCAATCGACCCTCAGCTTCACCTGGCGATTATGCTCGACGTGATCCACGACAACTCCTTGGATGACGTCTCCAACAGCGGGCCAGTCCGCCAGGTCAGCTACTTCACCGGCACGCAAATAAGAAATACCATCCACCACGGCTGCCACTTCAGGAAAGTCTGTAATTTCGACGAAAAAACCGAAGGGGAGATGCCGCAAAACGGTGGCTTCCACTTGAGCACCAAAGGGAAGCGCCTGCTTTGCATCACGCCAAACTTGATCATCGATCATTTATACCAACGCCTCTCATACCCATTTAGATGCTTCATACCTTCGTGCGGGATGGGAACTTCAACAGCCGGCCCCCCTTCGTATGGCCTTTCATACTTCCGAAAAAGGCGTACATAGTCTTCGACCGGCACCGATACTTCAATCACCCCTTCTCCGTAGAACTTTGCATACTTCGTCAACGGGACCTCAAAATCATCCTTGGCGAAATAAGCACGCCCATCGAAGCCCGATGGGTGATTATCCCCTCCAGGGAAATCCTCTGGAAGGTACCCATTTTCGTACTGGTGCCGACCAAGCCCCCTCTGCGGAGCCTTATAGAGTCTAACTAAATCATCACTCGCGTTCGCCCCGCAAGACATGAGTCCCAGTGGGTCGAATTTAGAGAGGGGATTGCTGACGTACGCGACGGGATTATCTGCCGGACTCAGACCCAACGGGTCGGGCGACACGTATCGCGCCACACACGGGTCGTAGTACCGAAAACAATTATAATGAAGGCCCGTCTCAGGGTCGAAATACTGCCCAGGGAACCTCAATGGCGTGTATGCGACGGCCCTACTATTCCATACGCTGGAACCCCAGGTTGTCGCACGAGTTCGCCATGCGACCTCGCCAGCTTCCGATACGAGCTCAGCAGGGTTTCCAACGGAACCAGCAACGACAGAAAAGAAGCGACTGTCAGTCGACGGCAGTTCGGGATTGGGCAGCTTGCGTTCAGTTTGAGAAACGGGCTGAAAACCTTTTACATCCCATGTGAGGACAACGAACTTAGAGGAACTTGAATTTCGCGCGAATTGTTCGGTGAGAGTGTGCCCATCCCAAGTAAAGTCCGTCTGCTCGGCAACAGTGGCCCTGTCGTGCGCCAACTGTTGTTTAGCTACCCGGCGGCCGAGGGGATCGTAGAGATAGCGCCAGGTGGAACCCTCGGGCGTAAGGACACAAGTAAGTCTGTCCTCCGAATTCCAGGCGTACCGCCAGGTATCCGGCTTCCGCGACACGCGTGTCTTCTGCCGGAGCACGACCCGACCCAACCCATCATGCTCATACCGAACCCGCCCCGCCCGGGTAATCCGTGTCCCCTCATAAGCACGCTCACCCCGGGCCGAAGCCCCCGGATGCCGGTCCGGCCAAGCCGCGTACGTCTGGTTTCCCGCCGCGTCGTAGGCGTAGGTCTCGGTCCAGTCCGTGGCGTGGACGGCGGTGACGCGGCCGGCGGGGTCGAGGGCGAAGGTGCGGCGGCCGGTGTGGGAGTCGTCGATGGCGGTGAGGTGGCCGTCGGGGCGGTAGGTGTAGGCGCGTTGGAGGACTTGTTGGACCTCGGCCTGGGCGGTGCCGGTGGGGTCGGTGGCTGCTGCTGAGAGGGACTGGCTGGTGAGGCGGCCGGTGGGGTCCCAGGTGTGGGTGAGGTGGAGGTTGTTGCCGATGGTGCGGGTGAGTTCCTGGCCGGCGGCGTCGTACGAGAACGACAAGGGGTGGCCGGCGATGTCCATGCCCGTGCGGTTGCCGGCCGCGTCGTAGGTGTAGGTGGTGGTGTGGCCGGTGGGGGTGGTGCGGGAGGTGCGGCGGCCCAGGATGTCGTAGGTGAACGTCATGGTGCGGTCGTTGACCGTTTCGGTCAGGACGCGGCCCAGGATGTCGCGGGTGTAGGTGACGGTGGCGTCGGGGTTGGCGGCCTGGTGGAGGTTGCCGGCGGGGTCGTGCACGTAGGTGGTGACCAGCCCTGCGGCGTTCTTCTCCGTGATGCGACCGAGGGAGTCACGGGTGTACGTCGTGACTTCGTCCAACGTGTTGGTGCGTGAGGCGAGTTGGCCTGCCGCGTCGTGGGCGTAGGACAGTACCCGGTCGTCGAAGTCGGATTCGGATATCAGGCGGCCGGCGCCGTCGTAGGTGTAGTTCCAGGTGAGGCCCTGGGGGTTGGTGACCTGGGTGAGGCGGAGTTCGGTGTCGTGGGCGAACTCGTAGCGGACGCCGTCGGGGTCGGTGCGGGCGGCGAGCAGGTCGAAGTGGGTGTAGGAGAAGTGGGTGGTCTGGCCGACGGCGTCGGTGTGGGTGAGGCGGTTGCCCTCGCCGTCGTAGGTCCACTCTTCCCTGGCGCCGGTGGGATCTGTTCGGGCCGCCAGCTTTCCTTCGACGGTCCACTGGAGGTGGGTGGTGGCGCCCAAGGGGTCGGTTATCGACGTGGTGCGGCCGAAGGCGTCGCGGCGGTAGTGGGTGGTGTGGCCCAGGGGGTCGGTGACCGCGGTGGGCAGGCCGGCGGCGTCGCAGGTGATGCGGGTGGTGTTGCCGAGTGCGTCGGTGACGGAGGCGAGGTTGCCGCGGGCGTCGTGGGTATAGGTGGTGGTGGCGCCGGCCGGGTCGGTGGTGGCGACGCGGTGGCCGTGCGCGTTGTAGGTGTGCGCCCAGGTGGTGCCGTCGGGGCCGGTGACGTTGAGGGGGTTGCCGTGGGCGTCGTAGACGGTGGTGGAGGTGGTGCCGTCGGGGAGGGTGACGGTGGTGGGGCGGCCCTCGTCGTCGTAGGTGAAGCGGGTGGTGCGGCCCAGGGGGTCGGTGGTGGACAGGACCCGGTGCTTGGCGTCGCGGGTGGTGCGGGTGGTGGCGCCGGTGGGGTCGGTGGTGGCGACGATCTGGTGGTGGTCGTTGACCTGGTAAGTGGTCAGCTGGTCCTGGGAGTTGAAGAAGCGGTTGGTGCGCAGGCCCGTCGTGGGGTCCGGGTCGCCCCAGACGTAGCGGGCGCGGAGGTGGCCGGCGATGCCGCCCTGGGAGGTGCAGCGGTCCGCCTCGTCGTAGGCGTAGGTGTAGCTGCTGCCGTTGGTGTCGGTCCAGGAGGTGATGCGGCCGGCGTCGTCGTAGGTGAAGCCGAGGGGGCGGTCGGAGGCCGGCTTGGTGACGGTGGTGAGGTGGCCGAAGGCGTCGTAGCCGTAGGTGGCCAGGAGTTGGTCGGTGCCGTCGGGGGCGGCGCCGGCCAGGTGGAGGGCGGTGATGCGATCGCCCTCGGGGGTCGCCTCGGTGGTGAGCAGGAGGCGGTGGCCGGCGCTGTGGGTGATCGCGGTGGGCTTGCCGTCTTCGGTGTAGTCGAAGGTCTGGTGGTTGCCGTGGCGGTCGGAGATCTCGTCGAGGAGGGCGAGGTGCTCGGTGTGGGTGGTGAAGTAGCGGCGGATGCCGGTGGCGTGGTCGACGAGGAAGTAGTCGCCGTCCGGGGTGCGGGCGAGCGGGGCGCCGTCGCCTTCGAGGGGGAGGGTGGGGACGCCGACGGCGGGGTGCGGGTAGAGGAGGAGGTTGCCCTCCTCGCCTATGAGGATGACGCCCTCGGCGTCGATCTCCAGGCGCTGGTCGAGCGTGGACATCCACGTGCGGCCGAACCAGCGGCCGGTGCGGTAGGACGACTCGAAGGTGCGGGTGAAGGCGAGCGGCAGGCTGCCGGGGAGGGCGACGTCGGTCTGCGGCAGGATCATGCGGCCGGTGGCCAGGTCGATGGGGTCGCTGCCGAAGGTCTTGCACCAGGCGGTGCGCAAGCGGTCGCGCACCGTCCGCTTGCCGCCCTCCTTCACGGCGTTGCGGGCGGCGCCCTTGAGCGCGTCCTTCGCGCCCGCCCGCACGGCTCCCTTGGCCAGCCCGCCGGCTCCCTTGCCCCCGACGAGGTTGCCGAGGAAGGTGCCGTACGCCTCCGCCGGGTCGCTGCCCCAGCCCGAGCCCAACACGCCCTTGGCCATCTCGACGGGGTGCAGGGGCGCCTGGGCCAGTCCGAGGAGCGTGGTGGAGACGTTCGAGGCGAACTGGAAGGGGTGGGCGATGTTGTAGGGGTCGAGGGGGTTGACCTTGCGGGCGAGGTTCAGGGTCTCGATGCCGGCCTTGGCCACGCCGCCGGCGAGGTGCATGTGCTCGATGGCGAACGCCTTGGCGCCGTCCTTGAGGCCCGCGCCGGCCAGGTCGGTGAACTGCGGCTTGTCGGGGGCGTGCGCCAGGGCGCCCTTGAGGGCGTTGCGGGCCCGCTCGGCGGCCTCGTTCCGCTGGCTGCGGGCGTTCTTGATCATGTCCTGGGCGGCCTCGCGGCCCTCGGTGCCCGGGTCCACGAAGTCGCCGGGCGACGTCGGCTGCGGGCCGGCGTCCTGGCCCTGGGCGACGGCCGCCTCGTAGCGCTGGCCCTGCGCCACGTACGCGTCGACCTTCGCCTTCCAGGCGTGCAGGGCGTTCTCCCGGTCCTGTTGTGCCCGGCGGTACTTCTCGATCGCCGAGGACGCCTGGCCCTGTGCCCAGGAGACCGTTTCCGCGTACCCCTGAAGCGCCTTGTACGCGTCGTCGCACGCGTCGGCGGCGTGCATCCACTGCTTGGGGTGCATTTCGAACGCCTCGCGGAACGCGTCGGCGGCCTGGCCGGACCAGTGCTGGCCGGAGCCCAGCTTGCGCATGCCGTCGGCGACGCGGTTGAACGCCGCCGCGAAGTCCTTCAGGTGGGAGACGGTTTCGTCGAGTTTCTCGACGTCCCCGTGGATGAGCTGTTTGGGGTCCTCGGTCTCGCCGAGTTGCCGCTCGTCGACGTGGGCGCCCAGCGCGCCGGCGAGCTTGTCGCCCCCTGAGCGGACCGTGTCCGCGGCGCCGTCGGCTCCGACCATCTCCAGGCCGTCGCCCAGCTTGTCGGCCCCGAACTCCACGACCTTCCCGGCGCCGCTCTCCACGGCATCGGTCAGCTCGCCCACCCCGTCGGCGATTTTGTTGAGGCCGTCCCCGAACACGCTCACTTCTCACTGCCCCCGTGTGTCTGCCGTGGTTCCTGGAGCTTCGCGGTCGTGTCGGCCGGGTCCTCGCCGCCGTTGGCGATGCGGTCCGGGATCGACGTCACCTCGTGCTCGAACTGCTCGACGGCTTCGTAGCTCCTTTGGTACGACTCGCGCGAGGCCTGCGAATTCGGGTCCCAGTCCCAGTTCTTGTACGCGTCGACGGTGTCGTTGCCGAGCTTGCTCCAGGATGTCTTGTGGAGCTCCTCCGCCGTCTTGTTCGGGTCGCCGACCGCGGCGTTCACGCCCTGCTTGAGGATGTCGGAGGCGTACTGCTCCTGCTCGTAGTAGTTGCCGGCCGTGAGCCCCAGCTTCTTGGAGAAGTCGTTGGCCTCCTGCATCAGGTTGTAGACGCCCCAACCCCAGCGGTCGCAGAACGACGAGAAGACCGATGCCAGGCCGTCGTCGCCGCATTCCATCGCGTCCAAGGACAGCTTGTCGAAGCCGCGACCGAGTTGGGCTTCGATGTCGAAACCCAGCTCCTTCAGTTCACTGATCGCCGCCGTTATGCCCTTGGTGAGCTGTTCGAAAGCCTCCGGATCGGTGCGGTAACCGCTTCCCTCTATAAGCCCCATGAACGATCCCCCCTAGGCGTGCGTGGTGCCCGGTGTGTCAGCAGACGAGGCTGTGGCCGAGTCGGTGTGCGCGTCTATCGCAACGCGATCCGGGACGATTCCGGATACCGGCGGGAAAACCATGCCGTGTTCGCTCCCGGCGTCCAGGGCCACGCCCACGGGCCCGCCGATGGCCGGAACCAGCACGTCGAGGACGCGGGCGCCGACCACGGACACGTACCGCCACTCCGACTCCGGTTCGCCCCCGCGTTCCGCGGCAAATCCGGACAAGGCAGCCTCGTCGCTGAATGCATAAAGCCAGCGAATACCGTCCAACTCGGCCGTGAGGAATGCGTCGTCGACGATCGGGAGTATCACGATCGTGCGCCGGAATTCGCCGACCAGTGCGGCCGGATTCGGTCGGCCTTCGTGGCATGCGGCCACCTCGTCCGCCAATGGCACGGTGAGCCCCTCCCCCATTGCTACCCAGCTCATCTGCTGGGTCCACTTTGGCACACGGCACTGACAACACCGCCGGGCGATCTCCCCCAATAAACCGGCCGGGCGTTCCTTTTAATTTCAATCAAGAGGGGTCGGTCGCGGACGCCCCGACCAACACCCGCGCCGCCGCCGCGGCCGTGTCCGCGGACGCGGGGTCGCCCGTTATCGCGGCGGCGGTGATGGCACCGTCGACCAGGAAGGCCAGTTGGGTGCCCAGGACGGTGGGGCTGGGGTGGTTCAGCGGGCGGACGAGGTCGGTGAGGTAGGCGTGCAGGGCGCGCTTGTGGTCGCGGGTGGCCCGGGCGACGCCCTCCGCGGTGGTGCCCAGTTCGCCGTAGGCGTTGATGAAGGCGCAGCCGTGGAAGTCCGGGGCGGCGAACCACCCCGCGAGCCAGTCGAAGACCGCGCGGATCCGGTCCGCCGGAGCGCCGGCGTCCGTCCCGGTTCCCGGGCCCCCGCGCGCGGCCACGTAGGCGGCGAGGTCGGCCCGCCAGCGGGTGTCGCGGCGGCGCAGGTACGCCTCGACGAGGTCGTGCTTGGCCGGGAACGTGCCGTAGAGGCGCTTGAGGGACACGCCGGCGGCGGTGCGGAGTTCGTCCATGCCGACGGCTTGGATGCCGCGCTCGTAGAAGAGCCGTTCCGCGGCGTCGAGGATCCGCGTCCGCATCTCGTCGTGGACATCGCCGTGGACCGTCACTGGGGCCCGCCTTCCCGGGAGAACGTTCGTTCTCTAGACTAGCCGAGCACCCGGAGAACGCTCGTTCTCCGGTGCTTCGCCCATGTCCCCGCAGACGGGAGTCACGCCATGACCGCGACCGCACCCCGGCCCCCCTTCCCCCCGTTCGACGAGGCGGGCGCACGGCAGAAGGTCCAGGCCGCCGAGGACGCCTGGAACACCCGCGATCCCGAGCGGGTGGCCCTCGCGTACACCGAGGACTCCATCTGGCGGAATCGGGACGTCTTCCTCACCGGGCGCGCCGAGATCGTCGCGTTCCTGCGCGACAAGTGGGCCCGGGAGTTGGACTACGCGCTGCGCAAGGAACTCTGGTCGTACGCCGGGGACCGGATCGCGGTGCGGTTCCAGTACGAGAGCCGGGACACCAGCGGCCAGTGGTGGCGGAGTTACGGCAACGAGCTGTGGGAGTTCGACGCGTCGGGACTGATGCGCCGGCGGGAGGCGGGGATCCACGACGTCCGGATCGAGCCGGCCCAACGGCGGATCCTCGGCGCGCGGCCGGAGGGGGAGCGGGGGCTGCCGATTCCGTTTCAGTGAGGAGGGCGGCGGCACGGGGCCGTCGCCGGACTGCACCCCGCTTGGGGAACGCGGCGCCGTTCTCGGTCAACGCGGCCGCCAGTCAGTCACGTTGCCCGGCAGTACGTCGAGCCGGCACGCCGTCCCGGAGGGTGCCGGGACCCCAGGACGCACCGTTGACCGGATGCCGCATGCCGGAAGCCGGCAGGTCCGTTGTGACCTGCCGGCTCGACGTACCGCGCATGGCGATCAGTTGGCGATGCCGACCGGGTGGACCTGGATGCTCTCGTCGTAGGAGCCGCCCAGCTTGAGCGCGTCCGCGGGCCACTTGAGGTCGACGCTGTGGGTCTCGTTCGGCGGCGTCACGATGATGTCGGTCGGGCTGGCCAGGCTGTCGCCGCTGAAGTCGACCTTGTACGAGATGCTGAAGGTGGCGGTGTCACCCGGCTTCAGGTCGGTGATGCGAGGCACCTCACCGCCGCGGTGCACCGGGGCGGAGGTACCGTCGGCGTCCTTCAGGTCGACGCCCGCGAAGCCCGCCGCCGAGCAGGTGCTGCCGCCCTTGTTCGTCATCTGGACGGTGATGTCGCCCACCTTCTGGTCGGGCGAGCTGTCCGAGGCATCCATGATCAGGTCCGACGTGCGGCAGAACGGGACCTTCCCACCGCTCTTCGCCGCACCGGCGCCGGAGCCGGCACGGGCCGAGGTGCCGCCGGACCGGGCCGAAGTACCGTTGCCGGAACCCGCCTTGGCGTTGTCCGGCTGAGCCTCGGTGCCCTGCGCCCCGGCCTGGGAATCCGCGCCACTGGAGTCGGCCGAACCCACACCACTGGCCTCCGCGGCCACACCCGTACCCGACTGACCCCCCGCCTTGGAGCCCCCCGCGTCCGAACCGGAGCAGGCCGTCAGGGAGAACGCGGCAGCCGCCGTCAGAGCAGCAGCGGCAACGCGCAGGGTGCGACGACGAGCGGAGCGGGTAGCGGTGCTGGCAGTCATTTCGGGTCCCCCCAGGGAAGTCGAAGTCGTTCTCTCCTCGGTACGACAACCACTCTGGCCGGCACCACTATCGCCAGGCTGCCGCTCCGCTAACGCGCGACTAAGACAGGCGCGAGCAGGGCGAGGGCGTCGAGGCCCCGCCCCATGGCGCGCCCGTCGGGCCCCCGCCCCCGTTAGCCACCGCCACGGACCACCTCACCCAGGACCGCGACGCCCTCCGTCAGTTCCCCAGGGGTACGGGCCGCGTAGCCGAGCACCAGGCCGGGGCGTCCGTAGGGGCGTTGGCCGTGCCAGGAGAGGGGGTGGACCTTGACGCCGCGGGCGAGGGCGGCGGCGGCCAGCGCGGTGTCCGGCGGGGCGGTGGGCGGGAAGGTGATCGTCAGGTGGAGGCCGGCCGCGGCGCCGTGGACGGTCGCGGTCGGGAGGTGGCTGCGGACCGCGGCGACCACGGCGTCCCGGCGGGCCCGGTGGCGCCGCCTCAACTGGCGGATCAGGCGCTCCAGTTCACCGGACGCCATCAGGTGGGCCAGCACGAGCTGTGGCAGCGCCGCGTTGCCGAGGTCGGCGAACCGTTTCGCGTCCACCAGCGCCTCCCGGTGGCGGGGCGGCGCGAGCAACCAGCCCACCCGCAGTGCGGGGGCCAGCAGTTTGGAGACGCTCCCGACGTAGCAGACCTGGTCGGGCAGGAGGGAGTGCAGCGCGGGGACCGGCGGGCGGTCGTAGCGGTGCTCGGCGTCGTAGTCGTCCTCGATGACCAGCCCCTCGCACTCGGTGGCCCAGCGCAGCAGGTCGCGGCGCCGGGCGCCGCCGAGCACCACGCCGGTCGGGAACTGGTGGGCCGGGGTGAGCAGCACGGCCCGGGCGCCGCTCGCCCGCAGCGCGTCGACGCGCAGGCCGTCGGCGTCCACCGGGACCGGCGGGGTGGCCGCGCCCCAGTACTGGAGGTGCTGCCGGACGCCGAGCGAACCGGGGTCCTCGACGGCGATCGAGGGGTGGCCGTCGCGGTGCAGCACCTGGGTGAGCAGGGCGAGGGCCTGGGTCGTGCCGGCGACGACCAGGACGTCGGCGGGGTCGGCCCGGATGCCGCGGGTGCGGGCCAGCCAGTGGGCGACGGCCCGCCGCAGTTCGGGCGTGCCGCGCGGGTCGCCGTAGCCGAGGGCCGCCGCCGGGAGGCCCGTGAGCACCGTGCGTTCGGCGCGGCGCCAGGCGGCGCGCGGGAAGGAGGCCAGGTCGGGCACGCCGGGCGTGAGGTCGATGCGGGCGGGCGCCGCGCGCAGGGCGTCGAAGACGTCGCGGGCGGGCGGGGCGGTGAAGGGGACGGGCGGCGGGTCCGGGGCCGGGGCCGGGGTGCGGGACGGCCCACCGGCGCCCGTCAGCGGGGCGGCGACCACCACCGTGCCGGCGCGCCCCCGCCCGGCCACCTGGCCGTCCTCGCGCAGCCGTTGGTACGCCTCGGTGACCAGGCCGCGGGAGACCCGCAGGTCGGCGGCGAGCACCCGGGTCGCGGGCAGTCTGCTCCCGACCGGCAGCCGGCCGTCCGCGATCGCCCGCCGCAGTTCGCCGGCGAGCCAGTCCGCCCGGCCGCCGGCGGGTGCCGCCCCGATCCGCAGCTGGAGGAAATCGGACCCGGTGGCGGCGCCGGCCCTTATGGACCGTTCGGCCGCCCCGTCTTTGGGCCTGTCCACCGGACCATTCTGCCGCGACCGTGATCCCATGAACACCCCGATCCGGGCCGACGGCCCCACCCCCGAACGCGCCCGGCGCGAAGGGCCGCACCGTGCCCAACCCCTTCCCCCCGTAACCGCATGTGCTGCCGCCGCCCACGGCTCCCCCGCCTACGTGCACGGCTACTCCGACGACGAGGCCCGCCGCCTCGGCGACCAGGCCGACACCCTTGTCCGGCTGCTGCACGCCGGCACCGCCTACCCGGCCGGGAGCCGGGTCCTGGAGGTCGGCTGCGGCGTCGGCGCGCAGACCGTCCACCTGGTGCACGGCAGTCCGGGCGCCCGGATCACCGCCCTGGACCGGTCCGCGTCGTCCCTCGCCCAGGCCCGCGCCCACCTGGCGGCACACGCCCCGCACGCCCTGGACCGGGTGCGCTGGCACCACGCCGACCTGCACGACCTCCCCTTCCCGGACGGCTCCTTCGACCACGTGTTCCTCTGCTTCGTCCTGGAGCACCTCCCCGACCCCGTCCGCGCCCTGACCGCCCTGCGCCGCGTCCTCCGGCCGGGCGGGACGGTCACCGCCATCGAGGGCGACCACGGCTCGGCCGTCTTCCACCCGGACAGCCCGGCCGCCCGCCGGGTGATCGGCCACCAGGTCCGGCTCCAGGCGGCGGCCGGCGGAAACGCCCTGGTGGGACGGCAGTTGCAGCCCCTGCTCGGCGCCGCCGGCTACACGGAGGTCAGCGTGCGGCCCCGCACCGTGTACGCCGACGCGAGCCGGCCCGACCTCGTCCAGGGCTTCACCCGCCGCACCTTCATCGCCATGGTCGAGTCCGTTCGGGCCGACGCCCTCGCCGCCGGGCTGACCGGGCCCGCCGACTGGGACCGCGGCGTCGCCGACCTGCGCCGCACCGCGGAACCCGGCGGCACCTTCCACTACGCGTTCTTCAAGGCCGTGGCCGTGGCTTGACCCCGGGCGCCTCCACCACCGGCGCGCACCACCACGACGCCGCCCCCTGGGCCACGAGCGGGCCCGGGCCCCCGCCGCCCGGGCCGTCCGCGCCCCCCTGCTGCCGTCCCCCGCCCCCGGTCCGACGGCCCTCCGACGCTCGGCCCCGGCACGTCCCCTCAACGGCGCACCAACTCGCCGCCCTCCCGCCATAGGCCGGCGCGGGCCGGAGCGCTATCGTCGGATTCCAAGAACGAAACGGGGGAGGGCAGCGGTCGATGGCCCAGGATGATGCGGTGATCGGCTGTACCGGAGTGCTGCTGATCGGCACCCGCGGCACTGCCGGACCCGGTGAGGTTCTGGTGCGGATCCGGGGTGGCTCGGAAGCCTTCCTCGCGTGGTCCGCCGAGCCCCTGCCCAAAGGGGCGACCGTGCTCGTGATCGACTCCCGAGGCAATCGCCAGGTCGACGTCATGGAGTGGTCTGATCCGTTGGACGCGTCAGCCGGGACGACCGGCGACGCTGGTTGAGGAGACGAGTGATGTTCGGTTACCGCGTTCCTTCCCCCGATCAAGCCATGCTGATCTCCGGTGGCAGGCGGGGACAGGGCGGTGCGCCCTTCCGGGTGGTGACCGGCCACGGCAAGTTCGTGCTGCCGGTGTTCCGCAAGGTCCGCTTCCTGACCCTGGCGATGTGCGAGTCCGAGGTCGCCGAGAAGTGCGTGACCCGGCAGGGCATCGCCCTCACGGTGCGCGCCGTGATCGCGTTCAAGGTCGGCAACGACACCGAGAGCATCGTCAACGCCGGCCAGCGCTTCCTGTCCGACCAGGACCAGATGGCGATCCTGACCGGCCGGATCTTCGCCGGTCACCTGCGTTCCATCATCGGCTCGATGACGGTCGAGGAGATCGTCACCGAACGGCAGAAGCTGGCCACCGAGGTCCTGGAGACGTCCAAGACCGAAATGGCCAAGATCGGCCTGATCGTCGACTCGTTGCAGATCCAGTCGATCGACGACGGCGACACCGGCTACATCGAGGCGATGTCCGCCCCGCACAAGGCGGCCATCCAGCGCCAGGCCCAGATCGCCCAGGCGCAGGCCACCCAGGCTTCCGTCGAGGCGCAGCAGGAGGCAACCCGCAACCAGGCCGAGTACTCCCGCCAGACCGCGGTGGTCCAGGCCGAGTACTCCGCCGAGGTGGACCGCGCGCAGGCCCGCGCCGCGCAGGCCGGCCCGCTCGCCCAGGCGCACGCGCAGCAGGAGGTGTTGGCCGCCCAGACCGAGCTGGCCGAACGCCGCGCCCAGCTGCGCCAGCAGGAACTGGTCGCCGAGGTCGTCAAGCCCGCCGAGGCGGAGGCCGAGCGCATCAAGCTGCTGGCCACGGCCGAGGCCGAGCGGATGAAGATCCAGGCCGAGGCGGCGGCCTCGCACGACCGGGTGGCCCTGGACCGGATGCTGATCGACCAGCTCCCGCAGATCGTCAAGGAGGCGTCCGCGGGCCTGGCCAACGCCAACGTCAACGTCCTCAACGGCACCGACGGCCTCGGCGAGATCGCCGCCGGCCTGGTCGGCCAGGGCCTGACCATCCTGGACTCGGTGCGCCGCAACCTCGGCACCCAGTCCTCGTCCGACACCGCGGGCGGCGCGTCCGGCTCCGCAAACGGCAACGGCGGTGCGCACAGCGGCCGCGTCGAGATCGAGTAGTCAGCCGTCGGGGCACCGGCACCGGTGCCCTCGATGCGGGGCGGGCCGCCGCGCGGTCCCGCCCCGGGGCGCCGCGTCGCTTCAGGCCCCGCGCCCCCGCACCCGCGGCTCCTCCACGTGCTTGTCGCGGACGTAGTCGACGAGGCGGAGCAGGACCGCCTTGGTGACGTCCAGGTCGGCATCGTCGAAATCGCTCAACGCCTGGCGCAATTCGGCCAGTCGGGCGGCCCGGAAGCTCTCCAGAACGGCCTTGCCGTGCGGCGTGATCGCGACCCGCCGGGCCCGCCGGTCCAACTCGTCCGGCGTGCGTTCGACCAGGTCCTGCGCCTCCAACTGGCTGATCTGCCGGGTGACGTGCGGCGGCTCGACCATCAGCTGCACCGCCAGGTCGCCGACCCGGCTGACGCCGCCGCTGTCCTCCAGCGCCATCAGCAGGTGGAGGTCGGAGCGGCCGGCCGTGACGCCCGCCTGGCTCGCCTGGCGCTCGTGCGCCCGCGAGCGGGTGAGCAGGTAGGACAGCGTGGCCAGCACTCTTTGCAGTGCGGCGGTGGAGTCCTCGGGGGACGCGGGGTCCGACATGGGGGAACTGTAGCCGGACCGGTCCGGGGGTCCGGCGCGGTCCGTACCAGGATCCGGCCACCGCCCGTCCCGTCCGCACGCCGCCCCGCCGACCGTCGTCCACCCGCCCCTGCGGCCATGCGGTTTGAGCCAACCTCGACGCTGCCGCGATCTGCCCTTCCCTCCCCCGCCGGGCCTGCGTTAGCGTGACGGCATCTTAATTACCTAAGTTAGGTAATTAGCTCACGCGGAAGGACCGGCCGCATGACGACCGCAGAACGCACCGCTCCCCCCGACGCCCTCACCGTCCCGGCCAGCCGCGCCCCCGGCTGCCCCTTCGACCCCGCGCCCGACGTCACCGAGGCGGCCCGCACCGAACCGGTCACCCGGGCCACCCTCTGGGACGGCTCCTCCTGCTGGCTGGTGACGCGCCATCAGGACGTGCGCGCGGTCCTCGGCGATCCGCGCTTCAGCGCCGACGCCCACCGCACCGGCTTCCCCTTCCTGACCGCCGGCGGCCGCGAAATCATCGGCACCAACCCGACCTTCCTGCGCATGGACGACCCGGAGCACGCCCGGCTGCGCCGGATGCTCACCGCCGACTTCATCGTCAAGAAGGTCGAGGCGATGCGCCCCGAGGTGCAGCGCCTCGCCGACGACCTGGTCGACCGGATGACCACCGGACGCACCTCCGCCGACCTGGTCACCGACTTCGCGCTGCCGCTGCCGTCCCTGGTGATCTGCCTGCTGCTCGGCGTCCCCTACGAGGACCACGCGTTCTTCCAGGAGCGCAGCCGGGTCCTGCTCACCCTGCGGTCGACACCCGAGGAAGTCCGGGCGGCCCAGGACGAGTTGCTGGAGTACCTCGCCCGGCTCGCCCGGACCAAGCGGGAGCGGCCGGACGACGCCATCATCAGCCGCCTGGTCGCCCGCGGCGAGCTCGACGACACCCAGATCGCCACCATGGGACGCCTGTTGCTGGTCGCCGGCCACGAGACGACCGCCAACATGACCGCGCTCTCCACCCTCGTGCTGCTGCGCAACCCCGACCAACTCGCCCGGCTGCGCGCCGAACCCGCGCTCGTCAAGGGCGCCGTCGAGGAGCTGCTGCGCTACCTGACGATCGTCCACAACGGCGTTCCCCGGATCGCCACCGAGGACGTGGTCATCGGCGGCCGCACCATCGCCGCCGGCGAGGGCGTCCTGTGCATGATCAGCTCCGCCAACCGGGACGCCGAGGTGTTCCCCGGCGGCGACGACCTCGACGTGGCCCGCGACGCCCGCCGCCACGTGGCCTTCGGCTTCGGCGTCCACCAGTGCCTGGGACAGCCGTTGGCCAGGGTGGAGCTCCAGATCGCCATCGAAACGCTGCTGCGCCGCCTGCCGGACCTGCGGCTGGCCGTGCCCCACGAGGAGATCCCGTTCCGCGGCGACATGGCGATCTACGGGGTCCACTCGCTGCCGATCGCCTGGTAGCCCGGGCGCCCCCGCCACCGACCACCACGCACCCTTGGGAGCACCATGCGCATCCACGTCGACCAGGACAAGTGCTGCGGCGCCGGCAGTTGCGTCCTCGCCGCGCCCGACGTCTTCGACCAGCGGGAGGAGGACGGCATCGTGGTCGTCCTCGACGCCGCGCCGCCCGCCGCGCTGCACGACGCGGTCCGCGAGGCGGCGACCATCTGCCCCGCCGCCGCGATCACGGTGACCGACTGAGCCACCGGCCGCCCCACCCGCCCGCGCCCCGGCCCCCGCATCCCCCCGCGGGGCCCGGGGCGCGCCCGCCCGCGACGCCGCCCGTCCGACGGCGGGGCCCGTCCCTAACCCGCCGCCCCGCACGCCGTCGCGCGCGCCGCCAGTGCCCGCAGCGCCGCCTCGGACGACGAACCCGGCGCGGCGTGGTGGGTCACCAGCGTCTGCCCCGGTTCGGCGGCCACGCGCAGCGTCCCGTAGGTGAGGGTCAGCGGGCCCACCACCGGGTGGTCCAGCTGCTTCGTCCCGAAACCCTTGTCCTTGATGTCGTGCCGGGCCCAGAAGCGCCGGAACTCCTCGCTCTGCACGGTCAGTTCGGTGATCCGCGCGGTCAGCGCGGGGTCGTCCGGGATCCGCGCCAGTTCCTGCCGCAGCAGCGAGACCGTCACCTCCGCCTTGTCCTCCCAGTTCACGTACAGCGCGCGGGTGGCCGGGTCCAGGAAGACCTGCCAGGCGAGGTTGCGCCGCTCGGGCGGCAGCGCCGGGAAGTCGCCGAACACGGCGCGGCCGAGCCCGTTCCAGCCGATGATGTCCAGCCGCCGGCCCACCACGAACGCGGGGACCAGCTCCAACGCGTCCAGCAGTTGCCGGCACGCGGGCCCCACCCGCTGCGGGCCGGCGACCGGCCGGGCCCGGCGGGGGACCGGGCGGACCAGGAGCCGGAGGTGATCGCGCTCGGTCGGGGTCAGCCGCAGTGCGGTGCCGAGCGCCGCCAGCACGGCGTCCGAGACGTTCTGGCCGTGGCCCTGCTCCAGCCGCGTGTAGTACGCCACACTCACCCCGGCCAGCTGCGCCAGCTCCTCGCGGCGCAGCCCCGGCACCCGGCGCCGGGCACCGCGGTCGGGCAGCCCGACGTCCCCGGGCCGCAGCCGGGCCCGCCGCGAACGCAGGAAGTCGCTCAGCTCGGTGCGCCGGTCGACGGCCACGGGCACCGGCCGCTCCGCCCGCCCACCGGGGGCCGCGGGCTTCCCGCCCCCCAAGGGGGTTCCGTCAGTAGTAGGCACAGCATGCATATGTTCAAGAGTGCACTGGTTGGCACCGTCGCGGCCACGCATGCTCGGTGGCATGACCCACACCTCTGTCGCCGCGTACGCCGCACCCGCACCGAAGGCACCGCTGGAGCGGACCACCGTCCCGCGCCGCGAGCTGGGTGCCCACGACATCCTGATCGACATCAAGTTCGCCGGCATCTGCCACTCCGACATCCACACCGTGCGCGCCGAGTGGGGCGACGGCGGCAACTTCCCGATCGTCCCCGGCCACGAGATAGCCGGCGTGGTCTCCGCGACCGGCTCCGAGGTCACCCGCTACCAGGTGGGCGACCGGGTCGGCGTCGGCTGCTTCGTCGACTCCTGCCGCACCTGTGACAACTGCCGGGCCGGCCTGGAGCAGTACTGCACCGGCGAGCTCGGCACCGTCAACACCTACAACGACACCGACCGGAACGGCGAGGCCACCTACGGCGGCTACGCCACCCACGTCGTCGTCGACGAGAACTACGCGCTGCGCATCCCCGACGCGCTCCCGCTGGACGCCGCGGCCCCGCTGCTGTGCGCCGGCATCACCCTCTACTCCCCGCTCGCCCACTGGCAGGCGGGCCCCGGCAAGAAGGTCGCGGTGGTCGGCCTGGGCGGCCTCGGCCACATGGGCGTCAAGATCGCGCACGCGATGGGCGCGGAGGTCACCGTCCTGAGCCAGTCGCTGCGCAAGAAGGACGACGGCCTGCGCCTCGGCGCCGACCACTACTACGCGACCAGCGACCCGGCCACCTTCGAGGCGCTGGCCGGCACCTTCGACCTGATCGTCAACACCGTCTCGGCCAACCTGGACATGGGCGCCTACCTCGGGCTGCTGCGCACCAACGGCACCCTGGTCCAGCTCGGCGTCCCCGAGCAGCCGCTGCCCATCGCGCCGTTCGCGCTGATCGGCGGCCGCCGCTCGATCGCCGGCTCGCTGATCGGCGGCATCGCGGAGACCCAGGAGATGCTCGACTTCTGCGCCGAGCACGGCCTGACCTCGGAGATCGAGGTGATCAGCGCCGACCGGATCAACGAGGCGTACGAGCGGGTGCTGGCCAGCGACGTCCGCTACCGCTTCGTGATCGACACCTCGACGATCTGAGCCGCCGCGCCGGCGGCACCGACCGGCCGTGCTGACGACCCGTCACCCCCCGAGCCGCGGCGCGGGTGAGCGCCCGGGGCCGCCCCCACTGGCTGCCCCGGGCGTGGTGCGTGCCGTGACCCCAGGCACTGCACCGCAGTCTAATTGAAAACGGTGCTCATTTCCATATAGCCTCCGTCCCGTCCGGCTCCCACCCGATCGACGGAAGGCCCACCACCATGGCCGTGCCCAAGCGCAAGCTCTCCCGCAGCAACACCCGCCACCGCCGCGCCCAATGGAAGGCCAGCACCCCGCAGCTGGTACCGGTCACCGTCGACGGCTCCGTCTATCAGGTCCCGCAGCGCCTGGTCGCGGCGTACCGGCGCGGCCTGATCGACCCGAAGGGCTGACCGCGCCGTGCCGACCCGCCCCCGCCTGCCCGTCACCGTGCTCTCCGGCTTCCTCGGCGCGGGCAAGACCACGCTGCTCAACCACGTCCTGGCCAACCGGGAGGGCCTGCGGGTCGCCGTCATCGTCAACGACATGAGCGAGGTCAACATCGACGCCGCCCTGGTCCGCGGCGGCGACGCGGCACTCTCCCGCACCGAGGAACGCCTGGTCGAGATGACCAACGGATGCATCTGCTGCACCCTGCGCGACGACCTGCTGGCGGAGGTCGACCGGCTGGCCAGGGCCGGCCGCTTCGACCACCTGCTGATCGAGTCCAGCGGGATCTCCGAGCCGATGCCGGTCGCCGCCACCTTCGCCGTCCCGCGCGACGACGGCGCCACCCTGGGCGACCTGGCACGCCTGGACACCATGGTCACCGTCGTCGACGCCGCCGCCTTCCTGCCCGAACTCGCCGGCGGCGACGCCCTGGTGGAGCGCGGCCTGGCCCCGTACGAGGACGACGAGCGCACGGTCAGCGACCTGCTGATGGACCAGATCGAGTTCGCCGACGTCCTCGTACTCAACAAGACGGACCTGGTCGAGGCGGCCGCAGCGGACCGCCTTGCGGCCGCCCTCGCCCGCCTCAACCCGGCCGCCCGGATCGTCCCCGCCCGGCACGGCCGGGTCCCGCTGGCCGAGGTCCTGGACACCGGCCGCTTCGACCTCGAACGCGCCCAACAGGCCCCCGGCTGGGTGCGCGAACTCAACGGCGACCACGTCCCCGAGACCGAGGAGTACGGCATCTCCAGCACCGTCTTCCGGGCCGACCGTCCCTTCCACCCGGGCCGCCTCTGGCAGTTCGTCACCACCGGCATGGACGGCGGCGCCTACGGCGACGTCCTGCGCTCCAAGGGCTTCTTCCGGCTCGCCACCCGGCCCGGCGTCACCGGACTGTGGTCCCAGGCGGGCGCGGTCGCCCGCTTCGAGCCGGCCGGGGCGGACGCCGACGACGCCGCCGACACCGACACCGACGCCGCCGACCGCCCCGCCGAACCGCTCGGCCCGTCCGGCCAGGAACTCGTCTTCATCGGCACCGACCTGCGCCCGGCGCCCCTGCACGCCGCCCTGACCGCCTGCCTCCTCGCCCCCGACGAGCCCGTCCCCACCGCGGCCGACGACCCGTTCCCGGCCTGGGCGGTGCACGGCCCCGCCGACGCCTGCGCACACGACCACGACCACGACCACGCGGACGCGCCGGTGGCCCTCACGGCGAGGGGCTAGCCGGGGCCGGCCCCGGCGCACCGGCCGGCGGCGGCCGGCCGTCACGGGATACGGTCACGAACGCGGTGCCGGCCCGCGAAAAGTTTTTCGGCGCGGGCGGCAACCCCGCCCCCGGCCGCACGTCGTCTCGGGTGAGGGCGCCCCCGGGCGCCACCGTCGACGAACTGGAGCAGCCGACCGTGAACCCGTCCCGTACCGCCCGTCCCTCCCGCACGCGCCGTGCGGCCGGTGCCGGCCTCCTGGCCGCGATGGCGCTCGCCGCCATCTCGACGACCGGCACCGCCTACGCCGCCCCCGCCTCCGCACTCGCCTCGGGCCCGGCCGCCAGCGCCAGCCCGTCGCCCGTCCCCACCCAGCCGCCCGGGCACGGCAGCGGCCCGAGCGCCGAACCCACCCAGCCGCCCAGCCACAGCAGCGCCCCGAGCGCCGAACCCACCTACCCCCCGGGCCACAGCGCCACCCCGTCCCCGGTGCCGCCCCGCGGGACCGCCACCCCCTCACCGGTCCCCAGCCAGCCCGGCAGCCGGCCGGCCCCCGGCAAGGACACCGGCGACGGCCAGCAGCTCGCCAAGACCGGTGCCTCCTCCGGCACCACCCTCGCCCTGGGCGCCGGCGCGGCCGCCCTGATCGCGGTGGGCGGCGGCGCGCTCTACGTCGTGCGCCGGAACCGCGCCTGACCGACCGGGTACGCCCGAGGGAACGATGGCCCACTACGCACCGCACCCGGCCCCGGCAGGTTTCGCCCTGCCGGGGCTCCGGCGCGCCGCCTGGCGCCGCCTGCTGCGCGCCGTCCGCCGCGAGTCGCCGGCCCGCCACTCCGCATCCGTCCACCAACTCCCCGCTTCCGCACGGCAGTCGGCCCACGCCTGGGACGACGCCCCGGAGCCGCACCGTCCCACCCTCACCGAGCTGTACCACGCCCACCGGCTGAAGATGGTCCGGCTGGCGGTCCTCCTCGTCGACGACCGCGCCACCGCCGAGGACGTCGTCCAGGACGCCTTCGCCGCCCTCTACAAGCGCCACGGCGAACAGCTCGGCGAGGTCGACAACGCCCTCGCCTACCTGCGGACCGCGGTGGTCAACGCCGCCCGCTCGGTGCTGCGCCGGCGCCGCACCGCCCGCGAGTACACCCCGCCGCACGAGGCCGACGCGCCGTCCGCCGAGGAACGGGTGGTGCTCGACGAGGAGCACCGCGAGGTCCTCGCCGCGCTCGGCGCCCTCACCGCCCGCCGCCGCGAGGTGCTGGTCCTGCGCTACTGGGGCGACCTCACCGAAGCGGAGATCGCCACGACCCTCGGCATCAGCCGCGGCGCGGTGAAGTCCCTGGCCAGCCGCGCCCTGGACGCCCTGGAGAAGATCCTGGAGGAACGGTCTTGAGCACCCGCGACACCGCCCCCTGGGACGCCACGGGCGAACGCCCCGTCGAGGACCGGCTGCGCCGCGCCCTCGCGGCCCGCGCCGACGCCGTCGACGTCCACGACCTGCGCCCGGCGGCGCCCCCCGGCCCGCACCGGGGCCGCGGCCGCCCGTCCTGGCCGGCCCTGCGCACCTCCTTCCGGCCGCGCCGCCTGGCGCTGCCGCTGGCCGCCGCGGCGACCGCCGCCGTGGTCGCCCTCGCCGCGCACCTCGCCACTACCTCCGACCGCGCCCCGGCCCCTCCACAGCCGGCCGCCCCGCCGATCCCGGCCACGCCGTCCCCGCGCGGCGCCACCCCGACCCCCACCCCGTACCCGTCCGCCCCGGGCCGCTCCGCCGAGCCCGGCCGCGGCCCCCTCGGCACCGCCCCGGGCACCCCCTCCCGCCGGCCGACGCCCAGCACCGCCCCGCCCGTCCCGACCAGCCGGCCGTCCGGCCGCGCCACCGACGGTGCCACCGGTGGCGCGGAATCCAGCGGCCTCCCCACGCCCGCCACGTCCACGCCGTCCGCGCCCCCGTCCACGGCCAAGGCGTCGCCCGGCGTTCGCTGACCGGTCCCTGTCCGCCCCGGCCCCCCTTCCCCGAGAATCGTGCCCATGCCCCTCCGGCCCGCACCTTCGCCCCCGACCCCGTCCGGGTGCACCGGCGCCGCCCGCCGCGCCCGAACCCTCGTCGCCGCCGTCCTGGCCGCCGCGGCCGCCCTCCCCCTCGCCGCCTGCCAGAACGCCGGCGGCGAACGGGACGCCGCCGGCCCGCGCACCGTCGCCGCCCCGTCGCCCACGGCCGGAGCGCACCCCCGCGACCGGAACGCCTGCACGCCCGACATGCTGCGCTTCCACGCCGGCGCGGAGCCGCACCGGGACCGCCGCATGCTGCTGACCGTCACCAACATCGCGGACCGCACCTGCACCTTCGCCGCGCAGCCCTACCCCCTGCTGCACTTCGGCGACCGGCTCCCCGACCCGCTCCCACCCCTGCCGTACAGCAGACCGCGCACCCCGGTCGTCCTCCCGCCCGACGGCACCGCCTACGCCGAAGTGCTCACCGCCGCCGCGCCCGGCGGACCGGGCGGCCGCAGCGCCCCGGCCAGCACGACCGAAAAGGCGTCCCAATTCGGCATCGCCCTGACCGCCCGCACCACCCCCGCACAGGTCGGCGTGGACGGTCACGCCCCGATCCGGGTGGACCCGGGCACCGCCGCGGTCACCTACTGGCAGCCGGGCCCACCGGCCCCGGGACGGTGGTGATCCGGCCATGTTCCGGGGCGGCTGCCGGCCGTCGCGAGCGGACGAGCGAGCGATAGCCCGTTCGTGCCGTATCAGCCAGCTCATCACCCACCAAAGATCCAATTTTGCCGTGATTGATCTCCTTTGCGCCGCCCCCTCCTGGCTGCGCCCGGTGCCTCCGGCCCGGTAGGCTTTCCGTGTGATCTTCAAGCGCATCGGAAATGGGCGGCCGTACCCCGACCACGGCCGGGAGAGCACCCGCCAGTGGGCGGACGTCGCCCCGCGCCCGGTACGCCTCGACCAGTTGGTGACCACCAAGCAGCAGCTCGACCTCGAAACGCTGCTCGCCGAGGACTCCACGTTCTACGGCGACCTCTTCGCCCACGTCGTGAAGTGGGAGGGCGACCTCTACCTGGAGGACGGCCTGCACCGCGCGGTCCGCGCGGCCCTCCAGCAGCGCCAGGTACTGCACGCCCGCGTCCTCGAACTCGACAACTGACGGTCGGACGGCGCCCGCTGGGCCGTTCGGGCGTCAGCACGGGAACCCGCCGCGGCGCCAGTCGAATTGGCCCACTCGGGTTTCCCTCACACAACGCACTGATCATCTAGTAGGCACGGCACACGCCCGGGACTACGCTGCGGCCATGAGCATGCTGACGCCTCCGGGAATGGGCGGTAAGTACCGCATCACGGGCGACAGGTACCCGCGGATGCGCCGCCCCCGCCACCGTCGCCGCATCATCCTCAGCATCGTCGCCAGCGCCTGCGCCCTCGGGCTGGTCGGCTGGGGAACTCTGCAGCTCATCGACGTCTTCGGCGGCCGGGGCAGCACGGCCCAGGCCGCGCAGGACACCAGACCGTGCCCGGACGGCACCGGCGGTCCCGACAAGGCCGCCCCGTCGGCCGCCAAACCGCCCGCCCCGGCGTCCCTGACCGTCAACGTCTACAACGCCACCCCGCGCTCCGGTCTCGCCAAGCGCACCGCCGACGAACTCCAAAAGCGCGGCTTCAAGATCGGCAAGGTGGGCAACGCCCCGGCCGCCTACGACAAGAAGGTGGCCGGCACCGGCATGCTGCTCGGCCCCGCGGCGGCCACCGGCGGCGCGCTGAAGGTGCTGGCCACCCAGCTCGCCGGCGCCCAGCTGAAGACCGACGACCGCAAGGGCGCCGACCTCGACCTGATCATCGGCGGCGCCTTCAAGGAGCTCACCGCCCCGCAGCAGGCCGCCAAGGCCCTGGCCCTGCTGTCCCGCCCGGCCCAGGCGCCGGCCCCCGCCAAGTGCTGAACGCCGCGGGGCCCGCACCACGAGTGGTGCGGGCCCCGCGGACTACCGGCGGCTCAGCCGCGAAGGACGGGCTCAGCCCGCCGTGCCGTACATGCGGTCGCCCGCGTCGCCCAGGCCCGGCACGATGTAGCGGTCCGCGTTGAGCTGCTCGTCGACGGCGGCCGTGACCACCGTCACCGGCGTGCCGGCCAGCTCGCGCTCCATGACCTCGACGCCCTCGGGCGCGGCGAGCAGGCAGATCGCGGTGACGTCGTCCGCCCCGCGCTTGATCAGCTCCTTGATCGCCGCGACCAGCGTGCCGCCGGTGGCCAGCATCGGGTCGACGACGTACACCTGCCGCCCCGACAGGTCGTCGGGCATCCGCGTCGCGTAGGTGTGCGCCTCGTAGGTCTCCTCGTTGCGCACCATGCCCATGAAGCCGACCTCGGCGGTGGGCAGCAGCCGGACCATGCCGTCCAGCATGCCCAGCCCGGCCCGCAGGATCGGCACGACCATGGGGCGGGGGTGCGACAGCCGCACGCCGGTGGTCGCCGTCACCGGCGTCTCGATGTCGACCTGCTCGGTGCGCACATCACGGGTGGCCTCGTAGGCGAGCAGGGTGACCAGCTCGTCGGCGAGCCGCCGGAAAGTCGGGGAGTCGGTGCGCTTGTCGCGCAGAGTGGTGAGTTTGTGCGCCACCAGCGGGTGGTCGACGACGTGGATCCGCATACCTCGACACTAACCGAGCCGCAAGGCCCCGGCGCCCGTCATATGCCGCCCACGCTCCGGCACGTGAGCGACATCTCTCACAACGTCCGCACGACGCAGCGTCGAAGACGCCGCGCGGACGGGATGTTTCTGCCACGATTCCGAAAGGGGCGGGAAGCAGCGGCGTGCAGCGCCGCCCCGCCCGGCCCGGCACGCCTCTACCAGTGGGAGAGTCACGGTGTACTTCGCCGCACTGCTCGCGCGCACCGAAGACGGGTGGGAAGCGAGCGACACAGAGCTCGACGATGTGGAAACGCTGACCGATCTGACCAACCTGGCCCGAGAAGCAGCCGCCGACGACACGGTAGTGGTCCTCATCGAGCAGGAGGACGCCTGGTTCGGCGTCGTCCGGATCGACGGCGAGGACGACCCGAGGGTCTTCGTCTCCAACGCCGCGATGGCGGCCAGGAGCTCGTACGGCACGATGCTGACCGACGAGCTGCTCGGCCGCGACGACGACGCGGACGACCTCGACCTGCTCGACCTGGACGGCACCGAGGACGGCGAACCGGAAACGGAGGACGAGGACCCGGAGGGCCGGGACACCGACGAGGCACCGGTGGCCCGCGGCCCGCTCGGCGACGCCCGGCTCCTGGAGGACGTCGGCGTCGGCGAACGGGAGCTTTTGGCCCTCGACGGCGACGCCCTCGGGTCGATCGCCGAGGCCCTGGGCTGCTCCGACCTCCTGGAAGCCGTCCGCTGAACCGCCGGGCCCTCGCACCGCCGGGCCCGGCACCGGCCGCACCACCCCGTCCCCGACACTGGGGACATGACCGTCCCTCCGTCCGCCTCCCTCCCCTCCCCCACGCCCGACCCGCTGCGCGACCCCTGGACCGGGCCGATGCGCCGGGCGCTGGCGGAGGCCGCCCGCGCCCCCGGGACCGGAGACGTCCCGGTGGGCGCCGTCGTGCTGTCCGCCGACGGCACGGTCCTGGGCACCGGCCACAACGAACGCGAGGCCACCGGCGACCCCACCGCACACGCCGAGGTCCTCGCCCTGCGCGCCGCCGCCCGGACCGTCGGGCAGTGGCGACTGACCGGCTGCACGCTCCTCGTCACCCTCGAACCGTGCACGATGTGCGCCGGCGCGATCGTGCTCTCCCGCGTCGACCGGGTCGTCTACGGCGCCCGGGACGCCAAGGCCGGCGCGGTCGGCTCCCTCTGGGACGTGGTCCGCGACCGCCGGCTCAACCACCGCCCCGAGGTCGTCGCCGGTGTCCTGGAAGCGGACTGCGCGGCCCTCCTGACCGCCTTCTTCCGCGACCGCTGACCGCCGCACGCCCCACTGACCGCAATCCGATTTCGGCGCACGGGGCCCTTTGGGCTAAGCTCTCTCTCGGTAGCGTGTCCGAGCGGCCGAAGGAGCTCGCCTCGAAAGCGAGTGTGGCGCAAGTCACCGAGGGTTCAAATCCCTCCGCTACCGCCAGTAACACCCCCCTGAACTGCGGAAACGCAGATCAGGGGGGTGTTGTGCGTGAGGGCCGCGTGGTGATCGGCGCTGGGGTGTTGAGGTGTCCCCGCGGCAGCCGTCCCACCCCTCCATCTCCTTCGAGGGTCAACGGAGTTGCCGCTCGCGGCGGGAATCTCCGCCGGCGGAACCGAGTTGCCCGCTGTGACAGCGAGGACGACGGGGCTGCGGTCCCCGCGGGGAGGGGACGGGGTCCGATGAGCCTTCGTCAGTTCGAGTACGCCCTGGCCGTTGCGGAGGAGGGTTCGGTGACCGCGGCGGCGGAGCGGCTGCGCGTCGCCCAGCCCTCGGTGTCCCAGCAGATCCGCGGCCTGGAGCGGGAGCTCGGCGTGGAGCTGTTCGCGCGGACGCCGACGGGGCTGGTGCCGACCGCGGTCGGCCGCGCGTTCCTGCGGGACGCGGAGGCCGCGGTGCGCGCGGCGCGGCGGGCGCGGGCGACGGCGCGGGCCGGAGCCGAGGAGCTGGTGGGCGAGCTGGTGGTCACCGTGCAGATGGGCTTCGGCACGCGGCAGCTGCCGGGGGCGCTGGGCGCGCTGCGTCGCCGCTTCCCGCGGGTGGAGGTCACCGTCTTCGAGGAGCCGAGCTCCGCCGAGATGGATCGGCTGTACCGCCGGGGCATGCTGGACCTCGCCCTGATGGCGAAGTGCGAGCGGACTCCCGCCAACGCCCACCACCTCGGCGACGAGGAGTTCGTGGTGGTGCTGGGCGCCGGGCACCCGCAGCTCGCCGCGGAGCGGGTCGAGCTGCGGGAGCTGGCGGGTGAGCCGTGGGTGCGGTTCGACCGTGACAGCGCCCTCGACGGCGTACTGCTGGAGGTGCTGCGGGACAACGGGCTGACCCCGACCACCGTCGCCCGCGTGTCCCAGACGGCGACGGCCGTGCGCTGGGCCGCCCACGGGCTGGGGGCGACGCTCGTCCCGGCCTCCGCGGTGCCCCGCGGGCACGAGCACCTCGTGCGTCCGGTGTTCCCGGTGGTGTCCCAGCCCGTGATCGCCGTGGTCCGGCCCGTCGCGGGCCCGGCGGAGACGGCCCTGCTCGAACTCCTGCGTCAGGAGACCTGGTCCGAGCCCGTGGCGGAACGGTAGGACGGGCTCAGAGCTGGGTGGCGCCGCCGTCCACGACGAATTCGGCGCCGGCGGTGTACGTGGCGTCGAAGGCGAGGAACGCGGCCGCCCCGGCGATCTCCTCGGGGGTGCCGAAGCGCCGCATGGGATTGCCCGCGACCTGCTGCGCCTTGAACTGCTCGGCGGCCTCCGGGGTCAGCGTGCCCTCCAGGACCCCGGTGTCGACGGGGCCGGGGCTGACCGCGTTGACGCGGATCCCGCGCGGCAGCAGTTCGCGGGAGAGGCTGCGGGCCATCGAGCGCAGGGCCGCCTTGCCGGCCGCGTAGACGCTGGTCTCCGGCACGCCGAGGACGTTCGCGACCGAGGTGGTGAGGACGACGCCGGCACCCGTGTTCAGCAGCGGGGCGAGCTTCTGCACGCTGAAGTAGGCGCCCTTGACGTTGATCGCGAACAGTTCGTCGTACGCCTTCTCCGTCGTCGAGGCGAAGGGCGTGAGGGTGGCGATGCCGGCGTTGACGAACAGGGCGTCCAGTGTGCCGAGTTCGCCCCGCACCCGGTCGGCCAGCGCGTCCAGGTCAGGGAGCGCGGCCACGTCGCCCCGGACGGCCACCGCATGCGGGCCGAGGTGCTCCAGCGCCGCGTCGAGCGTGGCCTGGGAGCGACCGGTGATCACCACGCGGGCCCCCTCGTCCACGAGCAGCTTCGCCGTCGCGAGCCCTATGCCGCTGCCGCCGCCCGTGATCACTGCGTTCTTGCCGCTGTACTTGCCCATGACTGGATTCCTTCTGTTTTCTCGTGCGCGCGGGGCTTCGATCAGCTCACGCCCGTGAATTCCTTTTTTCGAAAACGGCGTTGCGGAATGCTGCCGGTGTCACCCCCGGGGGAATTCGCCGCCGTCCACGACGAGGTTGCTCCCGGTCAGCCAGCCCGCCCGGTCGGAGACGAGGAACAGCACCGCGTCGGCGATGTCGTCGGGCCGGCCGTCGCGCCCCAACGGTGGGGCGTCGGCGGCGTTGGTCTGGCCCGGCGCCGCGTTCAGGCGCGCCCACTGCTCCCGCGTCGCCTCGCCGCCGGGGGTGGCGGTCCGGCCGGGGGACACGGTGTTGACCCGGATTCCGAACGGGGCCAGCTCCGAGGACAGGCCCCGGCTGTAGTTCTCCAGCGCCGCCTTCGCCGTCGTGTAGTGCAGGAACTGGCCCACCGGGGTGCGGACCGCGGCCGAGGAGACGTGCACGATCGCCCCCGAACGCCGTTCCCGCATCCCCGGCACCAGCAGCGAGTCCAGCCGCACCGACGACAGGAAGTTCAGGTCCAGCGCCGCCTGCCACTCCTCGTCGGGGATGGCCGAGGCGCCCGCGTGCGGGCGCGCCCCGCCCGCGTTGTGGACGACGACGTCCACCCCGCCGAGCGTCTCCTGCGCGGCGGCGGCGAGCGCCTCCGCGCCGGCCCGCGTCTGCACGTCGGCCGCCACGAAGGCGGCCCCCTGCGGCACCGTGTCCGGCGCCGACCTGGCGGTTGTGAGCACCTCGGCGCCCGCGGCCAGGAGTTGGCGCACCACGGCCGCTCCGATGCCGCGGGTGCCGCCCGTGACCAGCGCCCGCTTTCCTGCGAGTTCGCCCGTTCCCCGTTCGGTTTTGCTCGTGGTCATGCCACCGTTCCTTTTCGCTCGCGTGCGGGTCCGCTCGACGGAAAGGAGAAAGCGGCGTGCGCCGGGCGCGATTCTTCGAAAGAAGTCGCGGTGCGCACCTCGTCGAGCCGTTTCACGGTAGATCCGGAAAAGAACGCGAGGCAAAGACCAAATTCCAGCGGGCGCCATAGGGGATTCCTATGGCGCCCGGGTGCTGACTGAGCGTCAGAGATCGAGGGGGGTGACGTCGGGGGCCGCCAGGGGGCTCGTGGGAAGGCCGAGGGCCATGTTGCCGACGTGGCTGAGGTGGGCGCGCAGGGACGGGGGCAGGAAGGGGGCGGTGAACGGGGCCTCCATGCGGCCGGTGAGGCAGGAGGCCAGGCCCAGGTCGGTGGCGGTCAGCGAGAGGGTCTGCATCAGGCAGCCGGTGTCGCGGTAGATCAGGCTGAGGGCCATCCCCTCGTACTTCCAGGTGGTGCGCGCCGCCACGGCGGTCAGGCAGAGGCTGGCCGGGGGCGCGTGGTCCAGCAGTGCGGGGTCGGTGACGGTGCGCTGCTGGAAGGCGGCCAGGTCGTCGGTCCAGGGGGCGAGCCGGTGCAGGACGTGGGCGAACGGGTCGTAGTGATAGGCGCCGGGGGCCAGTCCGGCGACCGTCCGGGCCACCAGGTGGACCTCCAGGCTGTGGCGGGCGCCGCCGGACGGGGCCGGGCGCTGGGTCTGCTGGTAGGCCCGCGGCGCCAGGTGCCCGCGGACCCGCACGGCGCGGGCCAGCAGAGCGGCGAGGAGCGGCAGCGGCACCGGGTCGGGAGCGTAGCCGCGGACGCTGCGGCGCGCGGCCAGGACGTCGACCAGCGGACGGCTGGGCGCGTCGGCGCCGTCGGGAAGGGCGATCACCGCGTCGACGCCGGGGTGGTCCAGGCGGGCCGGCGGCGGGGTGCCGCGGCCGGCCGCGGCGTCCGGGCCGAGGCCCGAGCGGGCGTGCACGGCGCGCTCGTACGCGGTCCAGCCGGCGCCGGGGTCCTTCGCCGCGTCCTCGGCGTCTTCGGCGGCGTCCGTCGGGGGCGGGGCGCAGCGGCGGAGGATGCCGGCCGCGGCGAGCCGGTCCAGCAGCCTGCGGACGTCGCCGCCCGGGGCGGACTCCCGCCAGTGGTCCTGGAGTTGGTCGGCGGTGTGCGGGCGGTCGAGTTGGTTGAGCAGGTCGACGAGGACGGCCTTGGCGGCGAACTTCCGCCAGCTGCCGCAGTCGACGAGGACCGGGCCGCCGCCGTCCGCCCACTCCAGCAGCAGGTCGGGGTTGCGGCGGTAGGGGCGGGCGTCGTGGTCGGGGGCGCCGTTCGGGGCGCCCGGTGCGTCGTGGGCCGTGGTGTCGTCCATGCGGTGGTCGGGGCCCTCCGGCGGGTCGTCGGCGGTCGGTGGGGGGGGAGGTCGGCGGGTGTCACAGGAACGGCAGTGGCCAGGGGTTGAGTTGGTCCTCCGTCAGCGCGGTGGCGCGCACGCCCATCGCGACCGGGGCCTGGCGGACGCGGGGGCCGCCGCGCCGGTGGAAGTCGCTGCGCAGGGTGAGCGGGCACAGGCCCGGGACCACCGTGCGGACCACGCTGACGCCGCATTCGGCGACGTCGATGGGGGTCAGGTCGACGGCGATCGCCTCGTGGCCGCGGGCGGCGAGCCGGCGGACGGCCTCGGCGACGTCGTCCTGGAGGCTGCCGGCCGGCCGAGCAGCGGGCAGCGGGTGCAGCGGCCCGTCCGCCCAGAAGGCCAGGTGGTGCTGGCGGTCGGGCGCGCAGTAGTAGAGGCAGAACTCGCTCAGGCTGCTCAACGCGGCGTCGACCGCCGGCACTTCGCCCTCTTCGAGCCAGATGCCGGCGCCGGTCCGGCACAGGCACGCCTCCTCCAGCGCGCCCAGCAGCGCGGTGTGCGGGTCGAGGTCGGCGCGTGCGGCGTGCACCACGACCGGCCGCTCGGCGGTGCCCCCGGCGAACCGCACCGCGACGGCCGGGATGCCCAGGTCGGTGGTGAGGTCCTTGCAGGTGACCGTCGCGCCCTCGGCGGTGATCCGGTCGACGATGCGCCGGGCGGACCCGTCGGGCAGGCCGGTCAGGTCGAGGCCGGGCAGCGTCAGCCGGTTCTCCCAGAAGACCAGGGTGGCGTCGCGTTCGACGCTCTCCATCAGGCCGCCGAGCACGGCGTGGTGGTACGAGCCGCCGGCGGCTAGCCCGGTGGAGATCGGGTCGAACCACGGCTTGTGGGCGCGCGGGAAACGGTAGGGCAGGTAGACGGCGCAGGCCGGGACGTACCGCGGGCGGCCGGTGGTCAGGGACGTCCCCGCCACCCAGTCGATCGGCACGGCCGGGTCGAAGGGGGCGTAGCGGCGCTGGGCGGCGTACTCCTGGTCGGAGCCCAGCGGCAGGCTGCGCGGGTCGACCGCGGCGTCGCCGAGTTCCGCGAGGGTGGCGCGGACCAGCCGGTCGGGGTCGTACACCCCGGCCGCGTACCGCTCCATGGTCTCGCCCACCGCGCAGACCCGGGCGTTGACCGGGTCGCTCTTGACCGCGCCGCCGCGGGCTTCGGCGGCCACCGGGGAGAACCACGTGGTGGTGGTCATGCCGGCGGTGCGCGCATAGGTGGTGCCGTCGGGGCCGCTCGGCTCGTCCACCCGGAGTTCGGGCACCAGCCCGGTCAGCGGGTCGACCGCGCCGCGCATCAGCCGCCAGCTCTCCGCGACGTCCACGGCGGCCGTCCCGTCCCGTTTGGGGGGCACGGCGGCGCTCGCGCACGCGGGGCAGCCGGGGGTGTGGAACAGGGCGTGCCCGGTGCGCTCCCAGGTGGCGTGGTCGAGTTCGGTCAGCTCCGGGGGCCCGGTGGGTGCCTCGGGGGCGGCGAGGGCGGTGAGCACCGCGTGGGCCACCGCGCCGGCCGCGACGGCGGTGGTCGGCCACGCCTCGCTCTGTGCCGCGCCCAGCAGCAGGTCCAGCGGCAGTCCGGCCACCGGCTGCCAGGTGTGGTTGGCCCGGATCCGCCGCACGAGGCAGACCGGGCAGGGCGTGCGCGGGGGGCTGAGGGTGGCGAGCAGCAGCCGGGTGGGGGTGCTGAGGTACGTCACGAGCGGTGTCCCGCGGTCCAGCACCAGGGCGGTGCGGCGGAGCAGTTCGTCTTCGGGCAGGCCCAACGGGAGGACCACCGCGGCCGGTTGGTCGGTGGTGTCGGCCGGTGCGGTCCGCACCCCGGCCCTTTCGAGGAGGGCGACCGCCTCGGTG
Organism: Streptomyces sp. x-19; assembly: GCF_046549115.1. Lineage (NCBI taxonomy): Bacteria > Bacillati > Actinomycetota > Actinomycetes > Kitasatosporales > Streptomycetaceae > Streptomyces > Streptomyces sp. x-19. The sequence continues at coordinate 421,912 of NZ_JAJPWK010000002.1, read as the reverse complement.
GCCAACGGGCCGTCTCCCACGACCACGACCGGCCGACGCCCGCGTTCGGCGCCGGCCCCGTAGAGCGGGTGCGGCAGCCGGCCGTCCCCGGGGTGGGCCAGGCCGCGGGCGTGCAGGCCCTCGGCCACCCGCTCGGGCACCGCGTCGAGGGTGACCGTCCGGTGGTCCGCGTCGTCGGTCGGCAGCTGGACGGGGACCCGCAGGGTGCCGGTGCTCGCGCAGACGTAGAGGTGCCGGCCACGGCTGACGAGCCGGACGTCGCGGCGGAGGGTGAGCGGGGCGGGGGGCCGGGGGGTTTCCAATGCTGTCCGCCTTCGGGAGCCGTGGGGTGGGGGCGCGAGATGTGCCTCCCGGCCGGTTCGTCCGCCGGCCGGGAGGCACGTCTCGCCGTTACTCCGCCGACTCCGTGTCGTCGTATTCGGTGACGAAACAAAGACAGCTGTGGCCGGCGAAGGCCGTCTCCGACTCCGGAATGGCCATCTCCTCGAACAGGTCGTCTTCCTCGGCCATGACGATTCCCCTTTCCGTGGATTTCCCAATTACCCCATGAGTCACACCCGCCAACACTCCGGGTGAGCGCTCGACAACCATTGCCGCGGACCCGGGTAATCCTCGTCAAGAAAAACCGATGAAATGACTCGATTCCCCATTAGTACGATAGTGCGACGCATTTCCTTGCGCTTCGCATACGCCTCTGAGCTGGCACTTCTCCCGACGGCGCGGTCACTCACGAAGACCTCCGGCGGCGCAAGTGCGCGAACCGGCCGCCAGCCGGCGACACCCCCTTTTCAGTCACCCAGAAATTCCCGGGAAAATCGCACGCAAAACGAAAACGGGGGCGGTCGGAGTCCGTTGTGGACTCCGACCGCCCCCGCAGTGCGCGGACGGCGCAGAAGCAATTGACGTGATCCGTCAGTCCCGGCGGCGGAAAGCCTTCCGGATGAAGTGAACGATCAGCCAGATCAACAGGATCACGATGACGATGATGACCACGACGATCACGATCAGGAAGACGCCGAGCTTCTTGAAGAAGCCCATCTTCTTTTTCTTCGGCTTGTCGTGGGACGTGAAGGACGCCTGGTGCGTCACCTGGCGGTGGCTGCCGTGCGTGCTGTGCGTGCTGTGCGTGCTGTGCCGCCACTTCGCGGGGGCCGCGGCGGCCGCCTCGACGCGCTCGGCGTCGACGGCGGTCGTCCGGGCACCCGACGCGGCGTGCGGGGCGGCCACGGCGGCCGGGCGGGCCGCGGCGGCCTCGGACAGTCCGGCGGCGGCAGCGGGGCCGGCAGCGGCGGCCACCATGCCGAACAGCAGCGCCAGCACCACCATCGGGCGGCGCCCCCAGGTCCGGCGGACGGGTGCGTGCGGCGAACCGGACTGCCGGTGCGCGGAGTTCGTGTGCTTCGGTCGCATGGGTTGCATTCCCCCTCGTACGGTGCGTTCAGCCATTATGGGCGGGCGCGGGCGCGGACACCCCGGCGGACGTCTCGACCTCCATCAAGGAGGCGCTGTGCCGCTCCTCGTCGAAGGCCGCGCGACCGCCCCGCAGGCCGAACAGCCGCTTGGCGACCGCGATGTAGAGCACCGCGAGGATGTTGATGACCAGGGTGGCGATCTTGAGCCAGCTGACCTTCTCGGTCAGCTCGTAGATCTCCAGGGGCAGGAACGCCGCGGTCGCCACCACCGCCAGGTACTCCGCCCAGCGCTGGGACCACCACAGGCCCACGCCCTCGACGATCTCCACCAGGGCGTACGCCAGCAGGAGCCCGGCCACCAGCAGCAGGGTGGAGTGCTGGTAGCCGAAGGTCTTCCGGATGGTGTCGACGACCGGGGAGTGGTCCAGGTCGTAGTGGAAGTGCACGGCGACCGGACGGACCACGTCCAGGTTCTTGTCGAAGAACTGGCGGACCGCGTCCTGGCTGTTGCTGAACTGCCAGACGGCGAGCGCCGCCAGCACGACGAACAGCCCGCGCAGCGCCCGCTCGACGGCCAGGAACCGCAGGATGAACAGGTCCCGCAGCGCCTTCCCGCGCGGCACCAGCGGGGCGTCGCAGGCCGGCCCGGAGCCGTGCGGCTCGCCCAGCACGAAGTCCCCGCAGCGCAGGCACCGCCAGGCCGTCCCCAGGGCGGTGCCGGCGTGCAGTCTCTCTTGGAGGTGCGTCTCGTCCGGGAGATAGGTGATGTGTCCGCGCCGCGCACAGGTGCGCCGGTTCCAGTCGATCTTCACCGTTGGAGCCCCGTGTTCCTCTCGTCGTCCCGCGCGGACCGTCGTGCCGCGGCGGTCGGCCGCCGCGGCGCGGGTCCGCGCTCCGTGCCGGGTGATTGTCGCGTACATGCGGGAATCGCCGGCGTACGGGGATGCCTTACGGACAGAGGGACGAGAAGAACGGTCCTGAGGTTGCCGGGACGACGGTCCGGACTGGTGCGCGCGCCCGGCGCACGGGGCGCGGGGGCGTTGGCCGGGGGAGGCGGGCCAGGGGGTTGGATCCGCCTCCCCCGATGAGGACCGGCCCCGATGTCCACGCCGCACCGTCAGGGAACGCGCGACGCGGACCCCGCAGTGGGGCGCTGGTCCCGGGGCCCCTGCGGATTCCTGCCAGACCCGCCGTGACCCGTGCCTCCATCCTGCCGCCCGCGGGCCAACCCAACAGCCGGGCGAAGGACCCTCCTTGGTGGGCCTTTGGTCCATAAGACCCGCGTGAAGGGCAGGGCCGGACGGCCCGCACCGCCTGCCCCGCTCGAACACCTGTGGTTACACTCGCCCGACCGCACCGGCAACCGGAGCGGCCACGGGGGCCAGGGGGCCCACGGGGAACGCCGTAGGGGCACAGGGTCCCGCCGCAGGGGAGACGGAACTGATGGCGACAGCGAAGAAAGTGGCGTTGTACCTGGTCGTCATCTTCGTGCTCTGGACGATCATCGCCACCCCCAAGCGGGCCGCCGGGCTGGTCCAGATAGGCTTCGAAGGCATCTCGACCGCCGCGCAGAGCGTCGGCCAGTTCATGACCCAGCTGGTCAGCTAGGTCCCAGTCGGCCCGCCGGACCGGCTGCGCATCATCCCGCCGCACGGAGGCCGCCGTGATCCGCCACCTGGTCCTGTTCAAGCTCAACGAGGGCGTCTCGCGCGACGAGGAGCGCGTGCAGGCCGGCGTCCGCGCCTTCGCCGCGCTGGAGAAGGAGATCCCGGAGCTGACGTTCTGGGAGTGCGCCTGGAACATCACCGACCGGCCGATCGCCTACGACTTCGCGATCAACTCGGCCGTCGCCGACACCGACGCCCTCAAGCGCTACATCGAGCACCCGGCCCACCAGGCGGCCGCCGCCCAGTGGCGCGAATTCGCCACCTGGGTGATCGCCGACTACGAGTTCTGACCCCGGCCGGCGCCACCGCGCCGCCGCCGGCGTCCCGGCCCCCCGCCCGCCCGGACGGGGGGCTTCGCCATGCTCCCGGGCCCCCCACCGCACCCCTGTCGCGCGCAACCCGCGCGTGACCCGCGCGCGACGCCAACTCTCTCTTCAACACGGCGTTATGGGGTGCTTGCACACAGTGCACATGTCTTGTGATGCTATGACCGCTTTTGCCGGATACATGCGATACGCGATACATGCTGCGATACATGCACTGTGAAGGGTGGCGTGACCGTGACGGCCCGTACTGCGCCCAAGGCTCCGGCCCGCGAGAGCCGTAGCGCGGACACCCGGGCGCTGACGCAGGTGCTCTTCGCGGAGCTGGCGGGCCTGGCACCCGGCACCCCCGAGCACTCCCGCGTCCGTGCCGCACTGATCGAGGCCAACCTCCCGCTGGTCCGCTACGCCGCGGCCCGCTTCCGCAGCCGCAACGAACCCATGGAGGACGTGATCCAGGTCGGCACCATCGGCCTGATCAACGCCATCGACCGGTTCGACCCGGAGCGCGGCGTGCAGTTCCCCACCTTCGCGATGCCCACCGTCGTCGGCGAGATCAAGCGCTACTTCCGGGACAACGTCCGCACCGTGCACGTCCCGCGCCGCCTGCACGAGCTGTGGGTCCAGGTCAACGGCGCCACCGAGGACCTCACGGTGCTGCACGGCCGCTCCCCCACCACCGCCGAGATCGCCGAACGGCTGAAGATCGGTGAGGACGAGGTGCTGGCCTGCCTGGAGGCGGGCCGTTCGTACCACGCCACGTCGCTGGAGGCCGCCCAGGAGGGCGACGGGCTGCCCGGCCTGCTGGACCGCCTCGGCTACGAGGACCCCGAACTGGCCGGCGTCGAGCACCGGGACCTCGTGCGGCACCTCCTCGTCCAGCTCCCGGAGCGCGAGCAGCGCATCCTCCTGCTCCGTTACTACAGCAATCTGACGCAGTCCCAGATCAGTGCGGAACTCGGGGTTTCGCAGATGCACGTGTCCCGGCTACTGTCGCGGAGCTTCGCCCGACTGCGATCCGCAAACAGGATCGACGCCTAACCGGCACGGGCGACCCGTTCCTGCACGGATATGTCGACAAGACGCTACAGCGCGTTGCCGACATGTGACATTCTGCTGGAACCGCGTTTGCCGTGGTGCTGCCTCCGGTATTCAGGTGGAGGCATAACTCCTCGGTCCGCCCTGGGCCGGGGACGCCGCAGCGACCCGTCCGCGACCTCAAGGGGGTGGCATGTCCGTAGAACTGGGCAGCTCGAAGGTGCTTCCCGCGATTCCCGCGCCGGCACCACACGTGCATGACGACGTCGACGCCATCAACACCCGCTCGCTCTCCCGGTCCCTGTTCCTGCGGCTCGCCACGCTCGACAAGGACTCCGCCGAGCGCGCGTATGTGCGCGACACACTCATCGAACTGAACCTCCCGCTCGTGCGTTACGCGGCCGCGCGCTTCCGCAGCCGCAACGAGCCGATGGAGGACATCGTCCAGGTCGGCACCATCGGTCTGATCAAGGCCATCGACCGTTTCGACTGCGAACGCGGGGTGGAATTCCCGACGTTCGCGATGCCGACCGTGGTCGGCGAGATCAAGCGCTTCTTCCGCGACACGTCATGGTCCGTGCGCGTCCCGCGCCGCCTCCAGGAGCTCCGTCTGGCCCTCACCAAGGCCAGTGACGAGCTCGCCCAGAAGCTGGACCGCTCGCCCACGGTGCCCGAACTCGCCGTGTGCCTGGGGGTGTCGGAGGAGGACGTCGTCGACGGCCTGGCGGTGGGCAACGCCTACACCGCCTCCTCGCTCGACTCGCCCTCGCCCGAGGACGACGGCGGCGAGGGCTCCCTCGCGGACCGCCTCGGCTACGAGGACAGCGCGCTGGAGGGCGTGGAGTACCGCGAGTCCCTCAAGCCGCTGCTGGCCAAACTCCCGCCCCGGGAGCGCCAGATCATCATGCTGCGGTTCTTCGCCAACATGACGCAGTCCCAGATCGGCGAGGAGGTCGGCATCTCCCAGATGCACGTCTCCCGGCTGCTCACCCGCACGCTGGCACAACTCCGGGAAGGTCTGATCTCGGACTGAGGCACGGTCCGCCGAGGGCCATCGGCGAGCGCCGATCCGGTCGCTCGGCGGACAGCAACCAAGACGACGGCGCGCCCCCGCGCGACGCCCGACTCCGCCTCCACCGGCCGCGTGCCGTGACTCCCGTGATGCCCCCACCCCTTCGGCCCCGCGCCGACCCTTCGCGCGGCGCAGCCCTGCGCTCCGCCGCCCTTCTCTTCTGATGGTTCGTCAGCAACACTGTGCCCAGCTACCGCTGGGAGGTGTCCGCACCATGCGACGGACCACGCCTGTTGCCTACGTCGCCACCGCCTCGGCGGCCGTGTTCTGCCTGGGCGGCGTCCTCACCGGCTGCGGCAGTGCGGCCGGATCCGGCTACGCCGCGGTGGGCGCGGCAGGCCCCGCCGACCCGAGCGCACCCACGAGACCCGCGCCTCCACGGGGCGGCGTCGAACTGACGCCCCTGGAAGGCGGCGGCGCCACCGGCCCTTCCGCCTCTCCCGGCTCCCCGGGCTCATCCGGCCCTTCCCGCCCCACCGCACCGGGCACCACCGGCACCACCCCGCCCGGCACACCCGGCGCGTCCGACGGCTCCGGCACCCCGCCCTCAGCCCCGCCCGGCTCAACGACGGGTCAGGGCGGCAATCCTCCCGGCACCACGACCCCCGCCCCTCCCGGCGGTTCACCCGCACCCGGACCCGGCGGTTCCACCACCCCCGAGCCGCCCGCCCCGCCCTCCCCCACCATCCCTGCCGGCCCCAACGCCCCGTCCGGCCTGGTCGTCGGCAAACCCGTGCTCGCGGACACCGACGTCCGCTGGTGCCAGCGGGTCACCATCGACTTCCTCAACACCGGCCAACACCCGGTCACCGCAGGCACCGTCACCTTCGGCAGCCACGTCATCGGCGCCCTCGGCATCGACTGGGCCACCCTCGACTCCACCCGCGACCTCCCGCTCCCCCTCCCTCCCGGAAAACCGGCGACCGGCACCTGGCGGGTCTGCGTGGACGCCTGGCGCGTACCGCTCGGCATGCACCTGGACACCAAGGACGTCACGTTCAAGTGGCAGTGAGCGGGCGGTGGTTCACGACCTACGACGGCCGGCCGGCCACCGTCACGCCCGCACGTCGTATTCGAGGACGTACGCGGCCGAGTCCAGGACCATCTCGTTGACCTCCACCGCGCGCCCGCCGTCCGCGAAGGCGGTGCGGACGATCACGATCACCGGCGTACCCGTACCGAGCCGCAACCGGTCCACCTCCCCCTCGGACGGCATCCGACTGCGGACCTCCTCCCGGAAGTGCACGGGCGCGCTACCCAGTTCGGCCAGGCGCGCGTAGACGCCGCCGGGTCCGGTGTCCTCGTCGACGACCGCGGAACCGGCCACCAACGCGGCGGGCAGGAAGCTCGTGGCCCACAGCACCGGCTTGCCGTCGAGGACGAACCGACGCCGGCGCACGCACACCGGCTCCTCCGATGCCATGCCGAGCACGTGCGCGACGGCCGCGGGCGCCGGCTCCTCCGTGACGGCGACCCGGTCGACGACCAGCTCCCGCGCCCCGACGTCGGCCGACCAGACGGACCGCCCCGCTCCCCACCACTCCCGCGCGAGCCGCTGGACGCCACGGCGGCGCAGCAATGGCGGGGCGTCCCGGAGGGCGGCGTCGGCCTCGTCCCACCCCTCGGCGCGGTCTCGGTACTGCGGCTGCGGCTGCGGCTGCGGCTGCGGCTGACCCTGCTCCTCGGCGTTCATGCGCCCTCCTCGCGGGACTGGGGACCTCGTCGGCGGATTCGTACCCGAATGGCGATGAGTCCGGCACCGCGCAACGGTCGATACAGAGGACGGCCCCCGGGCCGCCGATACACCGATCACCGTCAGCCGGCCGTCCGGCCCCGTCACCAGGAGCGCGTCATGCCGAAGATCACCCCCAACCTCTGGTTCGACACCCAGGGCATGGAGGCCGCCGAGTTCTACTGCTCGGTCTTCCCGAACTCGGAGATCAAGAACGTCACGCACTACACGGAGGGCAGTCCGCGCACGGCCGGCACGGTGCTGACCGTCGAGTTCGAACTGGACGGCCGGGAGTTCATCGCGCTCAACGGCGGACCGCAGTTCACCTTCGACGAGGCCATCTCCTTCGTCGTCGCCTGCGCCGACCAGGAGGAGATCGACCACTACTGGGCCAAGCTCTCCGAGGGCGGCGAGGAGGGCCCCTGCGGCTGGCTGAAGGACAAGTACGGGCTGTCCTGGCAGGTCGCCCCGGACGGAATGGCCGACATCCTGAACGACCCCGACCGGGCCCGAGCGGCCCGCGCGATGCAGGCCGTGATGGGCATGAAGAAGCTGGACATCGCCGCCATCAGGGCGGCGGCCGACGGGAAGGGGTGAGCCGCCTGGCGGCTACACGGTAACGGCCCCCGGAATTCGCCGTTTTGGGGGCCGTTCGCTTCGGTGGCAGGTGGTCGACCGGGTCAGCTGCCTGCGAACTCCCCATGCCTGACGGCGGATACGAAGGAGGCCCAGCCGTCTGCCGGGAAGACGAGGGTCGGCCCCTGCGGCACCTTGCTGTCGCGGACCGGGATCGCCTCGGCCGACGCGAAGCTCGGGGAGATCTCAATGCACTGGCCTCCATTGGAGGCGCTGTACGAGGACTTGACCCAATCGGCGTCGGTGAGATCGATGCCTGCGCTCATGAGGCGTACTCCTTGTGCAGTTTCTTGACCATGGCAAGCGAATGGTCCGGGGGCAGCGCGTGCGCCCTCAACCGTTCGTAGTGACCTTCACCCTCCGCGACGATCGCCCCCTTGTCGAACAGTTTGCCCCCTTGCGGCCCGTCCGCATAAAGGGCCGTAGGGGCGGAGTCGAACACGAGCAGGGTGAACGGTGCCACATGCGCCGCTGCCGCCCCCGCCGCGAAGGTGATCACCTGGATGTCGATGTCAGGGCTTTCAGCCGAGTCGATCAGGTGCTCCAACTGGCCCGCCATGACAGCGGGACCTCCTACGACCGTCCGTAGGCACGTCTCGTGGATGACCACCCACAGTGCGGGCGGATTGTCTTTCGCCATCACTGCACGACGCCTTAAACGAGCATCGACCTTGCCCTGAAGCACTTCCGCCCGTGCCTGCGGGTGTCCCGCACGGAAGATTGCATGGGCGTACGCCTCCGTCTGCAAGATGCCCATGATTGCGTAGACCGAGTAGTCCTGGATGCGGATCGCCTTCTTCTCCCGCTCCAGGTAGTGGACGAACCAGCTCGGATGGTCCCCCTCGTCGATCCGCTTCAGCAAGCCCGCGAACAGGCCGTTCGTCCCGAAAGCCAGGTCGCACCCCTTGGCGAACCTCATGCTGGGCATCTGCTTCCCGGACTCGACCATGCTGACGTACGCATCTGTGTAGCCCGCAGCCTTACCCAGGTGCTTCTGCGTGAGCTTGCGCCCGAGCCGTACACGCTTCACATCCGCCCCGAAGCGCTGAAGGGGATTTAACGTCTCCGGTCCGCTCGTCACTTCCAACCCTGTGACCTCCAACAATGGCGCCCTGACGGGGATCTCAAGGGATGACAAACCAAAGAACATCCACTTAAGTCCACCTAGCCTATTGGAAGTTAGGTGGCATGGGTGACCAAATGGCTACACCCGGTAAGCGAACGAGGGGCCGGGCCGACGCCAGACCATCCGCCACACACAAGACCCCCGCGACCGTTGCTGGACGGCCCGGGGGCGTGGCCCTCAACCCTCAGGAGGTTGACGACAGTGCCGCACACTATCCGAACGATCTTCGAAATTCTGCTGTGCCTGTTACTGCCCGCCCGCGGCTGTCACCGGGCGGGCGGCGCGGGGCCCACCGCGCGTCGGGAACGACGCGTGCAGCGTGGTCGGCGGCGGGAGTTGTGGCTGGCGGTGCACGGGGTCGACGTCGGGCCGCGTCGGCTGCACGGGGTGGAGGTGGCGGCGCGATGAATGCCATCGAGGGTGCGCGGTTGCTGCCGTGGACCAGTTGGGACGGGAAGCCGTGCTATCTCCTGCGCGGCAACGGGATCGGGTACGTCTCCCGGCTCGCCGACCGGGTCGAGGCGGAGCAGATGGCCTCGGCGGCCGAACTCGTCGAGGACTCCGGCCGGGTGCTCACCGAGCGTGCGTGGACGCCCGGTGAAATCCATCTGTTGGCAGTGGAGTTGAACGCTCACCTCGCCAAGGTGCTGCGGGTGTCGGAGAGTCGGGGTGCCCGTCTGCTGTTCCTGGAGGGCGACTTCGATGAGGACGACGAGGACGGCGGAGGGAGCGGCGGAGGGTTCGAGGCTCCGCCCGTCGCGTAGGTCCGCCCGTCGCGTAGCGCGGAGCGGGTGGGGCGTTGGGGGGCGTAGGGCTGGACCGCCCCCGCCCCAGCCGCAACTTCCCCCGACCGGAAAGGTCCTGAGCCGGGACGGCCCCCGTCCCGTCCGTACGCACGGACTCAGCGCACGGTCCGGTCCGTCCTGCGGGGAGCGTCCCGGGCGCTCCCCTGAAGGGTGCCGCGGCGGGTCCGCCCGCGCGGTGAGGGGAAACGGTCCCGCCCGGTGGGCATGAGCGACGGGCGGGGCCGGCCCACGGTGGCGTGTCGGGTGGGCCCGGCGGTCGACCGGGCCTCGGGGCCGGGGGCGGCGGGTGAACTCCCGCCGCCCGTGGGGGCGTCAGCCCAGCGCCAGCCAGGCCGCGCCGGCCACCACCACGAGGGCGACGATGACGCCGACGATCAGGCCGACGCGCGGGCCGGCGGACGCCTGCTGGGGCGCGGGAGCGCGGCGGCCGCCCTGGGGGGCGCCGCCCTGCGGTGCGCCGCCGTCGTCCACGAAGGCTTTGAACATCTGCGTGCTGCCCGCCGGGTCGTAGTTGCCCTCGGCCTGGTTCTGCGGGTTGGTCGCCATGGGGAAGGACCCTAGCGAACCCCGGGCGTGGGGGCACCCTTGGGGCGCGTATCCTCCGCGTGCACACGCGGGCGCGGCAGACAGGGGCGCCGGGATCCCGCCTACGGAACGCATACCCCCTGGTCACAGAGCGCAGGCGGGGCGTCTACGCGGGGATGCGTGACGCGTACATGGCGTGAGCGTTCGGGGTGGACACGGGGGGACAGGGCCGCACAAAGGCCGCGCGGGTGCCGGACCGACCCCTCCCTACCGCATTGACCAGCACCTTTACGCTCCAAAACAGGTTTCTTGGGATTTCCATGGGTAACGCTTTGCCTTTTCCATGCCCTTCGGGCCGCCAAATCGTTTGCCTTCAGCAACCAACTTTGCCTATGGTTGCCCCAAGCAACAAAACAACCGCGTAGGTTGCGCAGGTGAAGAGGCATGGAGGAGCCGGTGGCCGCTCACAGTCAGTACGAAGAGCTGGCCCGGCAACTCAGCGCCATCGGGGCCGTCAAGCGGGAGATGGGGCGGATCCTGCCCCAGGACTGCCCGCCGGCGTCGGCCGGAGTGCTCACGCTCCTCGACCGGCACGGCGAGATGCGGATGAGCCAGCTGGCCGAGCTGCTCGCGATCGACATGTCGGTGACCAGCCGGCACGTCGCGCACATCGCTGAGCGCGGCTGGATCGAGCGCGAGCCCGATCCGGCGGACAAGCGGTCGCGGCTGCTGCGGCTGACCCCGAAGGGCAGGGAGCTCCTGACGGAGCTCTCCGAGCGCTACACACAGACGCTCGCCCGGTACTTGGACGACTGGACCGACACCGACGTCGGGCACCTCATCGAGCTGCTCGCCAGGCTCCGCACGAGCTTCGGCGACTGCCGCACCCGGGCACATCACGACTCCCCCTCCCCCACCCGCACCCCCGCAGCCGGATGAGCAGCGAAGCAAAGGAAGTAAGGAACTACATGGCTACGACCTCACCAGCAGGTGTGCGGGGCGGGCATGCCAAGCATGGGGGCGGCCACGGCGGCTCCCACGACGGCCCCATGACACACCGTCAGATCATGGAGGCGCTGTCCGGGCTGCTGCTCGGCATGTTCGTCGCCATCCTGTCGTCGACGATCGTCTCCAACGCGCTGCCGCACATCATTCACGACCTGCACGGCGGGCAGAGCGCGTACACCTGGGTCGTGACCGCGGCGCTGCTGGCGATGACCGCGACCACGCCGCTGTGGGGCAAGCTCTCCGACCTGTTCAGCAAGAAGGCGCTCGTCCAGATCGCGCTGATCATCTACGTCAGCGGTTCGGTCATCGCGGGCCTGTCGCAGAACACCGGGATGCTGATCGCCTGCCGTGTGGTGCAGGGCATCGGCGTCGGTGGCCTGTCGGCGCTGGCGCAGATCGTCATGGCCGCGATGATCTCCCCGCGTGAGCGCGGACGGTACAGCGGCTACCTGGGCGCGACCTTCGCGGTCGCGACCGTCGGCGGACCGCTGCTCGGCGGCGTCATCACCGACACCAGCTGGCTCGGCTGGCGCTGGTGCTTCTACGTCGGCGTGCCGTTCGCGATCATCGCGCTGATCGTGCTGCAGAAGACCCTGAAGCTCCCGGTCATCAAGCGCGAGGGCGTCAAGGTCGACTGGCTCGGCTCGTTCTTCATCGCCGCCGCGGTCACCCTGCTGCTGGTGTGGGTCACCCTGGCCGGCACGAACTACGACTGGATCTCCTGGCAGACCTTCGCCATGGTCGGCGGTGCGGTCGTGCTCGCGGTGATCTTCGTGATCGTCGAGTCCAAGGTCGAACAGCCGCTGATCCCGCTGCGGTTGTTCCGCAACAAGACGATCACCCTGGCGACCATCGCCTCGCTGTGCGTCGGCGTCGGCATGTACAGCGGCACGGTCTTCTTCTCGCAGTACTTCCAGCTGGCCGAGGGCAAGACCCCGACGATGTCCGGCATCATGACCATCCCGATGGTCATGGGCCTGTTCCTCGCCTCGATGATCTCCGGCCAGATCATCACCCGCACCGGGCGCTGGAAGGTCTTCCTCGTCAGCGGCGGCGTGCTGCTCACCGCGGGCCTCGGCCTGCTGGGCACGCTGCGCGCGGACACCCCGTACTGGCACGCGGCCATCTACATGGCGCTGATGGGCCTGGGCGTCGGCATGATGATGCAGAACCTGGTCCTGGCGACCCAGAACCAGGTCTCGCCCCAAGACATCGGATCCGCCAGCTCGCTGGTCACTTTCTTCCGTACCCTCGGTGGTGCGGTGGGCGTCTCGGCGCTCGGCGCAGTGCTCGCCAACCGCGTCACGCACTACGTGACCGACGGCCTGACCGCCCTCGGTCCCAAGGCCGCCGCGGCGGCGAGCCACGGCAGCACCGGCGGCGGCATTCCGGACCTGTCCTCGCTGCCCGCCCCGATCCGGTCGATCATGGAGGACGCGTACGGGCACGGCGTCGGTGACGTCTTCCTCTACGCGGCTCCGTTCGCCCTACTCGCCCTGCTCATCACCCTGTTCATCAAGGAGGTCGCCTTGCGCAGCAAGTCCGGTACGGAGCGCAGCCTCGCCCAAGACGGCGACAGCGACGCGTCCCAGACCCCCGCGGCCGCCGCGGCACCGGCCCCGCTCACCGCGTCCGCCCCGACGTCCGCCGCCGCGGTCGAGGAGCGGGAGCCCGCCCTGGTGGGTGCCGCCCCCTCCATATCCGACGACGACGGCCTGCACACCCCGTCCTGGGCCAAGCCGGCCCAGGCGACCCAGCCCCTGGCCGCCTACGCCTCCGCCGGCGGCGGCGACGCCGCCCCGGTCGGTCCCGCGGTGCACGGCTTCGTCCGCAACGGCGAGGGCCACCCGGTGCCCCGCTCCGCCGTCACGCTGATCTCGCTCAGCGGCCGGCAGTTGGGCCGCTCGGTCGCCCAGGCCAACGGCTCGTACGCGCTCCAGGCGCCCGGCGCCGGCTCCTACGTCCTGATCGCGGCGGCCGACGGCCACCAGCCGCAGGCGTCCACGGTCGTCATCGGCGACGCGCCGCACGCCTACGACATCCTGCTCAGCGGCACCAGCGGCCTGGTCGGCCTGGTCCGCAGCGCAGTGACCGGCGAGGTGGTGGGCGGCGCGATGGTCGTCGTCACCGACGTCCGGGGCGAGGTCCTCGCCACCGGCCTGACCCCCGCCGAGGGCACCTTCGCCTTCGCCGAACTCACCCCCGGCACCTACACCGTGGCGGTCAACGCGGCGAACTTCCGGCCCACCGCCCAGCCCGTCGAGGTCGGCGGCCAGGGCACCACCCGGACCGAGGTCGAGCTGCTGTCCGGCGCCCGGGTGCAGGGCGTCGTGCGGGCCGGTGCGGACCGCACCCCGCTGGCCGACGCCCGGGTCACCCTGGTCGACGCGGCGGGCAACGTCGTGGCCACCTCCACCACCGGTGCGGACGGCGCCTACGCCTTCACCGACCTGGACGCCGGCGACTACACGGTCATCGCGAGCGGCTACCCGCCGGTCGCCTCCGGCCTGGCGATCAACGCCGGCGGGGTGGACGGCTACGACGTCCAGCTCGCCCACCCCGGGGACTGACCCCGGACCCGGGCCCCGCGACCGCGGCGGCCCGGGCGACACACCCCGGACCGGGGCGCGCGTTGAGCGGAGGCGCGCCCCGGACCGGACCCGGGGCTCCGGCGGCGGCGCTGCGCACAGGCAGGGGACGGCCTGCAGCGCCGCCGCCGGAGTCCGACCCCCACCGACCGGCCGGGGAACGGTACGCACCGAGGCCGGACCGGGACACCCGGGCCCGCAGGGCCCGACGGACCACACGCTCACACGGACACACGCACGGACAGGCACGGCACGCACCAGCACCACGCGGTACGCACCGGCACTGAACGGGAGAGGCACGCACATGACTTCGACGGGCGCGGGAGCTGCGGGAGTACGGGCGCAGGTCCGCACACGGGACGGCTGGGCGGTACAGCACGCCGTACTGACCGTCACCGACATGACGGGCGCGCAGGTGCTGCGGGCCTCCGCCGACGAGGAGGGCGTGGTGCGCAGCGCGGAGCCGCTGCCGGCCGGCCCCTACACGGTCATCGTCACCGCGGTCGGCTACGCACCGATCGCCTCCAGCGCGATCGTCACGGCCAGCGGCCGGATGGACGTCGGCAACGTCACCCTGGCCCGCCAGGGCGGCGTGGAGCTGCCCCCGCCGGGCCCCTGGACCATCGACCCCATGCACTCCACCGTGGCGGCGGTCGCCCAGCACCTGGGCATCTCCAGCGTGCACGGCCGCTTCACCGAGTTCAGCGGCCGGATCGACATCGCCGAGGACGTCGAGAAGTCCCGCGTGGAGGCGGTCATCAAGGCCGCGTCGATCGACACCGGCAACGGCATGCGCGACGGCCACCTGCGCAACGAGGACTTCCTCAACGTCGAGGTGTACCCGCAGATCACCTACCGCAGCACGGGGATCGAACCGGCCGGCCCGGACCGCTGGACGGTGCACGGCGACCTCTCGCTGCACGGCGTGGTCCGCCCCGTGGACCTCGACCTCAGCTACCTCGGCACCGGCCCGGACCCGTGGGGCGGCGTCCGCGCCGCCTTCCGCGCCACCGCGGAACTGCGCCGCGAGGACTTCAAGATGAACTACAACCAGGTCGTGGCCGCCGGCATCGCCGCCATCGGCACCACCCTGAAGGTGGAACTGGACATCCAGGCCGTGCAGGGCGACAGCCTGCCCATGGCCTGAGCGGCGTCCGGACGCGGGTCCGTGCGCGTCCGCGCGAAGGGGCGGGCCCCGGCGAGTTCTCTCGCCGGGGCCCGCCCCTTCGGCTACGACCGGAGCGCCTCGCGTGGCTCGGGCGCGGTGGCGGCGGTCTCCCACACCGTCAGGAAGGCCAGCCGCAGACAGGCCGCGAGCGCCGGGTGCTCGATGACCAGGGCGGTGGTGGAGTCCCCGCCGGCCACCGGGTCGGGCATGTCGCACAGCACCAACGAGGCGTCGGCGATGACGAGTTTGAGCGGCAGGTCCGCGGTGAAGCGGGCCTCCTCGCCGGCCTCCGCGAAGCTGCGGACGTTGGCGAGCATGCCGGCGTCCTCCAGCGCCCCGGAGGAGTAGATGGCGCGGACGGTGCCGCCGGCCCGGTGCAGGCGGCGGGCGGCCGTCATGCCCTCGGCGTTCTCCGCGGGGGCGACGAACGGCGGCTTGCAGAAGCTCAACAGCTCGTGGCGGGCCTGGCGTTGGATGTCGGCGAAGCGTTCGGCGATGGCCGCCGGATCGCGCAGGACCTCGACGTAGTCGAGCGGGTCGCTGTGCCGGCGGCCGTCCGCCCAGAGCGGCTGGAGGGAGGTGGCCAGCGTGTCGGAGGCGCGCTCCAGCCGCTCCAGGGACTCGCGTTGCAGCGCCACCAGCCGGGCCACGGCGAGTTCGGGCGCGACGGCCGAATACGTCGCCACCCGTCCTGGGTGCGCATTGGCCAGCCGCCGCCGAACCAGCGCGTCCAGCACGTCGTACACCCGCTGGCGCGGCACGTCGGCCTCGCGCGCGACCTCTGCGGCGGTGTACGACTCCCGTCGGATCAGGGCGAGATAGACCCGTGCTTCGTAACGGGCCAGCCCCAGCGCGACGAGGTTGCCGACCGCGTCCTCTTCCCACTCCATGACGCACCAAGGTATCGGGCCGCGCCGCCCGGCGGGTCGGTGTCCGGGAGGCCGCCAAAAGCGGACCAGGAGAAGGCTTTGCCGTAACCGGGTGTCCCTTTGACGGTGTGTTCACTACTTTCCTCATAAGCCACCACTGACCGGGGTGGCACCCATCGAGTGCATGTGCGCGACGCACCACCGGAATTGCCCGGAGTCCACGGGGGGCCGGACGTCATGCCCGCGACGTGACGGGGGACCGTGCGGGGGGCTGCACCTCACCCCTCCGCCCGCTTACCTGTCATGTCCGTGACATGCCGCCCGGACCGCGCGACGCCACGACTCCGGTCCCCACCCGCACCACCGGCACCACCGCGTTTCAGCACCGCACCCGCACCCCCCACCCGGCGCCCTCGGACCGTCGGTCGCCGGCCCCCTCTCCCCCCACGGAGGTCATTCCCTTGCCTTCCCTGCGACAGCGCACGGCGGACAGCGACAGAGCGGACCGCACCGGAGGGCTGGCGCGCCGCGGCGTCCCGGCCCTGCTCTCGGCGGCCACCCTCGTCCTCGGCGGCCTGATCGCGGCCGCCCCGGCGGGCGCCGCGCCGGCCCCGGCCGCCCCGCACGCGTCCCCCACCGCGTCGACGTCCACCACCGTCCACACCCACCGTCTGTGCTCGGAGCCGACCAAGCCCGGCTACATGGCGTGCAACGCGGTGGCCCGCACGGACGTGAAGCAGAGCCTGTCCCTCGGCCGCCACCTCACCCCGTCCGGCTTCGGCCCCAGCGACCTGCAGAGCGCGTACAAGCTGCCGAAGACCGGCGGTTCGGGCCAGACGGTGGCGATCATCGACGCCAACGACGACCCCAACGCCGAGAAGGACCTGGCCACCTACCGCAAGCAGTACGGCCTGCCCGACTGCACCACCGCCAACGGCTGCTTCAAGAAGGTCGACCAGAACGGCGGCACCAAGTACCCGGCGCCGGACTCCGGTTGGGCCGGCGAGATATCGCTCGACGTCGACATGGTCAGCGCGGCCTGCCCCTCCTGCCACATCCTGCTGGTCGAGGCGAACAGCGCCAACATGGACGACCTGGGCGCGGCGGTGAACCGCGCGGTCACCATGGGCGCCAAGTTCGTCTCCAACAGCTACGGCGGCGGCGAGGACTCCACCGACGCCACCTCGGACGAGAAGTACTTCAAGCACCCGGGCGTCGCGATCACCGTCAGCTCCGGCGACAGCGGCTACGGCGTCGAGTACCCGGCGGCCTCGCAGTACGTCACCGCGGTCGGCGGCACCTCGCTCAAGAAGGACAGCAGCACGCGCGGCTGGAGCGAGTCGGTCTGGGGCACCAAGGCGGGTGGCGAGGGCGCCGGTTCCGGCTGCTCGCAGTACGACGCCAAGCCGTCCTGGCAGAAGGACACCGGCTGCGCCAAGCGCGCCGTGGCGGACGTCGCCTCGGTCGCCGACCCGGCCACCGGCCTGGCGGTCTACGACAGCTACCAGGCCACCGGCTGGAACGTGTACGGCGGCACCAGCGCCGCCGCCCCGTTCATCGCCGGCGTCTACGCCCTCGCGGGTGCCCCGGGCGCGTCCGACACCGCGGCCTCGTACCCGTACACCCACGCCTCCGCGCTGAACGACGTCACCAGCGGCGCCAACGGCTCCTGCTCGCCGGCGTACCTCTGCACGGCGGGCAAGGGCTACGACGGCCCGACCGGCCTCGGCACCCCGAACGGCACCGCGGCCTTCACGAAGTGATCCACCCCCCGGTGGTCTGACCCGGCTGCGGTGCGGTCACCCGACCGCACCGCAGCCGGCCGACCGCCCCACCGACCGTCGCAGTCCGGTGCCCGTCCGACGAACCGGACTGCGACCCGCAACCCGTGGGCCCGGACCGTTCCCGACCGGTCCGGGCCCGCACCCGTACCGACCTGGTGGCGGTGTGAGATGACCCAGTCGTGCCCGGTGCGCCAGCCCCGGCTCTGCGGGGCGACCCGACCGGAGGACAGCAACAACCCGCGGCCCTGCGCCCGGACCGAACACCGCGGGGGCCAGCACATCGACCGGCAGGGCGTCGCGTGGTCCGAGCGGATCGAGGCGCGGTAGCAGGCGGCGCGGCACGCCGTACGGGCGGTGCGGGACCCCCGGCGCGCCGGAGAGCCGGAGGAGCCGCGCGCCGGGTCGGCTCGGCCCGGGCCCCCACACGCTGCCGGATTTCGTCCGCGGTTCACTCCCTGGAGGCACGGAAGACGGCCGGCTGGCCGATGCGGGCCGCGAAACCCCGAGATGCCTGCTCGGGTGGAGCGCAGTGATCACTACCGCCCCAGGGAGAGCCATGCACCGTTGTCCTCCGGCCAGCGCGCCCCCCGGCAAGGCATCGACCCGATACCGCGCGGGCAGACCGTCGCCATCGCGGCGCAGCCGTCGTCTCTTCTGCGGCGTGACCACCGCTCTGCTGCTGGCCGGCGCCCTGGTGGCGGCCGGCGCACCGCCGCGCGCCGCGACCCGACGTCTGGCCCGCTATCCGATCCGCGTCGGCGCCTATGTGGCCAACAGCGGTTCGGAGACCGTTTCGGCCTATGACACCCGTCTGGACAGCAGGTTCGGCGCCGTCCAAGTGGGCCACGGCCCGATCGGCGTGGGCGCGGCTCCGGACGGCAACGAGGTCTACGTCGCCAACGGCCGTTCCGACACGGTCTCCTTCATCAACACCGGCCCCCGACTGGTCACGGCCACCGTGCGGGTGGGACGCCGGCCCTTCGCCGCCATGCCGACCCGGGACGGCCACACGGTGCTGGTGGCCAACTTCGGTTCGGACACGGTCTCGGTCGTCAGCGTCCGGGCCCGCCACGTGATCGCCACCGTGCCGGTGGGGCCGCTGCCGCACAGCATCACCACGATTCCGGACGGACGCGCCTACGTGACCGACAACGGCGGCGGCGCGGTGACCGTACTCGATCCACACTGGCGCCCGATCCGCAGGATCCGGGTGGGCGACTTCCCCAGCGGCATCAGTTCGCCGCCCTCCGGCCGCCTGGTGTACGTCTCCAACACCGGCTCCGGCACGGTGTCAGTGATCGACACGCGCCGCGACACCGTGGTGGCCACCCTGGCCGCCGGCCGGGCTCCGCTGGGCAACGCGGTCAGCCCCGACGGCAGATTCCTCTACGTCGCCGATTCGGGCCGCGGCTGCCTGCTCATCATCGACATCGCTGCCCGCCACGCCATCGCCCACCTCCACGTCGGCGCCCAGCCGCAGGGGGTCGCCGTCACCCCCGACGGCCGGCGGGTCTGGGTGACCAACGAACAGTCCGACACCGTCTCGGTCATCGATCCCTTCACCCGACGGGTCCGCGCCACCCTGCCGACCGGACACGAGCCCGAGGGCATCGCCATCACCCCACGCTGAACCCGCCGAACCGTTCTCCCCCTCCCACCCCACGGCTCCCGGGCACTCGTACAACGATGCCCGCAAGCGTGACAGTGACTCGAACGCCGGGCCCGGCTCCACGCGCCTGCCACACACTGGCCCGTACGGCCTCCGTCCGGTCAGGGCGCGCTGGCTCGGTGCAGGTGATCAGGCCAGGCCACCGCCCCACGACCGGCGGACGCCGCGTCAGGCAACCCAGTCCACGTCACGCTTCGACCGTCACGGGAGATCCGGAGAACCCATGCGCATGCGCATCCAGCACCTCGCCACGGCACTCGGCCCCCTGACCGCCGCCCTCATCCTGACCACCGCTCTCGGCCTCCCCGCACACGCGGGGACCGGCGCGGCGCCGGTCCCCCGGGCCCGCGCCGCGGCCACCTGCCCGGAAGGTTCCCTCTGCTTCTGGTCGGAACCCGACTTCGGCGGCGCGATGAGCACCGCCCGCGCCCCCCGACACGGCTGCGCGCGCACACCGTTCGAACCTGCGCGATCGATCTACAACCACACCCACGACATGCGAACGTTCTACTCGGGCCCTAACTGCTCGGTACGCGTCGGCGCACTGGAGCCGGACGGCTCGGTCCGCTCGGTTGCGGTGTCCAGCTGGCAGTGAGCCGTCTCCCGGTGGCTGTTCGGTCACAGGGATGCCGAGTGCGTGACGCCCGGGCGAGTCCCGGGTGGCTCTTCCGTCGCCCCGTCGTCGCCCCGTCGTGGGCCCGTCGTGGGCCCGTCGTGGGCCCGTCGTGGGCCCGTCGTGGGCCCGTCCGTCAGCGGCCCCCGGCCCGCGCCCCGCTCTGCGCCTCCCGCATCGCGTCGATGCCCGCGATCTGGAGGTCGAGGGCGAAGGCGAAGTCGCGGTCGAGCATGTCGAGGGCGCTGGCGTCGGGCATGGCGTAGCCGGCCCGGGCGGAGAGCTCCATCGTCTCGGTGAAGTCGGGTCGGTCCGAGATCGCCGCGATGACGTGGGCGAAGTAGTCGTCGATGCTCAGGCCGGCGGCGCGGCAGCGGGCCTCGTGCAGGCTGCGGATGGTGGCGAAGCCGTAGACGAAGTGGAAGAGCGAGGCCAGGGCGCCGGAGGTGCCGTCCGGGCCCAGCCCGCTGCGGGCCATGACCCGCAGGGTGGCGCTGGAGAACGCCATGGAGTGCGGGCCGATGTTGAGGACCTCGCCGAGCAGACGCGGCGCCCACGGGTGCCGCAGCAGGACGTCGCGGTAGGTGGTGGCCAGGCCGCGGAGCTGGTCGCGCCAGTCGGCGGTGTCGTCCTCGGCGTCGTCGGGCAGCGCCAGTTCGCCGGCCACCGCGTCCACGGCCAGTTCGAGCAGGTCGTCCTTGGTGTCGACGTACCAGTACAGGGACATCGCGGTCACGCCGAGCTCGGCGGCCAGGCGCCGCATGGAGAACTTGGCCAGGCCCTCGGCGTCGAGCAGCCGGACGGTCGCCTCGACGATCTTGTCGAGGCCGAGTCCGGCCGGCTGCTCCGCCTTCCTCCTGAGCGGGGGGCGCCCGGTCAGCCAGACGCTGTGCGGTCGCTGCTCGGCGCGCTCGTTCGTCGCCGCTGCCATGGCGCCCCTCCTTGGGTCGTGCGGTAGGACAGGGCCTCCGGGCGCGCCCCGTCGGGACGGCCGTCGGCCCGGACGGGACGAGCGGGGCCCCGTCTCCGACTCCGATGCTATTCCGCCGCCACGGTGGCCGGATCCTGGCCGGTGGTCGGCGCCGGAACCGCGGCCGCGCGCTCGACGCGCTCCGCCCGCCGCAGCAGCACCGCGGCGGTGAGCCCGCCGAGGAACACCGCCGCCGCACCGACCAACTGGCTGGTGCCGATGCCGGACGCGAAGGCGTCGTGGACGGCGGTGCGCTCGTGGGCGGTGTGCGTGCGACCCAGGGCCGCGGGGAGCGACCCGGCGCCGGCGGCCACCACCGGGAGCAGCGCGGCGAAGCGGGAGTTGAGGACCGCGCCGAGCACCGCGACGCCCAGGCCCTGGCCGAACTCCATCAGGGTGCCGTTGACGCCGGCGCCGACGCCCGCCTTGGCCGGCGGGATCGCGGACATGACGGCGTTGGCCATCGTCGGCATCGCGATCGCCACGCCGACGCCCATGACGACCAGGCCGACGAGCATGCCGCCGTAGCTGTGGCCGCCCAGCAGGGATATCGCGGCGAGGCCGGCGGCCAGCAGGGACATCCCGGTGACGATCATGCCCGGGGTGCCGAAGCGGGGCATCAGCCGGGCGCCCAGGCCGGTGAAGTTGATCAGCACGACGGTGAGCGCGAGCGGCGCCATCCGCAGACCGGCGTCCAACGGGCCGAAGCCGAGCACCAGTTGGAGGTGCTGGGTGAGCAGGAACATCGAGCCGCCCATGCCGAAGGCGACCAGGATGCCGCCGGCGACCGCGCCGACGAACCGGCGGTTGCGGAAGAAGTGTATGTCCAGCATGGGGTGCGGGATGCGCAGCTCCCAGAAGGCGAAGAGCGCCAGGCCCACGACGCCGACGGCGGCCGAGAGCAGCACCCGGTCCGACAGCCAGCCGTGCACCGGCCCCGAGATGATCGCGAAGACCACCCCGACCATGCCGACCATCGACAGCAGCGCGCCCAGCACGTCCGGGCGCTCACCGCCGCGGCTCTTGGACTCGGGGACCAGCGCGAGGACGGCGACCAGCGAGATCCCCACGACCGGGAGGTTGACCAGGAACAGCGAGCCCCACCAGAAGTGGTCGAGCAGCGTGCCGCCGATCAGCGGCCCGGCGGCGAAGCCCAGCGAGTTCACCGAGCTCCAGATGCCGATGGCCTTGGGCCGCTCCGCGTCGTCGAATATCTGCATCACGACGGCGAGGGTGGTGGTCATCAGCAGCGCCCCGCCGACCCCCATCCCGGCCCGGGCGGCGATCAGCTGGCCTGGCGAGTGGGCGAGGGTGGCGGCGAGCGAGGCGATGCCGAACAGCGCCAGGCCCACGGCGAGCATCTTCTTGCGGCCGTAGCGGTCCGCGGAGTTGCCCGCGATCAGCAGCAGGCCGGACTGGACCAGCGAATAGGCGTTGAGCATCCACTGGACGTCGGCGGTGGTCGCGCCCAGTTCCTCGGTGAGGGACGGGACGGCGACGTTGAGCACGGTGTTGTCGAGGACGACCGTGAGCTGCGCCAGGCAGATGACGGCGAGGATCAGCCAGCGGGTGGCGGGCCGGCCGGGGGGTTGGAGGGTGGCGGTGGCATCGGGGGCCACGGCGGGCATACGAGCTCCCTGTACGGTGCGAGCGGATGGCTTACACCGTACAGGGACTCTTATACGCCGTACATTTCGTTTTCGGTGGGGTGGTCCCCGGCCCGCGGGCCGGGGACCGAAGGGCCCGGGAACCCGCCGCTACGCCGTGCGCTGGGTCAGGTCGTAGAAGGTGGCCCCGCCGACGGTGACCTTCTTGAAGGTCTTCTCGATCCAGGTGCTGATCTGCGTCGCGGGGCCCTTGTCGGCACCACCGCCGGGCATCCCGCCACCCGGCATCCCACGGCCGGCCGCCCGCTTGCCCTCGGCGCCGCCCAGGGCGCCGCGGAACCCGCCCCGCTCCCCCACGATGAAGTAGTGGATCTTGCCCTCCGCCACGTACCGCTGGAACTGGGCGAGGGTCGGCGACGGGTCGCTGCCGTTGAAGCCGCCGATGGCCATCACCGGCTTCTGGGTGGCCAGTTGGTAACTGGCGGCGTTCTGCGAGCCGACGGCCGCGGCCGCCCAGGTATACCGGTCGGCGTCCCGCTCCACCAGCCGCTTGGCCTGGTCGCTCACCGAGGCGC
The DNA here is from genome assembly GCF_046549115.1 of Streptomyces sp. x-19. NCBI lineage: Bacteria > Bacillati > Actinomycetota > Actinomycetes > Kitasatosporales > Streptomycetaceae > Streptomyces > Streptomyces sp. x-19. The sequence continues at coordinate 398,724 of NZ_JAJPWK010000002.1, read as the reverse complement.
CGTTGAGCAGACCACCCATGCCGCCCCCGCCGCCGGCACCGTGCGACCGACCGCCGTGCCCGGCGGCGCCGCCCTTCTGGCCGCCGGGGAAACCCCCTCCGGCGGGGAAGCCCGCCCCGCCCGGGAAGCCCCGGCCGGTCCTGCCCTGCCCGCCGGTGCCGCCCGGCATGGGCATCGTCCCCCTGCCGCCCTTCCAGGCCATCCGCCCCGGTCCGCCGCCGGGGAAGCCCCCGCCGCCCTGGACCGCGGGGCCGGCGGTGATGATCGAGCCGCCCTTGGGGGTGTTGACGGTGTCCAGGGTGTACGCGAGGGGGCCGGCCAGCGCCGTCGCCACCCCGAGCCCGGCCGCCACACCGGCCACCACCCCGACGCGCTGCCGCGCCCGCCCCGGCACGGAGGCGGATCCCCGGGCCGCATCGCCCTCGCCGTCGTCGGCGGCCGGATCGCCGTCCGCAGCAGACCGCGCGCCGTCGCCGGACGCCGGACCCGCCGTCAGCAGCAGGCCCACCGCGGCCAGCAGGCCGAGCACCAGCACCACCCACCGCAGCCACGGCAGCCACTGCGGCGACCGGTCCAGCAGCACGTACGACCAGACCGCCGTCACCGCGACGACCACCGCCAGCACACCCCGCGCCAGCCGGCCGCCGCGCCGCCACAGCAGCACCGACCCCATGCCGACCAGCGCCGCGACGTACGGCGCCAGCGCGATGTTGTAGTACTGGTGGAAGATCCCGGACATGAAGCTGAAGATCGTGAACGTCATCAGCAGCGCGCCGCCCCACACCAGGAACTCCGTGCGCTGCGCGGCCCGTTCGGCGTCCACCGCGCGCCGCGCCCGCCACAGCACGCCGACGGCGACGACCAGCAGGATCAGCGCGGCGGGCAGCAGCCAGGAGATCTGACCGCCCATGTCGGAGGAGAACAGCCGGGTGATCCCGGTCTGGCCCCAGCCGCCGCCCATGCCGCCGCCGCGGTGACCGCCCCCGACGCTGCCCCGCTCGTTGCCGTCGATCCGCCCGAAACCGTTGTAGCCGAACGTCAGCTCCAGGAAGCTGTTGGTCTGCGAACCGCCCACGTACGGCCGGGCCGACGCCGGCAGCAGCTCGACGATCGCGACCCACCAGCCGCCGGACACCACGAGCGCCAACCCGGCCAGGAGCAGCTGCCCCAGCCGCTTGGGCAGCCGCACCGGCGCGCAAGCGGCGTAGACCACGGCCAGCGCCGGCAGGATCAGCCACGCCTGGAGGGTCTTGGTCAAGAAGCCGAGCCCGAAGCAGACACCGGCCAGCACCAGCCACTTGGTCCGGCCCGCCTCCAGGGCGCGCAGCACGCAGGCGACGGCGCACACCATCAGCAGGCACAGCATCGCGTCCGGGTTGTTGAAGCGGAACATCAGCGCGGCGACCGGGGTGAGCGCCAGCGCCCCGGCCGACAGCAGCCCCGCCGCCGCCCCGAAGCGGCGCCGGACGGTCGCGTGGAGGACGCCGACCGCGGCGACGCCCATCAGCGCCTCCGGCACCAGGACCGCCCAGGAACTCAGTCCGAAGAGCCGGACGGAGAGCTCCATCGGCCACAGCGAGGCCGGCGGCTTGTCCACCGTGATGGCGTTGGCCGCGTCCGAGGAGCCGAAGAAGAACGCCTTCCAACTGACGCTGCCGGCCTGTACGGCGGCCGAGTAGAACTGGTTGGCGTACTTGGACGCCGACAGGTCCCAGAGGTAGAGCGCGGCGGTGACCACCAGCAGCGCCAGCAGCGCGGGCCGGGCCCACCGCGGGTCCTCCGGTCGCCCCCGCACGACCCGCTGGACGAAGCCGCGCGGTGCGGCCGCGTCGCCCGGGGCCGCCGTCGGCTCCTGTTGCGTATGGGGTGGACGGGTACTCATCGAGCGCTCCTGCTCCAGTCGTTCCGGTCGTGCGCGTCCTGCGCGTCCTGCGCGTGGGGGACGTCGTGCGGCGCCGTCGGCCCGCGCCCGGCGTTCCGGGCGCCGTCCCCGGCCACCCGGCCCGCCGCCTCCCGCCGCTCGCGCTCCGGGAACACCCAGGCGCGGAAGAGCAGGAAGCGCAGCACCGTGGCCGCGAGGTTGGCCGCCACCAGCACCGTCAGCTCGCTGCCGGGCGAGGGGCTGACGGTGGCGGCGTCCAGGGCCGCGAGCGACCCGCTGGTCAGCGCCAGCCCGATGGCGAAGACCACCAGGCCCTGCGCCTGGTGACGGACCGCGCGCTCCCGCCCCCGCACCCCGAACGTCAACCGCCGGTTGGCGGCCGTGTTGGCCAGCGTGCCCACCAACAGGGCCGCGGCGTTGGCCACTTGGGGGCCCACTCCGAGCCGGCAGAGGGAGTACAGGCCGAGGTAGAGCAGCGTGCTGAGGGCGCCGACGACGGCGAAGCCGACGAGTTGCCGGGCCAGTCCGCCCGGCACGCCGGCCAGTTCCCGGTCCCTGGGGTCGTCGCCGAACGGCCGGGCCAGCCGGTCCAGCGGCAGCGCGCCGGTGGCCAGCGCCCGTCCCACCCGCCACACGCCCTTGAGGTCGTCGGTCGCGGTCCGCACCAGGTGCACGGTGCTGTCCGGGTCGTCCACCCAGTCCACCGGCACCTCGTGGATGCGCAGCCCGGCCCGTTCGGCCAGCACCAGCATCTCGGTGTCGAAGAACCAGCCGGTGTCCTCGACCATCGGCAGCAACCGCCCCGCCACGTCGCCGCGGATCGCCTTGAAGCCGCACTGCGCGTCGGAGAACCGCGCGGCCAGCGAACCGCGGAGGATCAGGTTGTAGGTCCGCGAGATGAACTCCCGCTTCGGCCCGCGCACCACCCGCGCGCTGCGGCTGAGCCGCGACCCGATCGCCAGGTCCGAATGCCCGGAGATCAGCGGCGCCACCAGCGGCAGCAGCGCGTTGAGGTCGGTGGACAGATCGACGTCCATGTAGGCCAGCACCGGCGCCTCGGACAGCGACCACACCGTGCGCAGCGCCCGACCGCGGCCCTTCTGCTCCAGCCGCACGGCGGTGACGTGGTCCATCTCGTCGTCAAGCAGGGCGGCGACGCGGGGCGTGTCGTCGGTGCTGGCGTTGTCCGCGATGGTGATCCGGAACCCGTAGGGGAAGGTGCGGACCAGATGCTCGTGCAACCGGCGCACACAGGGTTCCAGGTCCTTCTCCTCGTTGTAGACCGGGATCACGACGTCGAGGACGGTCCCGGTCTGGCCCGGGCGCAGATGCTCGCGTGGCGGCAGGGAACCCAACGGCGTCGGGCTCAGCGGAGGCGTCGTCATGCCCACGACGGTCGCGGGCCGGCCTGTCACGGCTGTGTGGTGCACCTGTGGGCCCGCTGTGAGTCCGTGCGGCGGCCCCCAGCGCGACTTACGGGCCGTCCGCCCGGGCCACCGGCAGGGTCACCGTGAACACCGTCCGCCCCGGGACGGTGTTCACGGTGACCGTCCCGCCGTGCGCGGCCACCACCGCCTGCACGATGGCCAGCCCCAGCCCGGTGCTGCCGCCGCTGCGGCCACTGCCCGCGGCCCGCGCCCGGGACGCGTCGCCCCGCGCGAACCGCTCGAAGACGTGCGGCAGCAGCCCGGCCGGAATCCCCGGCCCGTCGTCCTGCACCTCCAACCGGACCGCCTCCGGCGCCGCGCCGACGGGCGGCACCTCACCCGGCCGGGGCCGCCGGGGGCTGAGCACCCGGGCGGTCACCGTCGTCCCCTCGGGCGTGTGGGTCCGCGCGTTGGCCAGCAGGTTGACCAGGATCTGGTGCAGCCGGTCGGCGTCCCCGCGCACCAGCGCCGGCTCGTCCGCGTCCGGGAGTTCCAGCCGCCAGCCGTGGTCGGGGCCGGCCGCCCGCGCATCGCTCACCGCGTCCACCACCAGCGGCGACAGGTCGACGGTGGCGTACGACAGCGGGCGCCCGGAGTCGAGCCGGGCCAGCAGCAGCAGGTCCTCCACCAGGCCGGTCATCCGCTCCGCCTCGGACTCGATCCGCCCCAGCGCGTGCCGGGTCTGCGGACCGGGCCGCTCCTGCCCGCGCCGGGTCAGCTCGGCGTAGCCCCGGATCGACGCGAGCGGCGTGCGCAGTTCGTGGCTGGCGTCGGCGACGAACCGCCGCACCCGCGTCTCGCTCTCCTGCCGCGCCGAGAGCGCCGAGCCGACGTGCCCCAGCATCCGGTTGAGCGCCGCCCCGACCTGACCGACCTCCGTCCGGGCGTCGGCCTCAGCCGCCGGGACGCGCACGTGCAGCGCCACCTCGCCCTGGTGCAGGGAGAGTTCGGACACCCGGGTCGCGGTCGCGGCGACCCGCCGCAGCGGGCGCAGCGCGATCCCGACCATGGCCGAACCGGCGATCCCGGCCGCCACCAACCCGGCGAGCGTCACGCAGCACTCGATGAGCACCAGCCGCCCGACCGTGTCGTCCACCTCGTTCAGCGGCACCCCCAGCACCAGCGCGCCGTTCTCGGCGTACTGCACCCGGTACGAACCGAGGCCGGGCAGGTCCGTGCTGTGCGGCTTGCCGTCCCGGCTGACCCCGTCCAGCGCCGCCAGTTGGTGCCCGTCGAGCGTGGTCAGCCGCTCCGACGGCAGCCGGCTCGTCGAACGGTTCATCCGCGCGCCGGCCGCGAGCGTGCCGTCCGGCGCGACCCGTGCCCCCACCGTCCCGGGAACCTGGCCCGGTATGGCCACGAACTCCAGTCCGTTGTCCGGCACCAGATCGTGCGGCCGCGGCCCGTCCGCCCGCCGGATGCCCTCGACGAGCCGGTGGTCCAACTGCCCCTGGAGATAGGAGTGCAGCGCGACCGCGGTGACCGTGCTGATCACCGCCCCCACGACGGCGATCAGCGCCACGGCCGACACCACGAGCCGCGTCCGCAGCGTCCACCGGCCTCCCCCACGTCCGAACGAACCGGAGCCGAAGCCCGAACGGAACCCGGAACGGAACCCAGAACGGAACCCGAAACGGCGCCGCCGCCCCTTGCGGTCACCGGGCCCCGGAGCCTCGGGGGAACCGGAATCGGAAGCAGAACCGCAACCGGCCCCCGCACCGGCACCGGCCCCGGAAGTCACCGCGGACGCGGAGGAACTCACGGCCCGCTACCCGGCCGGCTTGATCAGGTAGCCCGCACCCCGCCGGGTGTGGATCATCGGCTCCCGCCCCACGTCGATCTTCCGCCGCAGGTACGAGATGTACAGCTCGACGACGTTGGCCTGCCCCCCGAAGTCGTAGCTCCACACCCGGTCCAGGATCTGCGTCTTGCTCAGCACCCGCCGCGGGTTCCGCATCAGGTAGCGCAGCAGCTCGAATTCGGTGGCCGTCAGGTGGATGTCCTGGCCGTCCCGCCACACCTCGTGACTGTCCTCGTCCAGCACCAGGTCGCCCACGGTCAGCAGCGACTCGCTGCGCACCGCCGCGGCACCCGCCCGCCGCAGGAGTCCGCGCAGCCGCGCCACCACCTCCTCCAGGCTGAACGGCTTGGTGACGTAGTCGTCGCCGCCCGCCGTGAGCCCGGCGATCCGGTCCTCGACCGCGTCCTTGGCGGTCAGGAACAGCACCGGCACGTCCGGTACCTCGTTGCGCAGCCGGCCCAGGACCGTCAGCCCGTCCATGTCCGGCAGCATCACGTCGAGCACCACCGCGTCCGGCCGCCAACTCCTGGCGCACCGCAGCGCCCCCGCGCCGTCGCCCTCCGCCCGGATGTCCCAGCCCTCGTATCGCAACGCCAGCGACAGCAGGTCCGCGAGGGAGGACTCGTCGTCGACGACCAGCACCCGCACCGGACTCCCGTCCGCCCGCAGCAGCTCCGGCTGCCTGCCGGGCGCCTTACCGGTCGCCCTCCGGGAGGACGTGCCCGAGACCGGCGCACGGTACGAAGCTGAGGACGTCGACGAAGTCAGGGTCATGGGCGGCAGCCTGGCCCCGGCCTCTGAAAGCTCCCTTGCTGGTTCCTGTGAATCTCCTGAGAATCTCCCCTCCCTTCGGTCAAGGCCGCGCCGGCCCGACGGGGACGCCCCGCCGCCCCGCGCCCGCGCCGACGGCGCCGCACCCCCGTCACGACCGGCCCGGACCGCCCCGGACCGGCCCCCGCACGGCCCGGGACCCCGTAACGTCGCCCCCATGCCCCGACTCCTCGCCCTCTCCGGCAGTCTCCGCGCCCGTTCCTCCAACGGCGCCGTCCTGCACTCCGCCCTGGAGCTGTTCGACGGCCCCACCGGCACCGCCGACATCGGCGCGCTCCCGCACTTCAACCCCGACCTGGACGGCGAGGGCGCCACGCCGCCCGGCCCCGTCGCCGCGCTGCGCACCGCCGTCGGCGCCGCGGACGCCCTGCTCCTCGTCAGCCCCGAGTACGCGCACGGCGTCCCGGGAGTCCTCAAGAACGCGCTCGACTGGCTGGTCAGCAGCGGCGAGTGCGTCGGCAAGCCGGTCGCCGTGATCACCGCCTCGCCGTTCCCCACCGGCGGCGACCACGCCAACGCCCAACTCCGCGAAACGCTGCGCATGATGACCGGCACGGTCGTGGCGGACGCCTGCCGGGAGATCCCCGCCATCGGCCCGAAGGTCGACCCCGCCGCCGAACGCGTCACCGACGCGCCCACCCTCGCCGACCTCCGCACCGCCATGACCCACCTGGCCGCCGCGGTCCCCCGGTCCGACGGAGCCCCCACGGACCCCGCCACCGGAGCCGCCGCCTAACCGATCCCGAACAGCCGCGCCGCGTTCCCGTAGCAGACGGCCCGCAGCCACTCCTCCCCCAACTCCAGCCGCGCCAACGCCTCCAGCGCATGCGCGTACCCGTACGGGATGTTGGGGAAGTCGCTCCCGAACAGCACCCGGTCGCCCACGTCCAGCAGGCGCCCCCGCTCCGCCCTCGGGAACGGCGCGGTCTGCTCGGCGAAGTCCGTGCAGACCATCGTGGTGTCCAGGCACACCCGCGGATGGCGCGCGGCCAACGTCAGGAAGTCGACGTACTCCGGCATCCCCAGGTGCGCGACGACCAGCCGCAACCGGGGGTGCCGGGCCAGCACCCGGGCGATCGGCTCCGGCCCGGTGTGCTTGCCGGGCACCGGCCCCGACCCGCAGTGCACGACCACCGGCACCCCGGCCTCCGCCAGCAGCCCCCACACCGGGTCCAGCACCGCGTCCGCCGGGTCGTAGCCGCCGACCTGCACGTGCGCCTTGAAGATCCGTGCCCCGCCGGCCAGTTCGTCCGCCACGTACCCGGCGACCCCGTCCTCCGGGAAGAACGTCGCGGTCCGCAGGCAGTCCGGCGTGCGGGCCGCGAAATCCGCCGCCCAGCCGTTCAACCAGCGCGCCATGCCGGGCTTGTGCGGATAGACCATCGACGTGAACGCCCGCACCCCGAAGCGCCGCAGCACCGCCAGCCGCTCGTCCTCCTCGAAGCGGTACGCGATCGGCCAGCGCCGCCCGACCAGCGGCCCCGCGGCGTCGAAGTACGCCCAGACCTTGGCCATCACCCGCGCGGGCATGAAGTGCGTGTGCACGTCGATCAGTCCCGGCAGCCCCAGCCCCCGCCAGAACTCCTCGACCCGCCCGTCCCCCGCCACCACACCCGCTCCGTCCGCCACGTCCACCACGCCCGCCCTCCACACACCGTCCCGCACACCCGTCAACGGGCCGCACCCGCAGCCGCGCCCCGCACCCGAACCCTCAGCCTCAAAACAGCCCCTCCTGCTCCCCTCCCCCCGCACCGCCCGCCTCCGGCACCCGCCGCACCGGCACCGTCGTCACCCGCCCCCGGGCCGCCCCCAACACCCAACCGGACAGCATCCGCGCGTCCAGTACGGCGACCGGCCCGCCGGCACCCGCCGCACCGCCCTCGCCGCCCTCACCGTCCGCGCCGCCCACGCCTTCCGCGTCGGCCGACCGCAGGCGCAGGTACACATCGGCCCCGGCCCCGGCCACGACCTCGCCCACGACCTCCGCCCCGGCGGTCAGCCCGCCCAGCTCCGCGACCCCGCCCGCCGGCACCCGCGCCAACCCGAACAGCTCGAAGTGGTCCGCGCACGCGAACTCCACCGGCTCCAGCGATTCCGGCCAGCCCGCCAACTCCGTTGCCGCACCGTGAAGTTCGGCCAGTGCGGCGGCCCGTTCCGCCACCGGGGGCAGCGCCCCGCGTGCCGCCCGCTTGGCCTCCTTCGCGAACCGGTCCGGCACCCCCAGCGCGCTCCCGAGCACCGCCTCGGCCCGCCGCGCCGCCATCAGCGGCCCCCGCCCCAGCCAGGCGTAGGCCACCGCCCCCTGCTCCACCAGCCGGGCCGCCCCGCGCTCCGCGGCCGTGATCCCCACCTTGACCAGCCCGGGTCCGAAGTACGCCAGATAGACGCCGTACGGGCGCGGATCGTCAGCCATGGTGTCCGCTGCCACCGACCGCGACCGGTCCAGCTGCGCGCACCGCGGACATTGGTCCTTCACCCCGGCGCCGTCCAGCACCGCGCCGTACGGGCAGACGAGCCACCGCCCGGCCCGCCGCACCCCCAGGCACCGCCGCTCCCCGACCGCCGCGAAGGCCAACGCCTTCCCGGGCGGCAGCAGGCTCACCCGCTCGGCGTCCCGCTCCGCGCAGTACCAACCGAGCCGCTGGCCGAACCGCCCTTCCGGCCCGGCCACCGGCCCGCCACCCGACCACCGCGGTCCCGTACATCGCCACACACCGTCAGCGTACGACCGCCCACCGACAACGCCCCGACTCCGCCTACCCCACGTCGGACAGGTCCGCCGTCCCCCGGAACGTGCTGCGGTACGCCCGCGGCGACACCCCCAGTGCCACCTGGAAGTGCTGCCGCAGCGACGCCGCCGTCCCGAACCCCGCCTGTGCCGCGACCCGGTCCACGCTCAGCGCCGTCTCCTCCAGCAACTGCCGGGCCCGCTCGATCCGTTGCTGCGTCAGCCACTGCACCGGCGACAGCCCCACCTCCTCCCGGAACCGCCGGGTGAAGGTCCGCACGCTCATCGACTCCCGGGCCGCCAGCTCCCGCAGGCTCAGCGGCCGGTCCAGATGGGCCAGCGCCCAGGCCCGCGCCGCGCCCGTCGACGACACCTGCGGCTCCGGGACCGGCCGCGGCACGTACTGCGCCTGCCCGCCCTCCCGGTGCGGCGGCACCACGGTCCGCCGCGCCACGTCGTTGGCCACCGCCGCCCCGTGGTCGCACCGCACCATGTGCAGGCACAGGTCGACCCCGGAGGCGACCCCGGCCGCCGTCAACACGTCGCCCTCGTCCGTGTACAGCACGTCGGCGTCCAGCTCGACCTGCGGGAAGAGCCGCCGGAAGTCGTCCACCGACCGCCAGTGCGTGGTCGCCCGGCGCCCGTCCAGCAGCCCCGCCGCGGCCAGCACGAACGCCCCCGTGCAGATCGACGCGATCCTCGTCCCCGGCCGGATCCGGGCCAGCGCGTCGGTCATCGCCGGGCTCAGCCGCCCCTCCCGCCGCTCCGGCCCCGGGTCGTAGTCGACCGCGGACGCCGGCAGGACGACCGTGTCCGCGGTCCCCAACACCTCAGGGCCGTGCGCCACGTTCACCGTGAAGTCCGCGTCCGTGGGCACCACTCCCGGCTCCAGCGTGCAGGTCACCGGCTCGTACAACTGCTCCCCGGACGCCGACCTGGCCTCCCCGAAGATCCGGTGCACGATCCCCACCTCGATGGGCAACATCCCCGGCCGCACGAACACCGCCACCCGGTGCCGCCGCCCGCCCCGCTCCCGCTCGCCGTCCCTCAGACCACCCATGGCCCGATCCTTGCACACACTGACCATCCGGCCACTCGTCCGCGCCGCGCCCCACCCGGAGGCTGGACGCCATGAAGGTCCTCTGGCTGTTCGCCCACCCCGACCCCCGCTCCCTCAACGGCGCCCTCAAAACGGCGGGACTGCACGTCCTCGAAGCCCACGGCCACCAGCACCGGGTCTCCGACCTCTACGCCATGAAGTGGAACCCCCTGGTGGACGCCGCCGACTACGACCACGACCCGACCGACCGCCTCCTGGTAGGCGACGCCTCCGAACGCGCCTACAGCGCCGGCCGCCTGAGCCCCGACATCGCCGCCGAACAGCGCAAACTCGCCTGGGCCGACACCCTCGTCGTCCAGTTCCCCCTCTGGTGGTACGGCATGCCCGCCATCCTCAAGGGCTGGTTCGACCGGGTCTTCGTCAAGGGCTTCGCCTTCGGCCACACCGACCCGACCACCGGCCGCCCCCAGCGCTACGGCGACGGCCCGCTCACCGGCAAACGCGCCCTGGTCGTCGTCACCGCCGGCGCCCGCGCCACGACCCTCGGCCCCCGGGGCGTCAACGGCGACCTCAACGACCTCCTCTTCCCCCTTCAACACGGCACCCTCTGGTACACCGGCATGTCCGTCGCCCCACCCCTGCTGATCCCCGGCGCGGACCGCACCACCCCGGACGCCTACGCCGACGCCACCGACCGGCTACGCCACCGCCTCCTCACCCTCCCCACCACCGACCCCCTCCCCTTCCGCCACCAGAACACCGGCGACTACGACGACGACCTCCTCCTCCACCCCCACCTCACCCCCACACCCCCCACCGGCCCCTGGGCCCACTACACCACCCCACCCCAACTCCCCTCCCCCTCAACCCATTTGCCCCCTCCCTCTGCAAAACTCCCCCCATGCCCCACCACCTGATCTCCGTCATCGGCAACAGCCCCGGCGTCGGCAAGTCCACCCTCTGCCGCGCCCTGGCCGACTGGTTCGAGGAGTCCGGCAGCACCGTCGAACACTTCGCCGAGCCCGACATCCTCACCCACCCCGCCTTCCGCCCCGTCGCCGAGGAATTCGCCACCGCCGACCACACCGTCCGCCCCGAAACCCTCGTCGCCGCCACCCGCACCTACGTCACCGACGCCCGCGCCGCCGGCACCGACGTCCTCGTCACCGACGCCCTCATCCCCTTCCTCCCCTCCCTCATCGCCTGGGGCCACGACGAACCCGCCCTCACCCGCGTCCTGAAGGACCTCGCCGCCGCCGTCCACCCCACCCAGGTGACCATCGTCTACGTCCAGGACGACCCCGCCAGCGCCCTACGCCGCGCCATCGACCGCGAGGGCCCCGCCTGGGCCGACTGGTACCTCACCAAACTCGCCAACTCCCCCGGCACCAGCACCGTCCACGACCTCGACTCCGCCGCCGCCCACCTCCGCCACGAAACCGCCCTCACCCACCGCCTCCTCGCCACCACCCCCTGGCACGTGATCCCCGTCCACACCACCACCCGCACCGCCCCCGAAACCGCCACCCACACCCGCACCCAACTCACCCACCACCTCAACCTGAACCCGTAGACAAGGAAGCGCGAAGACACTGGGAGCACAGGAAGCGGAAGACCCTGGAGGAAGTCTGACCCGAACCGACTTCGTCACGCCCGAGCCAATCAGCCCACCGCCCCAAGGAACGCCGCAACCACCAACGACAGCCACCCGACCCCGCCGCCCTTCACCACCGCACCACACGACAAAGCCCCCCGCCGGGTTATCCGGGCGGGGGCTTTGCTGTGTGGCTTGTAGTGATCAACCACGACGGCTTGAGCACCTCGGATCGTGAGCCACTCGTCCCAGACCGCCGACGCACTCGCCAAGAGGGCAGCTGCGGCATCTCCGTCGCTTGGCTCTCCGTGAAGAACCGGAAGGACACCCGCGAGTTGATGAATGAGCCGAACGGTCTCTCAAGTCAGGCCCTGCTGCCCATCGGGCCCGTTGCTACAATCTCTCCTCGCTTGCGGACTTTGATGAGGCCATGTCAGCTGACGCAGTTCAACCACCGAGCACGGGGAGAGCGTTGATCATGCAGGGCGGGTTCTCCGTGGATCTCGACGCGCTACGCAAGGCCGCATCTGGGATCAGAACCACTCTGGACGCGATGGCGACCAAGAAGGTGAGCGACATCGATGCCCCCAAGGACGACTTCGGACACGATGAACTGGCCTCAGCAGTAGCCGATTTCTGTGATCGGTGGAACATCGGTGTCTCACACCTGGCCTCTGACGGAGCAGAGGTCTCCGACCGGCTGGACCATTGCGTGAAGAGCTACGAGAAGGCCGAGCAACATATCCAACTCTCGGCCAAGGACATTCTTCAGTCGTCATCCGGAACAGACCCGGGGGCGTCCTGATGGCTCAGCTTGGTGAGACGTCGAACCCCCGCGAGCTTGTCCCTGGCGCTCCGGGTCCTCTGAGCGCGACCGCGCAGTCCCTGCTCGCCTACGGTGATGTGCTCATAGAGGCTGGCGAAGGGCTGGCGAAAATCGACACTGAGGATGGCTGGCGCGGAAAAGCCGGCGATGCCTTCCGTGATCGTTTCCATGGTCAGCCGGCCAGATGGGTCGAGGCGGGCAACAATTTCCACGCCGCCGCGAAAGCTCTGTACGACTACATTCACACCCTGCGCGCAGCCCAGCAGCGCGCCGACGACGCTATATCCCAATTCGCACGCGGCGAGGCGAGCACCACAACTGCCGTGAAAGCCCACGCTCAGCAAGTCAACGAGGCGTACAGCCGAGGCGACTCCACCGAAATTCCTTTTCACGACCCTGGCGAAGCAGACCGTGCTGCCGCTCGCGAGAATCTCAAAATTGCTCGCGCCAATGTGAAGAGTGCGGGGAGCACCGCGGCGAAGCTGGTGAAGAAGGCCACGGAGTCCGCCCCGGAACGCCCGGGATTCTGGTCCGACGTCGGCGACTTCTTCAGTGATGTAGGCGAAGGGCTGTTGGACGGAGGTGAGACCGTCCTCACCGGCCTTGCCTCCTTCGGAAACGCCATGATCCAGCATCCGGGCGACACCGCTGCGATGCTCGGCGGCACGCTCTTGGCCGGAGTCAGTGCCGGCGGTGAAGGGCTCGGCGTCGCCCTGGACGCCACAGGCGTCGGTGCTGTCGCTGGAGTTCCGCTTGGCGCCGTCTCCGCTGCCGGGATCGCCACCGGCGTCGGCCTGGCAGGTGCCGGCGCCGCGGACCTCGCCCAACACGCCAAAAACGACTCCGCGGTCCAACCTCTACAGAGGAACAGCGAAGGACCTGGAGCCAGCGGTTCCGAACAGCAAGAAGCATCGGAACTGATCAAGAATGGTCAGCAATACAAGGGTACCGGTGGTCGCGCAGGGAACAACCTGCCGGTGGAAGGCGGCCCAAAAAACGGAACCCTCTACAAGACAAACCCGGAGACCGGAAAAGTAACAAACTATACAACTTACGACTCCGAAGGGCGCCCTTTGAAGCGTGTAGACTTGGAAGGCGACTCGCATGGCGGAGTAGAGACCCCGCACGTCGTAGAATACACGCACAACACCAATCCAAAGACCGGTGAAGTCTTCGTGCGCCCATCAAGGTCAGTGCGCGCCGCATTCCCCTGGGAGATCCCGTGAGCAGCAGCAAACCGGCGTGGTCCGAGCGTGAGCTGCCGGCTTTCTTCAGGCAATGGCGCACGGACTGGAAGGACGAGGACCTCTCGCCGGACAACTACCTCGACTTCGAGGGCGGCCTGCGTTTTGTCCTGGCCGCATCCTGGCTTTTTTGCCCCGAGACGGTCGAGTACCGCGGCTGTGTGTTCCTCAAGGAGCACTTCAGCCAGGGCACTATCGACGACTGGTTCACGACTCTGGAGAACGATCGGCGCCGTATCGAAGTCGTCGCCAACCACGTCGAGTTGTGGGCCACTTTCAGCAACACCCCTTTGACGGCGGACGATCAACTCGGGGAGGAACTCCCTCAACTTGCCCTGGCCTTGGGGGAGTGTTGGCAAGGAGTCCTGTCCACTCGCTACCCCGACCGGGAGATCACCGTCGAGGTGAGCGACGAGGAGGACGGCTCCTACGGGCCGACCGTGACCTTCTGGACGTCCCCGGCTGTATCAGCCTTCGGCTAGCACCACATTCGCCTCTTCCCGCGAACTGTGCACTCTCAGCACGTAATTCCGCCCCTGACCGGCGTCGGCCTGGAGCTCCGTTTCCTGCCCCGCTAGCAGCGCGTTTTCACGAGGCGGGCTGCCCGACCGGCAATCGCGTGAGCGGAATTCGCTCTGACCAGCGTGCTTGGGCAGGCTGATGCGCCGTCCATCTTGGGGCCTTGAGCCAAGTACTGGAGCTCGTTGTCGTGAGTGCCCGTGTGCCGTCGTTGCCGTTGCCGTCACTCGACGACGGTCAATGTGCTGTCTGGGCGTACGCAAGAGCTACTCTCCACCGACCGAAGGCTGGCAGCCACTCCTCTTGAGGCTCCGCTCCACCGACCGAACTGGGCCCGGTGCGGCAGAACGGCCGCTTTCCGCACTCCACTCATGCCACCGGGCGGTAGGCATACCACGGTACGGAGTCAGTGTCCGTAGAACTCGCTCAGGTGGGCGACCAGCCGTTCGGAAGCAACCGCTGATGCCGGCGCCAGTGCCTCCGAGGCGGTGTGCAAGTCTGATGGCTTGCCGAGGTGGTCTCGGGTCCGGGCCAGCCAGAAGGCGTGGAAGGCTCGTCCTCGCTGGTTGGTCCCGTGCTCCCTGCGCATGGCATCCACGTTCAAGCGGCGCTTGATCTCGTCGACCACGGTCGGCATCGCGAACGTCGTGAATTCCACCCTGCGTTCGCAGTCGAAACGGTCGATGGCCCTGATCAGTGAAGTAGGCGCGGGCCTGGTTGTACCGGCGGGCGTCGAAGTGAGTCCAGCCAGTGAGCCGGGCGAGTTCGGCTGCGACCGCGACCCCGTACAAGTCGTTCTTGAAGATTCCGGACTTGCTCTCGCTCAAGAGCCACACGACATACCGGAGTTGCCCCACCACCGCTGGTCGCGGCGTTTCGCCGCCATGCTGGTCGTTACGCCGCCAGTAGCCCTCGATCGATGCCCGTAGCACTCAAGGTGATGGGCTCGGGCCGGGTGCCGAAGTCGGCGCAGGGATGCTGTCCACGTCAGCCCCGGGGAGATCCACGGGCTTGGACCGGAAGGCCGCGGGGGACACCTGGAAGGGGACGGAACACGGTCTGGTCTTCACCCTGAAGAACGGGACTCCCCTCGAGCCCCGCAACCTGAACCGGTCCTTCGAAACGCTCTGCGTCCGCTCCGGTATCCACAAAGCCCGCTTCCATGACCTGCGGCACACGTGCGCGTCCTTGCTCCACGAACAGGGCGCCGATGCCCGAATGATCATGGAAGTCCTGGGCCACAGCTCCATCCGCGTGACCATGGACGTCTACACCTTCGTCCGCCTCGGCTCCCAGCGCTCCGCGTTCGACCGCGTTGGGAACGCGCTGAGGGGTGACGGCACCCCGCCGGACGATGACGACGGTGCGGCAGGCGCCCTGGTGACCGCCTGGCTGTCCCCGATCAGCCATTGGAGGCGGTTGCCGTCAAAACTGCCGTCAACGCATACGCCAGAGGCCCCGTCGATTTCTCGACGGGGCCTCTGACCTGCTGTGCGCTCGGCAGGATTCGAACCTGCAACCTTCTGATCCGTAGCTCTAGAGAGATCGGTCAGAGACGGTCACACAGGTCGCGCATCGGTCCCGAAAGGACGCTACGGGGCGGAGCCGGTTGCTGTGGTTGCTGTATCCAGCTGCTGCACAGCAGGAACCTGGTGGGGGGATGGCATGGAACGGGATCTACACGAACGGCTGTTGGTGGGAAACGACGAGGCGTCCGTGGCAGCTTTGGCTGCGCTCCGCTGTGGTGGCTCCCACCTGATCTGGGACGGAGCCACGTCTGCTTCGGCGCTCGCCCTTGTCTATGGACGTCGGCTGCGGCACACGCGCCGCCGGGGCATCGAGACCACGAACCTGGCACAAGCCGTGGAGCTGCTCGGCCGGCATCAGCAGCCAGTTCGCCTGGGGCAGATCAGAGCCGCCGATGACTCCTGGATGTTCATGCTGTTCCTCACCGAAGACGGCAGCAGGCTGATCACGTGGACCGGTGTGCGGCAGACCCACGTCTGAACCTCAGCCGACGATCGTCAGCCACGATGGCGGGTGTGCCGACCGATCAGGCGCGCGTATGTCTCGCTCCACCCCCACCGACCTCAGCCACGCTGCTCGATGACGTCGGCCAGAGCAAGACACGACGGCCGGTCCGTGACAACGGTGGTGGAGCCCTCAGCTTGGGAAGCTGCGATCATACGGGGCTGGTTCGGACGCTGACCTGCGCGAACGGCCGAGGTGCGGCATCGTCGGGCTCAGTTGCTTTCACCGTGGTTCCCCGCTGTTCCCCACTCGATCTGGTGCGCTTGTGGTGCGGCCGCAGACGAGGCTCCCGCACGAGCTGGCGGGGGTCTGGCACGCCCCACCGTTCCCGCAGTGGCGGTTGAGAGCGGTAGCTCACTGCCGTGCCGCCGGCCGTCGGACCGCCCCAGGGGGACGTCTGTCACCGGTGCTCGCTGGGTTGGCTAACCGTCTGTGTCGCCACGCGCAGGGCGTGCGCCCCCATGCGCTCTGCGTGCCGCAAGCGCCTGCCCCTCCTGTGACGACTCTCCTGACATGGCGTCATCCTTCATTTAGCCTGAGGTCGATAAGGCTGAGGGGGCCCCTTGCTTCACACTCGCATGACGCGTGCACGACTTTACGTACTCGTGGACTCGTTCGAATCTGACGTACGGCAGATGCTCTTGCGGTTCATCCTCGACCACATGAGTGAGACCGAGGCTCTGGGTGACAGCTACGTGCGGGCAGCTGAACGCCGTCACGCTGACGCCAGTGACGACGAGCTCTCCATTGTCGAATACCTCGACATGCGTGAGGCGTACGACATTCTGAACCGACATCGGGAAGCACTCCCTGTGGAGCTGGCCCGAGAATTACGCCTCGGCACGCCACGAATGGACACCCTGGTACCGATCCGCAACCGCGTCATGCACGGGCGTCCCCTACAAGCTGGTGACGCCGAAAAGGCAGTAAGCGCATGTCGGGAATTCAAGAGTCGATTTTGGCCAACAATGCGCGACACCTTGGACAGGTTGAGCGCTGAGCCGGAGTGGGAGCCAGCGTTCAACGGCGCAGATCGGCGCTACTCTGACCGGATTCTCCACAATCTTCCGCCATTCGATTATGACGACACTGGCCTTATCGGAAGGTCTCAGGCATGTAGTGCCATAGTAAGGCACCTTTTGAGGCGCCGTGAGCCAATGATCACCATTACGGGGGAAGGCGGAATCGGTAAGACGGCCCTCGCATCTGACGTGGCCTATTCACTCCTTGACAACCCGGATTCCCCTTATGAGTGCATTCTGTGGACGTCTTTGAAGACGGAGCGGCTAACGGCTAACGGAGTCATCGAGATTGCGGGCGCAGTACGCGATATTACAGGTGCCACTCAGACCTTGGGCAAGGTGCTAGCAGAAGATTTTAAGGGCGGTGCTGAAGAGCTGGCCGAAGCCCTCCAGGGCATTGAGGCCTTAATCATCATCGATAACCTCGAAACCGTTAGCGGTAGCGAGATCGTAACGCTGTACGAAACGCTCCCCGATAACGTCACGTATCTCATGACGAGTAGGATCGGCGTGGGGCAAATCGAGCGCCGAATCCCTCTTCCCCCACTGGAGAAGAAGGACGCGCAGACACTCTTCAGGTCGTTTGCTAGAGCGCGCGGAGGGCGGGCTGAATTCTTGGCAAGCCTGAAGCAGGAAACTGTCGAGCAGATTGTCACTCGGCTGCGCTTCAGCCCCTTGGCTATTCGATGGTACGTCCTTTCCGTTGAATCCGGGAGAGAACCTCATCCCACTTTGACTGATCAGGACGAGTTGATCGACTTCTGTGTCCGGTCGGTCTTTGACGCCCTCAGCGAAACACCAAAAGCCATCCTGTCCGTTCTCTATGCTCTTGATCGATCTTCGACATTCGACGAGCTGGCAGTCCTGACCGACTCCCCAATCGACGCCCTGAACCTAGCAGTTAAGGAGCTAAGTGCGGGTTCGCTGGTAAGTCAGAAGCCAGATCCTGATGACGAGTTGATTTCACGAGTTCAGATAACTGAAGCGGCTCAACACTTCCTGCGCCGAGTCGCCCCGCCGCCAAAAGCGGACATCAGTAGCACACTGCTGCGAGAGCAGGAGTTCAAGCGCTCAGAGGAGCAACGTCGTGCGGACGAAAGTAAGCGTCAGCTCGCCCCCAACGTTGTGAGGGTTCGTTCGCCGCATGACGAGCCCACAGCCCATCTGCTGAGGCTCGCGTTGGCGCAGTCGCGCGCGGGGTCGATCGACCGTGCTCAGAGTTACCTGACGCGTGCCCGGGCGCTGAATCCCGAGTTCTGGGAGGTGGATCGCGTAGAAGCCTTCATCCTCTCCCAAAACGATCAAATCGACCAGGCTAGCTCCCTTTACCGCTCGGCCCTGCGTAAGGCTGACGAGGCCGGTAAGGCCGTTATCTCCTACTATTTTGCGGGGCACCTTGCCGGCCGCGGCCACGATGTGGATGCCGCTCTACCTCTGGCAGAGTCAGCGCATGAGCACTTTCAAACTGCTGACACCGCACAGCTACTGGGTAAAATTAATCTGTGGGCCCGCAATTACGAAGAGTCCCAGGTACACCTTGAATGGGCCCTAGAAAACATGACTGGTCGAGGAAGGCTTCGACTGATCATCCTCACCAGTCTCGTCGACTCCTGGCGCCGGTGGTCTGAGTCGCTACTTGAAGATGATCGGCGTCCCATAGAAGCCGCTCATAAGGCGTCAGCAGGATTCTCTCAGGGCATTAAGGAGCTAGACTCGGGGGCGTGGGATCAACGACTAGCCGAAATGCTTCTTGAAAGTGCGAATGCTTTCCTGCGAGCGATTGGCGAACTCGGGTTGTTTCCTCCCATTTTCGAGAATGATGCAGTCCGCATCCTGAAAGGAGTGAAGCGTCATGCTGTCCTTTTTGAGCGCTGCGCTGCATGGCGCCACTTTCCCGGGCGGGTCGGCAAGTTGTATCGTCTATCGGGCATCAGCGAAGAAGTGTCAAGCCTTTGCGAGGACTTGGTAAATGTGGCCAAGCCGAAACTAGGCGGTAGTTCAGATGTGTCACCCCGAGGGATTGTTAAGGCCTGGCGCGGAACTTTCGGTTTCATCTCGCATCCCGACTATCCCAGCGACGTGTTCTTTCCGGGGGCGGCAGTCCAAGAAGGACACGGCGTGAAATGGGACTCCCTTAACCCTGTCGGCGTACACGTCATTTTTGAAGTCGACGAGCACGGCAAAGGGGACCGTCCACGCGCCAACTACGTATCTCCTATCGCCGTAGACGAGTAGCCAGGATGCGAGGCCATTAGCGCAGGGTCGGCGGAGCGGTTTTGGGCTGGAGCTGCTTTGGGGCGAGTGATCATGGCCCCGTAAGCTGATGGCGCGTCGGGCAGTCTGTGGACCTGCCCGGTAAAGCACGACGTTGGGGCCATGATCTTAGAGGCTCGCCCCAAAGTGGCTGCCTAAAGCCGTGGAGCCGACCGCCCCAGCCACGACGCACCCCGTCTCTGGCCCCAGGCGGCTGATCGTTGAGCGCGCGGGACGGGCGCCGGCCGGGCTGGAGCGGGGCGGAGACAGGAGCGCAGGCCCGGCCGGGGGCCGGGCCGCGCGCGGCGAGCGCAAGCGAGCCGCCTTGAACCCGTAGAGAAGGTTGTTACTCAGTAGGGCGTGGGGGCTTTCGGGCGTGGCGTGAACTTCTCGGCGCAAGCTGGGAGTTCGGTCGCCTCGCGGTGGGCCAGGCCGACGAAGAGCACGGGCCGGGCGGTCCACTCGATGTGGGTGTCGCGGTGGCTGACGGTGATCTCGTAGGGCGTGGTGTACGCCAGGGCCTCGATGGCGGCCACGTAACCGCCGGCCAGCCAGCTCCGGGCGCATGCGGCTGCCTCGGGTTCGAGGGCTGAGGTGATGGTGCGGAGTGCGACGCGGATCCAGCGGACGGCTTGGACGGCGTTGTCGGCCTGGCAGGAGGCGAGGAGGACGGGGGCCTCACCGGTCGCCGGGCTCTGGGTCCAGCACTCGCACCAGTAACCGGGGCGAAGGACGGGCATGGCTGCGGGAGTCATTTGGCGCTCCATGCGGGGCTCGCTGACAGCGTGTAGCGGGTGGCTTCCTCGAAGATCGTGAGGAGGTAGGAGTCGCCCCGGGCAAGGGCGAAGAGCGCGTACTCATGGGCGGCGTGATCGCTGAGCCAGTGGCGGATCGGTCGGGCTGCCGCGGCGTCGAGCTGGTCCGCGATGTCGATGGCTCGGCTGCGGAGCCACCGCAGTGCCAGGCGTGGAGTAGCCACCGAGCCTGAGCTGAGCGGAACGGAACTGCCTTCAGGGAATGAGTGGGCAACGGCTTCGCACCGGTAGCCGGCAGCAGCACCGACCGCTTGATCGCGGGCAATGTCGCGCAGCGTCCATCCGCCGCCGACACCGACACCTTCCTCCAGCGAAGTTGGGCGTTCGCCTCCAACAGCTAGGCGACTGCTCGTATACTCGTGCATACAAGTTCCTTTGTGCTGGTGGGCCGCTATGGGTAGTGGGTTCGAGCTAGATGAGTTTCACGCCGTCGTGCGCTCGCACGGCGGGTGGCGAAGTCGCGTCAAGGGCGTCCAGGACGCGAATCGCGTACGCCTCGTCGGCGAGTTCCGTGACTTCCTCGCGGGTGGCCCAGCGCAGGGCACGGGTTTCCTCGCCGGTCGTGGGGGTGCCGTCGATCGCTTCGCAGCGGAAGACCATCGAGACGATCAAGCCGGTCATGTTCTTGTAGATGCCGGTCAGGGTCGCCGGGAGGGCGATCTTGATGCCGGTCTCTTCGAGGACTTCGCGCTGGAGCGCTTCGGGGATGGTCTCGCCTGGTTCGAGCACGCCGCCGGGCGGTTCCCACTGGCCGTTGTCCCGGCGCTGGATGAGCAGGGCCCGGCCCCGGTCGTCGACGATGACTCCGGCGACGCTCACGGAGTGCGGACGCTCGGCGCTCACGGAACTTCCATCCCCTTCGGCTGGCTAGGCTTCCCACCGTAGCAATAAGCGCCAGCCGCTCGTCTAGATACCTAAAGGAGCCAAAATGCCCGCTCAGGGTACTGCCCTGCTCGGCGCACTGGACCCCACCAGTGACCGTGCGGTGTTCCGGCAGATCGCCGATCAGCTCCGCGAGGCGATCGACAAGGGCCGGTTCAAGGAGGGCGCCAAGCTCCCGTCCGAGACTGAGCTGATCGAACACTACGGAGTTTCGCGGATGACCGTCCGGAACTCGTTGTCCGTCCTCCAGGGCGAGGGCCTGGTGGTCTCGGAGCACGGCAAGGGCGTCTTCGTCCGGCCGCGTCCGCCGGTCCGGCGGCTGGCCTCGGACCGCTTCGCCCGGCGGCACCGGGAGCAGGGCAAGTCCGCGTTCACCGTGGAGGCGGAAGCCGCGGGCAGTCGACCGGAGGTGGACAGCCTGGAGGTGAAGGAGGAGCGCCCCTCGCAGGACATCGCCACGCGCCTGGGTGGACCGCGCCGCGTGCTGGCTCGTCGCCGCCGCTACCTGCTCGACGGCCGACCGGTCGAGTTCGCCACCTCGTACATCCCGCTGGATCTGGCGACCGGCACCCCGATCGCCGAGCCGAACCCCGGCCCCGGCGGCATCTACGCCCGGCTGGAAGAGCTGGGGCACCGCCTCGACCACTTCGACGAGGAGATCCGCGCCCGGATGCCCTCGCCCCAGGAGGTCAAAACGCTCCGGCTGGCCTCCGGCGTCCCGGTGATTCACCTGATCCGCACCGCGCACGACAGCGAAGGACGTGCGGTCGAGGTCTGCGACACGGTGATGGCCGCTGACGCCTACGTCCTGAACTACCAGCTCCCCGCCACCTGATGACGGGGCGGATGGAACGCGATGCGCTTCCGCCCTCCCCTCCGTCGACTCGTACACACGAGACAGCCAACATATATAGACGAGTAGCTGTCTCTATGTCATAGTGATGCGCACGCCCCCGGATTGCGGGGTGACGACGGCAGCTTGTCTAGATGACTAGCTGTCATGGAGGAGGAGAAGGCATTGCGTTCCATCCGCGTGGAGACCTCGGCGGCCACGATCCTGCTGACCGAGGCTCCGGAGAAGAAGCTGAAGGACCGGCGGACCGGCGAGGTCGCCACCGACGCCAACACCGGTGACGTGCTGTGGACGGTCGGGGTCGTCTACATCGAGGGCGGCGAGTCGGCGCTCCTCAAGGTCACCGTGCCGGAGAACGGACTGACCGAGGGGCTGACGGTCGGCGCGCCTGTCTCGCTGGCCGGGCTGGTGGCTCGCCCCTGGGAGTCCACCTTCAACGGCCAGGAGCGCCACGGCATCGCCTTCCGTGCCACCGCTGTGATGCCCGGCGAGTTCCCCGTGCCGGCTTCGGTGGCGGCCTGATCGCCATGTCCGATCTGCTGACGTTGCTGGAGGTGGGTGCTCCGGTCGCCGCACTCGGTGGCGGGGGCGCCTACCTCCGGGCGAAGCACCCGGCCGCCTTCTGGTGCACGGCCGGCCTGCCAATCTCCACCGCCCGCCTGCTCGGCACGTACGGCTCGACCATGGAGGCGTGCGGGCTGACCGTCCAGCCGTCCCGGCTCCGCGCTCTGCTCGTCCAGGCGACGACTCGGCGCGAGGTACGGCCGGTTCCGCCGCGCCGGGGCCTGATTCGCCCGACCTCGACGGGCATGCGGCTCCGGCTGCGGTTGGCTCCGGGCCAGGAACCGGCTGACGTGACGGCCTCCGCTGAACGGCTGCGGCACGCCTGGGGCGTTCACGCCGTGTACGTCACCGAGGTCAAGCCGGGCGTCGTCGAACTGCGACTCGTCGGCTTCGACGTGCTCCGCAAGGTCCGGATGCCGCGCAAGGTCGAGGGCGGGTTGCTGAAGGTCCCGGTGGCGCTGCGGGAAGACGCGACCGCATACGTCCGCGACTACCGCACCGTCCCGCATCAACTCACCCTGGGCGCCACTCTGTCGGGCAAGTCGATGTTCCTGCGCCACCTGGTCGCCGGGCTAGCCCGACAGCCGGTCGCCCTGGTCGGGATCGACTGCAAGCGGGGCGTGGAGCTGGCGCCGTTCGCCCCTCGGTTGTCGGCGCTGGCCACGGACCCCGGGCAGGCGGCTGAACTGCTGCCCGTGCTCGTGCGGTTGATGGAGGACCGGTACGACCTGATCAAGGCCAGGCAGGGCGTCGCCCCGGGCACCCCGGACGAGGAGATCACCTCCGACATCTGGGGCCTGCCCGAGTCCGAACGCCCGGTTCCGGTGGTGGTCGTCGTCGACGAGGTGGCCGAGCTGTTCATGGTCGCCACCCGCAAGGACGAGGAACGGCGGGACGAGATGGTCACCCAGCTCATCCGTCTCGCCCAACTCGGCCGCGCCGCCGGCATCTACCTCGAAGTGTGCGGCCAGCGCTTCGGCGCCGAGCTGGGCAAGGGCGCCACCATGCTCCGCGCCCAGCTCACCGGCCGCGTCTGCCACCGGGTCAACGACGAAGCCTCGGCGAAGATGGCGCTCGGGGACATCGCCCCTGAGGCGGTCATCGCCGCCTGCGGCATCGCGCCCGAACGCCCTGGCCTGGCCGTCGCCGGGGACACCTCCGGCGGCTGGTCCCGCATCCGCACCCCGTATTTGTCGCTCGCCGACGCCGCCGCCGCCTGCACCGCCTCGGCCCACTTGGTCCCGGACATTCCGGCGCTCGATCGCTTCCGGCCCGTCGTTTCGGCCGGCCCTTCTGACTCGGCGATTCCGCTGGTCAAAGCACTGCCGGCCACCAGCTGACCCACACCCTCAACGGTCGGCGCGACCGCTTCGCGCCAGGTCCCTACCCACTCCATGCCTGAAACCGGAAGGAGGTCCACCCATGCGCGATCAGACACGCGAATCCATCCACCGCATCGAGAAGGCCGTACGAGCTGGCGACTACGCAACCGCGCTGGCGGACGCCCGTCGCCTGTACCGGAATGCCACCACCGAAGCCGAACGCGCCGAGCTGCTGGCCGTTCTCGGCCCGCGGGCCGTCCCGCCCACCGCACCGGCGAGGGGCTAGGTCAGTGCCTGCGTACCTCGCCCGCGTGGACGCGGTCCTCATCCAGGCCGTCATCGCCGCCGCACTGTCCTTCGCCCACCTCCACGACATCGCCGTGGCAGCCGGGCAGGACGGTTGGAAGGCATGGGCCTACCCGGTGTCGGTGGACCTGCTCCTCATGGCGGCCTGGCGGCGGCTGCGGTCCGGGACGGACAAGCGGAGCGGGTGGTGCTGGTTCGTCATCGCGTTGACGGCCTCACTCGGCGCCAACGTGGCCACCGCCGGCCTCCTCGACCTGCACGCCGTCCCCGCCTGGCTCCGCATCCTCGTCGCCGGCTGGCCAGCGGTCGCCTTCCTCGGCGGATCACTGCTCGCGCACTCCACCCCACAGCAGACAACAGCCGAGAAAGCACCCGAGCGGAAACCGGAAAAGGCCAACGCCTCCGCACCCGTACCGCCGCCCGCCGAGCCGGTCACGCCGCCCAGCCCTGCGCCCTCGGCCTCGCCCGTCCCATCCGTCCCGGCCGCCTTGGTCGACCACGCCCGCCAGGTCGCCGCCGACCACCACGCCCGTACCGGCGCCCCCATCGACACCACGACCCTGCGCGCCCGCCTCGGCATCCCCACACAGCTTGCCGAAGCCGTCGCCGCCCGACTGTGACAGGAGAACACCCCATGCGCCCGTCCACCCTGCACGCCTTACAACGCGCCGCCGAACTCACCCGTGCTGGCCGCTTTGTTGAGGCCATGGCCACCGCCGAGCCCGTCATCCTCACCGCCGATCCGGACGAGAGCCAAGAGATCGCACAGTGGCTCACCGAACACGCCGACGACTTCGTCCGTAAGCCGGAGGAGCGCTGATGGTCGCCAACCGCCGCTTCCGCAACGTCGCCCGCATCGGCCCCGTCCAGGTCGGCACCGCCTACGACATGCGGGGCCGGGAGAAGCACACCGCCGCGTGCACCGCCCCGCGCTGCGGCTTCTCCGCCGACTACGACAGCCGCGCCGCCGCCGAGCTGGCGGCCCGCACCCACCGTTGCCCCGTCCGCTGAAAGGCCCGCCCGTGACCGTCACCCTGCCCCTGGTCCTCGTGCTCGGCGTCGTCGCCTGGGCCGCGATCAAGTTCCTCGGCATCCGCATGTGGGCGGCCGTCGCCATCGCCCTCTTCGGCTTCTGGCTCGCCCACACCTTCCTCGCCCCCGCCGTGGAGTCCGGCACCCGCACCGGAGTCCACATCGTCAACGGCACACACATCTAGACGACTAGCCAACCAAGGAGAAATCACCCGATGTCCGCCCGCACCACGCCGCCGATCACGCACCTGGCTGCGCTGGCCTCACTGGGCACCATGCCCGCCCTGCTCCGGCAACTCCGGGGCCTGGGCGGGTGCGGCCAACCCATCCGCCTCGACGGCCACCGCACCGAGATCCACCCCACCACCGGCCAGATCCTCTCCGAGC
Source organism: Streptomyces sp. x-19 (assembly GCF_046549115.1). NCBI lineage: Bacteria > Bacillati > Actinomycetota > Actinomycetes > Kitasatosporales > Streptomycetaceae > Streptomyces > Streptomyces sp. x-19. Next base: position 373,345 of record NZ_JAJPWK010000002.1, on the reverse strand, counting down.
TGCATGCCAGCGACCTGCCCGCCGGTCACCTCCTGGTCCGCTGCAACAACCGCCGCACCACCCGCTGTCCCGCCTGCGCCGAGACCTACCGCCGCGACACCTACCAACTGATCACCACCGGCCTCCGCGGCGGCAAAGGAACCCCCGAACAAGTCGCCACCCACCCCCGCGTGTTCGCCACCTTCACCGCTCCGTCCTTCGGCCCCGTCCACAACCGCCCTACGGGAAAGGGCGGACCGGCCCGCCCCTGCCGCTGCGGCACCCGCCACCCCGACGACGCCCCCGCGCTGGGCACCGCGCTCAACCCGAACGCGTACGACTACGAGTCAGCGGTGCTGTGGAACGCCCACGCCGGCGCCCTGTGGCGGCGCTTCTCCATCTACCTCCGCCGAGAGATCGCCAAGCGAGCCGGTCTCACCCAACGGGCCTTCCGCCACCACGTCCGCGTCTCCTTCGCCAAGGTCGCCGAGTACCAAAAACGCGGCGCGGTCCACTTCCACGCCGTCATCCGCCTCGACGGCCCCGCCGGCAGCAACACCCCACCCCCGACCTGGGCCACCACCGACCTCCTGACCGACGCCATCCAGGCCGCCACCACCAAAGCCACCGTGCCCGGCCCAACCATCGACGGCAGGCCCCACACCTTCACCTTCGGCAAGCAACTCGACATCCGCCCGATCCGCTCCGCCGACCTCGACGGCGGTACCGAACTAACCGAACGCGCGGTCGCCGCCTACATCGCCAAGTACGCCACCAAGGGCGCCGAAACAGCCACCGGCACCCTCGACCGCCCGCTCAAGTTCCTCGCCGAACTCGCCCAACTCGACATCAACGACCACGCCCGCCGCATGATCCGCACCGCCTGGACCCTCGGCGGACGCCGCGACCTCGAAGACCTCCGCCTCCGCTCCTGGGCCCACATGCTCGGCTTCCGCGGCCACTTCTCCACCAAGACCCGCCACTACTCCACCACCCTCGGCGCCCTCCGCACCGCCCGCGCCGAATGGCAACGCCTCCAAGCCCAGCCCAACCCCCCCGGAACCGACGCCCACCGCCACCGACGAAACCACCCTCGTCCTCTCCCACTGGACCTTCGCCGGCACCGGCCTCACCCCCGGCGAATCCTGGCTCGCCACCACCCTCCACCGCGAACACCCCCACCCCGAAGCCGAAGGAGACAACCAGCCATGACCACCACAGTGATCGAAAGGAAGTGGCACACCACCGCCGAAGTCACGCAGATGCTCGGCTACGGCCTGTCCAAGACCAAGATGCTCGTGCTCACCGGCGAGATCCGCTCCATCAAGGACGGCCGCAACCGCCGCATCCTCCCCCGCTGGGTCGACGAGTACGTCGAACGCCTCGCCCGTGAGGCCGAGATGGAGATGGAGTGGTCGGCATGAGCGGCAAGCGCGGCAACGGCGAAGGTTCCATCTACCCCTACAAGAACGGCTTCGCCGCCTACGTCTGGGTCACCACCCCCGACGGTCAGAAGAAGCGCAAGTACGTCTACGGCAAGACCCGCGACGAGGTCCACGACAAGTGGCTCAAGCTCCACATGGAAGCGAAGAAGGGACCGGTGGCCACGCGCCACCGCACGCTTGCCGCCTTCCTCTCCTACTGGCTTGAGTCGATCGTGAAGCCCAACCTCGCCCCGCTGACGTACGTGTCGTACGAGGGCTCCGTGCGGCTCTACATCGCGCCGCACCTGGGCCCCAAGCGCCTCGACAAGCTCACCGTGCGCGATGTGCGGGAGTGGCTGACCAAGCTCTCCGGCATCTGCCAGTGCTGCGCCCAGGGGAAGGACGCCAAGCGGGCTCCCGGAAGCCGACGTTGCTGTGCCGCCGGCGAGTGCTGCGAGGCGTACCCGTCCCGCCGCGTCGTCCAGGCTGCCCGCGATGCCCTGCGGGCAGCTCTCACCCACGCCGTCGCCGAAGAGGAGATCGGGAAGAACGTCGCCGCCCTGGTCAAGGTCCCCAAGCCGCGCCGCCGTCGCATCAAGCCCTGGTCCGCGGCTGAGGCGAGCCGGTTCCTCGCCGACGCGGTGGCCCGTGAGGATCCGCTCTTCGCGGCCTGGGTGCTCGTCCTGTGCCTGGGGCTCCGCCGGGGCGAAGTGCTGGGACTGACCTGGAAGTCCGTCGACTTCGAAGCGGGCGAGCTGTACGTGGACCACCAGATCCAGCGGGCGGGCCGTCAGATCCTCCACCGGGAGACGAAGACCGAGGAGTCGGACGACTTCCTACCGCTGCCGGCGCTCTGCCTCAAGGCGCTCCGGGTTCGTCGTGCTCAGCAGACCGGGGACCGGAAGGCAGCCGGAGACCTGTGGCAGGACAGCCACGATCTGATCTTCACGACGAAGTACGGCACGCCAATCGAGCCGGGGAACCTGACCCGCATGTTCGCGCTGCGTGCGCGTCGCGCCGGGCTCCGGGTCATCCCGCTGCGGAACACCCGGCACGCCTGCGCCGCGCTGCTGGTGCTCCTGAAGGTCCACCCCAGGGTGGCTCAGCGCATCCTCCGGCACTCGCAGATCGCGATGACGATGGAGGTCTACGCCGAAGCGGATGACGCAGCGGTGCGTGAAGCCCTGGCGATGCTCTCCGGAGCCATGGGCGGCGCCGGCTGACCCCGTTGCTGTACTTCACTGCTGTACCGCACGACAAAGCCCCCGCCCGGAGAACCCGGCGGGGGCTTTGGCCTGCTGTGCGCTCGGCAGGATTCGAACCTGCAACCTTCTGATCCGTAGTCAGATGCTCTATCCGTTAAGCTACGAGCGCTTGGCTTTCCGGCGGTTTTTCTTGCCGGTCGGCGTTGCAGGAGAAACATTACATGAGCTGCGCCGTAAGGCGAAATCCAGTTCCCACACCCTGCCTGACCTGCGAAAACGCCCGTGCGCCCGTGTTGCGCGTCAGGCCGGCCAGGGGGAGTCCTCGATGATCCGGACGAAGTTCGGGCGGGTGTAGTCCGCTTCGAAGCGGTCGAGGACGTCGGCCTTGACGTTGCCGAAGGCGGTCTGGGGGCGGTGGGCCAGGCCGGCGTGGAACGCGCGCAGGATGCGGCGCTTGAAGTCCGGGCGGGGGTGGGCGGCGACGACGGCCTCGCGGGTCTGCGGGGGCAGGGCGTCGTAGCCGATGCCGAGGATGTCGAGTTCGACGCCGGCCGTGACGAGGGCGACCTCGGGGGCCATGTGGTGGGGGATCTCCGGGGTGGTGTGCAGGGCGATGCCCTCCCAGACCAGGCGGGCGCGGTCCTCGGGGATGCCGCGGGCGGTCAGGAAGGCGCGGGCCTCGTCGGCGCCGTCGATCTCGAAGCGCTGCTGGGAGGTGCGGAACTTCTCGGTGAGGCCGAGGTCGTGGAAGAGGGCACCCACGTAGAGCAGCTCGGGGTCGAACGCCAGGCGGTGGGTGAGGCCGTGGTGGGCGCCGAAGAGGTAGACGCGGTGCGAGTGGTGGTAGATCAGGTCGTCGGTGACGTCGCGGACCAGTTCGGTGGCCTCGCGGGCCAGGCGGCTGTCCGGGACGGGGATGCCGGCGAGGGTGGACGTGGGGGCGGGGTCGTTGGTGGTCATGGGGGAAGGTTCGCGCGGCGGGAGTGGTCGGCGCCCGGTGCGTGCCGGCCACATGGCCCACGGATGCGGACATCCGACGGGGACGTGCGGCGCGCGCCGGTGGCGGTCAGCGGGTGGTGGTGCGGAAGCGGGAACGGTAGGCGGAGGGGGTGACGCCCAGGCGGCGGAGGAAGAGGCGGCGCAGGGACTCGTCGCTGCCGATGCCGGTGCGGCGGGCGGTGGCGGTGGCCGTCTCGCCGTTCGCGAGGAAGGTCTGGGCGGCCTCCAGGCGCACCGCCTCGACGTAGCCGGCCGGGGTGGTGCCGGTGTGCTCGCGGAAGAGCCGGGTGAGGTGACGGGGGCTGAGGCCGGCGCGGGCGGCCAGCGCGGTGTTGGAGTGGTCGGCGGCCGGGTCGGCGGCGATCGCGTCCAGGAGGGCGCGCAGTGCGTCGTGGCGGGGCCGCGGGGTGCGGGCGGGCACCGAGAACTGTGACTGGCCGCCCGGCCGCTGCATGAAGACGACCAGGTCGCGGGCGACCTCACGGGCCAGGTCGGGGCCCTCGTCGGCCTCCACCAGGGCCAGGGCGAGGTCGATGCCGGCGGAGACCCCGGCGGAGGTGAAGAGCGCGCCGTCGCGGACGTAGAGCGCGTCCGGGTCGACGGTGAGGGTGGGGTGGCGGGCGGCGAGGGTGGCGGTGTGGCGCCAGTGGGTGGTGGCCCGCCGTCCGTCCAGCAGCCCGGCCCCGGCCAGGGCGAACGCCCCGGCGCAGACCGAGGCGACCCGGCGGGAGCGGCCGGCGAGGCTGCGGACGGCGTCCAGCAGGCCGGGCGGGAAGCGGCCCTGGGTGAGTTCCTCGGCGCCGGGGACGAGAACGGTGTCCACGGGGCGGCCGGCGACCTCCGGCACCGCCGCGTCGACCACCAGGCGGGTGCCCGAGGCGGTGGTGACGGTCCGGCCGTCGGGGGAGCAGGTGCGGACGGCGTAGCGGCCGCCGAGGCGGGCGGCGGAGCTGAAGACCTCCAACGGGCCGGTGACGTCGAGCAGTCGGGCGCCCTCGAAGGCCAGCATCACGACGGTGCGCGGGGTGGGGGCGGACCGCTCGGGGACGGACCGGGTTGGCGGTGTCGACCTCGGCAGGGACATGACCGGCAGCGTAGGCGGCGGGGGCGGTGCAGGGCCGCAGCCCGCCGGGCCGGTGCCGCGGTGGTCCGGTGCCGCGGTGGTCCGGTGGCGGCGGGCGGGCAAAAAAACGAGCCCGGTCGTGATGACCGGGCCCGGGGTGGTGCAAGAGCGGAGGCGGAGGGATTTGAACCCTCGATGGGTGTTAAAACCCAAACCGCATTAGCAGTGCGGCGCCATAGACCGGACTAGGCGACGCCTCCACACACCTGACGCGCGTGAGCGCGATGTGGCGTGACCAGATGATGACACAGCTCGGTGGCCTGTCACCAATCGCCCCCTACGGTACTCGGCCCGCGGGCCACCCGGCAAAGACGTTCCTGCGGCGCAACGTCACGGCCGGCGGCGCGTTAACCGAGTCGGGGCGGCACCGACGCACGCGTGTCGTGCGCCCCCGGCGCGTACCGACCGCGTACCGCCGACCGTCCCGTACGGGCCGGTCCCGCCGCCTTGCGGCGGGCCGCCCCGCACTCGCCCGTCAGGAGCCCGTGATGTCCCCTCGCCGGATCCCGTCCCCGTTCCGCGCCCGGTCGCTGCCGAGGTTCGCCGCGGCGCTCGCGGCCGCCGCGTGCGCGGTGCCGGCGCTCGTGCTGGCGCCGGCCGCCTCCGCGGCGCCGATCCCGCTGCCGTACCACCACGACGTGCTGCCACTGCTGGGGCATGGCGGTCCCGGCGCCGCGGGGTCCGGTGACCGGCCGGGCGGGCGGCGCGCGGACCACCTCACGATCACCGTGACCCGTTCCGGCGCGGAGCGCACCGACGGCAGGTTCGAGCTGTACTGCCATCCGCGCGGCGGCAACCACTTCGACGCCCGGCGCGCCTGCGACCGGCTGGACCGGATGACGCGGTGGGGCAAGGACGCGTTCGCCCCCGTGCCGCAGGGGGCGCAGTGCACGATGATGTACGGCGGTCCGGCGCGGGCGCACGTCACCGGGACCTGGGCGGGACGCCGGGTGAACGCCGACTTCAAGCGCACCAACGGGTGTGAGATCGAACGCTGGAGCCGCTTCCAACCGATGCTCCCGACGACCGTTTCCTGACCCGGTTCGTGCCGGAGTAGCGCGTCAGATCCGGACGAGGGGCACATGTCGGGCGTGCGGGGAGTCGCGTCGGGGCGCGGCATAAGCGGGTCGTCATCCGCCTCCGCGTCCCCGGCATGTGCCCGTAGACTCCATCCCAGCGATCCGCCATGGTGGATCGGCAAGATGCGGTAACAGGGAGGAAGCGTCGCGTGAGCAGCAGGCCATCCCGAGGCGCTGCTCGCCTCGCAGCCATACTGGACGCCCTCCCGGACGCGTTGCTGCTGGTCAACTGCAACGGCACGGTCGTCAACGCCAACGCCATCGCGCTGGAGATGTTCGAGGCGCCGGGCACCGCCCTGGTCGGCCGGGGCCTCCTCGACCTGCTGCCCTCCTTCGACTCCAAGCGGATCCCCGGTTCCATGCGGCGCCGGGACGACGAGGTCGAGGGACGGACGAAGCCGACGCGGATGGTCGCGCGCCGGACCGACGGCGGCGAGCTGCTGGTCGAGGTGACCAGCGCCAACCTGGAGGACGGCCGCACCCCGTACGAGTCCGCCTTCGAGGCGGCCTACGCTGACCACCGCAACGGCTACACGGGCAACGAACTGCTGATGCTCGTGGTGCGGGACCTGACCGGGACGCTGGACACCGAGACCGAGCTGGCGCGCCAGCAGCGGCAGACCGAGATGATCCTGCGGGCCGCGGCGGAGGGCGTCGTCGGCGTCGACTCCGAGGGCCGGGTGGTCCTCGTCAATCCGTCCGCGGCGCAGATCCTCGGCTACCGGGCGAGCGAGCTGGGCGGCAAGGAGCTGCACCCGCTCGTCCACCACTCGCGGGCGGACGGCTCGAAGCTGCCGTTGGAGGACACCCCGCTCGCCGACACCCTCAAGTCCGGCCGCAAGCACCGGGTGCGCGGGCAGGTGCTGTGGGCCAAGGACGGCCGGGCGGTCGCCGTCGACCTGACGACGGCGCCGGTGCGGGACGGCGACCAGTTGGTGGGCGCGGTGATGACGTTCACCGACCGCCGGCCCCTCGACGCGCTGGCGGCGCGGCACGCGCAACTGTTGGCCGTCCTGGGGCAGTCGCTGCGCGGGCCGCTGTCCGAGCTGAGCGGCGAGCTGGGCACCCTGGCCGCCGATCCGGCCGGGCAGTTGTGGCCCGAGGCGAACCAGATGCTGCACCACCTCGCGGCCGGGCACGCCCGGATGACGACGCTGGTCGACAACGTCCTCGGCTACCAGCGGTTGGACTCCGGCAAGGACAAGCTCAAGCGGACCAAGGTGTCGCTGGACCAGGTGGTCGCGGCCGGCGTGGAGGGCGCGATCGAGCTGATCGGGCCGGGCCGGGCGCAGTTCGCGGTGCACGCGCCGCCGATAGCGGCACTGGTGGACGCGGAGCGGTTGGCGATGGCGCTGTCGCACCTGATCGCGGACGTCGCCGGGGTGGACTCCACCGGGCGGCACGCGGTCGGTGACGGCGCCGGACGGCCGGGCGGACGTCCGGTGCCCGGCGACTCGACGATCGTGGTGGCGGCGGCCAAGCGCGGCCAGGTCGTGCGCATCGAGGTGCGCGGGCCGTTCGGCGGCGGCGATCCGGTCCACGGGCCGATCGTCCGCGGGATCGTGCGGATGCACGACGGGTTGATCCAGACGCACCAGGTGCCGGGCGGGTCCGGCGCGGGCGGCAGCGCGTTCGTGCTGGAACTGCCGGTGCTGATCGACGAACCGGAGCCGGCGGACGACGAGGCGGCCGAGGGTGCCGCGGCGCCGGACGACGGGGCCGACGGTGCCGAGCCCGCCGACGGAACGACCGCGGCCCCGGCCGGCCCGGGCACGGACGGCCGTGGCCAGATCGCGGCCGGGGAGCCGGCCGCGGGTGCGGAAGCGGCGAACGGCACCGGCGGCGGGCAGCCGACCGGGCGTCGGCGGGCCCGTCGCCCGGGTGCGGAGCCCGGTGCCGGCGCCGACGGCACCCAGGGGGCGGGGCTGCCGACGGGCGCCGAGGCGGTGCCGCCGAGCGGTCGCCGTCGGGCGCGGCCGGCGACCGAGGGCTCGGCGCTGCCCGCGCTGCCGTCCGGGGCCGGTGACGGGGCCCCGGCCGGGCGGCCGGCAGCAGCCGGCCTGACCCCGGCGGCGGGCCCGGCGCTCGGGCCGGTGCCGCCGCAGGGACAGCAGCAGGGACAGCAGCAGGGACAGTCACAGGGGCAACAGCCGGCCCAGCAGGGGCCGCAGGCGGGGCGGTCGCAGGGGACGGCGCCGGGTCTGCTGCCGGCACTGGCGCAGGGTTCCGCTCCGGGTGCCGCCGGCCGACGGACCCGCCGGGCGCTGGCCGAGGCACCCGAGCGGGCCGGCGAGCCGGGGGCGCCCGGCGCCCCCGGTGGTGGCGCTCCGCAGCAGGCCGGCGGCCGGGCCGCCGCGCAGGCCCCGGCCCCGGCGCGCTCGCCGTTCGCCCTGCCGCCCGCCGCGGCGGACCGGGCACCGCAGCCGCCGACCGCACAGCCGGCGCTGCCCGCGGTCGCGGGCGGGGCGCCGGTGCCCGCCGAGGTCCCGGGGCCGGTGGCGGGCGGACCGCAGGAGGCCGGCGGTACGGGCCGGCGCCGGGCACGCCGCCCGGTGGCCGGGGGCCCGGAGGCGCCCGCCGGCGCACCGGCCGGGCAACCGACCCCGGCCGACGACTCCCCCGAAGCACCGGGGACTTGGGACGCCGAGCCGACCGGCCGGCGCCGGGCGCGGCGGGCCGCCGCCGAGGAGCGCGCGGCCGCGGCGATGGCCGACTCCGAGGCGTCCGGCACGTTCGTGGCGGGCCCCGAGGGCCTGGTCGCACAGCCCGCGGGTCCGGACGCACCGGCGGAGGCGACGGACACGGGCACCGGCACCGCCCCCGGCATCGCCGGCGGCCCCGCCCCCGCCCCGACCCCGCCCACCGGCCGCCGTCGGGGTCGCCCCAGCCCCGTCGAGGAGACCGCGGCCGCCCCGGCGCCGGGTCCCGCGGGCGGGCCGGCTCCGTCGGGTGCCGCCGTGCCGCCGCAGCCCCGGCAGCCGCTGCCGCCGGCCGACGACGAGTCCGGGCACACCGCCGGGCGGGCCTTCAGCGTGCGCACGCTCGGCCAGGGCGTCCCGTTCGCCCAGCAGTTGACCGATCCGCAGCGTCCGGCGCCGCAGCCCGGCGCGACCCCGGCGGGCGGCACGAGCACGCCGCCGGGCGGCACGCCCACCGGTTCCGGTCGTCGGCGCAAGCTCGCCGCGCCGCCGCCGGAGGACGAACGCGGCCCGACCGCCGAGGTCGCCGCGCCCGGTGCCCCGCACCAGGCGGCGGCCCGCCCCAAGCAGCCGGGTCCGCAGCCGCACCTGATGGACGCCAGTGAGGGCCGGGCGTTCGCCATCTCCGCGCCCGACGAGGGCAGTGAGGGTCCCGAGCCGTTGGACGGGCCGAATGGCGCCATCGAGGTGACGGAGCGTCAACAGCCGCCGATGGACGACGAGTTGCCCCCGGAGCCGTTGGACAACCCGCGTCGGCTGCTGGTCTGGCCGGCGCCCGACGTCGCCACCCAGCAGGCGCTCAGCGACCGCGGCTACCGCCCCGTGATCGTCAACTCCCGTGAGGAGGTGGACGCGCAGATCGCCGCGTACCCGGCGGCGCTCTTCGTGGACCCGCTGACCGGGCCGATCACCCGCACCGCACTACAGTCGTTGCGCCAGGCGGCGGGGGCCGCGGAGGTGCCCGTCCTGGTCACCGCCGGGCTGGGGCAGGCGACCCGGGAGGCCGCGTACGGCGCCGATCCGGCCGTGCTGCTCAAGGCGCTCGCCCCGCGGGACGCCGAGGACCAGCCGGCACGGGTGCTGCTCATCGAGCAGAACGACGCCATCGCGGGCGCGCTGACCGCGTCGTTGGAGCGGCGCGGCATGCAGGTCGCCCGGGCTGACGCGGACACCGACGCGGTCGCGCTGGCGACGCAGCTGCGACCCAACCTCGTGGTGATGGACCTGATGCAGGTGCGCCGCCGCCGGGCCGGCATCGTCGACTGGCTGCGCGCCAACGGGCATCTGGACCACACCCCGCTGGTCGTCTACACCTCCGCCGACCTGGACCCGACCCAACTGCCCGGTCTCGCCTCCGGGGAGACGGTGCTCTTCCTGGCGGAGCGGTCCACCAGCGCCGAGGTGCAGGCCCGGATCGTGGACCTGCTGGCGAAGATCGGCACGAACTAGCCGGACCGCCGCACGAACACCGGGCCCGCCGGAAGCGTCCGGCGGGCCCCGAGGGTGGTCAGGCCAGCAGGGTGACGTTCAGTTCCCCGTCGGCGTACTGGCGGCGGAGCACCTTCTTGTCGAACTTGCCGACGCTCGTCTTCGGGACGGACGGGATCACCGCCCAGCGCTCCGGGAGCTGCCAGCGGGCGATCCGCTCGCCGAGGAAGGCCCGCAGCTCCTCGTAGGTCAGGGCGGCCCCGTCGGTCAGCACCACCGTCGCCAGCGGCCGTTCGCCCCACTTCTCGTCGGGGACGGCCACCACCGCGGCCTCGGCGACGCCCGGGTGCGCCATCAGGTGGTTCTCCAGCTCGACCGAGGAGATCCACTCGCCGCCCGACTTGATGACGTCCTTGGCCCGGTCGGTCAGGGTGAGGTAGCCGTCCGGGGTGATGGTGCCGACGTCACCGGTGCGCAGCCAGCCGTCGGGGCTGAACTTGTCCTCCGGGCGGAGCGCTCCGCCCTGCGCGCCGCCGTAGTACGCGCCCGCGATCCAGGGGCCGCGCACTTCGAGTTCGCCCGCTGCGGTGCCGTTCCAGGGCAGTTCCTCGCCGGCCGGGCCGATCAGCCGGGCCTCGACGGAGGCCGGGAAGCGGCCCTGGGTGGCGCGGTAGGCCCACTCCTCCTCGTCGCTCACCCCGGCCGGCGGGTGCGAGACGCAGCCCAGCGGCGAGGTCTCGGTCATCCCCCAGGCGTGCACCACGCGGATGCCGTGCCGCTCCTCGAAGCCCCGCATCAGGGCGGGCGGACAGGCCGAGCCGCCGATGACGACGGTGTGCAGACAGGCCACGTCGCGCTTGTGGGCGTCGAGTTCGGCCAGCAGGCCCTGCCAGATGGTCGGGACCGCGGCGCCGATGGTGGGCCGGATCGTCTCGATCATCTCGGCGAGCGGGGCGGGCTGGAGGAACCGGTCCGGCATCAGCAGCGAGGCGCCGGCCATGAACGCGGCGTGTGGCAGGCCCCAGGCGTTGACGTGGAACATCGGCACCACCGGCAGCGCGATGTCCCGCGAGGCGAGGGCGAACGCCTCGGCGGTGTTGACCTGGAGCGAGTGCAGGTAGAGGGAACGGTGGCTGTAGACCACGCCCTTGGGCTCGCCGGTCGTGCCGGAGGTGTAGCAGAGCGCGGCGGCCGTCCGCTCGTCGACCTGCGGCCAGTCGTAGTGCTCCGGCCGGCCGGCGAGCAGCTCCTCGTAGTCGTGGACCTGGGCGTGGCCGCCGGCCAGCGGGGCGCGGTCGCCGGGGCCGACGACGACCACGTGCGCCACCGTGGGCAGCTGCGACAGCAGGGGGGCCAGCAACGGGATCAGGGTGCCGTTGACGAGGATCACGCGGTCCTCGGCGTGGTTGACGATCCAGGCCAGCTGTTCGGCGGGCAGCCGCAGGTTGAGCGTGTGCAGCACCGCCCCCATGGAGGGGATGCCGAGGTACGCCTCCATGTGTTCGCTGTTGTTCCACATGAGCGTGCCGACGCGCTCCGCGGCACCCACCCCGAGGGTGTCGCGGAGCGCGTGCGCGAGCCGCGCGGCCCGGCGGCCGATCTCGGCGAAGGTGCGGCGGTGCGGCTCTGCCTCGCCGGTCCAGGTGATGACCTGGGCCTTTCCGTGGACCGTCGACCCATGGGTGAGGATTCGCGAGACCGTGAGCGGTACGTCCTGCATCGTGCTGAGCACCGGGTGCCTCCGCTTTGTTACGGGCGGGTAGTGGTGCTGCGATTGTCGATGCGTACCGGGTGGTATGTCACGCGTTGCTGGCGTGTTCTTTTCCCTCGGACCGGAAACGGCCGGGAAGGCGCTGACCTGCCGCGGACGTCAGTCCCACTGCGCTTCCGCGAGGGAGCCGACCGGCTGCGGCTTGCCGATGACGGCCACCGCGATGAAGAAGTTGATCTGGCCGATCGCGAGGGTGAGGGTGGCCAGCGCCTTCGGGTCGTAGTGCTGCGCCACCTCGGCGTACAGCGCGTCGGAGACGCGTTCCGTGCCGTGCGGGGCGGGCTGGAGGGTGGCCTCCACCAGCGCGAGGGCGGCGCGTTCGGCGTCGGTGAAGTACGGCGCGTCCGGCCAGGAGGAGACGGCGGTGATCCGCTCCTCGGACTCCCCCGCCTTCCGCAGGAAGCTGGTGTTCAGGACGGTCAGGTAGGTGTTGTTGACGATCTGGCCGGCGCGCAGGTGGACGAGGTTGATCGTGGTGCGCGGCACCGACTGGTTGCCGGTGGCCCGGAAGAGGGCGGCGCTGACGTCGTTCATCTCGGGCACGAGTGCAGCCGGGTTGGGCATCCGGGAGAGGGGGGTCTTCGTCATGGCGGTGTGCTCCTTGGGTTCGGCCCGTTCGGCCTGTCGGCGTCTTCACAGCCCCGACGGATGGGCGCCAGCGGATGTGACGGGATTGCCGGAAGTTTTTCCGACACCCTCCTGACCTGCGGAAACTTCGACCCTGTCCGTGCCGCGCCTGGCTGACGACCCCCATCCGACGGGGTGGGCAGCGGTCACTCGGCCCCCTCCGCGGGCCGCCCGGCAGCGTGGGTGCGGCCGGGCGTACCAGTCCCCGCACGGCCTTCGTCCAACGCGAACCACACGCGCTTCCAGCCGTCGGAACCGGTGGGCCACACGACGCCCCACCCCGACGCCAAGGCGGCGACGAGGCACAGCCCCCGCCCCGACTCGGCGCCGTCGCGGCCACCTCGGAACGCGGGACGCAGTTCGGGACTGGCGTCCCAGACGCTGACGTTGACGCGGGCCGGACCGAGTAAGACGTCGAGGTGGATCGTGCGGGTGCGGGTGTGCAGATGGGTGTTGGTGACCAACTCCGAGACGAGCAGGCGCGCCGTCTCGGACGCGAGGGCGTGTCCGGTGAGAACCAGCAGCCTCGCGACCATTTCCCGCGCGACCTTGGGGGCGGCGGAACCGCTCGGGACGCTGAAGCGGTACGACTCTCGGGCGGGGTGGTGCGGCCGGGGAACGGGTTCTTCGTCAACCGTGCTCATGGTCGTGTCTCCTCACGAGAACGAGAGCGCCGCCGCTGCCGTCCGTGGCCTGGCCCACCCGCGGGCGCCCAAGGGGCTTGCGGGTGACTGCACTTCGGGTCTTCTCGGCAGGCGATGCGCCGTTGCGAGGACCATAGGGGCATACATGCCCCGGGGCAAGATTGTTCCTTAAGGTTCGCCAGACTGGGTGGACCCGTGACACCGTTACGCGGGAGACTGAGCGCGAGCAGGGGAAGGTGACATGCCGCCGAGGGACAATCCAACGGCCCGACAAGCCAGACTGGGCGCGGAGTTGCGCAAGCTGCGCGAGCGCGCGGGGAAGACTGCCCGCGAGGCGGCCGGGATGGTGTCGACCGACCAAGCCAAGATTTCGCACATAGAAGCGGGTCGGGTCGGCGTCAGCGAGGATCGCATCCGGCGACTGGCGACCTTCTACGCCTGCGACGACGATGCGTTCGTCGACGCCCTGTGCGCGATAGCGCGCGAGCGCCGAGGTCAGAACTGGTGGGACGGATACCGAGGAATCCTCGCGCCCGGGTTCCTCGACATCGCAGAATTGGAGCACCACGCAACGCGGTTGCGCTGCCTCCAGCCCGTGACGTTCCCAGGAGTTCTCCAGACCGAGGAGTACGCGCACGCGCTGTTCGCCGGAGTCATTCCACAACTCCCCGAAGATGAGATACAGGCGCGGGTCGAGCACAGGATGGAACGACGGGCGATCCTCGAACGTGAGAGTGCCCCACAGTTCGAAGCAATCGTCCACGAGGCCGCGCTACGCATGCGCGTGGGCGGGCGGAAAGTCGCACGAGCACAGCTCGAATACCTCTTGTCGACGTCCGAGCGCCCTGGACTCACCCTGCGCGTCATCCCCTTCACCAGCGAGGACTTCGTCGAGGTCACGCAGACCGTGATGTACGCGAGCGGCGTCACACCACAGCTCGACACCGTCCACATCGACACCCCGTTCGGGGGCCGATTCCTCGACGCGGCAGCCGACCTCGACCGCTACCGAACACTGCTCGGATTCGCCGAGCAAACGGCACTCTCACCCGAAGAGTCGCAGAGTTTCATCCACCACATCGCAAGAGAACTGTGAGTCAGGGAATGAGCGAGATCATGTGGCAAAAGTCGAGTTTCTCCGGCGGCGGTGGCGAGCAGTGCATCGAAACCGCCGCGGTCGACGGTGAGATCCTGCTGCGCGAAAGCGACGACCCCGACGTCATCGTGCGGACCACCCCAGCGAAGCTCAAGGCGTTCATCGCCGGCGTGAAGGCCGGGGAGTTCGACCACTTCGCCAGCTAACCATCTACCGGCGCAACCATGCCCCCGTCCAGCTGGACGGGGGCATGGTTGCGTCTGTCGCGCGACATATATGCCCCGGGGCATACTTGCCACCTCGCCTTGCGTAGCGCTACGGTCACCATGTGTTGCCTGGTCGAGGCGGCCCCGCGGCCGACCGTACTCAGGATGCACGCAACTCTCCCTGGGCACATGCACGTTGGGAGAGTACTCACGGTTGCCCCTGCCCGCCTTCCCTGACCGGGCAGGGGCAACTATGGCGCTACGACAGCAGGGCGGCCAGAGCAACTGGCAGGTAGCCACCAGGCCCAATGGGGGACAACCTTGCCTGGCCCCACCAGGCCGCCGCACCAGGAGGTCTCCCATGCTCTACACGCCGCCCTCCAACTGGCCGGCCGAACCTCAGCCGCATCCCGACTGCGCCCGATGCCACGAACTCGCCCAGGAGCGCGCCGACGCCTACCGACGCGGCGACTTGAGCGCGGTGTCCGACGCAAACGTGCTTCTCCGGCACCACCTGCGCGAAATCCCGCACCCTTCCGGCCCCGGCGCGGCGCTCCGGCACTGAGCACCGCCGAACACCCCTCCCCGGGCCACGATCACCCCATCGGGCCGCGCGCCAGCATGACCGCCTGGAGGACGAGTACCGAGAGGTCGTCCTCCACCGGGCCGGTGCCGAAGTCGTGGGCGGCTCGGCGGATGTGTTCCGCCAGGGCCTTGGCGCCCAGGCCGAGGCCGTCCCGCAACACCTCGACCAGGCCGTCGTTGTCGTCCAACTGCCAGTCGCCGCAGCGGCGTTCGGTGACCCCGTCGGTGACGCAGAGCAGCGTCTCGCCGGGCGCGAGGGCGAAGGTGCTGGCGTGGAACTCGGTGCCCTCGTCGATGCCGAGCAGCATCTGCGGGTCGGAGGCCGGCTCCACGACGCCGTCGGTGAACAGGTGCAGCGGCGGCGGGTGGCCGGCGCTGGCGACCGTGCAGCGGGCGCCGGGGACGCCGGGGTCGACGGCCAGTTCCCCGTAGAGCAGGCTCAGGAAACGGGATTCGGCCCGCTCCCCGCCGACCTCCACCGCCTCCGCGCTCTCCTCGGCCATGGCGAGGTTCAGTCGCCCGAGGACCGATTCGACGCCGTGCCCCTCGCGGGCCAGCAGGCGCACCAGGTGGCGGGCCAGCCCGGTCACCGACATCGCCTCGGGGTCCTTGCCCTGGACGTCCCCCAGGAGGAAGCACCAGCGGCGGTCGCCCATGGGGAAGACGTCGTAGAAGTCGCCGCCGACGGTCTGTCCCTCGCCGTGCGGTTCGTAGACGATCGCGGTGTCCACGCCGGGGATGCTGGCCAGTGAAGCGGGCAGCTGGCGGCGTTGGAGGGCCAGGCTGATGGTGGTCTGCCGGGTGTACTGGCGGGCGGTGTGGACGGCCTGGGCGACCCGGCGGGCGACGTCCTCCACCATGCGGACGACGGTGTCGGTCATGGTCAGCTTGCCGGCCCGCCCCAGCAGCAGGACGCCCTGGAGCTCACCGCGGGCCACCAGGGGGAAGGCCAGCGCCGACCCGCCCGACGGGGACGCGCCGGCGCATTCCGGCCAGGGCCACGGGGTGCCACCGGCGCCGGCGACGTCGGTGGGCGGTTCGCGCTCCAGGTCGGTGCGGAGCGGTCCGATCCGCCGCTCGTCGACGTGCCAGACCCGGGAGAGGGCCATCCGGCCGCCCTCGACGCTCAGCCAGATCGCGCACCAGTCGGCGAGGCGCGGCACCAGCAGCTGCGCGGCGAGCGCGGTGACCATGTCCTGGTCGAGTTGGCCGGCCAGGAGTTCGCTGGTCTCGGCGAGGAACGAGGGTCCGCCGCGGTCCACCCATTCGGCGGCGTCGCCGTGCGGCGGGCGGCCACCGTGCCCGGGCGGCACCCGGACCGGGGTCGCGGCGCCGTGCGGATGCCGGGCCGGGCCCGCCGGTGGGGCGCCCGGCTCGCCCTCGGTGGCCTCCAGGCGGAACCAGACCGTCTTGGTGGACTTGCGGTAGGTCACCCCCCAGGACTCGGCGAGCGCGCTGACCAGCTGGAGGCCGAAGCCGGGCTCCCCGCTGCGGGCGTCCACCCCGCCGCGCACCACGCGGGAGGGGTGGCGGTCGGAGACCTCCAGGACGACGGCGACGGTGGCCGGGCCGGGGCGGTCGGCGGTGCGGGCCGCGGCCGGGCGGCGCGCGTCGCCGTCCGCTGGCTTGCGCCCGTACTCCAGCCGGCAGACGACGTCGATGTCGGTGCCGGCGTACATCACGGCGTTGGTGACCAGCTCGCTGACCAGGAGGACGGCCTGGTCGATGAGGTCCGGGGTGATCGCCGCGGCGCCGGGGGCGGCGTCCGGGGCGGCGGCCCGTTCGGTCAGCAGGGTGCGCACGAACCTGCGGGCCCCGGCGGCGGCCAGCTGGTTCGCCGGCAGTCCGGTGCGGGACACCGTTTCGGTCTCCTGCGGGGCCGTCGTCCGCGGGGACAGCGACGTCACTGCGCCCCCTGCTGAAACCTGGAAAAGTAACTCATTACGGGCGCTTTATACTATGACATATCTGCCCAATTCGATCAGTTCCGGGCCTCTTCCGGAACCCTGCCGGGACGGGCCCGGACCAGCCCCGGACCGCCCCGCCCGGTACGGGCCGAACGGCGCTGCACCAGCCGGCCGGCCCGGTACCCGTTCGGTTCAAGTTCGGTCTCGATCACTGGGGGGATGGTGTGCCATGGCGCCCGACCCGACCCGGCCCGAGTCCGCGGCGTCACCCCCGGACCCCCGCCCCGACGGCCAGTGGGTGCGCACCAGCGAGCTGCGCCCCCTGCTGGCCGCCATGAACGCCCTACGCGACGGTGACTTCACCGCCCGGGTCGAACACGCCCAGGGCGATCCGCCGGCCGACGGCGTGCTGGCCGACATGACCGACGTCTTCGCCCAGATCGTCGCCCGCAACGCCCACCTGGCCACCGAGCTGGCGCGACTGCGCCGCGAGGTCATCCGCGAGGGCCGGCTGGACGAACGGCTCAGCGCCAGCCCCGGACAGGGCGGCTGGTCCACCAACGTGGAGGCCGCCAACGCGGTCCTGGAGACGCTGGTCACCCCCGTCGCCAAGGCCACCCGGGTACTGGACTCGATCGCCGACGGCGACCTGACCCGCCACGTCGACCTGCACGACGGCAGCCGCCAGCTCCGCGGCGACCTGCGCCGCCTGGGCAGCTGCGTCAACCGCGTGGTCGACCAGCTCTCGCTGTTCACCGGCGAGGTCACCCGGGTCGCCCGCGAGGTCGGCACCGAGGGCCGGCTCGGCGGCCGGGCCAAGGTGCAGGGCCTGGCCGGCGACTGGCTGCACGTGACCGAGGCGGTCAACACCATGGCGTCCCGGCTGACCGCCCAGGTCCGCGACATCGCGGTGGTGACCACCGCGGTGGCCGGCGGCGACCTGACCCAGCAGGTCACGGTCGAGGCCACCGGCGAGCTGCTGGAGCTGAAGCTGACCGTCAACACCATGGTCGACCAGCTGCGGGCGTTCGCCGACGAGGTCACCCGCGTCGCCCGCGAGGTCGGCACCGAGGGCCAGCTCGGCGGCCGCGCCCAGGTCCGCGGCGTCTCCGGCGTCTGGAAGGACCTCACCGACAACGTCAACCTCATGGCGTCCAACCTGACCTGGCAGGTCCGCAACATCGCCCAGGTCACCACCGCCGTCGCCAACGGCGACCTCAGCCAGAAGATCACCGTGGACGCCCGCGGCGAGATCCTCGAACTGAAGTCGACCATCAACACCATGGTCGACCAGCTCTCCGCCTTCGCCGACGAGGTCACCCGCGTCGCCCGGGAAGTCGGCACCGAGGGCCAGCTCGGCGGCCGCGCCCAGGTCCGCGGCGTCTCCGGCGTCTGGAAGGACCTCACCGAGAGCGTCAACTTCATGGCGGACAACCTCACCACGCAGGTCCGCAACATCGCGCTGGTCGCCACCGCCGTCGCCGAGGGCGACCTCGGCAGGAAGATCACCGTCGAGGCGAAGGGCGAGATCCTCGAACTGAAGTCGACGATCAACACCATGGTCGACCAGCTCTCCGCCTTCGCCGACGAGGTCACCCGCGTCGCCCGCGAGGTCGGCACCGAGGGCAACCTCGGCGGTCAGGCGCAGGTCCGGGGCGTCTCCGGGGTCTGGAAGGAGCTCACCGACAACGTCAACTCCATGGCCCTGAACCTCACCTCGCAGGTCCGCAACATCGCCCAGGTCACCACCGCCGTCGCCAACGGCGACCTGACCAAGAAGATCGACGTGGACGCCCGCGGCGAGATCCTGGAGCTGAAGGACACCGTGAACACCATGGTGAAGCAGTTGCGGGCGTTCGCCGACGAGGTCACCCGCGTCGCCCGCGAGGTCGGCACCGAGGGCCGGCTCGGCGGGCGCGCCCAGGTGCACGGCGTCTCCGGCGTCTGGAAGAACCTCACCGACAACGTCAACTCCATGGCGGACAACCTGACGTCCCAGGTCCGCAACATCGCCGAGGTCGCGACGTCGGTGGCCCGCGGCGACCTCTCCAAGAAGATCGACGTCGACGCCCGCGGCGAGATCCTCGAACTCAAGACGACCATCAACACCATGGTCGACACCCTCTCCTCGTTCGCCTCCGAGGTCACCCGGGTGGCCCGCGAGGTCGGCAGCGAGGGCCAACTCGGCGGCCAGGCACGGGTCGAGGGCGTCTACGGCACCTGGAAGCAGCTCACCACCAGCGTCAACGAGCTGGCGCTCAACCTCACCACGCAGGTGCGCGCGATCGCCGCGGTGACCAGCGCGGTCACCCAGGGCGACATGTCCGGCTCGATCACCGTCGACGCCCAGGGCGAGGTCGCCGCCCTGAAGAACAACATCAACCTCATGGTCGCCAACCTCCGCGAGACCACCCGCGCCAAGGACTGGCTGGAGTCCAACCTGACCCGCATCGCCGGCCTGATGCAGGGCCACCGCGACCTGGTCGAGGTCGCCGACCTGATCCTGCGCGAGCTGACCCCGCTGGTGAACGCCCAGTTCGGGGCGTTCTTCCTGGCCGAGGCGGGAGCCGCACCGGGCGAGGGCCTGGAGCTGATCGCCGGCTACGGCACCGGCCGCCCCGAAGGCCGCAGCGCGCTGCCCCGGCTGCGGATGGGCAGTCCCGGCTGGGGCCTGATCACCCAGGCCGCGACGGAGAAGAAACGCATCCTCGTCGAGGCCGTCCCCAGCGACTACCTCACCATCAGCTCCGGGCTCGGCGCCGCCGCCCCCGCCAGCGTCGTCATCCTGCCGATCCTCTTCGAGGACCACGTCCTCGGCGTGATCGAGCTGGCCTCCTTCAGCCGCTTCAGCGACGTCCACCTCGCCTTCATCGACCAGTTCGTCAACACCATCGGCGTCTCCATCAACACCATCATCGCCAACTCCCGCACGGAGTCGCTGCTTTCGGAATCCCAGCGGCTGACCGCCGAACTCCGCCAGCGCTCCGACGAACTCCAGCTCACCAACGCCGAGTTGGAGGAGAAGGCCGCACTGCTCGCCACCTCCTCCCAGTACAAGTCGGAGTTCCTGGCGAACATGTCGCACGAGCTGCGCACCCCGCTGAACTCCCTGCTCGTCCTCTCCCGCCTGCTGGCCGACAACCCCGAGAAGCACCTCGGCCCGCAGGAGGTGGAGTTCGCCGTCACCATCCACCGTGCCGGCTCCGACCTGCTGCAACTCATCAACGACATCCTCGACCTGTCGAAGATCGAGGCCGGCCGGATGGACGTCCACCCCAAGGCCCTGCCGCTGAAGAAGCTCCTCGACTACGTACGGGCCACGTTCCGTCCGCTCACCGTCGACCGCGGGCTGAGCTTCGACGTCCGGGTCGGCGACGACGTCCCCGCGGAACTCTTCTCCGACGAACAGCGCCTCCAGCAGATCCTGCGCAACCTGCTGTCCAACGCGGTGAAGTTCACCTCCACCGGCGGCGTGGAACTCCTCGTGGAACGCGTCCCCGGCCCCGCGTGCAGCCAGTTCGACGAGGCGTCCCTGCGCACCGCCGACGCCGTCATCGCCCTGTCCGTCAAGGACACCGGCATCGGCATCCCGCCGGAGAAGCTCGACGGGATCTTCGAGGCGTTCCAGCAGTCCGACGGCACCACCAACCGCAAGTACGGCGGCACCGGCCTCGGCCTGTCCATCAGCCGCGACATGGCCGCCCTGCTCGGCGGCCGGATCAAGGCCGAGAGCCAGGTGGACGTCGGCTCCACCTTCACCCTCTACGTCCCCGCCCACTACACCGGGCCGTCCGCGACCCCGGCCTCCGGCGCAGCGCCGGGCACCGGCGGCGGGCCCACCGCCCTCGTTCCCCCGGACGGCGGCGGGCCCACCGTCACCGGCGAGACGCCAGCCCTGGGCGCCGCGCCCCCGGCCCCGACGGGCCCGGCCGCCCACCCGGTCCTGGCCGAACAGCTCACCGCCCGACCGGCCGCCACCGCCCCGTCCCCCGGCGACGTCTTCCCCGCCCGGGAGGGCACCGCCGCGCACGCGAGCCTGCGCCCCGGCGACAGCGGCGACGTGACCTGGCCCGAGGCGACCCGCCTGAAGGACTGGCTCAGCGGACGCCCCGGGCGGATCCTCGCCGAGCGCCGGATCCTCATCGTCGACGACGACATCCGCAACGTCTTCGCGCTCACCCACGTCCTGGGCCGGGTCGGCATCAACGTCAAATACGCCGAGAACGGCCGCGAGGGACTGGAGGTCCTCGACCGGACCCCGGACGTCTCCCTCGTCCTGATGGACATCATGATGCCGGAGATGGACGGCTACGAAATGATCCGGGCCATCCGCCACACGCCCCGCTTCGCCGACCTCCCGATCGTCGCGCTCACCGCCAAGGCCATGCCCGGCGACCGCGAGAAGACCATCGAGAGCGGCGCCGACGACTACATCCCCAAACCGGTCGACGTGGACCGCCTGCTCGGGGTCATCTGCCAACTCCTCGACCCGGAGACCAGGAAGGCCGCCGGGTGCCCGGACGTCACCCCCGACGACGGCCCGGCCACCGCCCCCGACGACGCCCCAGACACCACCCCAGACGCCAGCACGGACGACACCTCCGACGAGGGAACGGCAGGGCCGCAGCCATGACACCCCCACCCGACACCGCGCCCATCCTCATCGTCGACGACATGGAGGAGAACCTGGTCGCCCTCGAAGCGGTCCTCAGCTCCCTGACCCCGAAGGTCGTCCGCGCCCGCTCCGGCGAGGAAGCCCTGAAGGCCATGCTCCGCGAGGAGTTCGCGGTCGTCCTCATCGACGTGCTGATGCCGGGCATGAACGGCTTCGAGACCGCGGCCAACATCAAGGGCCTGGACCAGACGAAGGACGTCCCGATCATCCTGCTGACCGGCGCCGCGGTCGACCCGAACTACGCCTACCGCGGCTACACGGTCGGCGCCGCCGACTTCCTCATCAAACCCTTCGACCCGTGGCTGCTGCGCACCAAGGTCAACGTCTTCCTCGACCTGTACCGCAAGAACCACCAACTCGCCTCCCAGGCCGACCAGTTGAAACGCCTGCTGACCGGTCCCGGCGAGGCCCCGCCGGCCGCCGAACCCCGCCGACCCGACCGCGAGCCCGCCCCGCACCGGCCGGCACCCCCCGCGTCGGAGCCCGGCGCACGGGAGCCCGCCGCGGCGCCCACGGCCGGCGACGAGGCCCGCCTGTCGGACATCGCCAGCCGCCTCGTCCAGATCGAACTGCTCCTGCGCGACGCCCGGGACCTCGAAGCCGCCGGGCTCGCCGACCGCATCGTGGCCCTGGAGGAGGCGGTGGAACGGCTGATGGCGGGCCGGGAGGCGTAGGACGGGCGTCTCAGCCGCTTGCCAGGGTGCGCTTCAGCAGGGGGAGCAAGCGGTCCCAGTGCCGCTTCAGTCCGTCGGCGCTGAAGGCGTCGGTGTCGGCCATGGTGAAGCCGTGGACGGTGTCGGGGTAGATCTCGGAGGTGTGGCGGACCCCCGCGGCGTCCAGGGCCCCGTTGAGCGCGTCGAGGTCCTCGGGCGTCACGTCGGTCGCAGCGTGGCCGAGGTGGACTTCGGCGGTGAGCCCGGACAGGAGGCCGTGCCGGCCGTCGGGCCCGTCGGCCGGCACGGGGCCGTGGAACCCGGCGACGGCGGCCACCCGGCCGGGGTGGGCCGCGGCGGTGCGCAAGGCCAGCAGGCCGCCTATGCAGTAGCCGGTCACCGCGACCGGGCCGGCGCCGACCTCGGGCCGGGCGGCGAGGAAGGTGAGGAAGGCGTCGGCGTCGCTCAGGGTGCGTGCGGCGGTGTGCGCGTGGATCAGCGGCATCAGCTGGGCGACGGCCGCGGTCCGGGCCGCCTCCCCGATGTGCGCGGGAAGCTCGACCACCGGGGTCGGGCCGTGCCGGTAGAAGACGTTGGGGACGAGCACGTAGTAGCCGTGCCCGGCCAGTTCGCGGGCCATCTCCCGCAGCACCGGCCGGATGCCGAAGGCGTCCCCGTACATCAGCACCCCCGGGTGCCGGCCGCCGCCGTCGGGGAAGGCGGCGAAGGCGTCGGCCCGGCCGTCCGGGGTGGGAATCTGCAACGTCGTGGTGGGAATGGCGGATGGTCCTTCCTGTGGGTGCGCCCGCTGCCGTTGGTCGCCCAACGCCGCCGGCGCGGACCGAACGTATAGCGTTAGTCCCACTAACGCAATGGCTAGGATGAGCCCCGTGACCAGAGCCGAAGCCGCGGACCTGCCCGACGACAGCACGCCCCGCACGCCCGAGCGGCTGCGCCGCCGGACCAGCCGGCTGCTGTCCCAACTCACCGTGCGGTCGGACCGGCTGATCAACGACGGACTGGCCCGGGTCGACGCCCGCAAGTGGCACTACGCGGTGCTCGCCTCCCTACTGGAGTACGGGCCCGCCAGCCAGGCGGCGCTGAGCCGGCGCACCGGCATCTACCGCAGCGACATGGTCGGCGTGATCAACGAACTGGTCGCCCGCGACCTCGTGGAGCGCACGCCGGACCCCGACGACCAGCGCCGCAACCTCATCACCCTCTCGCCCCGAGGCCGCCGCCGCCTGCGCCGCCTCGACGCGCTCCTGGACGACCTCCACGACGAACTGCTCGCCCCCCTGGACCCGCCCGAACGCGACCAACTCGTCGAGCTGCTCACCCGCCTGCTGGACCACCACACCCGGACGCCCTGACGGCCCCCGGACCGAACCGCGCCCCGACTCGCCCTCGACCACCACCCGTTGACACGGAACGTCGCGAACCGCTCAGCCGTAGGGACGGAGCACACCGGTGTCGAAGACGAACGCGAAGGGCTCGGGGATGTGCACGCCCTCGCCGAAGTCGGCGTCCTCACGAAGCCGGTAGCGACCGTTCCCCACCTCGCTGAACAGCGTCACCACCTTTTGCCGCGCATCGACGACGAGGTAGAGCGGAACGCCCATCAGGGGGTAGTCACGGAGCTTGCCGACCCAGTCGTTCTCCGGGTTCGAAGGGGAGACGACCTCCACGGCGATCAGCGCCAGCTCGGCGGCGACGCTGCTGTCCGTGGTGGTCATGGCCTCCTCGGGCAGGTACGTCAGGTCCGGGTTGCGGACCTTCGCCGTCTGCGGAGACACCAGGTCCGTGTTGCCGGTGAAGACGTACCCCTCTGGAACGTGTGCGTCGAACTGACCGTGGATCTTGCTCAGGTTCAGCTGATGCATGGCCGAAGGAGATGCCTGCACCACGATGAGGTCGCCGGACAGTTCGGTCTTGAAGCCCTCGGGCAGAGCGCGGCGGGCCCGTTCGAGCAGCTCGAAGTGCTGTCGATTCATCATGTGCTCCACGGAGAGGAAGAGAGGCACCCGGGTCCAACGTACGTGACCGGCCGGACCGGCCACCGGGCCCGACGCGCACGCCTCGCTCCCGAAGCCGTCCGCCTCCGCGGCTCCCCGCCCGCACGGTCCCACGGCCCCCGACCACGCGTCCCCCCGGGCCCGCCCCGTCGCGTGCGCCGGCCGTCAGGCGGCGATCCGGCTCAGGCCCAGGCCCGCCAGCTCCGGGTCCTCCCTGAGCTTGGCCAGGGCGCGCGAGACGGCGCTCTTGACCGTGCCGATCGAGACCTCCATGACCTCGGCGGTCCGGGCCTCGCTGAGGTCCTCGTAGTACCTGAGAACGACCATCGCGCGCTGCCGCGCCGGCAGCCGCATGATCGCGCGCCACATCGCGTCGCGCAGGCCCTGGAGTTCGGCCGGGTCCGGCGCGGGCACCGGGTCCGGCTCGGGCAGCTCGTCGCAGGCGAACTCCTCGACCTTGCGCTTGCGCCACTCGGAGGTGCGGGTGTTGATCAGCGCGCGCCGCACGTAGCCGTCGAGCGCACGGTGGTCCTCGATCCGTTCCCAGGCCACGTACGTCTTGGTCAGCGCGGTCTGCAGGAGGTCCTCGGCGTCGTTCGGGTTCGAGGACAGGGACCGCGCGGCGCGCAGCAGGACCGGCCCCCGGGCCCGTACGTAGGACGCGAACGACGGGAACGTCGCGGGCGTCGAGGCGCTTGTGCACACTGACGTGGTCATGCGTCCCACGCTAGAAGCGGCGGTGGGGCGTGGGCGTCGGCCCAAGGTGCCGAAGCCGCGTCCCCCTCAAGTTGTAGGGGTGGGGTCCGCCGGACCTCCTCAGGGGGGACCGCGCCGGGCGCTCCCCTAGGGGCGGGCCGGGCGCCCGACGCCCACCGGGCTACCCCGCCCGCCCCAGCACCAACCCCGACGTCGGCACTCCGGTTCCGGCCGTGACCAGGACGTGGGCGGGCGTGCCGGCCTGGTTGACGCTGCTGCCGCGGAGCTGGCGCACGGCCTCGGCGATGCCGTTCATGCCGTGCAGGTACGCCTCGCCGAGCTGGCCGCCGTGGGTGTTCAGGGGGAGCGTGTCGGCGGCGACGAAGTCGGCGGCCTCGCCGCGTCCGCAGAAGCCGAACTCCTCCAGCTGCATGAGGACGAAGGGCGTGAAGTGGTCGTAGAGGATGGCGACGTCGATGTCG
This sequence comes from Streptomyces sp. x-19, assembly GCF_046549115.1. Taxonomy (NCBI): domain Bacteria; kingdom Bacillati; phylum Actinomycetota; class Actinomycetes; order Kitasatosporales; family Streptomycetaceae; genus Streptomyces; species Streptomyces sp. x-19. Next base: position 348,052 of record NZ_JAJPWK010000002.1, on the reverse strand, counting down.
GCCGGGGCGAGGCCGGAGGTGCGCCACAGCTGGCGGGCGACCACGTCCATCTCGGGCAGTCCGGTGAGGTCGTCGCGGTAGAAGCTGGTCATCTGCTCCTGGGCGCGGCCGGCGCCCTGGGCGGCGGCGGTGATCAGCGCGGGTGGGTGCGGCAGGTCGCGGGCCCGCTCGACGGAGGTGACCACCAGTGCCTGGGCGCCGTCGGTCTCCTGGCAGCAGTCCAGCAGCCGCAGCGGTTCGACGATCCAGCGGGACGCGGCGTGGTCGGCCAGTGTGATCGGCTTGCCGTGGAAGTACGCGGCCGGGTTGCGGGCGGCGTGCCGGCGGTCGGTGACCGCGACGTGGCCGAAGGCGTCCGGGGTCAGTCCGTAGGCGTGCAGGTAGCGCTGAGCGGCCATGGCGACCCAGGAGGCCGGGGTGAGCAGGCCGAAGGGGAGGTTCCAGCCGAGCGCGGTGCCCTCGGCGGACGGTTCGCGCTGCTGCACGCCGGCGCCGAAACGGCGGCCGGAGCGTTCGTTGAAGGCGCGGTAGCAGACCACGACGTCGGCGAGCCCGGTGGCGACCGCCAGGGCCGCCTGCTGAACGGTGGCGCAGGCCGCGCCGCCGCCGTAGTGGACCCGGGAGAAGAAGGTCAGCTCACCGATGCCGGCCGCCTGGGCGACGGTGATCTCCGGGTTGGTGTCCATGGTGAACGTGACCAGGCCGTCCACGTCGTCCGGGGTGAGTCCGGCGTCGGCGAGGGCGGCGTGCACGGCCTCGACGGCGAGCTTGAGTTCGCTGCGGCCGGAGTCCTTGGAGAACTCGGTGGCGCCGATGCCGGCGACCGCGGCCCGGCCGCCGAGGGCGTCGGGGCGGTGGCGGGTCATCGGGCGGCCGTCCCCAGCTGGACGGTGGCGGTCCCGGTGACGTGGTGGCCGAGGCCGTTGGCCCCCACGACCCGCACCTCGACCACGTCCCCGTCGACGGCGGTGACCGTCCCGCTCAACACCATCGTGTCTCCTGGGTAGTTGGGGGCGCCGAGCCGGATGGCGAGCCGACGCAGGACGCACCGGGGTCCGAAGCGGTCGGTGAGGTAGCGGCCGACGAGGCCGTTGGTGGTGAGGATGTTCATGAAGACGTCCGGGGAGCCCTTCTCCCGCGCCGCCTCGGCGTCGTGGTGCACGTCCTGGTAGTCGCGCGAGGCCAGCGCCCCGGCGACGATCAGGGTGCGGGTGACGGGGAGGGTGAGGGGCGCGAGTTCCTGGCCCGGGTGGGGCGCGGTGGTCCCGTCCGCGTCCCGGGCGGCGTCGGTGGTCATGCCTGCGACTCCTTCGTCAGCAACGCGCCCAGCTCTTCGAGGAGTGCGGCGCCGGCGCCCAGGTAGGCGTCGAGCTGCCGGCCCCAGAGGAAGTGCCGGTGCACCGGGTGGTCGAGGTCGGCGCCGATGCCGCCGTGCAGGTGCTGGCCGGTGTGCACCACCCGCTTGCCGGCCTCGGAGGCCCACCAGGCGGCCGTCAGCGCGTGCGTCGCGTTCTCCAGGCCGGCGTCCGGGCGCCAGGCCGCCTCGTAGGCGGTGACCCGGATCGCCTCGGTGTCCATGTACGCCTCGGCGGCGCGCAGTTGGACCGCCTGGTGGGTGGCGAGCGGGCGGCCGAACTGCTCCCGGACGGTGGTGTGCGCGACCGCCCGGGCCAGCGCGCCGGCGCACACGCCCGCCTGAAGGCCGGCGAAGGCGGTCCGGGCGACGGCGAGCACGTCGTCGTGGGCGCGGTGCGGGGGGCGGTCATGGGCGTCGCCGGGCGCGGGCGGGCCGCCGAGCGGTTCGGCGGCGGCGCCCTCCAGCGTCAGCCGGCCCGCGGACCAGGGCGCGGTCGTCGCCACCGGCTCGACGCCGACCCCGGGTTCGTCGGTCCGCACGAGCCACAGCCGGCGCTGCGCGTCCGGCACCAGCAGCACGGTGGCCTCGCACAGCCAGGGGACGACGGCCACCGTGCCGATGAGTCGGGCCCGTCCGGAGCCGGCCGCCCCGTCGACGGTGACCGGCCGGGCCCCGCCCCGCGCGAACGCCCCGGTCGCCACCTCCGTGCCGTCCGTCAGCCCCGGCAGCAACCGGGCCCGCTGCGCGTCGCTGCCGTGCGCGCCGACGCCCAGCAGCCCGTACGCGCAACTGGCCGCGAACGGCACCTGGGCGGTCGTGCGGCCCTGCTCCTCCAGCATCAGCACCAGGCCCAGCAGCCCGGTCTCCGCCACCGCGCCCGGTAGCCCGGCGGCGCACAGCGCCTTCCACAGGTCGGCGTCGGTGGCCGCGCCCAGGGCGGCCAGCCGCTCGGGGGTGGACAGGTCGCCGAAGATCTCCGCCGCCAGGTCGCCCGCGGCGCGCTGCTCCTCGGTGGGTGTGAAGTCCACGTCAGCCCTCCCCGCCCGCGCCCGCCGCCGGGTCCGCCCCCGCGGCGGGATCGTCCCCGGCCCGGAAGACGGGGAGCACCAACTCCTCGTCCACCCGCAGGAACTCCAGCCGCACCGGCATCCCGATCCGCACCCGGTCGTACGGCACTCCGACCACGTTGCTGACCATCCGCACCCCCTCCGCCAGCTCGATCAGCCCCACCGCGTACGGCCCCGCCGCGCCGGTGGCCCCCTCGGACGCGCTGAAGGCCGGGAACGGCGGGTGGTGCATCACCACGTACGAGAAGACCGTCCCCGCGCCGCTTGCCTCGACCGTGTCCCACTCGGCCGCGCAGCAGCCGTTGCAGCCGGGCAGCCAGGGCAGGCGCAGCCGGCCGCAGCCGCCGCAGCGCTGGATCAGTAGTTTGTGCGCGGCCACGCCGTCCCAGAACCCGGCGTTGTCCCGGTTGACGACCGGCCGGGGCCGCATCGCCCGGGACGGGCCGTCGGCGCCCCGCTCCGTGGGGCCGCGGCGGGCCGCCGGCGCGTATTTCAGGATCCGGAAGCGGTGCGTGCCGGCCAGTTCCCCGTTCGCCCGGACGTCCGTCCGCGTGGTGACGAAGTGCCCGGTGCCCAGCTTGGTCGTCTTGCGCGCGGACACCGACTCGATCACCGAGTCGTAGCTGATCGCGTCGCCGGGGCGCAGCGGCCGCAGGTACTCCTGCTCGCAGTCGGTGGCGACGACCGCGGTGTAGCCCGCGCCGTCGAGCAGCGCGAACAGCGCGTCGTGGGCGCCGGCGGCGCGGCCCTGGTGGCCGGCGAGCCCGCCCATCGTCCACGCCTGGAGCATGGTCGGCGGGGCCGTGGCGTCCGGCCCCCGGTAGGCGGGGTGGGCGTCGCCCATCGCCTCGCACCAGTGCCGGATCATCGGCTCGTTGACCGGGTCCTTGCCCGTGCCCCCGGTCGTCGCCGGCCGCCCCTCGAACGCCTTGAGCACCCGCTCGTACGCGGCGTCCGCCGGCGCCTTCGCCCGCTCCGGAGCCGCCTTCTCCCCGCTCACCGTCGCCGCCCCCTCCGCATGCCCAGTCGCATCGTGGCCACGATCTCCCTCTGCACCTCGCCGACCCCGCCCCCGAAGGTGTTGATCTGCGCGGCGCGGTTCATCCGCTCCAACTCGCCGTCCCCGTGGGCGCCCGGCGAGCCGGCCCGCACGAGCGCGGTGTCGCCGACCACCTCCTGGCACATCCGGTAGACCTCGACCGTGCTCTCCGTCCCGGCGAACTTGACCCCGCTGGCGTCGCCGGGGCTGAGCGTCCCGGCGCCCACGTCGCCGACCAGCCGCCAGTTGAGCAGCCGGGTGGCGGCCAGCCGGGCGTGCGCCTCGGCGAGCCGGGACCGCACCCAGGGCAGGTCGGCGGGGCGCGCCCCGGTCTCCGCGTCCGGTGTGCGGGCGTGGGCCAGCGCCGCGTCGTAGGCGTCCTCGGCCTGCATGCCGATGGCCGCCAACGCGACGCGTTCGTGGTTGAGTTGGTTGGTGATCAGCCCCCAGCCGGCGTTCTCCGCGCCGACGAGGTTCCCGTACGGCACGCGCACCCCGTCGTAGTAGGTGGCGGTGGTCATCAGCCCGCCGACGGTCTCGATGGGGGTCCAGGAGAAGCCGGGCGCGTCGGTCGGCACGAGGACGATCGAGATGCCGCGGTGCGGGGGCGCGTCCGGGTCGGTGCGGCAGGCGAGCCAGATCCAGTCCGCCTGGTGGGCGTTGCTGGTGAAGCTCTTGCTGCCGTCGATCAGCCAGTCGGGCCCCTTCGGACCGCCCGGCGGACCGCCCTCCCCTGCTTCCCCGGCCTCCCCGGCCTTCACCGCGCGGGTCCGCAGCGACGCCAGGTCCGTACCGGCCTCCGGCTCGGTGTAGCCGATCGCGAAGACCAGCTCGCCCTTGAGGATGCGCGGCAGGAAGAAGTCCTTCTGGGCTTGTGTCCCGTACTTCATCAACGTCGGGCCGACGGTGTTCAGGGTGACCATCGAGACCGGGGCGCCCGCGCGGTACGCCTCGTCGAAGAAGACGAACTGCTCGTCGGGGCCGCGTCCCTGACCGCCGTACGCGGTCGGCCAGCCCAGGCCCAACAGGCCGTCGGCGCCGATCCGGCGGAGCACCGTGCGCTGTTCCGCCGGGTCCGCGACCGGACCGTCCGGCAGCAGGGCGCGGAAGTAGGCGCGCAGTTCGGCGCGGAGTCGTTGCTGACGCGGGGTGGGGGCGAGGTGCACGTCGGCGGGCCTTCCTTCGGGTGATGGCCGTACGAACGAGCGAAACGGGTTTCTGACTGTCCGTCAGAAACCCGTTCGCTGTCAAGGTCCGCGCGGTGAACCCCAGAGCGGCCCACTGGCCCGCCGCGCGACGCCTCGCATCACCCACCGATCAACCGCCCCACGCGGATGGGGCGGACCGCCTCACCAGATCTGGTTGAAGTCGACGTTGGCGTTGTCCTGGTCGATCACCGTGAAGCCGTGACCGTTGACGCTGGCCGTGTTGTTCTGGTTCGACGCGCCGGGACCGTTGGCCACCTGCTGGCCGGTCGTGGAGTTGCCGTGGTTGTCGCCGGCGACGCCGGTCCCCGTCTGACTGGTGGCGGCCGAGCTCGACCCGTTGTTCGCGAAGCCGCCGTTGTCGGCCTGTGCGACGCCGGCGCAGAGCGCGGCGGCGAAGGGCAGCGCAAGGGCGACAGCGATGACACGGGCGGTACGGGTGCTTGCCATGTCTCTTCCTCCTACGGAAGGCAAACTTCTAGCTTCTGACCTGAGGGTTCCGATAAGGGACCCGGCCTGCGGGACCCTCCCCCGGGCGGGGTCCCGACCTCCCGGCCCCCACTGCGGACGACCGGTCCCGACCGGTCCGTAAAGCGCTAACTCCATGAACTCACCGGGTAGTTGGCCAACCACCGCGGCTCCTGCCTCGACGTCGCGACCTCAGGATTGCCCACCCGACCCCCGCCGAACCCGCCACCAACGGCCGATTCCCCCGCAAGCATGAGGAACCCCGGGTAAACCCCGACGCCCCCACTCACGCCCCCGCGCCACCGCCGCCCTCCGCAGTGATCCACTACAGGCCGGTCGCCCCTAGGGGCACGCCCTCCGGCGCCCGCCCCGACGGACCCGGCGCGCACGTGATCTTCGCCGCACACCCACCCCACCCCCCTTCCCTTCGTCGAACATCCGTACGAAAATAAAGCCATGGCCACGCCCCGACGCCATACCGCACCGAGCACCGCACACCAGGCGGCGGACGCGCTCCCCCCGCAGGCCCCCGCCGCCGTCCGACCCACCCCGCACCCGCCCCTGCGGACGCCGCCGCCCGCCACACCGGCGGACGCCCACCACACCGCCCTCGCACACGCCCTGCGCGCCGCCGAGCGCGGCCACCCCGTCATCCCGCTGACCCGCGGCAAACTCCCCGCACTGCGGTCCCCGCACCACGACCACGGCGCCGCCGACGACCCCGCCGCCCCGCCCTGCCACGGCACCTGCGGCCGCCTCGGCCACGGCGTCCACGACGCCGCCACCGATCCGCTCGCGATCCGCCGGATGTTCGCCGCCGCCCCGTGGGCCACCGGCTACGGCATCGCCTGCGGCCGGCCCCCGCACCACCTCGTCGGCCTCGACCTCGACACCAAGAACGGCGCCGACGGCCCCACCGCCCTCCGCCTCATCGCCGAGGCGCACGGCTTCCACCTCCCGGCGACGGTCACCGTCCTGACCCCCAGCGGCGGCCGGCACCTCTGGTTCTCCGGCCCGCCCGCGCCACCGGTGGCCAACTCCGTCGGCCGGCTCGCCCCGGGCATCGACGTCCGCGGGGCGGGCGGCTACCTCGTCGGCCCCGGCTCCCTCACCACGCACGGCCGGTACGTCCTCGCGCCGGACGCCCCCGGCCGGCCCGCGCCGGCCCCACCCGGCCTGCTGGCGCTCCTGCATCCCCCACTCGGCACACCCACCGGCCGCCCGCACGCGCCCGCGCGCCCCCGGCCCCAGCCGCCCGCCGCCGCCCTCCTGCGCTTCGTCCGCGTCTCCCCCCGCGGCCAGCGCAACGCCCGCCTCTTCTGGGCCGCCTGCCGCGCCTACGAGTCGGGGCTCGGACCGGAACTCGCCGAGCGCCTGGTGGCCGCGGCCCGCCACACCGGCCTCGCGGACACCGAGGCCCGCACCACCGTCGCCTCGGCGGCCCGCCGCTGACCGCCCCCGGCGCGCACCGCCCCGGGGGCCGCCGGCCCGCCTACGCGGCCGGCTTGCGCGCCTCGATCAGGAACCGCGTCGTGTGCGCCACGAACGCCCCTTCCCGACGGATCAACTGGTCCAACTCCCGCAGTTTTTCCTCGTATTGCTCGACGGTGAATCCCGGCACCATCCACACCACCTTCCGCAGGAAGTAGACAACGGCCCCGATGTCGAAGAATTCGGTCCGCAGCTTTTCGTGCCGCAGATCGACGACGTCCAATCCCGCCGCTTCCGCCGCCCGCCGCGCGTCCTCGGGGTGGCGGGCGCGCCGCACTTCCGCCGGCTGCGGCCCCAGGAAATACTCCACCACTTCGAACACACTGGCCGGACCGACCTGTTGGGAGAAATACGTACCGCCCGGCCGCAACACCCGGGCGATTTCCTTCCACCACACCGTCACCGGATGCCGGCTGGTCACCAGGTCGAACGCCGCGTCCCCGAACGGCAACGGCGGCTCGTCCTCGTCGACCACCACCACCGCGCCCAGCGGGTGCAGCCGCGCGGTGGCCTCGGCGACGTTCGGCGGCCAGGCTTCCGTGGCCACCATGACCGGCGGAACGCCCCCGCGCCGGCCAGCACCTCACCGCCCCCGGTCTGCACGTCCAGCGCCGCCGACGCCCCCGCCAGCCGCTCGGCCAGCAACCGCTGGTAGCCCCACGAAGGCCGTTGCTCGGTGGCCCGCCCGTCCAGCCAGGAAAAGTCCCAGCCGGCCACCGACACCTCGGCGGCCTCCGCCACCCATTCCTCAAAAGAACGCTCCATGCCCCCACCCTCACCGCCCTCCGCCGCCCCCGCCAGCTATTTCCGTTCGCCGACCCCCACCCGGCCCCGTATTCCCCGCCCCTTTACCGCCGCCCCGGCCTTTTCCCCTTTGCCGCCGGGCCGCCCCAGGAACACCCCGCACAGCACCAACACCAATCCGCACGCTTCCCGCCCGCCGAGCGCCTCCCCGGAAAGCGCCGTCCCCAACAACACCCCGGTCGCCGGATTGAGCAGTCCGATCAACCCCACCGTCGCGGCCGGCAGCCGCCGCAACCCGGCGAACCAGGCGGCGAACGCCACCGCCGTCGCCACCACCGTCACATAGCCGAAACCCAGCACCGCCCGCCCGTCGAGGACCGGCGGCGCACCCTCCACCACCACCGCGAACGGCAGCAACAACAGCCCGCCCGCCACCAACTGCCAGGCCGTGGATGCCAGTACGTCCACCTCGGCGCCGTCACCCCCCGCGCTCCACCGCTTGGCCAGCACGTAGCCCAGCGACGACATCGCCATGGCCCCGACCGACGCCAGCACCCCCACCGGATCCACCACCGTCGTCGCCGTCAGCAGCATCAGTCCGACCCCGCCGGCCCCCACCGCCGCCCCGACCAGATGCCCGGCCCGCGGCCGCTCGCCCAGCAGCCCCCACGCGATCAACGCCATGGCCAGCGGCGACAGCGCCATCACCACCGAGGCCAGACTCGTCGGCAACCGCTGCGCCGCCACGTAGACCAGCGCGAAGAACCCGCCCATGTTGAGCACGCCGAGCACCACCGACCGCCACCACCACGCCCCGCGCGGCAGCCGCCGCCCCACCGCCAGCAGCAGCAGACCGGCGGGCAGCGCCCGGATCGCCGCCCCGTACAGCGGATGGCCGTCGGGCAGGAACTCGTGCGTCACGTAGTAGTTGGCTCCCCAGGCCACCGGCGCAACGGCCGTGACCACGCCCCACCGCAAATTACCTTCCATGGAAGCTAAAGTACCTTCCGAGGAAGCTATACGCTCCCCCCATGCCCGAAATCCCGCCAGCCACCCCCGACCACGTCTCCCGCATCCAGGCCGAATGGGCCCGCGAACGCCCCGACCTCGACGTCCGCCCGCAAGGCGTCATCGGCCGCCTGCACCGCCTCGGCACACTCCTCACCGACCGGCTCTGCCTCGTCTACCGCCGATACGGGCTCAGCGAGGGCGAGTTCGACGTCCTGGCCGCCCTGCGCCGCGCCGGAGCACCCTACGAGCGGGCCCCCGGCGAGCTGGCCGCGCACACGATGGTCACCACCGGCGCGATGACCAAGCGGATCGACCGCCTCGAACGCGACGGCCTGGTCACCCGCCGCCGCTCCACCGCCGACGGCCGCGGCCGCGTGATCGCCCTGACCGACGCCGGCCGCGACCTCTTCGACCGGGCCTTCACCGACCACATGCACAACGAGCGCGCCCTCCTCGACGCCCTCACCCCCGAAGAGGCCACCCACCTGGAAGCCCTCCTCGCCACCTGGCTGAGCCGCGTCGAACCCCCGCGCCAGTAAGCCGCGCCCGCCACCCGCCAACCAGGTGAATCCCCCCACGGCACCCGCGCCACCTCCGCAGAATCGAACGGGTGAGCGGTATCCTTGCCCCGTGGCTGACAAGCAGAAGACCTACGACTTCCCCCAGGACCTACGGGAAGCACAGCTGGAGCTGCATCAGGTCCAGTCCGCCCTCGCGGACCTCTACAAGCGCCTGCCGTGGTCGATCGACCCCCTCCCCGGCTGGACGCACACCAAGGAGAACGGCCACTTCCACGAGACCGCCCGCCAGGACTCACCGGGCTGGTCCGACGAAGAGCAGGACCAGGTCGCCGAGTTGCGCACCCGCCAACTCGCCCTCGCCGAAAGCGTCGTCACCCACGCCTTCTGGTCCACCTGCGACGACACCCCCGCCGCCCGCTCCGCCCTCAAACACCTCCACGCCCAGGAGGAAGACGCCGAAGAACGCCAGGCCCTCGGCGAATAACCCCACCCGCCCCCAGGAACGCCGAAGACCCCCGACCACTCTTCCCAGGTCAGGGGCCTTCTTCCGTGCGGAGGCTGTGGGATTTGAACCCACGGTGGCGTTGCCGCCACGACAGTTTTCAAGACAAGGCACGTTCAGATACGCAGCAGCGCGAAGACCTGCTAGAACCGTCCATCGAGCGACAGAATCCGCGCCCTTGGTCCACAGATGGTCCACAGGGCTTGATCGAAAGGGAATCGATCAAGCCTCGGCTCAGCAGGCGGAGCATGAAGACAGGCTGACGCGGACGAGGGCCCACGCGTACCGTAGGCCGGAAGGAACGCGACGATCGCGGGAGGCTCGGGCCGTGAGTGACCAGACCTGGACCATCGAATCTATCTGCGAGGCACTCGGCAGCCCATCCGCGAAGCAGCGGTTCCTCAGTGAGATCAACCGGGCATCGGTGCACGAGATCGTGACGGTGTTCGCAAAGTGGCAAGCCATCGCGGCCGGCATGGCCGCAGCGGCCGAGCGCGGACGAGAGCTGGCGCGCATCGAGGCCGAGACCGGCAATGTGCCGGGTGAATGGATCGACGTGACGGACCGCATCCGAGCAGAAGCCGCGACAGCTCGCTCGCGTGGGGTTGCCTGATGCTGTTCCGGTTAAAGTACGGCGCCGACGCAGAGGCAGTGCACGACGCGATGCCTCTGGACGCCAGCGCGCAGTTGTCCTCCGCCCTTGCCGCAGCGTGCAACGATCCCATCGAAGCGACCGAACCCTACGGCGAAGACGACGGCATCGTCCGTACCCTCACTACTGACCACGCGATCGCAGTGCTCCTAGTCGGGGAGATCACTAAGACCATCACGGTGCTGCAGCTGAGCTTCGTGGGCTAAGCGGGGCTAAGCGGGCACGTCAGGGGGCGGACGACTCGTCCACGGCCCGCAAGAGGTCCAACGCCTCGGAGATCTCCAATGGTCGATCTTTTGCTCTCGCCCAGCGCTCCATGATGGAGGCGGCAGCCTCCACCAGGTCATCGGGAAGTCCCAGCTCGCTGATGGTTGAAGCAGCTTCGCGCAGCTCCGGGCCCCAGCGCCATGACCGTGCAGCCACCTTCGGGATGTAGGCCGGCTCCGCCAAATAGCTGGTGGACCGGCCTTGCGCGATGTCCAGGAGTTCGTCCTGCACGTCCCAGTCACGCGCGACGCCGTGCGCCACCGCAGCCAGAACCCGGCTGACCTTCTGATAGCTGCTGTACGCGAGCTTCAGCGCCGAGGCTTTCCCAATGCCACCATCGAGCTTTCGAGGATCCACGGCCGTGCCGGAGAAGAGAGCGGCCACTGTACCCACGGCTTCATCGGGACCCGACAGGTAGAGCCGTGCGGTCTTCGAGGCTGATGGAGGAGATCCGACAACCGAGCCGTCAACCAGTTGGGCAGCCTTGCCGAGCGCGGACGCCTTGATGATGGCCATAGTTGCCGGCGACACGGCGTTGGCCTCGACGTAGATCCCGTGGAAGCTTTCCGCGCCCACCAGCACGGCGACGGACTCGGCATTCGCCGGCGGGCAGAGAGACACGATGACGTCGCAACGCCTCACCAGCTCTGAAAGGTCGCGAGCCACGGTGAACCCGGCCGCGGAAGCGCGCCCTCTGGTGGCAGTGCTGCGGCCCTCAGGGCACCAGATCACCTCCGATCCGTTCCCCCTTGCCTGAGCAGCCACAGCCGTGCCCATGCTGCCGGGGTGCAAAATGCCTACCGTCGTCATGACACCAACCCCGGAATGTCGCGCACAACCGCGGCGGGATTGTCTTCCAACGCCTCGGTGATGGCTTTCGCCGTCTCTGCAGCCGAGCAGTGGTGCGTCTCGATCACCAGGGACCAAGGCTCTGTTGCATTAGCCAGCAGGTCTTCGCGCGTCTCGTCCCAGACCTTGAGGCGCGCCTCCACGTCCTTGTCGCCACGCTGGATGCACCGGTCTTCCGTGACCTCCCTGGGGCACCACAGAAGGACTTTGAGCCAACGCAGCGGGAAAGTCTCCACAGCACGGGCACCGACAACTTGGCCCATATGCAGAACCGGGATCCGCCCGGAAATCACGACTTCGGCGAGACCTGGCCGGTCGATCGCATACTCGGCGTTGTAGCGGCTATTTCTGTACAGCACCTCTCCGGCTTCGACGAGCCTTGCAATGTGCTCACGGCTGGTTAGGCGGTACCCAGTTGTCCGCCCAGGCCCAGCCTTGAGACGCTCGAACAGCGCGAACTCACCACGGAGTTGCGTCAGTTCTGCGGCAACCGTGTCCTTCCCGGCACCCGGGGGGCCATACAGGATGATGCCGGCCGGGCTCACAGCCCACCTCCGCTCAGAGTGTCCCTTGCCTGGTCTGCCATGGCCACGGCGCCGCCCAGCCGGTTGTCGACGATGAAGTGAGGCCCCTGGGGCTTCATCTCCAGGTCAAGGGTGGCAAGGTACTCGTCCCAGGCATCCATTTTCCAGGCATCCCGAGGCGCACCTCGGAATTCGATGTACTCGCGCATCGATTCAGGATCGCACTGTACCCATATGGTGGCGACCGCCACACGCTTTGAGCGGCATCGATTATAGAAACGCAGCATCCAGTCAGCCTGAGAGAATTCTGCGACGAATGGTGCATCGAGGATTGTCGAGATTCCGCAGTTGAGGTTATCCCACGCCGCCTCCAGAAGGCAGCGATACTCCAGCGGCCGAACCTTTTCCCTGTAGAGCGCAGAACTCCTGTCGTGAGATTCCCCTCCGAGAGCGACGAGAAGCTGGTCCACAAGCGGCCGAGTAATCGAATCCTTGTCGAGGATCGGCCATCCCGTGAGAGTTCCAAGGAACTTGGCGAACTCGGATTTCCCCGATCCTGCGAACCCTCCCACGAGGACGACGGTGGGAGTAGTCGTGTCGCCACCGGCCGTGCGGCACCGCCACGCGTCGATGACGCGTTCACGCAGCGCCGCGTCATCGACGTCGTCACTTCCAGGGCGAATGACATCGAGCGCTTCCGCGATCGCCTTCGACGGGTCGGGGAGCCCCTTGCTCTGCGGGCTTGGGACGGATTCCACCCGCGCATCCTCTCCGGGGAGGGCACGGCGGAAGCCTAGTTCGGCCTCGTTCCGGTCATAGAGAAGCGAGTAAGCCCGGCGGTAATGCGGGCCAGGGTAGATAGAGCCGCTCTCATGACCCCAGATCGTCTGAAAATTCGCAGCAATATTGAAGCTATGCCGCTGCGCGATCTCCCGAAGCCGTTCCCCCGTTTCCTCCAGCGTAAGTCCGTGACTCTCACGGCGCTGCTTGAGAAATTCCGGCTTCCAATCTGGATTCCGCCGAGCCATCTGCCCCTCCTAGATAGCCACTCGGAGCCGCGAGTGTAGCGCCCCGAGATACCCCTTGAAAAACCGTGATAGTGAATGTGTAAGCGGATGTGTAAAAACCTTTGAGCCGAAAAGGCTAGGGCCTCGTGATACCGATTCTCGGGCCCAAGCGGTGAACTGACACCACGTCCGATTCAGGAGGGTGTCATGCACCACACGTCTACATCAGCTGCCTTCGAGCTTGGCGACACGCCCACGCAGCTCGCCCACCTCGGTGCGAAGCAGCATGAGTTCCTGCCTCAGCTGGGCGACGTCATTGCCCGCCGGCGCACGGCCAGCCAGCCTTGCAGCGTCCGGCGTCAGGAAGGCCGCCTTCCCCTGGTGGCTGACAACGAGACCGTCCGCCTTGAGCTGCCGCACCGCTTCACGAGCCACCGTGACGGAGACCTTGAACTCCGCCTGAAGCTGGGACAGCGACGGCAAGCGGCCGGCGTCGGTGAACTCCCCGGCTCTAATCCGGTTACGCAGCTCGTCCGCCACCTGCTGGTAGGCGGGCTTGCCGGACCACTCAACCATCTGCACCCCAATGCTCGCGTCGCATCTCTCTGCCCCATAGTGCCCAAGCGCTACGCGCAGGGCTACCTCACTCTGACCTGGAAGTGAGCCGAGAGACTTGACGCACTCTGCCTCACAGTGCACTCTGAGACAGAGCCGAGACGCTCCGGGAGTGCACGAAGCCCACGCAAGGCCCTGCCTGACCTGCATGGATTCGCGCCGATAGCCCCGGAGAGCCCGTAAAACGGGTCCTCGGTTTGCACCACAGAACGACAGCAGTTGTCGCTGCTTACATGCAGCGGTTGGGGTTGATAGCACCATCAAATCCCCCGGCCGGCGACGGCTGTTGTGCATGGACATCGCTGATGCGCTGTCCGCTTGCCAGGACTCCGGGATGCCTCGGGTGTGCCTGTCAGGCGGAGAGCACACCCGCCCCGCTCATCGTTAGCCGAGGAGTCCTCATGCCTGCTGCTGTCACCCGCCAGGGCCCTTCCCGCACTCGCACCGAGGGGGAGCGCCTGCGGCGCACCCGCACCAAGAACATCTCCCACCTCCCCGCCCTTGAGGCCAGCGCCCTTCCCGCCCAGGAACTCGACCTGGAGCCCGGCCGGGAGCACCTGCGCTGCCCCGACTGCCGGACCTGGTGCCCGATCACCGGCCTTCAGCTCCCGAAGCTCGTCCCTCACGGCCGCTACCCAGGCCCCAACGCTCCGCGCTGCAGGAGCACCAACCGCCGGTTGGTGCTCGACGTGAGCGTGGAGGACTGGCGCGTGGCGATGGACGGCATGGTGCGGGACGCCGCGTCCCGGCGCTCTGCCCGCCAGTTCCACAAGCCGTTGCCGGCCCCGGCCACGCCGGTCCACCGGATCAACCAGCCCCACCGGCCCACCGCCGATGAGGCGCTCGCGACCTACGGTGCCCACCGCAAGCACTGCTCGGCCTGCACCACCAGCCGCACGAGCTGCGCGACCGGCACCCACCTCGCCACCGCCTACGCCCGACTGAAGCGCCAGGAGGAAGCCAAGCGGCTCCGGACCAAGTCGAAGGCGCAGCAGTGGGCGGCGGTCACTCCGGCCACGCAGGCCGCTGCGATCCAGCGGATCGGTGACGAACTCGCCGCCACGCTCCGGCAACTCAACGGCCAGCTCGACCGCTTCGCCCGGGCGAAGCTCGACCTGCGCATCACCGAGCTGGCCGAGACGCTGTGGTGGCGCCTGTAGAACCTCGCAGCACGAACGACCACGGCCGCCCACCTGCATAAGCAGGTGGGCGGCCGTGGCTGCTCGCACCGAGCGCCAAGTAGGCGCGGGCCCAGGGGCCGTAATCCCCGGGGCCCGCCACAGGCACACCTAGCGAGAGGCACACCTGTGTTGACGCACATCTTCGCACCCTCGCCCGCGACCTCGCCGGACGAACGCGAACACCCGAGCCAGACCGACGAGTTCCTCCGCCGCGCCCGGCAGACCGACGCGCAGCAGGCCGGGGGTGGTTACCGGTGAGCGACATCGCCGAGCAGCAGGCGGCCGACGCGCTCGCCCAGCAGCGGATCGAGTCGGCGCGGCAGGCCGCCGAGGCAGCCGAAACCGCCCGGCAGCAGGCCGCGACGCTGCGGAGTGAGGCTCGGTGAGCGAGCCCGAACCGCAGCACGACCGCGCTCCCGACACCACCGACGAGTTGCCGTCGCTGCCCCAGCGCGAACCCGGCGGCTCCCTGTAGCCCCGGCCGTGACCAGCCCGATAGCCAGGGCCCGCATCACCCACTACGCGGCGATGCGGGCCCTGGCTCGTCACGGCGTACGTCACCCCGTGGCCCGCGCTCTGCTCGCCGCGGCGGCCGGCGCCGCCGTCAGCGCGTACAGCGCGGGCCACCACGTCCTCGACATCCACACCGAGTTCCGCCGAAAGGGATACCGCTGATGAAGTCGCGCAAGGGTTACAAGATCACCGACGCCGACGGGTTCGGCTGGCTGGGCGACTGCGCGCGCGGCATGACCGAAGCCCGTGCCGCCGGCCTGAACGTGCAGCCGATCCGCATCTACGGGACGCGCCGCTGGCCGTGCGCGTCCTGCAAGCACGGCCTCCGTCACTGACCACCGCCTGCCCTCCCCGCCCGCTGGCCTCCGGGCCCTCGGGCGGGGCGCGGAAGGGCCGCTTCGCCTCCAAGGAACCTCATGACTGCTGCTGTAGAGATCGTCTCGTTCGGCTACCTGCACGACGCACCGCCGCCGGCGGACCTCACGCTCGACCTGCGCCACCACTTCCGCGACCCGCACATCTCACCCGAACTGCGGTACATGACCGCCGAGGACGAGCCGGTCCGCGCCGCCGTCCTGGACACCGCGGGCGTCACCGACCTGGTCGCGGCCGCCTCCATGGCCGTCGCCGCATTCGCCGCCGGCCCGAGTGCCGGGGTCGTGACCGTCGCCTCCGGCTGCGCCGGAGGTCGCCACCGCGCCCCGACCGTCGCTCTGACGCTGGCCAATCTGCTGCGCCTGGCGGGCCACGAGGTCACGGTCACGCACCGGGACCTGCACCGCCCCGTCGTCCAGCGCTGAACGGTCCACCACGCCGAGGAGCCGACGGCTTCCTCTACCGACTTCTCGCAGGGCGCCCGCCGGCCGTATAGCCGGCGGGCGCCCTGCGCACACCCAACTTCGGAGCATCTGTGATGAAGACGTTCATCGGCCGCCACCAGGCCCTGACCGACACCGACTACCTCGAACTCGCCCTGGGCACCCCGCTGGATCTGTGGCTCGGCGAGGACAACGAGAGCGAGCAGGAGCGCGCGGCCCGTCTGGACGCGGCCCGCGACATCCTCGCCGACGACCCCGGCCTCTACGACCTCAGCCTGCACACCGCCGCCACCGCGCTGCGCGACGACCGGATCGGCCGGCTGGCGGCCCTGCACCGCACCGGCCGCGGTCCCTTCCGTCGTGGCCACGACGACGCTCTCGCCGCGGTCCTGCCGCTGCACACCCGCCGCCCCATCGACGACACCTCTGGGATGGGGGAGGCGGCATGAGCGCGTTGACCATGTCCGACCTCGCGGCGCCGATGCGGGCGCTGCGCCTGCTGGCCGCGGACTTCGCCGACCTTCCCGCCGTGAACCTGGGGATCTCCCGGATCTACCCCGGTCGGTTGGAGCTGTCCTGCCACGACGGTTTCGACGTCTTCGAAGCGTGGCGGGAAGCCCTGGCGATTCCGCCCGAGGCGGTCACACATGACGAGTTGGACAAGGACACGCGGACACTGGAAGCCGACGTCGACTTCGCCGGCGTCCGCTTGCGCCTGATCGGCTACAGCTGCAACTACCGCCAGGTCGAGTTCCCGAAGGCGGTGGCCTGATGCACAGCGTTCCTTCGCGCCGTCCGCTGTCCACGACCCAACGCTGGGTGCTGGGAGCGGCGTTCGTCCCGATGCTCGCCACCGGGATTGCCGGTGGTGTCGGGACGTTCAGCAACGTCAGCCGTGCGTACGGCAAGGGCACCGCGCTGGGCGCTGTGGCCGCCGGCGAGGGCGCCACCGCCGTGTTGGCCCTGGTTCTGCTGGGGTTGACCATGCTGGGTCAGACCTCCCCGCTCGTCGTCCGCGCCGGGTTGTGGGCGCTGCCGGCCGCGGCGTCGGCGATGGCGGCCATGGCCGCGCCGGATTCCAGCCGCACGGTGATCTACGCGATCACCCCGATGGGCATGTGCGTGGCAGCAGAGGGCATGGCCTTCCTGGCCCGGCGCATTGTGGTCCACCAGGACGGCCGGGACATCGAGGCCGACCGCAAGGCCGCCACGGTGGTCCAGGCGCTGGCGTATCACCGTGCCCGCGCTGCGAACCACCCCGACGAGAGGCTTCGGGGCGAGTCGGAGCGCAAGTCCTGGAAGCTGGCGCAGAAGGTCGGCGCCGGCGACACCGCGCTGGCGTCACGGCTGCTGGACGTCCAGCGTGAGCGCGTCACGGAAGGCGCCGATGCCGCCATCGCCGACATGTTCACCGTCACGGCGCCCGTCGCACCCGTGACGGAAACCGTGACGCCCACGGCCGAGCCCGTGACGCCGAGCCTCACCACCGCGAGCGCACCACCCGCATTGGAGGGCGCCTCCACGGGTGACCGTGACGCTGAAGGCATGCAGGTCAGCGCGCCGGACGCGCCCTCGGAGCTGCTCGCCGTCACGGGTGCGGCGCCGACCGTGACACCCGTGACGCCCCCCGTGACGGAGGACCGGCCGGACGTCACGGTCGCGACGCTGGAGGAACTCGCGGCGGTGGCGGGCGTGTCCACGCCGGTGCCGGGGGAGCGGCTGACCGATGAGCAGCTTGAGGTGGTGCTGCGGCACCTGCGCTACCGCGACGATCCGCCGCTGTCCTACCGCCAGGCCGGGACGGACTTCCGTGACGCCGGGTACGTCGGCAGCGAGCAGCGCGTGCGCAAGGCGTGGGGCGCGTTGATGTCCCACGAGGAAGCCGACACGGCCCGAGACGTCGAGGTCGGCGAGACCGAGAAGGACCAGTAGTCCGGCACCACCAGTGACGGCCAGCCCACCTGTGCGGGCTGGCCGTTGCTGCGACTGCCGGAAGTCGACAGGCACCGCAGACCCGGCGAGCAGCCGGTGAGTGACCCGACCTCGCGGCCATGCCCGCGACCGGTGAGCAGACCCGCCAGCAGACCCGGCGAGCGCTGCCCAACCCGACACACCAGCAGCCGAGTTCACACACCCACACCTGACAACGCCCAGGAGAAGCCCATGTCCACCAGTACCCAGTCCACCTGGCCCGAGGGCGTCATCGCCCGCTACCTCACCGCCGGCGGCGCAACTGTCGACCTGACCGGCAGCAAGTACGACGCGTCCGGTTCCTGCGGGGGCTGCCAGCAGACGTTCAGCGGCAGCGGCTACGTGTCGCGATGGCTCTCTGTTGCCCGTTCTTGGGCCCAGGACCACGCCGAGAAGTGCCGGGCCATGCCTCGCCCCGGTCGCCCCTGATATGCCCGGTCCCCAGTTCTGGGACCCGGACGGAGCCCGCTACGGCATCCCCACCTACCCCTACCACCTCGCCCCTGACGGGCTGGCCACCCGCCGACAGCTCCGCGCCCGCGGACTGCGGCCGGGCGGCCAGCGCGTCGCCGCACAGATCCTGTGGCGCTCCCGGCGCCGCGGGGTGCGGGCCGCCTACCTCTACCGCCTCGACCTGGCGCTGCCGGTCCGGCCGATGACCCCGGCCCGATGGTCCGCCGTGGCGAAGGCCCTGGCTGCCCGCCGGTGGTGCTCCTGCTGCCGGCGGGATGCGGGCTACAGCCTCCCCACATCACTCGGCATCTGCCTGACCTGCGCGGAGTCCCCCGCGCTCGCCGCCTGAACGGAGACCGTGATGTCCCGCCAGACCGTCTCGCGCCTCGTCGCGACCGGCGCCGTCGTGCTCGGGGTGGCCACCGCCGTCGCCATCGGCACCCGACTGGCCGCCTACGACGTGCCGCTGTCGCTGATCGCCTCGTGCGCGCTGGCCTGCCTCGCCACGACCGTGTGGGTCGTGGACCTCCTCATCAAGGCGTTCGCCTCGACGACGTACCGGTGCCCGGACCCGGCCTGCGACTTCACGGTCCGCGTCCGGCACGCCGACGCCGCGGAGAACCGCCGCTGGCAGGAGACCGCCGCCGAGCACCCCACCCACCTCTACCGCTCCTAATCCCCTCGCCCGTTCGACCAGGAGTTTCCTCATGTCCTTCTTCTCCCAGGCCCGTCTAAACGAGGAAGCTGCCGGCTTCGAGGCCGCAGCCCGACGCTCCGACGCCGCTGCACGGTCCGGCGAACAGGACGCCAAGGACCCGAACGTCAGCACCTACACCCAGGGCGTCGCCTCCCGCTGCGCCGCCATCGCGCGCAGCAACGCCCACGAGTACCGCGAGATCGCCGCCGCCCTGCGCGACGGCGAGATCCCCGACTGCCTCAACCTGGAAGAGGAATGACCGCGACCGCATGACCTGAGCCGAAAAGTAGACGCCGTGCTCCCGGCCCGCTTTCCAGGGCCTGGCCGAGAGCACGGCCTTTCTACGACCGCGGCTGGCTGCTTTCCAGGGCCTGCCAGCCGTCCGGTCTCTCCCTGTGACAAGGAGCTGTACCAGCATGGCATTGCGCCGTATCTCCATCGCGCCCGGAAGCCGACCCGACCCGCAGCATGAGACGACGTACCAGGCGTCGCGCGGCGGCTGGTTCAAGCCTGAGCCCAAGCCGGTTCCCGGCACCCCCAAGAGCAAGAAGGGGGACCGGTGATGGCGCTGTTCGGGCTGTTCGGCAACGACCGCACGATGGCCGAGACCACCTACAGCGGCCGGGAGTCGGCCTCTGAGAAGGCGTCGCGCAAGCGGCGCGAGGCCCACCACCGCAACGCGCGCGCCGCGGACCGCCAGGGACAGGCTTGGGAGGACGCCGAGCGGCGCCGCCAGGACCGCTGGGGCCGGTGGGGCGGATGAGCCGGGACCTGAAGACCGAACTGGCCCGTGAGGAGCAGCGCACGCTGTCGGCGGTCCGCACCGTCCGCAGCAGCCTTCACGGTGTGGCGGCGTGCTGGCAGGAGTCGAAGGCGACGCTGTTCGACGCCGCCGGCAGCAGCCGCGCCCCCACCGGCCTCCGCGAACAAGCAGCCCAGGTGTGCGAGCGCTGCCCGCTCGCCGCGACGTGCGGTTTCCGCATCCCGATGCCGGGCCTGCGCTCCCGGGCCCGGGCCCGCCTGCGCACCTGACCTCACCTGTTGCAGCCCGCACCTCGTGGTGCGGGCTGCCCACCCTTGGAGTGTGTCGTGCTCTCTTTCTGCGTGATGCGTCGCTCGCGTCGCCTGCGTCATCTGCGGCGCCTTGCCGACCGCACCACTGTCGTCACCCGCCTCTACCTCCCCGGCCACCACCCCGCCGCCGCCCGGCACCGGGTCGAGCCGACGCCCGGCCCTGCCCCGCGGGCCCGGCTGCACGAGGGCGGGCCGGACGGCGACGAGCGCAACGTCCAGGCCCTGCTGCAGATCCTCATCGACGGCCGGCCCACGGCCTTGCCGAGGGAGGCCCGCGATGGCTGAACCCCCGGGCTCCTTCACCAAGCAGGAGACGAGCTGGCCGCTCGGCCGGCCCGAGGGGGGCTGCTGCGCGGGGTGCCCGATCCGTGAGGGCTGCGCGCTCGCCGCCGACACCTACGTCGTGTGCCCCATCACCGGCAGCACCCCGCCCCCGGCCCCACCAACCCACACCCCCGCTCCAGCGCCCGGTGCCGACGGCTTCGTCGAGGAGCCCGCGGCACGCAGGTTCGATGTCACCGCGGTCGCTTCGCGGGGCGTCGAGGCCGCGATCAGCGGGGCGTTCGGCTTCGGCTGGACGGACCTGGCCACCGCGCTCATCGAACGCGGCGCCGTGTGGGACTCGGAGGGGAACCGGGTCGACTGGGAGCGGTTGCAGATCAAGCGCAATCTGCTGTGCATCGCAGTCGCGACCGCGGTCCCGCTCGGCGAGCACACCGCGACCATGTGGGTCGCGGACGCCCTGCGCACCCACAGCATCAGCGCCGTCTTCGTCCCCGCCGGGATGGCCCTCGGCGTCGCGATGCCGGTGTTCGTCGGCCAGTTCGTCCCCGGCATTGGTGGCCTGTGCAAGGCCGCCATCAGCGTCACCCAGCTCATCGGACGCGCCTGCTGGCGCTTCCTCTCTTCGCGGTTGGGCTGGATCGTCACCCGCCCCGCCATCTGGGCCGTGATCTGCGGACTGGCCACCGCCACCTGGCGCTTCGTTGTCTACCGCCTGACGGGAGCCGTCTGACATGAACCTCTTCGACAACCCCGGCGCCAACGCGGGGTTCGGCACCCTCGCCTTCGCCGCCATCGGCACCGTCGTGATCGTCGCCGGATTCAAGTTCCGGTGGCTGCGGGCCAAATCCACCGTGATCCTCGTCGGCCTGTTCATCCTGCTGGTCACCGTCAACTCCGGCGGCATCCTCGGCGAGATCGCCGGCGCCCTGCGCCACGGTATGAACGCAGGCGGAGAGGCCGCCGTGCACGGCGTGTCCGGGGCCGCGGTCACCCCGCGCGCTCCCAAGACCGCCATTACCCCGGTCTCCGCCGGGGGAGCCCTGGTGGGGCTGTGCGGGATCGCCTGGTACGGCGTGAAGCTCTTCGCCGCCAAGGGCCGCGCCAAGGACCTCAAGGAAATGATCATCGGCCTCGGTGTCGGCATCTGCTACGGCACCGGCCTGGGCTTCACCGGCTACTTCGTCGCCGGCGCCGTCCTGGCCGCCAACAACGTCGGCCTGTGGGCCTTCGGCGGCTAGCTCCGGGCTGAGACGGTCCCCCACACCCCACAAACGGGGTGTGGTGGGCCGCCTCAGCCCGGACCGCCGATGGAGGAAGGCACATGAGCACCGACCACAGCACCCAACTCGCCCCCTACGAGGGCGAATACGTATGGGCCGAGATCCTCGACGACAAAGACCCCGGCCCCCGGAAAGACCACACCGACAAGCCCACCAGCCACGGCCCCGGCGCCGCGCGCGCCGCTCGGTACGCGGCCGGCGTCCTGCGGCTCGTCGCCGGCGGGACCCTGCCGGGGCTGCGTCACGCCTGGGCAGCCACCTCGCACTGGACGACCCTCGCCTACATGTCCGACGAGGAGATCCGGCGCCGCCTCGTCAAACGGCACCTCGACACCTACCTCGAACAGCGCGAAGGCGTCACCGCCGACATCAACCGCCTGGGCAAGAAGGCCCACAAACTCACCCGCGAAGCCGTCGACTTCGGCCTGACCACCGAGGAAGGACGCCGCCTCAAAGACCTCGGCACCGAACTGAAGCTTCGCCGCACCGCCGGCGCCGCCCTGGCACAGATCCCCTTCGACATCACCACCGCCCAACCCACCCGCGAGCAGATCCGCCGCTACCGCACCGTCCGCGCCCTGGGCCGGTTCACCGGCGTACTCCTGCCGGCAGGGTCCGCGGCCCTCGCTGTCGCGCTCGCCGCACCGGTCGCGGGCCTGGTGGCCGTGCCGGTGCTTGCCGGGGCCGCTTGGTGGCTGGGGCGTCACCCGCTGGCCCTGGCCCCGCGCGCCCTGCCCGCCGAACTGGTCGGTCCCCGAGAACTGGAACGGCCGGCCAAGACCACAGACGACAACACCGGCGCTACGGCGACGGAGGTGGAGGTCGAGGTGCTGCCGGAGGAGGTGATCCGTCTCAACGCCGCCCTGACGGCAGCCGGTCTGCTCAACGGGGCCAAGAGCGTCGAGGTCCTCGACGGGCCGGACTACAGCGTCGGCAACGGCTACACGCTCGTCGCCGACCTGCCCAAGGGCGGCGGGAAGCTGGTCAAGGACGTCATCGCCAAGACCGAAGTCCTCGCCGGTGAACTCGGCATCCCACCCATGCAACTGATCATCCGAGAACTACCGGCCGCCGAAGGCGGGCACGGGCGCCGGATGCACATGTGGGAGGCCGTGGAGGACCCCTACCTGGCCGTCGGCCACGCCACCAGCCCGCTTGCCACCGCCCAGAGCTGGGACTTTTGGGCCGGCACCCCCCTCGGCCAGACCGTCCTCGCCGAAGCCCGAACCATCCCCACCGAGTTCGCCGGCGGCTTCACCAGCCACTTCTACTCAGGGATCATGCGCTTCGGCAAAACCGCCGCGATGCGCCTGGACGTCGCCGCCGGACTGCTCGACCCGGGGGTGCGGCTGTACTTGGCCAACGGCAAGGGCGGCACGGACTGGCGGGATGCCGAACCCGTCGCACACCGCTTCACCGAAGGCACCGACGACGCTGGCCTGAGCGCCTTCGAGGACCTCCTGGAGGAACTCGTCGACGACATGAACACCCGCTACGCCGACCTCAAGACCGTCGACGCGCAGCTGGTCCCCGACGGGCGCCTGACCCCCGACCTCGCCCGCACCCACAACCTGCCCGTCCTGCTGGCCGTCATCGACGAACTCCAGCTCTACCTCCTCGCCCTGCCGCCCAAGCGCCGCGAACGCGCCCTGGAGAAGCTCAAGAACCTGCTGCGGGCCGGACCGGCCGCCGGCGTCTTCCTCGTCGTCGGCACCCAACGCCCCGACGGCGAAGAAGTCCCCACCGGATTCCGCGACCTCTTCGGCGTGCGTGTCTCCGTGCGCTGCCTGGACTCCCGTTCCAGCCGCATGAGCCTGGGCGACCTCGCCTCCGACGCCGGAGCCGACGCCTCGGTCCTCACCGAAGACCACGTCGGCGTCGTCGTCGCAGCCACCGGCCACCGCTGGGAAATCCTCAGCGCCGACTTCCTGAGCCTGCCCGACTTCGCCAACGTCTGCCAGCGCGCCCGCCAGATGCGCGAGCAAGCCGGCACCCTCACCGGCGACGCCGCCGGACAACCCCGCATCACCGAACCCCGCCACATCCGCGCCGTCCACGCCTGCCTCGCCGCCCTCGACGAGCTGGGCACCGACCGCGCCCGCGTCGAAACCCTTGCCGAAGCCATCGGCGCGGACGGCGAATTCGAGGGCATCGACAAGACCAAACTCGGCGCCCTGCTGCGCAAAGCCGACTGCGGCAACGCCGTCAGCATCGGCGCCGTCGACGGCCAGAAGAACGCGAAGGGTTACAAACGCTCCGCACTCCAAGACGCCCTCGACACCGCAAACGGCGCCGACTGACCCGCTCGACCCCCGCTCGTGGGGCGCTCTGCACCCGCTCGATGCCCACTCGGGGCCCAACCCACCGAGCGGGTATCGAGCGCCCTGCGAGCGCCCCACGAGCGGGTCTGCCGCAGCTCTGACCAGCGATCGAGCGGGAAGAGCGGCCCCGCGGGGGAAACGGCCCCCTACGCCGCCACACGGCGCTTCTAAGAGCTTCGGCCGCCCCACGCGCTCCGGCCCGCTCTAGCCGCCGTCCAGGACGCACCGCTGCTAGCCACAGCGACTACTCACCGTCACACCGGCTCCTTCCGGTCCTCCGTGGATCTGCGCTGAGAGCCGGCCCGTACCCACCGGAAAGAAGCGACCCCATGCGCCGGTACCTCTACCGCTGCCCCGTGTGCCGCACCACCAGCCCCGTCTGCTGGACCCGCGCCGAGCTGAAGGCCGAAAGCGACGGCCACCGCGCCGCCCTCCACGGCGGCCACTACCCCGACGGCGAGCACGACGGCGAAGTCGACCGCCGCGGCCGCTGGTACGCCGAACTCGACCTCCTCACCGCCATACAGGCCCGCATCGCCGACGCCTACGCCGACCTGCGCGACCCCGACGGCATGGGCCGACGCCTATGGGCCGAGGCCCTGTCCTGGCTCACCCTCACCGCCACCGCAGCAGCCGCGCTGTGGTGCACCACCACCGCCCTCCAGCCCTGACACCACAACCACCACAAGGAGCACCACGTGAGTGAGTCCACCCCGTACATCTCGCACGTCCCGTACATCGAGGCGGTTGCCGAGGCCCTCGACGCGGCCGGCCTGACCGTCGCCGACTGGAACGCCGACGACAACGACCCCCGCGACGCCTACATCGAGTTCGACCGGACCATCACCACCCCTGCCTACAGCGACGACACCGAGGTCAATCTGCTGTGGCGGGAGGACAGGGGATGGATGGTCGGCTGGGGCGACGCCGACTCCGTATCGCAAAACGGCCTGGACTGGGTCGTCGACCTCTTCTGCGGAGTGCTGCCCACCCCCGAAGAGATGGTCACCGAGGCCCGCACCGTCATCGCGAAGATCCCCAGTCCCCAAGGCGGCCCGTACGGCCGGTACCGCGACACCGAGGACGACGACGGCTTCGAGGCCGAGCTT
Organism: Streptomyces sp. x-19; assembly: GCF_046549115.1. NCBI lineage: Bacteria > Bacillati > Actinomycetota > Actinomycetes > Kitasatosporales > Streptomycetaceae > Streptomyces > Streptomyces sp. x-19. The sequence continues at coordinate 323,031 of NZ_JAJPWK010000002.1, read as the reverse complement.
GCCCAGTACGCCAAGAACACCGACAACCACAGCTAAGGAGAAACCCCATGGCCATGGGCGAAACCCCGATCACCATCATCGGCAACCTCACCGCCGACCCCGAGCTGAAGTTCACCAACAACGGTGCCGCACTGGTGAAGTTCACCGTCGCCTCCACCCCGCGCACCTACGACAAGGAAGCCGGGCAGTGGACGGACGGCACGGCCGCGTTCTTCCGCTGTGCGGCGTGGCGCCAGTTGGCCGAGCACATCGCCGACAGCCTCACCAAGGGCTCCCGCGTCGTCCTCTCCGGCCGCATCCGCCAGCACAACTGGCAGACCCCGGAGGGCGAGAACCGTTCAATGCTCGCCGTCGAAGTCGACGACATCGGCCCCTCCCTGCAGTTCGCCACCGCCACCGTGCAGCGCACACAGCGCTCCGCCCCGGCCGGAGCCGGCGCCGACCCCTGGGACGCGGCGTCCGCCAACCGCCCGGCTGCAGACGGCGCTGCCTCCAACGGCCCGGCTGCTGACGCGCCGCCGTTCTAACCCACCCAGCACGCCTCACCGCACAGGAGCATCAATGCCAAGGAACACTCGGACGGCCTGGCAGCAGGCCGTCGACGGCCTCAATGCCCTCCTCGACGCCGGCATCCCGATCCACATCGAACCCGACGGCCACATCGCCAACCCCCTCGGCGACGAGCACATCGAGTGGAACCGAGACACCCGCAGGTGGAACCTCGTCCACGACGAGAAAGAAACCGTCGACTGCAGCACCACCCGCCCCGCAGCCTCGGGCAACCGTGCACCGCTGACGCGCAGTGTCAGCTGCTACGTCCCGGTGTGCTCCCTGTGCGGCGGCAGCACGGACGTCGACGGATTCACGCCCCACCTCGACACCCCCGACGAGGCCATCGACTACATCACCCTCGCCGGCGGCAGCGACGGCTGGACGCTCACCGACGACGGCCGGCTGATCTGCGACGCGGTCCGTGACACCGCGCACGAGGACGCGCACGCCATCGCCGGCAAACGCATGGGCCCCGATGCCATGGCCCTCACCTGGGACGACGCCATGAGCACCGCCCCGCTGCTCTAACTACGCCCAGGGCGGCCCGCGCATCTCGCCAAAGAACCGGGCCGCCCTGGTCTCCAGTCCACAACAGACCTTCGGAGGTCACCAGCATGACCCAACCCACCCCGATTTGGCACACCGCCCTGGCCCTGGCCGCGGCCGACGTGCCAGTGCTCCCGCTGAGGCGCGGTAAGCGCCCCTTCGCGAACTGCCCCGCCTGCGAGCAGAGCGCCTGCGGCGACCGGCCCCACATGAAGGCCGCCGGCCCGTGCCGCTGCCCGCGGCCGTGCCACGCCTGGGCCGCTGCCACCACCGACCGCTTCGTGCTCACATCCCCGGACTGGGTATCGGCATGGCGGGCCGCGGTCGCCGTGGCCTACCACCCGGCAGGCGCCGGGGTGACCGTCGTGGACCTCGACAACGCCGCAGCAGTCACCTGGGCCCGCGAGAACCTCCCGACCACCCGCACCGTGCAAACGACCCGCGGGGAACACTGGATCTACCGCGGCACGATGCAGTCCGCGAACAAGGTGCGCCCCGGCGTGGACATCAAGTCCCGCATGACCTACGCCCGCTGGCTCGGACTCGGCACCGGCACCCCGACCGACCTGCCACCGGCCGTCCGCGCCCTGGTCATGAAGGAAGAGACCACCCCCGCCCGGCGCGGCGTGGTCTCTTCCACCCCCCAGCGCGCCACCTGGGACCACACCGTCGCCACCGGCTGCCGCCACACCGAGCGCTACGTCCTGACCGGCCTCGACCGCGGACTCGCCATGGTCCGCAGCTGCTCCGAGTCCGGGGCCGGGTCGAAGGCATACGCAGTCGCGTCCTTCCTGGCCACCCAGCACGCCGACTGCCCCGGACCCTGCGGCCTGGAAGCCCTCGGCCAGGACATCGTCGACGCGGCCGTCTCCGTCGGCGTCCCCGCCCCCTACGCCCGGCGCGCCGTCACCCGCGGCCTCCACAGCGCCGGGAAAGCAGCATGACCACCAACGCGCCGCAGTCCGCCACCACCGGTCGGCCGTCGTCTGGCGGTGGCGGCTCAAAGGACGTCGCCCGAAGGGCGTCCTTTCAAAGCTCTGACCCGCACCCGACCGGCGACGGACGCTACCCCGTCGCCTGGCTGCATATCACCGCACCCCGCGGCGCCGTCCCCACCGCCACCTCCACGTGCCTCTGCGGCCGGAACGCCAGCGCCATCGGCCACACCAAGGTGCTCGCCCTGATCACCGAGCACCAGGCCCACCGCGACACCTGCACCTGGCGCCACCCCGCCGCCCACGAGACAAGGAAAGCCTCATGACCGACCCCATCGACGGCGCCGCCCTCCTGGACGAAGTCGAGCAATTCCACCGCCGCTTCAACGTCTTCCCCACCGAGCACGCCTACGTCGCTGTCGCTCTGTGGGACGCCCACGCCCACCTGATGGACGCCCTGGACGGCACCGCCCGCCTGGCCTTCCTCTCCCCGGAGCCGGGCTCGGGCAAGTCCCGCGCTCTGGAGATCGTGGAGACCCTCACTCCCCGTGCGGCGACCACAGTCAACGCCTCCGCCAACGCCCTGTTCCGCCTCGTCTCCGCCGAGGAGGGCACCCCAACGCTCCTGTTCGACGAGATCGACACCGTCTTCGGACCGAAAGCCGGCGGGAACGAAGAGGTCCGCGGGTTCCTCAACTCCGGATACCGGCGCGGCGCCAAGTCGCTGCGCTGCATCGGCGACGGCACCGACCAGAAGGCAGCGTTCCTCCCCTCGTTCTGCGCCGTCGCGATGGCCGGACTCGGGTCGCTGCCGGACACGATCCTGACCCGCTCGATCATCATCCGCATGCGCAAGAAGGCCCCCAACGAGACCTGCGAGCCCTACCGGCGCCGCATCCACGAGAAGCAGGGCCACGCCCTGCGCGACCGCCTCGCGGAATGGTGTGCCCCCCTGCACGATCAGATCGCCGAAGCCTGGCCCGAGATGCCCGAAGGGGTCGTGGACCGGCCGGCCGACGTGTGGGAACCGCTGCTCGCGGTCGCGGACGCGGCCGGCGGGCACTGGCCCGAGCGGGGACGCGCCGCCTGCCTGGCCCTGATCAAGGCCTCCAGCGTCGGCGACGAAGCATCCTTGGGGGTGCGACTGCTGACCGACCTGCGCGACCGCGTGTTCTGCGGCGTGGACCGGATGCCCACCGCCGCCATCCTCGAAGTCCTCCTCCAGCTCGATGACTCCCCGTGGGACGACATGAGCGAGGACGGTCAGAGCGTCAAACCTCTCACCGCCCGTCGGCTGTCCAAGCTCCTGAGCCAGTACACCAAGCCCGACGACACCCCGATCAAGCCCAAGGGCATCCGGGTCGGCAGCACCACGCCCAAGGGCTACTACGCCGACGACCTCCGGGACGCCTGGAACCGCTACTGCCCCCCGGACCCCCGAAAGTCCGCAACATCCGCAACAGCCGCAACACCGCAGGTCAACGAGGGTGGACCTGTGGCGGAAACCCCTTCCGGGAGCCGCCACATGTTCGCGGAAACCGACACACGAACCCTCCGCAGCGTCGGCTGACCAACCCCACCCCGAAGGTGCCGCCAGGCCCCCGCCTGGCGGCACCTATCCGCAACAGAAACAGATCCGCCACAGATTTACCCCCACTGACCTGCGGTGTTGCGGCGTGGCGGATGTTGCGGATTTCCAGAAGGGGGCGGGAAGCCCCCGGCCGTTGCCCAAAAGGAGACGTCACTGTGCCCAGCTCCAAGATGCTCAGGCTCACCGAGGTTCTCGCAGAACTCGACATGTCCCGCGCCGCCTTCTACCGCATGCGGGCCCGCGGCCTGGCTCCCCGGATCGTCAAGCTCCCGAATCACCAGATCCGTATCCGTCGCGCTGACCTCGACGCCTGGCTGTCCGGCCAGGAAGAGCAGCCCGCGGCTTGACCTCTGTGGTGGGCCCGGACGACGCACCGGCCGGGCCCACCATTATTCGCTAGGAGAACTTCCCTTGCTCACCTTCGAATTCACCATGCATTCCATTCGCGAGAGGCCCGATCGCCCCAAGCCATTTCAGCTGCGCTGGAAAGTCGGCTCACGCCCTCACTCCAAGAGCTTCACAACGAAAACGCTGGCGGATGGCCGCCGCTCGGAACTGATGGCCGCCGCCCGGCGCGGGGAGCAGTTCGACACCGAGACCGGTCTACCTAAATCCGAACTGGCCGCACTCCAGCCTCAGGTGACCTGGTTCGAGCATGCCAAGGACTACGCCGAGATGAAGTGGTCCGAGGCTGCGTCAGCGAAGGGCCGGGCCACGCGTGCCGACGCACTCGCGACCGTAACCGCTGCCCTGGTCAAGGACACGAAGGGAGCACCCGCAGCACCTGTGTTGCGACGCGCGCTGAGCGGCTATGCGTTCAATTTCTCCGAGCACCGCATGCCCCCACCGGACCAACTCGCCACGGCGCTTGCTTGGCTCACCACCAAGTCGCTTCCCGTGTCCGTGCTGGAGGACGACTCCGAAATGATCCGTGCTGCCCTAAAGGCACTGAGCACGCGGCTTGACGGCGAACGCGCGGCTGCAACGACCATTACGAACCGCCGGACGGTCTTTAACAACGCCCTCCGGTATGCCGTGGAACGCAAGCGCCTCACGACGAATCCACTGCCGTCCATCGACTGGTCTCCTCCCGCGACAGACGACGAAATCGACTTCCGGTACGTCCCTAATCCTCGGCAGGCGGAGGAACTCATCGATGCTGTCGGAACATTGGGCTCCCGCGGTGAGCATCTCCAGGCGTTCTTCGCGTGCATCTACTACGCGGCCACGCGGCCGGCCGAGGCTATGAATCTCAGAGAGAGCGACTGCACGCTCCCCGAGACCGGGTGGGGCGTCCTGCTGCTCTCCGGGAGCGCATCCCGGGTAGGAGCCGCCTGGACGAACGACGGCAAGTCCTACGAGGAGCGCGGCCTGAAGCATCGCGCTCGCTCGTCCGTGCGCGATGTTCCGATCCCGCCGGAGCTGGTGAGGATGTTGCGCGCTCATATCAAGCGGTATGGCGTGGCACCGGACGGGCGGCTCTTCCGAGCAGCGCAGGGTGGTGTCGTGCTGAGCAAGGAGTACTCAGACCTCTGGCAGGCAGCTCGCAAGGTGGCGCTCACTGAACAGCAGGTCATGCACCATTTCGCGGAAGCGCCGTACACCGGACGGAAGGCCGGCATCTCGTTCTGGATCGCCTCCGGTGTCGACCCCACGGAGGTCGCCCGTCGCGCCGGCCACAGCGTGGCAGTACTGCACAAGTTCTACGCCAAGGTGCTGGACGGAAGGCGCGAGCACGCCAACGCGTTGATCGAACAGGCCATGCGTACTGCGGAATGATCCCCGGGTGCCTGGTCCACGCCTGGTCCACACGGGGTGATTCCAGTCGGGACGCACGCGGCACGGGGTGAGACAACATGCGGGCGGGAGGGGCCCCGAGTTCCCCCGGAAAGCCCCTCCCACCTGCACAAACGCTCTTCTTGCGATTATCGGAGCGGAGGCTGTGGGATTTGAACCCACGGTGGCGTTGCCGCCACGACAGTTTTCAAGACTGTTCCCTTAGGCCGCTCGGGCAAGCCTCCCCGCGGCACCGCGCGTGCGGTGTCGCGGGGATCAGACTAGCGCGTCACTTGTCGCCCGTGCGCTGTCCCAAGGTGACTTGGGTGGTGTGCTCCTTGCCGCTGCGCTTGTACGTGAGGGTGACGCGGTCACCGGGCTTGTGCTGCCAGATCTCGCTGATGAGGGTCGGACCGCTGTCGATGACGGTGTCGTCGAGCTTGGTGATGGTGTCGCCGGGCTTCAGGCCCGCCTTGTCGGCCGGGCCGCCCGGGGTGACCGGCTCGCTGCCGTTGTTGCCGGTCTGGGCGATGGTCGCGCCGTCGCCGGACTCCCGCATGCCGACCTGGACGCCTATCTGCGGGTAGACCGGCTGCCCGGTCCTGATCAGGTCGTCCGCCACCCGCTTGGCCTGGTCGATCGGGATCGCGAAGCCCAAGCCGATGCTGCCGGACTGGCCGGATTCGCCGCCCATCCCGCCGCCGTTCCCGGCGGACTGGATCGCGGAGTTGATGCCGATGACGTTGCCGCCGGCGTCCAACAGCGGGCCGCCGGAGTTGCCCGGGTTTATCGACGCGTCGGTCTGGAGGGCGCTCATGTAGGAGGCGCTGCTGCCGCCGCCGTCGCTGGAGGCCACCGGACGGTCCTTGGCGCTGATGATGCCGGTGGTGACCGTGCCGGACAGGCCGAAGGGCGCGCCGATCGCGATCGTGGCGTCGCCGACCTGGACGTTGGCGGACTTGCCGAGCGGGAGCGGGTTGAGCGTGGCGCCGGAGGCGTTCTTGAGCTTGATGACGGCGACGTCGTAGCCCTGGGCGTGGCCGATGACCTCGGCGTCGTACTTCTTGCCGTTGGAGAACGTCGCGGTGAGCCGGCCGCCGTCGGCCGCGCTGGCGACCACGTGGTTGTTGGTGAGGATGTGGCCCTGCTTGTCGTAGACGAAGCCGGTGCCGGTGCCGCCGTCGCCGCTCGCGCCCTGGGCCTCGATGGTGACGACGCTGGGCAGCGCCCGCTGCGCTATCCCGGAGACGGAGGTGGGCTTGCGGTTCAGCGCCTCGGGGTCGCCGGAGGCGGAGACCGTCGTCGAGCCGGTGTCGTTGCGGCCCGCGGCCCAGTAGCCGATGCCGCCGCCGACGCCGCCCGCGACCAGCGCGGCGACCAGCACCGCGGCGATCAGGCCGCCGTTGCGCTTCTTCGGGGCCGGCTGGTGGCCGGGCGGGGCCCAGGGGTCACCGCCGCCGGGCGGGGGCGCACCCCAGCCACCGGCCGGACCGTGTCCGGCCGCGGCATACGGGGAGGACGGGGAGGACGGGGAGGACGGGGCCGGGGGCTGTTCCGGGTGGGCGGCCGGCGTCGGGGGGAGCGGCTGGGTGCGGTCGTGCTCGGCCGGGCCGGCGGTGCCGGGCGCGGCGGGCCGTGGTGCGTAGTCCGGCGGCGGGGGCGCCGCGGGCGGCGTGGCCGGCGCGGCCTGAGTCGGTTCGCCGGAGGCGGGCGCGGGGGCGCTGTCCGGCTGCGGCCCGGTCGGCGGCTTGGCCTCCGACGGGACTCCGGCTCCCTCGTTCTCGGTGCTCACAGCTCTCTCCTCAGTCAGCTTGCTTCACGGCGGTACCGGCCCGGGGCCGGATCCCGGTCTCCCGGCATCCGGGATCCCGCGGTACTCCAGCATCCGCGATCCTGCCGCTCCGGGCGAGTCCCGACCGTCCCGTCGGTGGTCCACCGCCCCGCACCGACCCGGCCGTCACCACCCGGCCTCCCCCCAGCCTTCCCCATGGCCCGTCAGAGGACCGTAAGCCGAACCTGTGACTTATTCGCCTCGTTCTTGAGCAAACCGCATCGGATCCGAGGTGCACGGCGCATGCGGCATATCAGGCATCGTGCCTGGTCCCCGTGCGCGACGGGTGCGCCGGTGATCGCCTCCCGGGCGGCCGCCGAACGGTGGATGGGACGATAACGCGGTGACCTACCCACGCCCCGCCGAGAAGGCCCGTCCGGGTCGTCCCGCCATCGCCGTCGTGGCCCACCGCGGCGCCTCCGACGACGCGCCGGAGCACACCCTGGCCGCCTACCGGAAGGCCATCGAGGACGGGGCGGACGCCCTGGAGTGCGACGTCCGACTGACCGCGGACGGGCACCTGGTCTGCGTCCACGACCGGCGGGTCAACCGCACCTCCAACGGGCGCGGCGCGGTCTCCGCGCTGGAGCTGGCCGATCTCGCCGCGTTGGACTTCGGGTCGTGGAAGGACACCGTGGAGGGGCCGGGCGGCGTCATGGAGGACATGCAGCGGACCGGCGGGCGACCGGTGCACGCCGACGAGGAGCCGGACTGGCAGCAGGGGAACGCCGAGCGGACCTCGGTGCTGACCCTGGAGCGGCTGTTGGAGCTGGTCGCGGACGCGGACCGCCGCGTCGAGCTGGCCATCGAGACGAAGCACCCCACCCGCTGGGCCGGACAGGTGGAGGAGCGGCTGGTCGAGTTGCTCGCCCGCTTCGGTCACACGAAACCGGCCACCCGCGACTGGACGCCCCCGGTCCGCGTCATGAGCTTCTCCGCACGCTCCCTGCACCGGGTGCGCGCGGCGGCGCCGGGTATCCCGGGCGTCTACCTGATGCAGTTCCTCACCCCCCGCCACCGCGACGGGCGGCTGCCTCCCGGGGTGGGCATCGCCGGCCCCGGGGTGCGCATCCTGCGCGCACATCCGGAATACGTCGCCAAGGCGCACCGGGCGGGCCATCAGGTGCACGTGTGGACGGTCAACGAGACGGACGACGTGGCGATGTGCCGGGAGCTCGGCGTCGACGCAATCATTACGAACCGCCCCAAGCAGGTGCGAACCCAACTCGGCCTTAGGTAAGGCTCATCACGGGGTGTGCACCGGCGCATTCGGCCCGTAGGTGACGGTGTCGAGTGCGTCACTGTGTGCCGGTTGGCCGGTTTCCGGTCCAGTCCATTGGGGCATCCATCCCGTGGCGTGGGGCAAAGGAGGTCTCGGGGGTGGCGTTGGTGGTGGCACAAGAGGTGCCGACGTCGTCGATCATGGCCGTACCCCATGGACCCGTGGGTGTCGGCATGGCCAGGCGGCGCATGCGAGCAGAGCTGTTGGCAAGTGGAGTTCAGGACAGTGTCGTCGATGACGCGGTGCTGGTCCTCTCGGAACTCCTGAGCAATTCGTGTCGCCATGCGCGTCCGATATACGACGACGTCGCGTCGGATTCCGTAACGGGAAGCAGTCCCGACGGCGCGTCAGGAACGGGCCGGGGCGGCGCCCGGGAGTCCGTCCACGACGGTTCCCCCGCGGTCGGCGCCGGCGCCACCGTGCGCGCCACCGTGCGCGCCGCCTGGCGCATCGACGGACAGGGGCGCCTGATCGTCGCGGTCACCGACGGCGGCGGTCCGACCCGTCCGGTTCCGGCCACTCCGTCCGTCACCGCCCGCGGCGGGCGCGGGCTGGCGATCATCCGCTCGCTCGCCAAGGACTGGGGCGTGCGCGACAGCGCGCCCGGCGAGGTGACGGTCTGGGCCGCCCTCTCGCTCCAGGGTGCTTTCGCTACGCGCGTTGACCTGACGGCGGATCTGCCCGCGGAGCTCGCGCCCGAGTTGCCGTCCGACCTGACGGCCGGGCTCCCGCTCTCCCTGCGGAAGGCCCCGCGCGGCACACCGCCGCGCACCGCGCACCACGGCCGCCGCCCGGGCCGCGGCGCGTCCGGCCTGACCTTCGCGGACCTCGACGACCTGCCCTGACGCCGGCGTCGCGCCCTCCGTGCCGAGGGTCCCGCCGCGCTGACGGCGATGTGTGGCGGGCTTGCGGGCGCCGCTCTCCTCTAGGCTCGCGCCGGAACGCGTCCGCACTAGAGGAACCACCAGGAGACACCGTCGCCATGGCCAAGAAGCGCCGTCCCCAGCCCCGGGCCGCAGCAGTACAGACCAAGGACGCCGAGGTGCCCGTGGTCGGCGCCCGCGAGCCCTGTCCGTGTGGTTCCGGCCGCCGTTACAAGGCATGCCACGGCCGGGAGGCGGCGCACGCCGTCACCGAGCTGGTCCGGCGCCCGTTCGAGGGGCTGCCCGGCGAGTGCGACTGGGTGGCGCTGCGCGAGCTGGTGCCCGCCGCCACCGCCGAGTTGACCCTCAAGGGCGGCCTGCCCGAGGACGTCCCGTCGGTGACGCTGGCCACCGTGCTCCCGATGGCCTGGCCCGCGCTGCGCCGGGACAACGGGGCGGTGCTGCTCGGCCTGCAGAACGACACCTCGTCCGGCGACATCAGCCGGGACCTCGCCGACACCCTCCAGCGGGCGCTGACCACCGAGCCCGGCCACCCGGTCGCCGCCGGGCGGGCCCCCGCCGACGGGCCGCGGTTGCAGGACCTGCTGGACCCGGACGCGCCTTTCGAGCCGACCGTCCACACCGGCTTCGAGTTCTGGGTGGAGAACGCCGAGAACGCCACCGCCGAGGTCGCCGCCTCCCTGGAGCGGGCCAACGCCGCCGCGATCCCGACCGCCCGGATCCCCGGGCTGGAGGGGGCGTACTGGTGCGAGGCCCCGGAGAAGAACCACCTGCGCTGGGTCACCGCGCACCCCGAGGAGCAACTCCTCGACGCGCTCGCCCGGCTGCACGCCGCCGGCACCTCGTCGCTGGGCGAGGGCACCCGCCTGGTCGGCTCGTTCCGGGCGCACGGCCTGGTCGTCCCGGTGTGGGACCTGCCGTCGTCGATGGGCGCCGACGAGGTCACCGCCCCGGCCGCCGCCTTCGGCGAGCGGCTGGCCAAGGCGCTCGCCTCGGACGCCCCGCTGACCGCGGAGGAGCGCCGGGCCCGCGGCGGGCTCACCAACCGTCAGATCACCCTGAGCTGATCGCGCGGTCGATTCGTTCACGGACGTGAGAACCGTCACAGGTCGCGGGCGACTGCCCGTACTTGCCGGTAAATCCGCGTCCGGAATTCCACGATCGAATTTGCGAACCGCCGATCTCTTGTTACGGTTCTAGGAGCCCGGTCGCTGGTGCATCCCCCGTCGCCAGCGACCGGGCGTTTCCATGCCCGGACGGCCCACGGCCGGCTCCGGACTCACGCCCTCGCAGGGCCGGGCCCTCAGCGCCCCGAACTCCCGCCGTCCGGCGTCCAGTTGCCGCCGGAGCGCAGCAGCAGCCGCTCCCCCGCCAGGTCCGAGAACTCCGCCACCGCGCCGTACGGCAGCCGTGCCCCGCGCGCCGTGGGACCGTCCGGCGTCTCGCACACCCCGGGTGCCCCGTCCGCCGGTACCGCGCAGTTCGCCTGGACGCTCCGGCCGTCCGGACGCAGCAGCGTCAACGCGGCGCGCAGCGGTTCCCCCGTGGAGTTGTGGAAGAAGGTCCGCGCCCAGGTGCGGCCGGCCTCGGCGAGGACGCAGGTCTGGGCCGTGATCCCCGGGCGGGCGGTGAGTTCGGGGCCGCAGTGAGTGGTGCGCCCCCGGGCCAGGAGGGGGCGGGTCAGCTCGGTGAGCGGGTCGCCGGAGGCGGCCGACGGGCCGGGCGAGCCGGGGTCGCGGCCGGCGTCCGGGACCACCGGCGGGAGGAGGCTGTCCGCCGGCCCGGCCGTCGCGGCGGCCAGGGGGACGGCGAGGGCGAGCACGGCGGTGCCGGCGAGCCCGATCAGGCGGAGAATCCGCGCACGCTGCATGGAACCCACTTGCGGAGGTGACGAGGTATGCCGGAGGTGTGGCACGGGGAAGGTGCCGCCCGCGGCGCGGCGGGCGGTGCGCCTCGAACCTATCGGGCAACCGGGGCGGCGCTGGGCGCCCTCGACCGCGATTCCCGGAGGAATCGGGACAGCTCACACCCTTACGGGTGAACCGGAACTATGCGTTTCCGGCCACCCGTGGACGCACGCGGTGCGGCGGCGCGCGGCGGTGCTCAGTAGGCGAGCCGGCTGCCGCCGTCGGGGGTGCTGGTGCTCGCCGTCACCAGCGCGTCGACGATCGTGGCCACCTTCGGCAGCCAGGGTGCGGCCTGGGTGCTGGCCGGCGGGCGCTCCCAGCGGACCTTGCCGGCGCCGGTCGGCGACGGCGGCAGCACGAGGTAGCCGCCCTCGCCGTGGAACCGCAGCGAGCTCGGCACCCAGTCCCGGGAGCTCAGCAGTTCGCCCAACTCCGCGAGGTCGTACGGCGATACGAGCAGCGACCAGCGGGTCGGGGTGGCCACCACGGGTCCGGTGCGGACGCCGAAGTGGTCCAGCGCGGCCAGCGCCCGGGCCCCCGCGACGGCCGGCAGGCTCACCGCGCAGGGCGCCCGGCCGCCGGTCGCCAGGATCACCGGCGCGTCCGGGCGGTTGCTCCACCACCACCGCACCATGCGGGCGTCGGTGGTCGCCGCCAGCAGTGCGGGGTCGAAGGGGTGCGCCCCCGGCACCGCGCAGTCGGCGTCGGGGCAGTTGCAGCGGCGGGGGGCCCGCTCGCCGAGGCCGAGCCGGCCGCCCGCCTGCTGCCGCCCGGCGGGTCGCAGCCCGACGCCCGGGAGGACGGGCCACTGCCACTCGGTGGCGCAGTGGAGCGCCGCACCGAGGAGCGCCGACCTCCCGCTGCGCCGGAACAGGGGCTTGCGTCGCCTTCCGAGGATCTCGCGCATGAGCGCTCGTTCCTTTCCGTTACGCCGAGGGCTTGGGTCCTTCGCACTGCACGCCGATGAGCTGGACACACCGTAGGTGCGTGCCGTTTCGCAATTGCCGTTGTGCTGTTCCGGGCCGGTGCGGAGTGGTACGGGTGGTGCTGCGGCCCGGTCGTGCGGTTCGGCCGGCCGGCCTGGTTGTGCGACCCGGAGGTCGTTCGCGCTCGATCGCCACACGTAGCGATCGGGTCACCGCGTGTACGAGGCAGCGCATCACGCCGTACACCGGGCGTGGAACGTGGCGGAGGGTGGCGCGCGCATGGCGCTTGCGCTTCCGGTGGTGCCTTCCCGCCACTGGGGAGTGCGTCGCGGTGGTCGCCGTATAGGACGCCGGGGCCGGCCGGAGAGTTCCGGTGCGGCTCCAACTGCCCCCGCACCTATCCGAGTACGTACCCGCCACGGTGGATATGACGCGCTGCTGGTCGCCGCCAGCAGACCTCAAATTGACGCTCGGGGGGCTTTTTTCAGGCCAATCTACAGACCTCGCTGACACCACAAACCCCAAGGGGACAGTGCTGGACATCACATTGCTGGTGCGTGTACATGTGGAGGCATTGATAGCGGAGCAGCATGACATGGGGGTTTGCGATGCTATTGAGGACATTGAGCGGACCGCACGACCGCACAACATCACTCAACAAAAAGCCGCACTCCCCGTCACATCGCGGCCTGAACTGGGCTTTTTTCGGTCACTTCGTAGGTCGTCGGCCATGAGCGCCCCCCACGTCCCGAAAGTGGCTGGAATCGAACCAGCGCTTCCCGCCCCGGCGCACACTGCCGAACCTCGCGCGACGGCGCCTCCCGCCGATCCCTCTGATCCCGCCGATTCCATCGATTCCACCGATCCCGCCTCCGACGCCTCCGCTGACGGCCCGTCCGGCACCGCCGGCACCGCGCAGGACGACGCCCGCCCCGGCGCACCGGGCGCCACCGACGGCCCCTCCCCCGTCGACCGGATCGCCGCCGTCCAGGACCGGCTGGCGGGCTGGATCTCCGACCTCAGCACCCTGCACGACCTCACCGAACGACTCGTCCGCACCCGCACCTTGGACGACGCGCTGCGCGAACTCCTGCGGGCCGGCGCCTTCCTCGTCGGCGCCCGGCGCGGACTGGTCGTGCTGGCGCCGCAGGACGGTCTCGGCCCGAAGACCACCGTCGGGCTGGGCCTGGGCCACGCCGAGCTCGGTCACCTGGAGACCGTGCCGCGCCGCGCCCTGTCGTACGCGCGGATACTGGACGGCCTCCCCGAGCCCGGCGCGGGCGACGACGCCGGGGCCGAGGCCCGCACCGAGATCGCCGAACCGGACATCCCCGGGGAGAAGGACCTCGACCCGCGACTGCGCGAGGTCGCCGCCCGACTCGGCTACGCCGCCAGCTACGCCGTACCGCTCACCGCCGGCCCCGTCGGCCGGATCGGCGCCGTGGTCTGGCTGTACGACGAACCGGCCGAACCCGGTGACCGGCGGCGCCACCTCGTCGGCCTCTACCGCGCGCACGCCGCCGAACACCTCGCCCGGCTGCTCGAACTCCACCGCAGCCGGCAGGCCGCCCGGACCCTGCGCGACGAACTGCTGCCCCGCCGGCTGCCGCGGATCCCCGGCGTCCGGCTCGCGGTGCGGCACGCCACCGGGCCGTGCGGCGGCGGCGACTGGTACGACGCGCTGCCGCTGCCGGACGGCGCGCTGGGCCTGGCGGTGGGCTCGGTCACCGGGTCCGGCCCGAGCGCGGTGGCCGCCATGGGGCGGCTGCGGGCCTCGCTGCGGGCCTACGCCGTCATGGAGGGCGAGGACCCGGTCGCGGTCCTCTCCGACCTCGAACTGCTGATGCGGCTGACCGAGCCGGCCCGGAGCGCCACCGCGCTGTTCGCCTTCACCGAGCCGCCGGGCGGTCCGGGCGGGCCCCCGGTGCCGGCCGGGATCGGCGGCCCGGCGCCGCGCAAGATGGTGCTGGCCGGGGCCGGCCACTGCCCGCCGCTGGTCCTCGGCGACCTGCGGGCGGAGTTCGTGGAGACCTCGCTGTCCGCGCCGCTGGGCATGCTGGCCTGCTGGGAGGCGCCCAGCGTCGAGATCGAACCGGCCCCCGGCGAGACCGTGCTCCTGTACAGCGACGGGCTGCTGCACCGCACCGGCGAGCCGATGGACCGGGCGTTCGCCCGTCTGCACTCCGCGGCCGCCGGCGTCCCCCGGGCCAGCCGGCACGACCCGGAGGCCGTGGTGGACCACGTCGTGCGGGCCATGCTGCCCCAGGGGCTGGACGACCCGTCCTCGGAGGAGGACGTGGTTCTGCTCGCGGCCTACTTCGAGGAGTAACGGCGTCACCGCAGGTCACAGGGGCGGGCGCGGCGGCGCCCGGCCCCCGGGACCGGCGTGCGGGACAGGTCACCTCGTCCGACCCCTGGACCGCGTTCCGTTCGCACTTACGATGGAATGCGGTGCAGTCTGAAAAGCCTTAAAAGGAGGCATGGTGACCGACGAGCTCGCTCCGGAGACCCCGGAAGAGGAAGAGCAGCCGATCAAGCAGCGCAAGAACGGCCTGTACCCGGGCGTATCGGATGAGCTCACCGAGAACATGCAGGGTGGCTGGGCCGACACCGAACTGCGCGACCTGGAGCCGATCGCGCAGGCGTCGCACGCCGCCCGGCGCCGCGCCGCGCTCTCCGCGCGCTTCCCCGGCGAGCGCCTGGTGATCCCCGCGGGCCTGTTGAAGACCCGCTCCAACGACACCGAGTACCCCTTCCGGGCCTCGACCGAGTACGTCCACCTCACCGGCGACCAGACCGACGGCAGCGTCCTCGTCCTGGAACCGCGGGGCGACGGCGCCGAGGGCCACGACGAGACGCTCTACCGCCTGCCCCGCTCCGACCGCGAGAACGGCGAGTTCTGGCTGAACGGCATGGGCGAGCTGTGGGTCGGCCGCCGGCACAGCCTCGACGAGTCCGCGGCGCTGCTCGGAATCGTCTGCAAGGACGTCCGCGAGCTGCCCGAGCTGCTCAAGGAGGCCACCGGCCCGGTCCGGGTCGTCCGCGGCCACGACGCCCCGATCGAGCAGGCGCTGCACGACAAGGTCACCGCGGAGCGGGACGAAGAGCTGCGGGTGTTCCTCTCCGAGGCCCGGCTGGTCAAGGACGAGTTCGAGATCGGCGAGCTGCAGAAGGCCGTCGACTCGACGGTGCGCGGCTTCGAGGACGTGGTCAAGGTCCTCGACAAGGCCGAGGCGACCAGCGAGCGCTACATCGAGGGCACCTTCTTCCTGCGCGCCCGCGTCGAGGGCAACGACGTCGGCTACGGCTCCATCTGCGCCGCCGGCCCGCACGCCACCACCCTGCACTGGGTGCGCAACGACGGCGCGGTCCGCTCCGGCGACCTGCTGCTGCTCGACGCCGGCGTGGAGACCACCACCCTCTACACCGCGGACGTCACCCGCACCCTGCCGATCAACGGCCGCTACACCGACCTCCAGCGCAAGGTCTACGACGCGGTCCACGAGGCCCAGGAGGCCGGCATCGCGGCGGTGAAGCCGGGCGCCGGCTTCCGGGACTTCCACGACGCCGCCCAGCGGGTGCTCACCGAGAAGCTGGTCGAGTGGGGCCTGGTCGAGGGCCCGGTGGAGCGCGTCCTGGAGCTGGGCCTGCAGCGCCGCTGGACCCTGCACGGCACCGGTCACATGCTCGGCCTGGACGTCCACGACTGCGCCGCGGCCCGCACCGAGAGCTACGTCAACGGCACGCTGGAGCCCGGCATGGTGCTGACCGTCGAGCCCGGCCTGTACTTCCAGGCGGACGACCTGACGGTCCCCGAGGAGTACCGCGGCATCGGCATCCGGATCGAGGACGACATCCTCGTGACGGAGGACGGCAACCGCAACCTCTCCGCCGCGCTGCCGCGCCGGTCGGACGAGGTCGAGGCGTGGATGGCCGGCCTGCTCGGCAAGTAGGCCCCGCGCGCAACGTCAACGGCGCGCCGGAGCGGGTGGCTTCAGTCCCCCCGCTCCGGCGCGCCGTTGTCGTCCGCGCCGTTGCCGTCCGGGCCTTCGTGCTCCGGGCCTTCGTGCTCCGGGCCGTCGTGCTCCGGGCCGGTGCGCTCCGGGCCGGTGCGCTCCGGGGTGCCGGCCGGCCGGCGGTCACCGGTGGCGTACGCGCCCGCCCGCGCCGCGGCCCACACGGCGGTGGCGGTGGACTCGGCGAGGCCGGGCTCCACGGGGCGGCGGGCGATCAGGATCCGGTAGTAGAAGGGCGCGCCGAGCGCCGCCATCACCGCTTCGGGGTCGGTGTCCGCGGGGAGTTCGCCGCGCGCGATGCCGCGCCGCACGAGCTCGCCGGCCAGCACCAGCCGCTCGTCGAAGAAGTCCCGCAGCGCGGTGGCCGCCTGGGGGTCGCGGGCCGCGGCGGCGACCACCGCCTCGATCAGGCCGCGGGTGCGGTCCGCGCCGTAGAACCGGCCTATCCCGTGGGCCAGCGCGCGCAGGTCGCCGGGCAGGGTGCCGGTGTCCGGCAGCGGCACCCCGCTGCTCATGTCGGTCAGCAGCTCGCAGACCAGCTTGTCCACGCTGCGCCAGCGGCGGTAGAGGGTCGCCAGGTGCACCCCGGAGCGCTGGGCCACCCGCTCCATGGTGAGCGTGGCGAAGCCGCCGTCGGCCAACTCCTCGGAGACGGCGGTCAGTACGGCTCGGCGGGTACGCGCCGTTCGTCCCCCGGGGCGGGTCTCACCCGGGGCCTGGTGCGCGGTCGTCACAGCGGCTCCGTTACGGGGGTCGTGGTACGGATCGCAGCGCGGATTGCAGTGCGGGTTCTGGCCAAGTATTGTCCAGGACAGATTAACGCGAGCAACTTCGCGTTAATCGGGGTGCCGCGCTGGTCTCGCTGGGAAAGGGGACGCCGCGGGGGAGGTCCTCCTCTCGCGAGACCGCGCAGTCCACCTTCGTCCAACGGCGATTTCCAGCCGTTTTCCGACTCTTCCGGGTTCCGCCCGTTGTCGCCCGGTTCCCCCGGTCCGCCAGGTCCGCCCGGTCCTGGGCACCGTCCCGGCCCGCCGTGCGCGGCCCGCTCAGCGCAGCCCGTGCCGCCGGGCCACCATCCGCTGCACCGTCGCCTCGGGCAGCAGCCGCCGCAGCAGGAAGACCGCGGAGGCGTTGCTGCCGACCGCGTAGTGCGGCCGGGGGCGGGCCGCCTCGATGGCCTTCAGGACGGTGGCGGCGACCTTCTCCGGTGGGATGCCGCGCGCCTCGTTGGCGTCGAGGGCGGCCAGCATCGTGCGGTACTCGTCCGCGAACGGCGAGCCGTCCGCCACGTAGTGGGTGCGCCGGGCGCTGATGCCGGTGGCGATCGAGCCCGGTTCGACGGTGGTGAGCGCCACGCCGTAGGGCGCGACCTCCCGCCGGGCGGCGTCCGCGAAGCCCTTGAGCGCGGCCTTGGCGGCCACGTAGGAGGAGCGGTAGGCGAGCGGGAAGCTGGCCAGCATGGAGCCGATCATCACCACCCGGCCGTGGCCGCGCTCCCGCATCCCCGGCAGCACGAGCTGGGTGAGCCGCACGGCGCCGAAGACGTTCAGCTGGAAGAGGCGGCGCACCGCGGCCATCGGGAGCTCCTCGAAGGGCCCGTTCTGGCTCTCGCCGGCGTTGTTGACCAGCACGTCCACCGGGCCCGCCGCCGCGGCGCACGCCTCGATGCCGGCCTCGTCGGCGAGGTCGAGCGGGAGGTAGCGGACGCCGGGCAGCGGCGCGGCGACCGTCGACGGGTCCCGGCTGGTGCCCAGGACGTGGTAGCCGCGGGCGACCAGCGCCGCGGCGACCGCCGCGCCGATGCCGGAGGAGGCCCCGTCACCAGCGCGGTGCGCCCGCCGCGGTCGCCCGCCCCGGCCGGGCTCCGGCCCGTCGCGGGGGCGCTCACGCCAGGTCGCGGGCCAGCGCCCGCCCCGCCGCGCGGCCGGAGAAGATGCAGCCGCCCAGGAAGGTGCCCTCCAGTGCGTTGTAGCCGTGTACCCCGCCGCCGCCGAAGCCGGCGACCTCGCCGGCCGCGTACAGCCCGGCGAACGGCGTGCCGTCCGGGCGGACCACCTGCGAGTCCAAGGTGGTCTCCAGGCCGCCCAGCGTCTTGCGGGTCAGCAGGTGCA
This sequence comes from Streptomyces sp. x-19, assembly GCF_046549115.1. Taxonomy (NCBI): domain Bacteria; kingdom Bacillati; phylum Actinomycetota; class Actinomycetes; order Kitasatosporales; family Streptomycetaceae; genus Streptomyces; species Streptomyces sp. x-19. Next base: position 304,674 of record NZ_JAJPWK010000002.1, on the reverse strand, counting down.
GCCGGACCGCGATCAGCGGGCCGTGCGCCGGGTCGAGGAGCCGGTGCGGCTTGGCGACCCGGGTCAGCTTGTCCGGCCAGTACTCGCGGGCGTTGTGCACCGCCATCAGTTGGAGGTCCTTGGAGTACGGGTGCGCCACCGCCCGGTCCCGGGCCAGTACTTCCCGTTCGACCGTCGCGTAGTCGAGGGGGGCCGTCGGCTCGACGGCGTTCATGCCGGCGACCAGTTCGCGCAGGGTGCGCCGGACGACGAAGTCCGCGCCGTGGTCGAGGAACGCCTGGACCGGGCCGGGTGCGCCCTTCTTCACCCGCGCCAGCGCGAGCTTGAGGTCCTTGCCGGTGATGTCCGGGTTCTGCTCGGAGCCGGAGAGCGCGAACTCCTTCTCCACGATGGAGCGGGTCAGCACGAACCAGGTGTGGTCGTGGCCGGTGTGCACGATGTGGCGCAGGGTGGCCAGGGTGTCGTGGCCGGGGAAGAGCGGTGCGGGCAGCCGGCGTCCGGTGGCGTCCAGCCACAGCGAGGACGGGCCGGGGATGATCCGGATCGCGTGGTCGGGCCAGATCGGGTCCCAGTTCTTGATGCCCTCGGTGTAGTGCCACATCCGGTCGCGGTTCACCAGGGAGCCGCCGGCCCGTTCGGTGATCTGCAGCATCCGCCCGTCCACGGAGGCGGGCACGCCGGTGATCATCGACTTGGGGGCCGGGCCGAGCCGGTCGACCGGCCAGTTCTCCCGGATCAGTTCGTGGTTGCCGCCGATGCCGCCGGAGGTCACCACCACCGCCTGCGCCCCGAACGCGAAATCGCCCGTCGTCTCGCGCCCGGAGGCCACCCCGCGCGGGAGGTCCGACGGCGCCAGCGTGCTGCCGCGCACCCCGACCGCGGCCCCGTCCTCCACGATCAGTTCGTCGACCCGGTGGCGGTGCCGGAAGACCACCAGCCCGCGCTCGGCGGCGGCCCGCACCGGTTCGGCGAAGACCCGGACCACCTCGGGGCCGGTGCCCCAGGTGAGGTGGAAGCGGGGGACGGAGTTGCCGTGGCCGGTCGCCAGGCCGGCGCCGCGCTCGGCCCAGCCGACGGTCGGCATCAGCCGCAGCCCGAGGTCGTGCAGGTAGCGGCGCTTCTCGCCCGCCGCGAAGTCCACGTACGCCTGCGCCCACCGCCGCGGCCAGTGGTCCTCGCGGTCCCGGTCGAAGCCGGCGGAGTCCAGCCAGTCGGAGAGCGCCAGTTCGGGCGAGTCCCTGATGCCGGCCCGCCGCTGCTCGGGGCTGTCCACCAGGAACAGCCCGCCCAGCGACCAGAACGCCTGGCCGCCGAGGTTGGCCTCGCTCTCCTGGTCGACGACGAGCACCCGGCGCCCCGCACGGGTGAGTTCGTAGGTGGCGACCAGCCCGGCCAGTCCGGCACCTACGACGATGACGTCGGCGTCGTCGCTCATTCCGCCACCTCGTTGCGCTCGCTCATGGGGGAGCTCCTCTACGGTTCGCGGCGGCCGTCGACATCCGGCCGACAACCTTGTCGCGTCCATGTCCGTAACAACCGATACAGGAACGTATCCGATGGGTCGGTGCCACAACAAGGACCACCGGGCAGACACCCCCCGGGGCGACGGCCGCACCACCACCGCGGCGCCACAGGTCCGGCTTCTACTATGAACGGGACATCCGAGCGGACGTACTCCGTCGTCGTCACCGCCGGCAGCGGTCCGGTCGGGGCGGCCGGAGCGAACTGGGGGGACCTGGCGTGGGCTTCATGGACCGCGTACGCGGCGAATTCATCGACATCATCGAGTGGACCGACGACAGTCGGGACACCCTCGTGTGGCGCTTCCCGCGCTTCGAGAACGAGATCAAGATGGGCGCCAAGCTCATCGTGCGCGAGTCGCAGGCCGCCGTCTTCGTCAACCAGGGCCGGATCGCGGACGTCTTCGCGCCGGGCATGCACGAGCTGCAGACCGGGAACCTGCCGATCCTGTCGACGCTCCAGGGCTGGAAGTACGGGTTCCACTCGCCGTTCAAGGCGGAGGTCTACTTCGTCACGACCCGGCAGTTCACGGACCTGAAGTGGGGCACGCAGAACCCGGTCACGGTCCGCGACCCCGAGTTCGGCATGGTGCGGCTGCGAGCGTTCGGCGGCTACGCGGCGCGGGTCACCGACCCGGGCCGGCTGATCACCGAACTCGCCGGCACCGACCCGCAGTTCCGCACCGAAGAGGTCGAGGAGTACCTGCGGCAGCTGATCGTGGGGCGGCTCGGCACGCTGCTGGCCAGCTCGGGCATCCCGATGCTCGACCTCGCCGCGCGCCAGGCCGAGCTCGGCGACCGCCTGGCGAAGGCACTGACGGACGAGGTGGCGGCCTCGCACGGCCTGTCCATCCCGAAGTTCATCATCGAGAACATCTCGCTGCCGCCCGAGGTCGAGCAGGCCATCGACGCCCGCAGCCGCATGGGCATCATCGGCAACGTCGACAACTACGCGCGCCTCCAGGCCGCGGACGCGGTCCGGGACGCGGCGAACAACCCCGGCGGCGCCGGCGAGGGCGTGGGCCTGGGGCTGGGCATGGCCGCCGGTCAGCAGCTGGCGCAGGCGTTCGCGCCCCAGCAGGGCCAGCAGCCCGCCGCGCCGGCCGCTCCCGCCCCGGGCGGCGGGGCCGTGCCGCCGCCGCTGCCCGGTCAGCAGCAGTACCAGTGGTACGTGGCCGTGGACGGCCAGCAGCAGGGCCCCTACGACCACGCGACGTTCACCGGGCACATCGGCTCGGGCGCCATCCGGCGCGGCATGCTCGCCTGGCGCGAGGGGATGGCGGCGTGGCAGCCCGTGGAGAACGTGCCGGAGCTCGCCCCGCACTTCCGTGCCACCCCGCCGCCGCTGCCGCCGCAGGCGTGACGCACCGCCAGGAGGCCGTGACCCCATGAGCTACCAGCCGTACCAGCCGCAGCAGCCGTATCCGCCCCAACAGCCTCATCCCCAGCAGCCTCCGCAGGGGTACCCGCCGCCGGCGCCCCAGCAGGGGTACCCGCAGCAGGCACCGCCGCAGGGGTACCCGCCTCAGGGGTACCCGCCCCAGGCACCGCCGCAGCCGTACCAGCAGCAGCCCCCGCAGCAGCCACAGCCCCCGCAGGCCGGGCAGGACGGGCAACAGCCGCAGTCCTACGCGTGTCCGAGCTGCGGTTCCACCGCCGAGTACGCCCCGGGCACCAACGTGCTGCGCTGCCCGAACTGCCGGTTCGAGCAGCCCATCGCACCCGTCAACCGCGAGGTGCGGGAGCACGCCTGGGAGGAGCTGGCGGGCCTGGCTCCCAAGCCGACGGCGGCCGGCGGGCAGGTCCTCACGTGCCCCGGTTGCGGTGCGGCCAACGAGACCTCCGCGCTCTCCGGCCGCTGCCAGTTCTGCGCCACGCCACTGGTCGCCTCGACCGCCGGGGACCGGATCGTGCCCGAGGGCCTGGTGCCGTTCCGGGTGAACAAGCGGGACGTGCACGACAACCTCGGCAAGTGGGCGAAGTCCCGCTGGTTCGCGCCGAACAGCCTGAAGAAGGTGAACGCGGCGGAGACCCTGCACGGGACGTACGTGCCGCACTGGACGTACGACGCCGCGACCGCGACCGCCTACAGCGGCGAACGCGGCGAGGAGTACACCGTCGGCACCGGCGACAACAAGGAGACCAAGGTCCGCTGGTACCGGGTCAACGGCACCGTCCAACGGTTCTTCGACGACGTCCTGATCCCCGGTGTCGGGCACGTCCCGGCCGACCGGCTGGAGGCACTGGAGCCCTGGCCGCTGAAGCAGGCCGTGGCCTACCAGGAGGCGTACCTGGCGGGCTTTCGGACCCTGCGGTACGACGTCGAGCCGGAGGCGGGCTTCCAGAACGCCCAGCAGAAGATGGCCAAGGTCATCGAGAAGGACTGCAAGCGGGACATCGGTGGTGACCGGCAACGGCTGCACTCGGTGGACACCAACTACGGGTCGGTGACCTACAAGCTCCTGCTGCTGCCCGTGTGGTTCGCCTCGTACGTCTACAACGGCAAGCAGTGGCAGGTCATGGTCAACGCCGAGACGGGCGAGGTGACCGGGGACCGTCCCTACAGCCCGTGGAAGATCGCCTTCACGGCCCTCCTCGTGGCCGCCGTGGTGACGACGCTCCTGGTCGTCTACAACATGCACCGCCACTGACCGACGACGCCCACCACGACGTCGACGCGGCGCTCACGAACCCTCGTGAGCGCCGCGTTCGCGCGTGGTCCGGCAGGGGCCGGCGGGCCCTCAGCGCTTGGTGGTGCCGTTGAACAGCGCGCGCGACCAGACGTAGCCGACCAGGGAGATGACGGCGCACCAGGCGAGCGCGAGCCAGCCGCTGTTGCCGATCTCCGAGCCGGAGAGCAGGCCGCGCAGCGCCTCGGTCATCGGCGTGAAGGGCTGGTTCTCGGCGAACCAGCGCAGCCCCGGTGACATCGACCCGGCCGGCACGAACGCCGAGCCGAGGAACGGCAGGAACTGGATGAGCAGCGGCTTGTTGCTCGCGGACTCGACGGTCTTGGAGAGCAGGCCGAGCGCGGTCGACAGCCAGGTCACCGCGAAGGCGATCGCCGCGAGCAGACCGGCGGCGGCGAGCCACTGGAGCGGCGTCGCCCCGGACCGGAAGCCGAGGGCCAGCGCGACGCCCACCACCAGCACGGTGCACGCCATGGTCTGGAGGACGCTGCCGATGACGTGCCCGGTCATGAACGACGAGCGGGTGATGTTCATGGTGCGGAAGCGGTTGATGATGCCCTCGGTCATGTCGGAGCAGACCGCGATCGAGGTCGACATCGAACCGGCCGCCACCCCCATGATGATGACGCCGGGCGTCAGGTACTCCAGATACGCGTCCCGTCCCCCGCCTCCCGGCAGCCCCGCGCCGATCGAGTCCCCGAAGGCGTAGACGAAGAGCAGCAGCATCAGGATCGGCATCATGGCGGTGCCGAACCCCACGGACGGGTAGCGGATCGCGTGCTTGAGGTTGCGCCGCAGCATCGTCATCGAGTCGTGCGCGGCGTGCGCGAGGGTGCTCATCGCCGGGTCTCCTTCACGGGGTGCGGGGTGCCGGTGCCGGTGCCGGTGCCGGTGCCGGTCAGGGCGAGGAACACGTCGTCCAGGTCGGGGGTGTGCACGGAGAAGTCCGCGGCCCGGATCCCGGCGGCGTCGAGCCGGTCGAGCAGGGCCCGCAGCGCGTCGAGGCCGCCGTCGCCGGCCACCCGCAGGGCGAGTCCCTCGTCGTCGCGGACCGCGCCGGGGAAGGCGACGACCGCGCGCTCGTACGCGGCGGGGTCGGTGAACCGCAGCCGGACGTGGCTGCCGGGAATCTGCGCCTTGAGCTCGTCGGCGGTGCCCTCGGCGACGATCCGACCGCCGTCGAGCACGGCGATCCGGTCGGCCAACTGGTCGGCCTCCTCCAGGTACTGGGTGGTGAGGAAGACGGTGGTGCCGCCCGCGACCAGCGCGCGCACGGTGTCCCACATGGTGCGGCGGCTGCGCGGATCGAGTCCGGTGGTCGGCTCGTCGAGGAAGATCACCTGCGGGTCGCCGACCAGCGTCATCGCGAGGTCGAGCCGGCGGCGCATGCCGCCGGAGAAGGTCGCGGCCCGCTTCTGCGCGACGTCCGCGATCTCGAAGCGCCGGAGCAACTCCCGGGCGCGGGAACGCCCTTCACGCTTGCCCAGGCGCAGCAGGTCGGCCATGAGGAGCAGGTTCTCCTCGGCGGTGAGCAGGTCGTCGAGCGCGGCGAACTGCCCGGTGACGCCGATCGCGGCGCGCACCCCGTCCGGTGCGGCGGCCACGTCGTGGCCCGCGACGCGGGCCTGTCCGCCGTCGGCGGCGAGGAGCGTGGAGAGGATCTGCACGGTGGTGGTCTTGCCGGCGCCGTTGGGCCCGAGCAGCGCGAACACGGAACCGGCCGGGATGTGCAGGTCGATGCCGTCGAGCACGGTCTTGTCGCCGTAGGACTTGCGCAGCCCGGTGGCGGAGACGGCGACGGGCGGCTGCGCACCCGAGAATCTTGGCGCGTTCATGACAGTAGCGGACATGGAGCCCTCCCGTTCGAAGGGTGAGGTTGACTGGGACGCGAGTGGGGCGGGGCGGGCGGGGCCGGCGCTCAGGCCCGGGCGCGGCGGACGTCGATGTTGCCCCACTTGGTGCGGGCGCGGACCTCGACGGTGTCCTCGGCGTCGTTCGGGCTCTCGGACGCGGTGAGCGTGTTGCGCACCTGACCGGACTGGGAGCTGACATCGAGCCAGGCGGCGGTGCCCTCGCGGACGCCCACCTCGATGGCGCCGTAGTTGGTCTCCAACTGGACCGTGCCGCGGGCGGCCTCGGCGATGCGCAGGGCGCCGTAGGCGGTGGTCGCGGTGACCGAGCCCTCGGCGCGGGCGACATCGACGTCGCCGTGGGCACCGCTCACCCGCAGGTCACCGGTGACCGCGCCGACGCTCGTCGTGCCGTGCGAGTTCTTCAGGACGGCGGAGCCGTCGACGGTGCCGATGCGCAGGCTGCCGGAGCTGGTGGTGATCTCGGCCGCGCCCTCGACCCGGTCCACGGTCACCGACCCGTGCGACGCGGTCAGGTGCAGCGGCCCGGTGGAGTCGAAGCGCGCGTCGCCCGCGGAGGTCTTGACCCGGACCTCGCCGAGCCGGCCCTCGCCGAGGACCTGGGTCCAGGCGCCGGTCATGTCGACCCGCGAACCCGCCGGCAGCTCGACCGTCACGTCGACGACGCCGTGGCGCCCGATGCGGTAGCGCGGCCTGGGCGTCCGGATGGTCAGCACGCCGTTCGCGTAGCTGACCTCGGTCTGTTCGGCCGCCCGCACGTCCAGGTCCTTCTTCGGTTCGCGGGGGCGCACCTCGACGACGGTGTCGGTGCGGTCGCCCGCGGTGAACTGGAGGGAACCGGCCTCGACATGGGCGACGGCGGCGATCGGCTCGGGGGTGTCGAAAGAAGGCATGGCTGTACCGTCCTCTTGGGTCGTGGAGTCGTCCCCGCTGGTGGGACGTGGTGTGGGTGGAGCGGGGCGGGCGGAGCGGGGCGGGCGCCGGCGCGGCTAGCGGACCCAGCCGGTGAAGCTCTGTCCGAGCGTGCGGGTCTTCTCCGCCGGGCGGCCCTGGCCGCCGCCGACCGCGGCCGACACGGCCCGCACCAGCCACGCGTTGACCGACAGGCCCTCCCGACTCGCGGCCTCCTCGGCACGCGCCTTGAGGTGGGCCGGCAGGCGCAGGTTGACGCGGGCGGTGCCGCCGTCGTCACCGTCGGCGGGGGCCGGGGCGCCGAGGGGTTCGACGGGCGCGGTGGGCTGGGGGGCGGCGACGTCGGTGGGCGGCGGCGTCACCACGAAGTCGGGGTCGAGCCCGCGCAGCCGTACGTCGACGGAGCCGGGGGCGAGTTCGCGGGTGATCTCGTCCATCGCGGCGGAGAGCACGTTGAGCATCGTCAGCCGGGCGGCCGAGTCCAGCGGGGCGGTGAGCCGCTCGGCCAGCTCGCGGGCTTCGTCCCCGCCGGCTTCGGCGGCCACCGCGAGTTCACGGTGGAGGGAGTCGACATACGGCGTGAGGTCCATGACGTCATAGTGGCACCACGATGGCACCACACGCAAGCCCGCGCGGCACCGCACGCCGGGCGAACGCCACCGAAACGGCCCCGACCTGCGAAGACACGGAAAAATTCGATGCGCGCCAGGGTGACACCACAGACGCTCATCGCCCCTCGGGGCGCCACTTCGACACTGGGTGGCACCGACTGGCGCCACGTGGCGCCACATGGCACCAGAGGGCGGGTACCAGAAGGCACCGCTTCGCCGTCAGACGACGCCGCCCCGGTCGCCCCGCTACGACGCCAGCGGAAGCGCCGCCCCCTCGCGCCACTTGAGGATCTTGTCGAAGCTGACCACGGCGCCGGTTCGCCCGGTGCGGTTGCGGTACTGCACGTGGTCGGTGAGCGCCTCGATCAAAAAGAGCCCCCGGCCGTCCTCGGCGTATCCGGGGGCCTGCGCGGGGGCGGGGACGGGGACCGGCGGCAGCGCGCGGTCCGCGGCGGTATGGGGCGGGGCGGCGGGGCCGAAGCCGGGGCCGGAGTCGGTGACCTCGATGCGACAGGTGTCGCCGTCGATGTAGACGGTGACGCGGTAGTCGTCGGTGGTGTCGCCCCCGTGCTCGACGGCGTTGGCACACGCCTCGGAGAGGGCGACCGAGAGGTCGTAACAGATGTCCGGGTCGACGCCGGCGGTCTCCATCGCGCCCAGCAGCAGCCGTCGGGCGAGCGGCACACTCGCGGCCTCCCGCCGCAGGTGGAGGGACCACCAGATGCTCATCTCTCCCGCCTCCTGGCCACGGCTCGACATACCGATACCTATTGCCGGGCCGCAAGGTCGGTAAGCGTCTTCGGGACGTGATACCGCTCATTCGGCGGATGCGAAAAGTGAGCGCACAGGTGTAGGCGTGGTGCCGGGCGTGCGCCACCGCGCGCCCGCTGCGGGACTCCGGACGCCTCTGGTGGGCGCCCCGTGAGCCGCCCGTGCGGTAGCCGCTGAAACCCTGCCGTACACGACGAACGGGGGCAGTGGGATGATGGCGCCCGCCATGACTGCCCCCTCCGTCCCCACAGCGCGGGCGGCCGCCGATCTGCGGCTGCTACGGGCCGCGGTGTTCACCGCGGCCTGCGTCACGCTGTCCGCGGCCGGGCACATGGCCGCTTCGATGGCCGCGGTGCCGTTGTGGACGCTGGGGCTCGCCGCGGTCGCGGTGTTCGCGGTGGTGGCCCCGCTGGCCGGCCGGGAGCGCTCGCTGCCGGGGATCGCGGCCGGACTGGCCGTCGGGCAACTGGCGCTGCACGCGCTGTTCGCGATGGGCCAGCACCCGATGCCGGCCCTGTCCGGGCGGGCCTCCGGCCTCTCCGACCAGGCCGCGGTGGCACTGGCCCGGCACCTGACGTGCGGGCTGGAGGGCGTCCGGCTCGACGGCGGCACGGCACGGCAGTTGCTCGGCCCCGGCGGCCTGGAACTGGCCGGCAACGCCGGGCTGATCGGCGCCGGCGGGCACCCGACGGGTGGGGCCGGCGTGCCGATGATGGCGGGCTGCCTGGCCCCGTCGCTGCCGATGCTGCTCGGGCACCTGCTCGCCGCGCTCGGCCTCGGCCTGTTGCTGCGGCGCGGTGAGGCCGCGCTGTGGCGGCTGGTGCGGCTGTCCGCTCCGGCGGCGCGCGAGGTCGCGGCACGGGCGCTGGTCGGCGCGGTGCGCCGCTCGCTCACGCTGGTCCGGGCGCTGCTCTCGGTGCTCGGCGCGGCGCAGGAGGAGGGCCGGCGCGCCCCCTCGCCGCACGGGGACGCGCCCGGTCCGCAGGACCCTGCGCTCCAGCACAGCGTCATACGACGCGGCCCGCCGTCGGCCGACCGCCTGGCCCTCGCGGCCTGACGCCACGCGCAGCACGCTCCCGAGGAACCCCCGAGGACCACGACGGACCACGGAGAGGGACGGCGGCGCGCGGCGGCCGTGCGCCCCGAGGCCGGGCACCGCACCACGTCACCCCGCAGTCGTTTCCTCCCTTCTCTTCGTGGAGCGTCCACATGACCAAGAAGTCTGGTATGTCAGAGATTTCGGGCGGCGCGTCGTCCTCGGCACGGCGCCTGGCCCGCCGGCTCCCCGTCGTCGGCGGGATCGCGGCCGGCAGCGTGCTGCTGCTGGCCGGCCCGGCCTTCGCGCACGTCACCGTGCAGCCCGGCACCGCCCCCAAGGGCGGCTTCGCCACCGTCAACATCAAGGTGCCGAACGAGCGCGACGACGCCTCGACGGTGAAGGTCGAGGTCTCCCTGCCGACCGACCACCCGCTGACGTCCGTCATGCCGCAGCCGGTGCCCGGCTGGAAGGTCGACGTCACCAAGTCCAAGCTCGCCAAGCCCGTCGAGATGGAGGGCGAGAAGGTCAACGAGGCCCCCTCGAAGATCACCTGGACCGCGGACGGCAAGGGCATCGAGCCGGGGCAGTTCCAGCAGTTCCCGCTCTCGGTCGGCCAGTTGCCCAGCGACACCGACCAGCTTGTCTTCAAGGCCCTCCAGACGTACGACAACAAGGAGGTCGTGCGCTGGATCGAGCCGGCCAAGCCCGGCGGCCCGGAGCCGCAGAACCCGGCGCCGGTGCTCAAGCTCACCGCGGCCGACGCCCAGGACCCGGCGGACGGCAAGAACGCCAAGGGCGACACCACGGCCGCCCCGGCGTCCACCAGCGACACCACGGCACGGGTGCTGGCCGTCGGCGGGATCGTCGTCGGCATCGTCGGCGTCGCGTTCGGCGTGCTCGCCGGCCGTCGCCGCAACGCCTGATCCGCACCCCGCGACCGGACCCGGTCGGACCGGCGCGCCCCACGCGCCGGTCCGGCACCCTCCGGTACGCACCCGTCGATCCGAGAACACCTGACACCCACCGGCCCAGCGCCACGGAAATACCAGGACACACCCGTCATGCGTAGAAGAAAACTGCTGCTGTCCGCCCTGGGGGCGGCCGCCGCACTCGGCCTGACCCTGACCGCCTGCGGTTCCGGCGACGGCTCCGACCAGCCCATCGCCCAGGTCTCCGGCGGGACGGCGGCCAAGCCGATCGTCACCCTCGACAGCCCGATGGAGAAGCCGGACCTCAGCCTCACCGACTCCGACGGCAAGCCCTACGACCTGCTGGAGAAGACCAAGGGCCACCCCACCCTGATCTACTTCGGCTACACCAACTGCCCGGACGTCTGCCCGACGACCATGGCCAACATCGCGGTCGCGGTGAAGCAGCTGCCGGCGGCCGAGCGCAGCGACCTGCGGGTGGTCTTCGTGACCTCCGACCCGGAGCGCGACACGCCCGCCCAGCTCAAGAAGTGGCTCGGCGGCATCAACAAGGACTTCATAGGGCTCACCGGCCCGTTCAACAAGATCCAGCAGGCCGCCCGCAGCGTGAACATCGGCATCGAGGCGCCGGTCAAGAAGAAGAACGGCGACGTGGTCTCCACCCACGGCGCCCAGGTCCTGCTGAGCTCCCCCAAGGACGACAAGATCCACTGGATGGGGATGCAGGAAGCCACCTCCGACAACTACACCGCCGCGCTTCCTCAGATCATCAAGGGACAGAACCCGTGACCCGCCGCACCGCCCCCCGCGCCCGCCTCGCCCCCGTCAGCCGCCGCATAGCCGTCGGCTCCGCGTTCGCCCTCACCGCCGGTCTCGCCCTCGCGGGCTGCGGCGGCGGGGACGGCAAGCCGCAGCTCTCGGTCAGCGGCGCCTACATGCCGCAGCCGGTCACCCAGGACATGGCCGGCGCCTACTTCGTGATCAAGAACGACGGCTCCACCGCCGACAAGCTGACGTCCGTCACCAGCGACCTGTCCAAGGACATCAGCATCCACAAGACCACCGGCAACAAGATGGAGCAGGTCAACTCGCTGCCGGTGCCCGCGGGCGGGGAGCTCACGCTCAGCGCCGGCGGCAACCACCTGATGTTCATGGGCCTGACCCGCAAGCCCACCGCGGGCCAGAAGGTCACCGTCGAGCTGCACTTCGCCACCGCCGACCCGGTCAAGGTCGAGGTCCCGGTGAAGCCCGCCGACTACCGACCGCAGAAGTGACGGTCTCCGCCGCACCGCGGACACCGTGAGAGGAGGGCCCGGCGACGGGCCCGGTGAAGGAAACGGACACCTCATGCCAACGGGAAGGGGAGCGAGCACCATGGTCCTCACCGGCTTCCGGCCGCGACGGCTGCTGGTCGTCGTGGCGGTGCTGTTCGGCGTGCTGGCCGCCGGCGTCGCGCCGGCCGCCGCGCACGCCGCGCTGACCGGCAGCGACCCCGCGCAGGGCTCGGTGGTGGCGCACGCCCCCGAGCAGGTCGCGCTCACCTTCTCCGAGGGTGTGGCGATGGGGAACGACTCGCTGCGCGTCCTGGACCCGCAGGGCAAACGGGTGGACCGCGGCAAGCTGCGCAACCTGTGCAGCGGGAGCGTCGTCAAATACGGCGCGGGGCTCCCGCCGGGGCTCCCCGACGGGACGTACACCGTCGCCTGGCAGGCGATCTCGGCGGACAGCCACCCGGTGTCCGGTGCCTTCACCTTCTCCATCGGGGCGCCGTCCAAGACCGCCGCCGCCGTTCCCCAGCAGCAGGTCGGCGGCGGCCTGGTGGGCGCGCTCTACGAGATCGCCCGCTATCTCGCCTACGCCGGGTTCGTGCTGCTGGTCGGCGGCGCGGCCTTCGTGGTGGCGTGCCGGCCGGCCGCCGCCCGGGTGCGGTCCGTGCAGCGCCTGGTGGTCCGCGGCTGGGCGCTGCTGACCGGCGCCACACTGGCGATGCTGTTGCTGCGCACCCCGTACACCGGCTCCGGCAAGCTCGCCGACGTCTTCGACTTCGGCGGGCTCCAGCAGGTGGTGATGAGCAAGCCGGGGGCCGCGTTGCTCTCCCGGCTGCTGCTGCTCGCCGCGGCGGCGCTGTTCGTGGCGGTGCTGTTCGGCGCGTACGCCCGGCTCCACGCACCGGACGGCACGGACGCCAACGGCACCGACGGCACCGGTGAGGCCGAGGACGCCGAGGACGCCGCCAAGCGGCGCAAGGACCTCACGTTCGGGCTCTCGGTGGGCGGAGCGGTCCTCGCCGCGGGGCTGGCCACCACCTGGGCCGTCGCCGAGCACGCCTCGACGGGGCTCCAGCCGGCCGTCGCGATGCCCGTCGACGTGCTGCACCTGCTCGCGGTCGCCGCCTGGCTCGGCGGTCTGGCGGCCCTGCTGGTCTCCCTCTACTGGGGGCCGCCGGTCGAGCGGACCGCCGTCCGGCGTTTCTCCCGGGTGGCCTTCGGCTCCGTGCTGGCGCTGGTCGCCACCGGCACCTACCAGTCGTGGCGCCAGGTCGGCTCCTGGCACGCGCTGACCGACACCTCCTACGGGCAACTGCTGTTGGTCAAGGTGGGTCTGGTCGCGGTGATGGTGGCCGTCGCCGGGCTCTCCCGCCGCTGGACGGGCCGGCTGACGGCCGCCGCCCAGGGCACGGACCGCACGGAGCGCACGGAACCCACCGCCGCCCCGGCTGACGTGCAGGACGTCTCGAACACCTCAGCCCCTTCGGACACCTCGGACACCTCGGACGCCGAGGACGCGCCGGCGGCGGAAGCGGCCGGTTTCGGCGGCCCCGCCGACCCGGCCCGGGTCGCCCAACTGGCGCGCCAGCAGGCCGCGTTGGCCACCGCACGGAAGAAGCGGATCCGGGACGCCGACCCGGTGCGGCGGGGACTGCGGCGGTCGGTCCTGACCGAAGCCGCCGTCGCGGTGCTGCTGCTCGCGGTGACCACCGCCCTGACCACCACCGAGCCGGCCCGCACCGCGGAGGCCGTCAAGGCCGCCTCGGCCGGCCGCTCCCCCGACGCCAACCAACCGCGCGTGCTGAACGTCCCGTTCGACACCGGCGGCGCGGACGGCAAGGGCACCGCCCGACTCGATCTCGACCCCGGGCGCAGCGGCGGCGGCAACGAGCTGCGGCTGCGGATCGCCGACCCGTCCGGCAAGGCCCGGGACGTCCCCCAGGTGGCGGTCTCCTTCACGCTCGGCGCCAAGAAGCTGGGGCCGCTCCCGGTCGCGCTCCGGCACAGCGGCACCGGCCACTGGACCGCGAGCGGCGTCCAACTCCCGGTCCCGGGACGGTGGCAGCTGTCACTGCTCGTGCGGACCTCCGACTTCGACCAGGTGACCGAGACCAGGAACGTGACGATCGACTGATGAGCAAGCAGCAGGACGCCACCGCCACCCCGCCCGACGACGCCCCCCGCACCCGGCCCGCGCCGGCCGCGGACGACACCGCCCCGCAGCTGTCCCGCCGCCGCCTCCTGGGGACCGTCGGTGCGGCCGGCGCGGCCGGGCTGGTCGTCGGCGGGGCCGGCGGCGCGCTCGGTGCCTCGGCCGCGCAGGGCGACGCCCCGGCGGCGCTGACCACGATCGGGTCGACCGAGGTCCCGTTCCGCACGGCGGGCGCCAAGCACCAGGCCGGCATCACCACCCCGCTCCAGGCCAGCGGCCACCTCGTCGCCTTCGACCTGGCGCCCGGCGCCGGCCGCGCGGAGGCCGCCGCGCTGCTGCGCCGCTGGTCGCAGACGGCCCGGGAGCTGATGGCCGGGCGTACCCCGCAGGCCGACACCGACGTGGCGCGGGACGCCGGCCCGTCCTCGCTGACCGTCACCTTCGGGTTGGGCCGCGGCTTCTTCGACCGGACCGGCCTGACCGCGCGCCGCCCGGTCCAGCTCGACCCGCTGCCCGCCTTCTCCAACGACGCCCTCGACCCCCGGCGCTCCGACGGCGACCTGTGGATCCAGGTCGGTGCCGACGACGCGCTGGTCGCCTTCCACGCCCTGCGCGCCCTGCAGAAGGAGGCGGCGGGGGCCGCCCGGCTGCGCTGGCAGATGAACGGCTTCAACCGCACGCCGGGCGCCACCGCGCGCCCGATGACCGCCCGCAACCTGATGGGCCAGGTCGACGGCACCAACAACCCCAAGCCGTCCGACCCGGACTTCGACCGGCGGATCTTCGTCGGCGCGGACACCGCGCAGGAGTGGATGCGCGGCGGCTCGTACGCGGTGGTGCGCCGGATCCGGATGCTGCTCGACGACTGGGAGAAGCGCCCGCGCACCGAGCAGGAGCGGGTCATAGGCCGGCGCAAGGACAGCGGCGCCCCGCTGACCGGCGGCACCGAGACCACCCCGATGAAGCTGGACGCCACCGGCCCCGACGGGCTCCCGGTCATCCCCGCCGACGCGCACGCCCGGATCGCCGCCCCGGAGGCCAACCAGGGCGCGGCGCTGCTGCGCCGCCCGTTCTCCTTCCACGACGGCTTCCGCGACGACGGCGCCCCAGACGCCGGGCTGCTCTTCGTCTGCTGGCAGGCCGACCCGCTGCGCGCCTTCACCCAGATCCAGCGGAAGCTGGACCGCGGCGACGCGCTGTCGCCGTTCCTGCGGCACGAGGCCAGCGGTCTGTACGCGGTGCCGCCGGCGCCCTCGGACGGCGACTACGTGGCCCAGCCGCTGCTGGAGGGCTGAGCGGGTCGGTCGGGCCCACTCTTCGGAACGCGTCCGCCCGCCACCGGCCCGCTCGGTATCGTGGCAGGGGCAGGGGGAAAGACAGCGGGGCGCTCCCGCGAGCACATGAGGGAGTCCACTCCATGTCGGCCAGTCGCTATACGTATCTCGGTCCCGCGGGCACCTTCACCGAGGCCGCCCTGCGCACCCTGCCGGAGGCGGCGACCCGGGAGCTGGTGCCGATGGTGTCGGTGCCGGCCGCGTTGGACGCGGTCCGGGCCGGGGAGGCCGCGGCGGCGCTGGTGCCGATCGAGAACTCCGTCGAGGGCGGGGTGACCACCACCCTCGACGAACTGGCCTCCGGCGAACCGCTGATGATCTACCGCGAGGTGCTGCTGCCGATCGCCTTCGCGCTCCTGGCCCGCCCGGGGACGGCGCTGTCCGACGTGAAGACGGTGACCGGGCACCCGGTGGCGCAGCCCCAGGTCCGCAGGTGGTTGGCGGCCCAACTCCCGGACGCGGTGTGGGAGTCGGCGGCCTCCAACGCGGACGGTGCGCGGCTGGTCCAGGAGGGCCGCTACGACGGCGCGTTCGCCGGTGAGTTCGCGGCCGCGACGTACGGGCTGGAGCCCCTGGTCGCCGGCATCCACGACGCGCAGAACGCCGCCACCCGCTTCGTGCTGGTCGGCCGCCCGGCCCGGCCGGCGTCGCCCACCGGTGCGGACAAGACCTCGGTGGTGCTGTGGCTGGCCGCCGACCACCCCGGTGCGCTGCTGGAACTGCTCCAGGAGTACGCGGTCCGCGGGGTCAACATGATGCGGATCGAGTCCCGGCCGACCGGTGAGGGCATCGGCCGCTACTGCTTCTCGGTGGACTGCGAGGGCCATGTCACCGACCGGCGGGTGGGCGAGGTCCTGATGGGCCTCAAGCGGGTCTGCCGCGATGTGCGGTTCCTCGGCTCGTACCCGCGGGCGGACGAGGTCACCGCCACCGTCCGACCGCAGGTGACCGACACGGCGTTCACCGCGGCGTCGGATTGGCTGGCGCGCTGCCAGGACGGCCGGGGCTGAACCCAGCCACCCCTCCTGCCCCTCAGGTCACGGGCTGTGACCTGCGCCTTCGGCGGGGCCGGCGGCGCCGTTCCGGCGCGCCGTCCAAGGACCCTCCGCGGTTGTCCACAAAGTTATCCACAGGCTCGCTTCTCGACCTGTGGGTAAGTCGACATCCGGGTCGGACAGAGTCGACATATCACCCTAGCGACCACACACCCCTCCACAGCCGCCCACAATGGATCACCGTGCACCTCGTCAGCACAATTCCCGTAACCAATCCTTTAGGGCGAGGTAATCCCACACGAAAGAGTGCGTGAACGGGGTTTGGGTCAAGAATCCATAGGTGAGCATTTCGGGCACAGAATGATCAATTCCGGCTTCCACAGATCTCACACACAGCCTGTGGATAAGAATCCGCAACCCCCTCCCCCCTGTGGACAACCCGGTGGGAAACCTGGGGACCACACCGGACCAGCCACCGGAAGCCGGGAATCCGCCGCCGCGAATGCCCCTTTTCGCGGCAAGAACCGGGAATTCCGCAGGGCCTTACGATGCGTTACGAAGCGACCTCCGGGAAGGCGCGCGGGGTCGATTCCCCGCCACGGAATAAATAACCGCAAAACGGGCAAATGGCCGCCCCTGCGAATATCACGTCGAGGGCCGGCTGCGGGCCCCGGTAGCCTGGTGGGGTGATTGACCTTCGCCTGCTCCGTGAGGACCCCGACCGTGTTCGCGCCTCCCAGCGCGCCCGTGGAGAGGACGTCGCACTCGTCGACGCACTCCTCTCCGCCGACGAGCGGCGCAGGTCGTCCGGCGTCCGCTTCGACGAGCTGCGCTCCGAGCAGAAGGCGCTCGGCAAGCTCATCCCCAAGGCCAGCGGCGACGAGAAGGCCGAGCTGCTGAAGAAGGCCGGCGAGCTCGCCGCCGCCGTCAAGGCCGCCGACGCCGAGCAGGACGAGGCCAAGGAAGAGACCCAGGCGCTGCTGCGCAAGCTGGGCAACATCGTCCACCCCGACGTCCCGGTGGGCGGCGAGGAGGACTTCACGGTCCTGGAGACGCACGGCACCGTCCGCGACTTCGCCGCCGAGGGCTTCGCCCCGAAGGACCACCTGGAGATCGGCGAACTGCTCGGCGCCATCGACGTCGAGCGCGGTGCCAAGGTCTCCGGCTCGCGCTTCTACTACCTCACCGGCGTCGGCGCCCTGCTGGAGCTGGCGCTGGTGAACGCCGCCATCGCGCAGGCCACCGAGGCCGGCTTCACGCCGATGCTGACCCCCGCCCTGGTGCGCCCGCGCGCCATGGAGGGCACCGGCTTCCTCGGCCAGGCCGCCGAGAACGTCTACCACCTGGAGCGTGACGACTTCTATCTGGTCGGCACCTCCGAGGTCCCGCTCGCCGCGTACCACATGGACGAGATCGTCGACGCGGAGCAGCTGCCGCTGCGCTACGCCGGGTTCTCGCCGTGCTTCCGCCGCGAGGCCGGCACCTACGGCAAGGACACCCGCGGCATCTTCCGGGTCCACCAGTTCGACAAGGTGGAGATGTTCTCCTACGTCGCGCCGGAGGACGCCGAGGCCGAGCACCGGCGCCTGCTGGAGTGGGAGAAGCAGTGGCTGACCGGCCTGGAGCTGCCGTTCCAGGTGATCGACGTCGCCACCGGCGACCTGGGCGCCTCCGCCTCCCGCAAGTTCGACTGCGAGGCGTGGATCCCGACCCAGGGCAAGTTCCGCGAGCTGACCTCGGCGTCCAACTGCAACGAGTTCCAGGCGCGCCGGCTCTCGGTCCGGATGCGCGAGACCGTCGACGGCAAGCCGAAGGTCAAGCCGCTGGCGACGCTCAACGGCACGCTCTGCGCCGTCCCGCGGACCATCGTGGCGATCTTCGAGAACCACCAGCAGCCCGACGGCTCGGTCCGCGTCCCCGAGGTGCTCCGCCCCTACCTGGGCGGCCGTGAGGTACTGGAGCCCGTCACCAAGTGAGCTCCCCCAAGTTCTCAGCTCCGTTCGCACAGGGGGGACCCCCACCAGCCCCGGCGGGTTCGCCGCTGCCGTACAAGCTCATCGCGACGGACCTCGACGGGACGCTGCTGCGCCACGACGAGTCCGTCTCCGCACGCACCCGCCAGGCGCTCGCCGCGGCCACCGCGGCGGGCGCGGCGCACATCGTCGTCACCGGTCGGGCGGTGCCCTGGACCCGGCACATCCTCGACGCCCTGGACTACCAGGGCCTGGCGGTGTGCGGACAGGGCGCGCAGGTCTACCACGCCGGTGAACGGCGGCTGCTGACATCGGTGACGCTGGACCGCCAGCTGGCCGGCCTCGCGCTGTCCAAGATCGAGGCGGAGGTGGGCCCGCTCCACCTGGCGGCGAGCCGCGACGGCCTGGCCGGCGAGGTACTGGTCGGCCCGGGCTACCAGGTCCAGGAGGGCCCGCTGCCCAACGTCCTGATCGACGATCCGGGCGAGCTGTGGGCCGCACCGCTGAACAAGGTCTACATACAGCACCCGACGCTGGACGACGACGCGCTGGCCCGCGCCGCCCGCCAGGTCGCCGGGGACCTGGTCGGCGTCATGGTCGCCGGGCCCCGCATCGTCGAGCTGCTGCCGCTGGGGCTGACCAAGGCCACCGGGCTCTCGCTGGCCGCCCGCCGCCTGGGCATCACCGCCAAGGAGACCCTGGCGTTCGGCGACATGCCCAACGACATCCCGATGTTCGCGTGGGCCGCGCACGGCGTGGCGATGGCCGGCGCCCACGACGAACTCAAGGCCGTGGCCGACGAGATCACCGCCTCCAACGAGGACGACGGGGTCGCGCTGGTACTGGAGCGGCTCTACTCCTGACGCCCGGGCGGGGGCGGCGGCCCGGCCCCGCCCCCGTTGTCGTCCCCCGCCGCCACGTCGGACGGCCCCACCCGCGCCGCCGGCGTCAGCGGCCAGCACGCGAACCCCATGGTCAGCGCTATGGCGTGGCCGAAGTCGGTGAAGGTCGCGCCGGTCGCCAGGGGCACCCCGAAGAAGGCCAGCACGCCGACGAGGTAGCCGTAGCGCCAGGGCGACGGCAGTCGGTAGGTGAGCACACCGGCCGCGGCGGCCAGTCCGTAGGAGACGCCGATGTCCACCACGTGGGTCATCGAACGCGGCAGCTGGTGGCCCTCGATGGCGAGCAGCACCAGTTCCTGGCTGGCCAGGGTGGCCGCGACGTGTGCCGCGCCGACACTCAGCAGCCAGCGCCAACTCCCCATCCAACGCTCGACGTTGGCGTGCACCAGCTCGAACATCACCGCGTAGAGCAGGAACGACCCCGGCTGCTCGATCCAGAACCCGCTGATCAGCAGCGAGGGCACCGGATGCTCGTTCAGCTCGTGGATGTTGCTGCTGGTGCGGTGCAGGAGGAACTGCTCCAGCCCCTCGGAGGCCGAGGCGATCACCAGGCTGGTGACGCCGATGATCAACAGCCAGATGTGGGTGCCGGGTGTGGAGCGCACCCAGTCCAGCACCCAGTTCCACGCCCGGCGGGCCGGGGCGGCGAGGGGTGGGGTCATCGACGGCTCCTCGGGACGGCGGGGCCGACCGCGAAGTACGGGCCGGGCCCCTTGACGTGCCGGATCCGCGGCGCGCTCTCCATGGTCCGCACGCCCGGCAGTGCCGCGACCCGGGTCGTCAGGTAGGTGTAGAGCGCGCCGGTGTCCCGGCACAGGACGGACGCGAAGAGGTTGTGCGGGCCGGTGGTGGCGCCGGCGAAGGCGACCTCCGGATGGGCCGCCAACGCCGCGCCGGTGGCGGCGAGTTCGGCCGGTGCGACGGACAGCCACAGGGCGACCATCACCCCGTACCCGAACAGCCGCAGATCGTAGTCGACGTCGTAGTACAGCACGCCGTCGGCGCGCAGCGCCTCCAGTCGGCGGCGGACCGTGGTGGGCGACCAGCCGGTGGCCGCGGCGAGGTCGGCGAGCGGGGCCCGGCCGTCCCGGCCCAGCGCCTCGAAGAGCCGCCGGTCGGCGTCGGAGAGCACCACCGGTTCGGCCGGCGGGCCCGGAAGGGGGTCCCCGGTGCTCGGACGAAAGTGGGAACGCGGGGGCGGCGGGCTCAACCGGGCGGCCTCCTCGTCGGTCAGCGCACCGGACTTGCTGATCATGCTCTGCGGGCCGCCGTAGAACTCGTGCAGCAGGCAGTGGGCGGTCACGCCGACGACGCGCGGGGTGCGCGGCAGCTTCTGGAGCAGCAGCGTGTCGCTGTGCTCGCTGCTCCCCGACCGGCAGACCGCGGAGATCTCGGTGCCGCCGGACATCAGGCTGACCCAGGAGGTGTCCGGGCGGCGGGCCAGCGCCTCGGCGACCGACACCGCGGCGTCCGGCGCGCACTGCACCCGCACCAGCCACTCCACCTCGCCCAGCGCCCGCGGCTCGGCCAGGCCCAGCACCCGGAGCCCGCCGGAGCCGCGGTGGCGGGCGTAGCGCCGGGCGACCGTCTGGTCGGAGACCCCGAGGACCTCGGCGATCCGGCTGAAGGGGGCGCGACCGTCGGTCTGGAGGGCGTGGATCAGTCGCCGGTCGAGGTCGTCGAAGGGCGCCGGCCGGCCGGCGCTGCCGTCGGTTTTCACCGTTGGAGGCTAACCCGTGTCGGATTGCGCCGCCGGGAACGCCGTGGCTGGGGAAGCGGGCGGGGTACGGCGCAGAGTGGTACCCGGCCGGGCGTCTGCCCGGCCACGTACATGAGCGCACCATCCAACGGAGGACAGGACCATGCGGTACGCACCCGGGCAGGCGCCCGACGGGGGCGACGGCCACGGCAGAGCGCGCGGGAAGTGGTGGCCCCTGGTGGCCATCACCCTCGGCAACTTCATGCTGCTGGTCGACGTGACGATCGTGAACACCGCGCTGCCCCGGATAGCCGACGGCCTGGGCGCCTCCTTCTCCTCGCTCCAGTGGGTGATGGACAGCTACGCGCTGGCGCTGGCCGCGCTCCTGATGGTGGCGGGCTCGGCGGCCGACCTGTACGGCCGGCGCCGGCTCTACGTCGGCGGGCTGGCGCTCTTCGCGCTCGCCTCGCTGGCCTGCGGGCTGGCCCCCGGCGCGGACCTGCTGGTCGCGGCCCGGGTCGTGCAGGGCATCGGGGCGGCGGCGATGTTCGCCACCAACACCCCGCTGCTGATGGCCGCCTACCAGGGCCGGGACCGCGGGGTGGCGTTCGGTGTCTGGGGCGGCACCAGCGGCGCGGCGGCCGCGGTCGGCCCGGTGCTGGGCGGAATGCTCACCGAGTGGACCGACTGGCGGGCGATCTTCCTGGTCAACCTGCCGCTGACCGCGATCGCCATCTGGCTGACCCTGCGCCACCTCGGCGAGTCCTACGGCGACCGGGGCGCGCGGATCGACTGGCCGGGCGCCGGGACGTTCACGCTGTGCGCGGGCGCGCTGACCTACGGGCTGATGCGCGGCGGCGAGCACGGGTGGACCGAGACCGGGACGCTGGTGGCGTTGGTGGTCGCCGCGCTGGCCCTGCTGGTGTTCGTGATCGTCGAGCGGCGGACCGCCGGGCCGCTGTTGGACCTCCGGCTGCTGCGCCGCCCGTCGTTCGCCGTGCTGATGGTGGCGGCGCTGCTGATGCAGGCGGCGGCCTTCCCGTACCTGACGTTCGTCGGGCTGTGGACGCAGGACGTGCTCGGGCTGAGCCCGATCGGGGCCGGGCTCGCGGTGACGCCGATGGCGCTGATGTCGCTGCTGGTCGGCGTGTTCGGCGGCCGGGCGCTTCAGCGGCTCTCTCCCCAACTTCCGCTCGGCATCGGCGTGTTGCTGATCGGCGCGGGGGCGCTGCTGCACGTCGCGCTGCTCGGCTCGGGTGCGAGCTGGCCGGCGCTGGTGCCCGGTCTGGCGGTGAGCGGGCTCGGCGTCGGTGCGGCGATGCCGGTGCTGGTGTCGGCGGCGCTCGGCGCGGCCCCGCCGCAGCGGGCCGGGATGGCGAGCGGCGCGGTGAACACCTTCCGCCAGCTCGGGTTCGCCTTCGGGATCGCGGTCCTGGGGACGGTCTTCGGCACCGCCCTGCGGGACTCCGGGGCCTCCTCCGGCGGCCGGGCCGCGCTCGCCGACGGCTACCTCTCGGGGCTGCGGGACATCACGCTGCTCTCCGGCCTGGCGGCGCTCGCCACCGGCCTGCTGGTCCTCGCCGTGGTCCGGCGCGCTCCGCGGACGGACGGCGGACGGCCGGGCGGCGCGCCCTCGGGTGCACCGTCGAGCGCCGACGGTGCGGCCGGTACCGGCGGTGCGGAGCACGACGACGCCCGGTCGCGTTCGGGGGCGCCGGCGGGGGCGTGACGCCGACGACCCGTATGGGCGGCACCACATGGGCGGCGCCGTACGGGCGGGTCGGCACCCGGAACCGTACGGCCGTCCACGGTTCCGGGTTGCCGCCCAGGGCCCTGCGACGATCGTCCCGGGGCCGCAGACCCAAGTCAATCCTCGGGTTTCCTTCCAAACTCCTTAGTCATGGCTTGGGTTGCCGGTCGGCCGCGCACTAGCGTGGCCGGGTGACCCTCGACGATCTGCGCGCCTTCGTGGCCGTCTGCGAGGCGGGCAGCCTCAGCGCCGTCGCCCGCGACCTCGGCTGCACCCAGTCCGCCGTCAGCCAGCGCGTCAAGCGCCTCGAACGGGAGGCCGGCATCGGCCTGTTGGAGCGCCGGCCGCGCGGCGTCGCGCCGACCGCCGCGGGCCGCATCCTGCACCGCGCCGCCGCCGACGGCCTCGGCGGACTGGACCTGGCGCTGCGCCGGCTGGCCGACATGCGGCGGGGCGACGGCGGGACGGTCCGGGTCACCACCGGGGCGACCACCGTCCGACACTTCATGTCGGACGCGGTGGTCGCCTTCCGGCACCGGCATCCGCACGTCAACCTGGAGTTCCACACCGAGAGTTCCAGCCGCCGCTGCTTCGAGGCGGTCGCGGACGGCGACTCCGAACTGGCCTGGATCACCATCGGGCCGCCCGTGCGGGGCATCGAGCAGCACCCGGTGATCGGCCTGCCGTGGGTGCTCGCGGTCCGCGCCGACGATCCGCTCGCCGCCCGCGCCCACGTCGCACCGGACGAACTGGCCGGCCTCCGCCTCGTCCGGCTGCCGGAGAACTCCACCTCCCGGATGCGCCTCGACGGGCACCTCGGCCACCAGGAGGGCACCCCGGCACCGGCCCCCGCCGTCCCCGGGCCCAGCACCACCAGCGTCGCCGATTGGGACACCGCGCTGCTCCTCGCCGAACTCGGCGTCGGCCCCGCCGTCGTCCCGCGCCTGCCCGGCGACCGGGCCACCGCCGACCATCCGGGCCTGCGGCTGGTGCCGATCCCGGCGCTGCCGCCGCTGACGACCGGGTGGGCGGTGCGCCAGTGGGCGGCGCTCAGCCCGGCCGCCGTGGAGTTCGCCGGGACGGTGAACCGGTGCCTGATGGACGGGGCGCCGCCCACCGGGCACCGGTCACCGACCGCGGGTCCCGACGCCGCGGCCACGGCCGTCGGCACCGTCCCCGGGCCCCGGCCTCAGGCCCGGACGACCGGTTCCTGAATCTCGGTGACCCACTGCTCCTGGTCGTCCGGGCACTCCCGGTACAGCTCGCGGGCGTACCCGGCCGAGCGGTAGCCGTTGCCGTCGATCCCGTGCGCGAGGGCTTGCGCGGTCGGCACGATCCGGCTCATCGGGCCGCGGTGGACGACCGTCGCGGCCAGGTCGAGCCCGGGCAGCGTGACGGTGTCGAAGCCGAGCCCGGCGCCGTCCTCGCCGCGCCGCACGGCCCTCGCCAGCTCCTCCCGGCCGATCGCGACCCCGGCGTGCACCAGCACCGCGTCCCCCGCGCCCCCGGGGCCGGTTGAGCCGGGCGAGCTGGGCCGCCGCGTACGAGCGGTAGCCGGTGACGGGGTCGGTACGGGCCGGCCGCAGCAGTCCGATGGCGTCGTAGTGACGCAGCATCCGGGCCGACACCCGGCCGTACCTGGCGAAATCCCCGATGCTGAACAAGACGCCTTCCAGTGGAGTGGTTCCCACAGTGTCAAGGTCAAGGACGGCCGCAACCCCACGGAGGGGGTGACCACGTCGGTCACGGTCCGTTGCCCGTCCGGGACCACTCCGCGACCGGATCGCGCCACCGTCCGACGGGCCCCGGCCACCGGCGGCAGCATCGCGTCAAGTCCGGTCCCCTAACCGTCAACGAAGCGTCATGGAGCCACGGGGTGCCCCCCGCACCGGGCATAGCGTCTGTGCCGAGCCCCGGCGCACGCGCAGTCCACTGGTCCGGGGCGCCGTCCCGTCGAGGAGCAACGCCGTGTCCCACCCTCTCCACGCGGAAGACCCCGAGCCTGCTGAACGCGTCCCGGCCGGGCCTCTCTTCGTCCCCGTCCGGCCGGGACCCGCGGGCTGCACCGCCCGCCTGTTCCGCACCCCCCTCGGCGGCCGCACCGCCGTCGGCTTCACCTCACCGCAGCGGCTGGCCGAGGTCCTCGGCGGCGGCCAGCCCTGGGTGCGGCTCTCCGAGCCCGCGCTGCGCGCACTGGCCGAACCCCTCGGCGCGGCCACCGTGACCGTCGATCCGCGCTTCACCCCCGACGTCGCGCGGGACGGCCGGCGCCCGGCCGACGCCGCCGGGCGCGCACCGCAGTTCACCCCGGACGCCGCGGGCGATCCGCGGTTCGCACGGGACGTCCCCAGGGACCCGCGCCTGGCTCCCGACGTCCGCCGCGAACCGTGCTTCGCCCCGGGAATCCCCCGGGGCTCCCGGAACAACCAGCTACGGGCCGTCTGAGGAGGGGGACCCACCATGACCCACACGACCCTGCCCCGGACCACCGAGACCCCCCGGCCCCCGCGGACCGCGCCGCCGGCCCCCGACGCGACGGCCCTCCACCCGGCACCCTCGCCGTCCCCGGGCGGCGGCCCGGACGAACTCGCCATATGGCCCGCGTCGACCCTGCCGCTCCCCGAGGACGACCTGTCCATCGGCGGCGTCGCGCTGACCGAACTCGCCGACCGCTTCGGCACCCCCGCCTACGTCCTGGACGAGGACGAGGTCCGCCGCCGCTGCCGCACCTACCTGCGCGCCTTCCCCGACACCGACGTCTACTACGCGGCCAAGGCGTTCCTGTGCCGCGCCATGGCGCACTGGGTCGCCGAGGAGGGCCTGGGCCTGGACGTCTGCTCCGCCGGCGAGTTGGAACTCGCGGTCACCACCGGCTTCCCGCCGGAGCGGATCGTGCTGCACGGCAACGCCAAGAGCCCGGCCGACCTGCGGGCCGCGCTCCGGCTCGGCGTCGGCCGGATCGTCATCGACAGCACCTCCGAGATCGCCCGGCTGGCCGCCGCGGTCCCGGCGGACAGCCGGCAGAAGGTGCTGATCCGGGTCGTCCCCGGGATCGCCGCCGGCGGCCACGCCAAGATCCGCACCGGCACCGACGACCAGAAGTTCGGGCTGTCCCTCACCGACGGCTCCGCACAGCACGCGATCACCCGCGTCCTGGGCCAGCCGCGCCTCGAACTCGTCGGCCTGCACTGCCACTTGGGCTCCCAGATCACCGCCGTCAAGCCGTACCTCTCGGCCGTGCGGCGCCTGGTCGGCCTGCTGGCCCGGGTCCGGGAGCAACACGGCATCACCCTTCCCGAACTGGACCTGGGCGGCGGTCACGGCGTGGCCTACCTGCCCGGCGAGCCCGCCCTCGACGTGGTCGGACTCGCCACCAAGGTCCGCGCCGAACTGGCCGGCAGCTGCGCGGCGGCCGGCCTTCCCGTGCCCCGGCTGGCCGTCGAACCGGGCCGCGCCATCGCCGGCCCCGCGGGCGTCGTCCTCTACCGGGTGCTGTCCGTCAAGCGCACCGGCTCCCACAGCTTCGTCGCGGTGGACGGCGGGATGAGCGACAACCCGCGGCCCGCGCTGTACGGGGTGCGCTACGCGCCACGGCTGGTCGGGCGCCGCTCGGCGGTGCCGACCGAACCGGTGACCGTCGTCGGCCGGCACTGCGAGGCGGGCGACGTCCTCGCCTCCGACGTCCACCTGCCCGGCGACGTCCGCCCCGGTGACCTGCTCGCCGTCCCCGTGGCCGGCGCGTACCACCTGTCCATGGCCTCCGGCTACAACCTCGTCGGCCGACCGCCGGTCGTCGCGGTGACCTCGGGCCACGCCCGGCTGCTGGTCCGCCGGGAGTCCCTGGCGGACATCCAGGAACGCGACATCGGCCTCTGACCGGCCGGGCACGGACTCGGGGCGACGGCGGGTGTCCCGCCTGGCCCCGGGCCCGGCCGCCTGGCCCCGTTACGCCCCGGGCGGTGCCGGCTCCACCGGGGGCATCGGGGCTCCGCCCGGGTTCCAGGCCGCGAGGAAGGCCGGCTGCCGAGCCAGGTCGACGAGTTCGACCCGGGCGCCGATGCTGTCCACCCGGTGGTACGCGAACGACCGCCCGTAGGGGCAGCCGCTGAACTCCTCGGGGAACCCCTCCGCCGCCAACCGCCGGGACCCGTCCTCGACCGACCGCGTCCAGAACCCGAGGTGGTCGAAACGCGGCCCCTCGGACACGTCCCACGGCCCGCCGGGCGCGGGCTCGATCAGCTCGACGTACGGCGGCTCGCCCCGCGTGAAGGCGATCCGGAAGTCCCACTCCCCGATCCGGTCCGCCCGCGGCGCACTGAACTCGACACCGGCCGCCGTCCCCAGGTCACGGATCGCCGCCGCCATGTCCGGCACGACGAAACACACGTGGTAAAAGCCCGCCACCGGGCCTCCTCTCCCCCTGCGCTGCTCTGCGCTCTTCTTCGTCACTCTGCTTCGACTGGTCGTCGTTTCGCGGTTGTTCGGCGTTGTTCGCCGTCGTTCGCCGTCGTTCGCCGTCGTTCGCCGTCGTTCGTCTACGGTCCCCGCCCTCCGTCCTTCCGCATCTCACCCCACCACGGATCGCCGCCGGCGGAGATCGTCGCGGCGGATCCCGGGCGAGCGATTTAGGTCCACAAGGAAACGAACTGGTTGTAGGATGACTGGGCAACCGGGCAAACGTGCGAGGCGGAGCCACCGGCGAACGGGCCGGCCGGCCGGCGCACCGGACCCGGTGGGCGACCGCGTTCCGACGCACGGGCCCGCCGCGGCACACGACCCGCACGACGACACACGCACAGGAACGGACACGGGACCAGGGCGATGGCACTCAAGGCAGCAGGACGGCAATCCCTCGTCGACACCGTCGTCGACGCGCTCCGCGCCCAACTGGCCGCCGGAGAATGGCAGGTCGGCACCCGCATCCCGACCGAACACGCCCTCGCCGAGCAGCTCCAGGTCGGCCGCAACACCGTCCGCGAGGCGGTACGCGTCCTCGTGCACGCCGGAATGCTCCGCTCCCGCCAGGGCGAGGGCACCTTCGTCGTCTCCACCGCGGACCCGGCCGAGATCATGCGCGGCGTCCAGCGCGCCGGCATCCGTGACGTCCTGGAACTGCGCATCGCCCTGGAGGCGGAGGCCGCCCGCCTGGCCGCGCTCCGCCACGAACCCGCCGACCTGGAACGGATGCGGGCGGCCCTGGACGCCCAGGCCGCGCTGGAGGACTCCGAGGGCCGGCCGCACTCCGGCAGCCTGGAGCTCTACGCCGACCACGACATCGCCTTCCACAAGGCCGTCGTCGAGGCCGCGCACAACACCGCGCTGACGGCCACCTACGGATGGTTCAGCAGTTCCGTACGGGAGGCGCTGGTCAGCGCGCTGGACGACCAGGCGATGCCGAAGATCGTGCACGGTGACCACCGCGCCGTCCTGGACGCGATCGCACACGGCGACCCGGACGCCGCCGAACGCGCCACCCGCGCACTCCTGGAGAAGCCCAAACGGGCCGTGGAGGCCCTCCTCGCCGGCGAGTGAGGGCCGGCTCCCGGCTCCTCCTCGCTCCCCCTGAGCCTCCCCGTCCCGTCCCCCTCCCCTCCCCCTTCTGACCTTCTCCGCCCTCCCCAGCACGAGGGCACGATTGGCTAGGTACGCACGCATGTCAGGGACCGATTCGACCGCTCCGGTCGACCTCATCGACGCCGAGGAAGACCTGATCCCCGCGCCGCAGGTGGCCACCGCCCGGCGCCGGCTGCGGGCTCACCCCGCGCTCCTCCTCACCGGCATCGTGCTCGCCGCGGTGAACATGCGCGCGGCGCTCGCCGGGGTCTCCCCGCTGCTCAACGAGATGGCGCAGCACTTCCACCTGGCCGCCACCGCCAGCAGCCTGGTGACCACCATCCCGCTGATCTTCATGGGCCTGGGGTCGGTCATCGCGCCGCGGCTGGCGCGGCGTTGGGGCACCGAGGCGGCGCTGTGCGGCGCGCTGGTCGCACTCTGCGGCGGCATCGTGCTGCGGATCGCGCCGCCGGTCGCCGCGCTCTTCGCCGGCTGCGCGGTGGTGGGCGGCTCCATAGCCCTGCTCAACGTGCTGATGCCGGGCCTGATCAAGCGGGACTTCCCCGAGCGGGCGGCGAGCATGACGGCGCTCTACTCGACCGCGATGATCCTCGGTGCGACCGTGTCGGCCGCCTCCGCCGTCCCGTTGGAGAACGCGCTCGGCAGCTGGCAGGGCTCCTTGGTCTCCTGGTCGCTGCTGGCCGCCGTCGCCGCCCTCGTCTGGCTCCCGCAGGCCGTGATCGCCCGCCGGGGCACGCACCACGGCGAGGCCGCGGCGGCGCCCGCCCACACCACCGAGCACGGCCCGAAGCTGACCCGTTCGCCGCTCGCCTGGCAGGTGACCCTCTTCATGGGCTCGCAGTCGCTGATCGCGTACGTGGTCATCGCCTGGATGCCGACGATCTTCACCGACCACGGCATGGGCAAGAGCGAGGCGGGGTTGGTCTTCGCCTTCAGCACGCTGGTGCAGATGGCCGGTTCGTTCGTGGTCCCCACGCTCGCCGGCCGGATGCGCCGTCAACGGCTGCTGGGCGTAATGGTCTCCATCCTGATGGCGTGCGGCGTCACGGGGCTGCTGATCGCGCCGGTGGCGGGTGCCTGGCTGTGGGCCGCGGTGCTCGGCGTCGGCCAGGGCGGCGCCCTCGGCCTGGCCCTGACGATGATGGTGCTGCGGTCCGGCGACGCGCACACCGCCGCCCGGCTCTCCGGCATGGCCCAGACCGGTGGCTACCTCCTCGCCGCCGTCGGCCCGCTGGCCCTCGGCGCCGTCCACCAGGCCACCGACGGCTGGACCGTTCCGCTGTGCCTGCTGCTCGTCGTCTGCGCCGGCCTGGCCCTCCTGGGTCTGGGCGCCGGCCGTGACCGCCGCATCGGGGAGCGGGCTGCCGCCTGAGGGAGAAGAGCCGAGGCCCGAACGGTGCGGGCCGAACGGTAAGGGCCGAGGGGCGAGGGGGGCTGCGGCGAGGGCGGGCGTTGCGGCGTCCGCCGCCCGCCACCGCCACGCCACCGCCCCACCAACGGGCTAGTGGCCCCGCTGCCGACGGTTCGGTGCGGGACGCCGGCCCCCGGGCCGCCCCGCGCGGTGCCGGCACCGGCGTTCCGCGTCCGGTCCGCGCCGTTCCGAGCTCCGGTCCGCTGCGCCGGGCGGGTCCCGCAACGCGGCGGGCTGGCCTACCGTGCCCCCATGAGCGATGTTCAGCACACCGGTCACCGGCCCGGACCGCGGATCTCGCGCGCCGGCTGGATCCTGCTCGGCGCCGTCCTGTGCGTCGTGGTCGCCCTCGTCGTGCTGATCGTGCCGCGGCTGCTGCGCGAGCGGCAGAGCGGACAGCTCACCGTTCCCGAGGGACAGCGGGCCAGCCAGATCTACGCGGCCGTCGACCGGGCCTTGAAGGTTCCCGCCGGCACCACCGCGCAGGCCGCCAAGACCGCGCACCTGGACCTGCCCGCCGAAGCGCAGGGCAACCCGGAGGGCTACCTCTTCCCGGCCACCTATCCGCTGCGCAAGGGCACCACGCCGGCATCGCTGCTCACGTACATGGTCAAGACCGCCGATCAGCGGCTGGCCGCCGACCGCGTCACCAGCTACCGCACGGTGGTGATCGCCAGCATCGTGCAGGCCGAGGCGGACCGGCCGGCCGACATGGGCAAGGTGGCCCGGGTGATCGACAACCGGCTCGCCCGGAACATGCCGCTCCAGATGGACTCGACGATCAACTACGCGCTCGGTCGCAGCACGCTGCGCACCAGCCACGCCGACACCCGCACCAACAGCCCCTACAACACCTACAAGTTCCAGGGCCTGCCGCCGACCCCGATCGACAATCCGGGTGCCGACGCGCTGAAGGCCGCGGCCGCGCCGCCCGCGGGGGACTGGCTCTACTTCGTCACCGTCAAACCGGGTGACACCCGCTTCACCGCCGACTACCGAGAGCACCTGCGCAACGTGCAGGAGTTCAACAACTCCCAGAAGGACACCGCCGCCGGCGACACCTCCACCGGCGGCTGACCCGACGCCGGTCGGGCCGACCGGGAAGGCACCCCGGCCGGCCGGAACGGCCTTCGCTCACTCCTCCCCGGCCAGCGTCAGCGACTTCAGCCGGCGCGCCGCGTACCAGGTCGCCGCGCCGGTGACGGCCACCAACAGGCAGACCGCGAGCGGGAGCTGGACCGCGGAGCTGAGGGCTCCCTCGGCGCCGACCTTCTGCCCCACCGCGAGCGCCCACTGCTGGACGCTGAGGGTCCGCGCCCCGGGGACGACGTTCCCGACGAACGCCTCCCAGACCAGGGCGTAGACCAGGCCGAAGACCACGGCGTGCCGGGTGAGGGTGCCGAACAGCAGGAACAGGGCGCTGTAGGCGACCGAGGCGACGGCCGCCGCCACCGCGTACGCCACGGCTATCTGCTGGCTGTTGCCGTTGAGCACGAACCCGGCGACCAGCACTGGTATCGCCGAGAACACGGCGGTCACCCCGATCGCCACCAGCAGTTTGGTGATGATGATCGTCGAGCGGCGGACCGGCTTGGCGAGGAGGTAGACCACCGAGCCGTCGTCGATCTCCGGCCCGATCGCGCCCGTCCCCGCGATCACGCCGATCAGCGGGACCATCGTGCCCAGCGCGAAACCGCCCAGGATGCCGCCGGCCGTCGTGTCGTCGGCACCGGTCAGCCCTCGGACGATCAGCGCGATCGCCACCAGGAGGGCCGGCAGCGCGAAGAGGATCAGGGCGCGGCGTCGGCCGAGCAGCGCGCGGTAGGTGAGCCGGGCGACGGTCGGGTGGAAGAGCGCGGCCTTGGGCGCGGCGGCAGGCGCCGGCGGGGCCGCGGGAGAGGTCGTGGACATGGTGCCTCAGGGCTCCTTTCTGGCCTCAGGCCGCGACGAGGTACGAGAAGACGGATTCCAACGACTCGTCGGAGGGCGAGACGGTCAACAGGCGGATGCCGTGGTCACGGGCGACCCGCGGCAGGAGCGCGGTGAACCTGGCGAAGTCGACGGCCTGGATGCGCAGGGCGCCCTCGACGACGTCCACCTCGATACCGGCCGTCGAGGGGTCGGCGATCAGCGCCCCGGCCAGCGCCCGGTCGTCGTCGGACCGGACGAGGTAGCGGTGCGGGCGGTCGGTCATCAGCCGGCGGATCTTGCGGAAGTCGCCGGAGGCGGCATGCCGGCCGGCCACCACCACCTCGATGTGCGAGGCCAGTTGCTCGACCTCTTCGAGGATGTGGGACGAGAACAGGACCGTGCGGCCTTCGTCGCCCATCTGCCGCAGCAGTTCCATCAGCTGCATCCGCTGCCGCGGGTCCATGCCGTTGAACGGCTCGTCGAGCAGCAGCACCGACGGGTCGTGGACCAGCGCGGAGGCCATCTTCACCCGCTGCCGCATGCCCTTGCTGTACGTCGAGACCTTGCGGTCCTGGGCGTGCTCCATCTCGACGGTGGCCAGCGCCCGGGCCGCCGCGGCCCGGCCCAGGCCGTGCAACTCGGCGTTGGCGAGGACGAATTCACGCCCGGTGAGGAAGTCGTACATCGCCTCGCGCTCCGGGACGAGGCCGATGTGGCGGTAGCTCGCGGCGTTCCGCCAGATCGTCGTCCCGTCGAGGGTGACGGTGCCGTTGGAGGGGGCGAGGAAGCCGCCCATCATGTTGATGAGGGTGGACTTGCCGGCGCCGTTGGGACCGAGCAGTCCGGTGACGCCGGGGCCGATGGTCATGGTGATGTCGTTGACGGCGACGACGTTGCCGAACCAGCGCGAGACGTGGTCGATGTGAAGAGTGTTCACGGGTGCAGCCCATTCCTTGCGGGGCGGTGTGCGGGCGACGGGCGGGAGGTCACAGTCCGGCCTTCCGGTAGCGGCGCATCAGCAGGCCGTAGCAGCCGACGATGACGAGCAGCGAGACGAGGAGGTACACGCATCCGGCGCCGGTCGACGGCGTCAGTCCGTTGGGGAAGGAACTGGTGCCGCCCAGGAACGTGGACTGCACCCCGTCGACGAGGGTGATCGGGGAGAACAGCCCCAGCCAGCCGACGGCTGCCTCGCTGCCCTGGAGGGTGGCGATGCCCTGGATGGCGCTGACCGCGCCGTACGGGATGGTGAGCACGGCGATCACCGCGGCGACGCCGAAGCCACGGCGCGGGGTGAGCGCCGAGACGACCAGCCCTATCCCCGCGAACAGCAGCGACAGCAGCGCGACGCAGACCAGCCCCTGCCCGAACCCCTTGGTCTGTGCGGCGAAGTCCAACTTCCCCAGCAGCGCCCCGACGTAGAGGATCACCAGGGGGGCGGCGGTGAGGACGAACAGCGCGCTCGCCATCGCCGCGTACTTCGCCACGACGTAGTCGGCCCGCTCGATCGGCCGGGAGAAATACAGCGGCGTGGTCTTGAACCGCAGGTCGCGGGAGACCGACTGCGGGGCCTGCGCCGCCAGGTAGAGGCCGATGACGGCCTGGAGGAAGATCGCGTACCGGGTGTAGCCGATCGGGAGGCTGCTGGCCTTGGTGAACATCGTCACCGCGACCGTGATCCCGGCGGGCAGGCACATCACTCCGAAGAGCAGCATCGGCAGCACCTTGCTCTTCGCCGACCGCCCCAGACCGTACGCGCCGCGCAGGCTCTGCGAGAACAGCGAGCGCCGGGCGTAGGAGCGGCCGAGTCGGGGGCCGTCGTAGTGCCGGTAGCCGATGTTGTGGATGTAGGCGCCGCCGGGCGTGGTTTCCGTACTCATCCTGCGTTCCCTCCGCCCACGGTCGTGGACCGATCGGTGTCCTGCTCCGCCGTTGCGTTCCGTACCGTCGGCGTGGCGCCGGGCTGCGCCGGTGCACCGGCAGCCGCCTGCGCGTCCGCGTCGCGGAACACCTCGGCTATCTGGTGCCGCCGCTGCTCCATCCGCACCAGCCCGAGCCCCAGCCCGGCGACCGTGTCGCGCACCAGGTCGTACGTCTCGTCCCCGGACGCCTCGACGAAGAGGACGTGCCCCGGGGCGGCCAGACCCTCGGTGCCGGGGGCGCCGGTGGTCACCGCGGCGCCGGCCGCGGTGAGCGCCGCGCGCAGCGCTCCGGTGCCGTCCGGATGGGCGTCGGTGTCCGTGACCTCCACCGCCAGGGAGGCGGTGACCTTGGTGAACTCCGTGGTGGAGGAGGACCGCAGCAGCTTGCCGCCGTCGATGACGACGACGTGGTCGCAGGTGCGCTCCAGCTCTCCCAGCAGGTGCGAGGTGACCAGGACCGAGATGCCGAAGTCGGTGTGGACGCGCCGGATCAGGCCGAGCATCTCGTCCCGACCGACCGGGTCCAGGCCGTTGGTGGGCTCGTCCAGGAACACCAGCTGCGGGTCGTGCACCAGCGCCTGGGCCAGCTTGACGCGCTGCTTCATGCCCGTGGAGTAGCCCCCGATGGGGCGGTACCGCTCCTCGTAGAGCCCGACGTGGCGCAGGGTGTCGGCGGTGCGCTCCCGGGCGGCGGTCGGCGGCAGACCGGACATCCGGGCCATGTGCACCACGAACTCGGTCGCGGAGACGTCCGGCGGCAGGCAGTCGTGCTCGGGCATGTAGCCGACCCGCTCACGGATGCTGCTGCCGTCCTTGGTCACGTCCAGTCCGAGGACGTGGGCGGTCCCCTCGGTGGCGGGAGCCAGCCCGAGGAGGATCTTGATCAGGGTCGACTTTCCGGCGCCGTTGGCACCCACCAGGCCCGTTACGCCGGGGGCGATGTCAACGGAGAGCCGGTCCAGGGCGGTCACCCGCGGGTACCGCTTGGTCAGGCTTTCGGTCACGATCACAGTCACGTGTTCGACGGTAGTGGCCCCCACTACGCCCGTCGTCAACCCCAGCGGTGGTCTTCGCCTACCCCTCGGGTACGACATGCCCGTAGGGGTTCTCCTGCTTCAGCGGCACGGGAACCGGGATCGAACGGTGCTTTCGGGCCTCACCTCGGGCGTTCCCGGGCCTTCCCGGGCCTTCCCGACGGTCCTCTCCTTGCGCCTCCGCCGTCGCCGTGCCGTGGGGGCTCGTCGGCCGCGCACCCTTGACGCAGCCTCCAGTCATTGTCACATTCATCAGTGGCAAGTTACGGGCACGTACCGCGATGGACCGCTTACGGACGGACGGTTGGCGATGGCCTCAGTCACCTCAGCGACCTCAGCAGCAACGGGAGGACGCACCGCCGAGCTCAGGGGATTCCGGGAGGTGCAGCGGCTCGCCTACGCCTGCGCGGAAGCGGTGGCCGCCCAGCTCAAACCCGGTGTCACCGAGCGCGCGGCGGCGCGGATGCAACGCGAGTGGCTGCGCGAGCGCGGTGTACGGGACTGGTTCCACCTGCCGTTCGCGTGGTTCGGCGACCGCACCGCGTTCGTCAACTTCCGCGTGCCGCTGCAGTTCTTCCCCACCCACCGCGCACTGGAGCCGGGGATGCCGTTCATCCTCGACATGGCACCGGTCCTCAACGGCTACACCGCCGACATCGGCTACTCCGGCTGCCTGGGCCTCAACCCCGTGCACGACCGGCTGCTGGCCGATCTCGAAGCCCACCGCGAGCTGATCCTGCGCGAGGTCCGCGAGCGCCGCCCGCTGCGCGAGATCTACCAGGACGTCGACCGGTTGATGGTGCGCCAGGGCTACGCCAACCGCCACCGCGCCTACCCCTTCGGCGTCATCGCGCACAAGGTCGACCGCGTCCGGCAGCGCCGCTGGTCCCCCACCCTCTTCGGGTTCGGCACCCAGTCCCTCAAGGGCCTCGCCTCCGACGCGCTGCACGGCCACCGGGACGGCTGGTCCCCGCTGTGGAGTCCGTACACCTTCTCCGACCACCCCCCGCAGCCCGGGCTGTGGGCGGTCGAACCCCACCTCGGCTTCCGGGGCACGGGAGCGAAGTTCGAGGAGATCCTGGTCGTCACGGACTCCAAGGACCCGCAGGAAAGCGCCTTTTGGTTGGACGACGATCTGCCGCACGTGCGGCGCTGGCAGGAGGAGAAGGCCGCGTGAAGACGGGACGTGGACGGCACGAACACCAGGGCCGTGGCCGGGGCCGCGGACAGGAACGGGGCGCAGGGCGGCCGACGGCGGCCGGCACCGGACTCCCGGAGGCCCGGGAGCGTCGGGTGCACACCGGCGGGATCGACCTGTGCGTCGCCGAAC
This sequence comes from Streptomyces sp. x-19, assembly GCF_046549115.1. Taxonomy (NCBI): domain Bacteria; kingdom Bacillati; phylum Actinomycetota; class Actinomycetes; order Kitasatosporales; family Streptomycetaceae; genus Streptomyces; species Streptomyces sp. x-19. Next base: position 269,076 of record NZ_JAJPWK010000002.1, on the reverse strand, counting down.
TCGGCGACCCCGACCGGCCCACCGTGGTGCTGGTGCACGGCTATCCGGACAGCAAGGAGGTCTGGTCGGAGGTCGCCCGCGGCCTCGCCGAACGCTTCCACGTGGTGCTCTACGACGTCCGCGGCTGCGGACGCTCCACCGCACCGCGACCGCTGCGCGGCGGCTTCACCCTGGAGAAGCTGACCGATGACTTCCTGGCCGTGGCGGACGCGGTCAGCCCCGACCGGCCGGTCCACCTCGTGGGCCACGACTGGGGCTCCGTCCAGGGCTGGGAGTTCGCCACCGTGCGACGCACCGAGGGCCGGATCGCCTCCTTCACCTCCATGTCCGGCCCGTCCCTCGACCACTTCGGCCACTGGATCAAGAAGCGGATGGCACGCCCCACCCCGGGACGCGCCGCCCAACTGCTCAACCAGGGCGCCAAGTCCTGGTACGTCTACCTGCTGCACACCCCCGCACTGCCCGAAATGGCATGGAAAGGCCCGCTCGGCAAGCGGTGGCCGGGCATCCTGCAACGGGTCGAGAAGGTGCCCGGCGGCGACTACCCCACCGCCTCGCTGCCCACCGACGCGGCCCACGGCGCCTGGCTCTACCGCGACAACGTCCGCGCCCGCCTGCGCCGCCCCCGCCCCGACGCCTACGCGCACTGCCCGGTACAGCTCATCACCCCGACCGGCGACGCCTTCCTCTCCCAGCGCCTCTACGACGACCTCGACCAGTGGGCGCCCCACCTGGTGCGCCGCTCACTCCCGGCCAAGCACTGGGTGCCGCGCACCAGGCCGGACCAACTCGTCTCCTGGATCGGTGCGTTCATCACCGCGAAGGAGGAGGGCGACCCGGCGAGGGACGTCGTGGCCGCCGGCCCGCACGCCGACCGCTTCGGCGGGCAGCTGGTCCTGGTGACCGGCGCGGCCAGCGGGATCGGCCGGGCCACCGCGTTCGCGTTCGCGGAGGCCGGTGCGCGGATCGTCGCCGTCGACCGGGACGCCGAGGGTGCCGCCCGCACCGCCGAGATGGCCCGGCTGATCGGCGCCCCGGCGGCCTGGGGCGAGGCCGTCGACGTCTCGGACGAGGCGGCGTTGGAGAAGCTCGCCGACAAGGTGGACACCGAGTACGGCACCGTCGACGTGCTGGTCAACAACGCCGGCATCGGGCTTTCCGGCGCCTTCCTGGACACCACCACCGAGGACTGGAAGAAGGTCCTGGACGTCAACCTGTGGGGCGTCATCCACGGCTGCCGGATCTTCGGCAAGCGGATGGTGGACCGCGGCCAGGGCGGCCACATCGTCAACACCGCCTCGGCCGCCGCCTTCCAACCGTCGCGGATCCTGCCCGCCTACAGCACCTCCAAGGCGGCAGTCCTGATGCTCAGCGAGTGCCTGCGCGCCGAACTGGCCGGGCAGGGCATCGGCGTCACCGCCATCTGCCCCGGTCTCGTCAACACCGGCATCACCGGCACCGCCCGCTTCGCCGGGGTCTCCGCCGAGGAGGAGAAGCGCCGCCAGGCCAAGGCCGCGCGGATGTACGGGATGCGCAACTACCCGCCGGAGAAGGTCGCCGACGCCATCCTGCGCGCGGTGGTCCGCAACCAGGCGGTGGTCCCGGTCACCCCCGAGGCGCGCGGCGCCCACCTGCTGTCCCGCTTCACCCCACGGGCGCTGCGCGCCCTCGCCCGCATCGAACCCCCGGTGTAGCCGCGCCGCTCGCCATGCCCCGCAGGCGCCCCACGGCCCGTGCCGGGTGGCGGCCGGGCCGGACGCCACCGGTCCGGCCGCCACCCCGAGATCAGGAGAATCCCGCACGTCAGGAGCTGCCGATGAGCACGTCACACGCCCAGGAGCACCACCCCATCGCGCCCCGCCGAGTCTCCTTCGACTGGCGCGAGACCCCGCTGCACTGGATACCGGACGAACCCACCGCCACCCATGTGATCAACGTGCTCCACCTGCTGCTCCCAGCCGGTGAGCGGTGGTTCGTGAAGGTCTTCAAGGAGGCCCTCCCCCTGGTCGAGGACGAGCAACTCCGCCAGGACGTCAAGGGGTTCATGGGCCAGGAGGCCACCCACAGCGTCCAGCACTCCTACGTCCTGGACCACCTCACCCACCAGGGCCTTGCCACCGACCCCTACACCCGGCACGTCGACTTCCTCTTCGAGCACCTCCTGGGGGACCGGCCCCCCTTCGGCGTCCCGATCCCCGAACGGGAGTGGCTGCGCTTCCGGCTGGCCCTGATCGCCGCCATCGAGCAGTTCACCGCGGTGCTCGGCACCTGGGTCCTGGCCGCCGGCGGACTGGACCGCGCCGACCCGGACCCGGTGATGCTCGACCTGCTCCGCTGGCACGGCGCCGAAGAGGTCGAGCACCGCGCGGTCGCCTTCGACATGTACCAGCACGCCGGCGGCCGGGACCCCGCCCGCTACGCCCGCCGCGTCCTGGCCATGGGCGTGACGGCCCCCGTCCTGCTGTACCTCTGGGCCTGGGGCGCGGCCTACCTGCTCCGCCACGACCCCCAACTGGCCGCTCCCGCCCGCTACTCGCTCCGCGAACACAACCGCGCGGTGCGCAAAGGGCTGTTGCCCACCTGGCGGGAACTGGGCGCGGCGATCCCCCGCTACCTGCGGCGCTCCTATCACCCGTCGCAGGAAGGATCGCTCCGTGCCGCCGTCGCCTACCTCGCCTCCTCCCCGGCCGCCCGCGCCGCAGCGGGTGCGGTGGGCCGCGCGGCGCTCCGCTAGGCAGTCCCCACCCGGGCGCTGCTCGGCCGGGCCCCGCGGACTTCGGAGCAGGCAGCCGGGCAGCCGGGCAGCCGGGCAGCCGTATCGTGGCACCGCCGCGCCCGGCCCGTGGCACGGCCAACGGTGCCGCTGCCGAGGTCCGCGGCGCCCCCGGCCCGGCGACCCGGCGACCCGCAGGCAACCGCCACGTAGGCAGCCGTCCCGTGACGGCTGACCGGCACATCGGCCCTCCTCGGAGGGGGAGCCGCCCGTAAGGAGCACCGCAGTGACGACCGAGCAGCCGCCGACGGCCGAGTACCGGATCGAGGACCTGGCCCATCTCACCGGCGCCACGGTCCGGACCATCCGCGCCTACCAGGACCGGGGACTGCTCCCCCGCCCCGAGCGCCGCGGCCGCGCCAACGTGTACGGCGACGCCCACCTGGCGCGGCTTCGCCAGATCGCCGACCTGCTCGACCGCGGCTACACCCTCGCCAGCATCAAGGAACTCCTCGAAGCCTGGGACGCCGGACGGGACCTGGGCGGCGTCCTGGGCCTGGTCGCCGAGATCGACGGGCCATGGACCGACGAGAAGCCGACCCGCATCAGCCGCACCGACCTCGACGCCGCCTTCGGCGGCACCCCCGACGAGCGAGCGGTGGCCGAGGCCGTCGACCTGGGCGTCCTGGAACGCGTCCCCGGCCGGGACGACGAGTTCCTGGTCCCCAGCCCCCAGGAACTCGCCGTCGCCGCCGAACTGCACTCCGCGGGCGTCCCGCTCCTGGCGATCTCCGAGCACCTGCGGGAGGTGCGCGGCCAGGTCGAGCACATCGCCTCGCGTTTCCTGGACTTCACCACCGAGCACGTCTTCCGGACGTTCCTCCGCCATGCCCCCACCGAGGCCGAGACGGCGGAGGCCACCGCGTTGGTACGCCGCCTCCGACCGCTCGCCCAGCAGACCATCGACGCCGAACTGGCCCGCGCCATGCGCACCCTGGCCACCCGGTACATCCGTCACCACCTCACCGAGGCACTGACGCCCGGCCAGCCGCAATCCGACAGCCCTCCGACGGAACGGTCGGGCAGTGCCTCGGGGCCGGCCGCGCGGTGGCCCGAGCCGCCAGTCCCGGAGGGACGGGACGCCGGCAGGCGGCCCACGAGAGGGACCGAGGACGGGCCACGGCACCTGCCGGAGGCAGCGGCTCCCGAACCCGACGCGGACCCCTGTCCCGCGCCCGGCACCGAGGCCGTGTCGCTGCCCAGCGCGTCCGTCCAGGCCGTACGCGATCTGGTCGGGCCGCAGCGCACAGCCGCCTTCATCGCCGCCGCCGCCCAGCGCGAGGTGCAGGCCCGCACCATGGACGCCCTGACCGCAGCCGCCCGGGAACCCCGTCCGGCCGAGGGGGACGTGCCCCGTTCCTGACCGCCCGCCGTGCGCCTCCGGGCGTCCGGCCCCTACCCACGCCCCACCCCCTCCCGCGCTGGGCCCTTCACCAGGGCAGCTCAGGCTTGCCGCACTGTGCAGTTGTCAAGGATCACGCCGGACGGGCCCTCCCGCCTGACCGCCCCTCCGGAGGGCGCCACACGGCCGGGTCCGGCAACCAGTTGCCGTGGAAGCCGTACGGCACCCGGCGGGGCAGGGACACCGTGGCGACCGGGCCGGCCGTGAGGTCGTCCGCGTCGAGGATCACCAGGTCACTGGTGTCGCTCGTCGCGTCATAGACGTAGGTGATCAGCCAGCCCGGTCCGCCCGGCCGGTCGTCGGCGGGGGCGAACGCGGCCTCGCCCGGGGTGCGTCCCGGCCCGAAGTCGTACCGCGCCACCGCGCCGGTCCTCAGGTCGTAGCGGAGCAGCGCGCCGGGGCGTCCGCCGGTGCCGGGTCCGTCGGCGGAGGTGACGTGACCGAAGCGGGCGGGCTGTCCGGCGAGCCGGTCGTCTATTCGGGGGAACTCACCTGCCTGGTCGTCGATTTGCTCCTCGGCCACGGTGCCGGTGGCGAGATCGACGGTCCAGCGCCAGAGGCAGGGGGTCGAGCGGCCGTCCAGCGCGGCGTAGCGAGAGACGTGGAGAACGATCCGGTGCTCGCCGTCGTCATGGGCATTCAGCGCGTGGAAGACGTAGCAGGGATCGATGGCCAGCCAGCGGACCTCACCGTGCGGATCGTCGCGGCGCAGCACTCCCAAGCGGGCCCCGTACTCCGGATCCCAGCGGTACGGCATGCCAGGACGTTGACGGTCGTGGACCATCGGGAGGTCCATGAAGACGACGTGGCGGGCCGTCAGATGGAAGTCGTGCATCATCGTGGCAGCGGGGACGTCGATCGGACGGCTGAGCACCAACTCCCCTGCGGCGTCTGCGCGGTGATAGGTCAGGTAGCGGCCCGTGGAATGGCCGTAGCCGAAGAAGTGCAGCTCACCGGTGGTGGGGCAGGTTTTGGGGTGGGCGGTCATGGCCGTGGTGAGTCGGCCGCCGAAGTCGTGGGGTCCGACCGTTTCCAGCTCGTGCCCGGGTCGGCAGTCGATCTCGTAGGGGAAGGACGATTCGACCAGCGCCATCGTGCGACCGGCGTGCCGGACGACGTGGGTGTTGGCGACCCCGGCGGTCGGGTCGTGGTGACCCTGCGCGTCGATGACGCGGACGCGGTCGACGAAGGTCGAGGTGCGCACCCAGCGGTTGCGGTAGGAGACGGCCCGTCCGCCCTCCAGACGCACGCCGTGGACCATGCCGTCCCCGAAGAACCAGTGCGGGCTGTCGGCGTCCTGCGGGTTGGGACCGTTGCGCAGGTACCAGCCGGTGAGCTCCGTCGGGATGGAGCCGGTGACCGGGAGGTCGTAGGCGGTCAGTTCGTCGGTGACCGGGGCGAAGTTGCCGGCCAGGTGCGGCGGTGCGGCCGATGCGGCGGACACCGTGGTGGACGGAGCTGTGCTCATGAGGTCATGCCTCCCTGGACGTCGAGCCGCGCGCCGGACTGCTGCAGGAAGCGGGCCCGTGCCCGGTCCGGATAGGCGGCGGTGAATCGGAGGGGAAGGACGAATCCGGCGATCTGCACGAGGACCGAGAGGGCCGCGCCGAAGCCGTAGGCGGCTATCACGACCTGGGCAGCAGCGCTGAGAGTGAAGGACAGGGCCCATGCCGCGGTGATGGCGACGTTGATGCGCCGGAACAGCGGGGTGCGCCAGACCTCGGGCGGTGCCATCCGGCGGGCGATCGCCATGGTGAAGGGGCGCCGCACGGCGAGCGAGACCCAGGCGATGAGCGCGAGCCACCCCACTGACAGGGCGCTGCTGTACGCCTCGACGCCGCTGTCGGGGCGGGCGAAGGCGACGGCGGTCAGGCCCGTGAAGAAGACGATGGTGCCGTACTCCAACAGCCGGGATTCCAGGCCGAGTCCCGCGGCGCGGTCCGCTATCAGCAGCGCCACCGAGGCCACCAGTCCGACGAGCGCCCCCCACTGCCAGCCGGCCGTGGACACCCCCGCGAAGACCAGCCATGGAATGAAGCTCCGCAGGTAATTCATGATCCCCCCATTTCGGTCGCGCCCGATCGCATCGGGCGACTGGTCGACGCTGCACCGGCCGGCGGGCGCGGCTGCAACTGCGTCGGGAGCGGCGTTCCCACCCTCCCCCCGATGACATTCCAACAGTGACATGTCGAAGTTGGAAAGTCCAGCTTTGACATGTCGACTGTGGAAGGTAAAGTGCGAGTCATGAGCCTGAGACATGCCGTGTTGGGCCTGCTCTCCGAGTCCCCGGCGAGCGGCTACGACCTGATGAAGCTGTTCAACGCCTCGCTCACCAGCGTCTGGCCGGCGACCCAGAGCCAGGTCTACGGCGAACTGAACAAGCTCACGACCGCCGGCCTGGTCGAGGTCGCCGCCCAGGGCCCGCGCGGCCGCAAGGAATACGCGATCACCCACGACGGCCTGACCGAGCTGCGCCACTGGCTCACCGAGGTCGCACCCATCGGCCAGCAGCGCCACGACGCCCTGCTGCGGGTGTTCTTCCTCGGCATCCTCACCCCGCTCGAGGCGCGCACCTACCTCCTCACGCAGGCCGAGGCCGCCGCCCGCGCGCACGAGACCTACAAGCAGGTCGACGAAAGCACCGAGTGGGACGACGAAATGATCTCTGTCTACGGGCAGATCGCGCTGGAGTACGGCCTGCGGTTGTCCGCGACGATGGAGGAATGGGCCCGCTGGGCCGCCGACGAGGTGACCAGCGCCAAGGCCAGGAAGGCCAGCGAGCTGGCCCGCGCCCGGTACGAGGCGGAGCAGACGGAGCTGGACGGGGAGCCGGCCCCCGAGCGTCCCGACGACGTGTGAGGGCCGCGCCCGACGCTCACCGTCGCCTGCGCGCCCACTGACGGCGGTGACGCGCGGCCCTTCCGCCCCGCGCCGAATTTCGGGTGCCGCGGCACGGACGCCGCGGCATGCTGAAGCCATGAACCACCAGCGCTCCGTGCGCATTTCGAAGTACCTGGCGAAACGCCTGCGCCACGAGCCGGAGCGGATCGGCATCACCCTCGACGTCCACGGCTGGGTTCCCGTGGCGGAGCTGATCGACGCCGCCGCGCGACACGGTTTCCCGTTCTCCCGAGCGGAGCTGGAGACCGTGGTCGCCGACAACGACAAGCAGCGCTACGCCTTGGAGCACGGCCGCATCCGTGCCTGTCAGGGCCACTCCATCCGCATCGACCTCGGACTGCCGCCGGCGGTGCCGCCCGGCTTCCTCTTCCACGGCACGGTGGAGCGGAGCGTCGCCGCCATCCGGCGCGAGGGGCTGCGCCCGATGTCCCGACATGCCGTGCACCTCTCACCGGACCGCGAGACCGCGACCCGCGTGGGCGCACGGCGCGGCACTCCGGTCGTGCTGACGGTCGACGCGGGCGCGATGCACCGGGCCGGTCACGTCTTCCACGTCAGCGCCAACGGGGTCTGGCTGACCGAACGGGTCCCGCCGGAGTTCCTCCGCTTCCCCGGCTGATCTCCCTCTCAGGAAACGCACAGGTCAGAGGCCGGGCGCTCCCCACACGGGGAACCACCGGGACAGGTCCTTCTCGACCGTCAGATCGTCCCCGAGCATCGCCCGGACCTGGAGTTCGAGCGGGTTGTCCCGCTTCTCGCCGCCGTCGGGTCGCGGCGCGAAGGGATAGAACGTGCCGCGCTTGTAGAGGTAGACCAGCGCCAACGACCGCTGCCGCTCATCGCGGAACCCGATCAGGGAGCAGAGCAGCTGCGGCCCGAACCCCGCCTCTTCCAGCGACGTGTTGACCGCGTGCAGATCGTTGACCAGGCCCGCCACGTCCTCCGGGGCATGCCGCACCAACAACCACGTGTAGCCGTACGCGTCCTGCGTGAACTCCACCGAGCCGTCCAGCAGCGCTCGCGCCTCGTCCTGGATGCGTGAGAAGGCGCCGCCCTCGACGCTCGCGAAACACACCGACCCCAGCCCGGTGGGGAGGAACCCCGCCGCGGCCTGCAGGGTGACCGCGGCGGACGGCAGCGCGAACAGCTGGTCCAGATCCGGGCGTACCGGCTTGCTACGGCCGAGGATGGCGTCCAGAAATCCCATGCGCGGCTTACTCCTTGATCCTTCGCTCCGGTGACGCGGCGAGGTGTTTCACGGGAAACATCGCCGTGCGTCGGCCACTGCCGTCCCGCCGGCAGCCGTTCACGGCCGCCCCAACTGCGCCGCTATCCGGCCCAGCTGGTCGAGCCGCTGCTCCAGCGTGGGGTGCGACGACAGCAGCTGGCTGAAGCTCTCCTTGTTGAACGCCGGGGCGAAGTAGAAGGCGTTGAACGGCTGGGCCTTGCGGAGGTCCTCGGTGGGGATCCGTGCGATCTGGCCGGTGACCTTCGTCAGGGCGGACGCCAGCGCCGAGGGGCGACCGGTCAGTATCGCCGCGGCCCGGTCCGCGGACAGTTCGCGGTAGCGGGAGAGCAGCCGGGTCAGCAGGAAGCTGATGGCGTACACGACGACGCTGACGGCGGTGACGATCAGCACCGCGATGGCGGCGTTCTGGTCCCGGTTGTTGCGCCCGACGCCGCTCCACAGGGCGGCGCGGGTGATGATGCCGGCCAGGACGCCGAGGAACGAAGCGATGGTCATCACCGCGACGTCGCGATGGGCGACGTGGGAGAGCTCATGCGCCAGGACGCCCTCCAGCTCCTCCGGCTCCAGGCGCCTGAGCAGCCCGGTCGTGGCGCAGACCATGGAGTTCTTCTGGTTGCGGCCGGTGGCGAAGGCGTTCGGCACGTCCGACTCGGCGATCGCGACCCTCGGTTTGGGCATGTCGGCCAGCGCGCAGAGCCGGTCCACGGCGCCGTGCAGTTCGGGCGCCTGCTCCGGCGTGACCTCGTGCGCCCCCATGCTGAAGGCCGCGATCCGATCGCTGAACCAGAACTGGGCGACGAACATGGCCCCGGCGATCAACAGGACCACCACCCAGGCGCCCTTGAGCAGCACCACCAGCGCACTGACGACCACGACGTACAGCAGCCCGATGAAGAACATCGTCATGACCATGCGCGAGGTCAGCCCACGGTCCGGGGCGAATCGGGTCTGTGCCATGGCTCCTCCACTACGCACCGCACTTCGCGCAGTGCGCCGACCCGGGCACGCGCCGTCATCCGACGGGCGCCAGGTCTCGCACACTGCGCCGCTGCCCCAATTCTCCCTCTTGGTGGCTATATACCGGGTAAAGCCCCGGCCGGAGGCCAGGGCGCACCAGGATCTGCGGCCCTTCGTCGCCGATGCGCAGCCGGACGCGGCTACGCGCCGAGCTGGGCGAGCCCCTCGGTGGCGATCCGCTCGAAGACCGCCGGGTCGGTGGCGAAGATCGAATCGGCGATCGGCCAGTGGACAACCAGTTCGTCGATGCCCAGCTCGGCATGGCGGCCGGCGAAGTCCACGAAGGCGTCCAAGGAGTCCAGCGGCTGGTCCGGGGTGAAGCCGGTCAGCATGATCTTCTGGAGTTCGTCGAGGTCACGGCCCTGGTCCGCACACGCCTTGGCCAGGCCGTCGACCTGCCTGCGGATGGCCTCCCGCGACTCGGCCGGGGTGCCGCCCGCGTTCGACACCTTGGGGTCACCGGTGGTCACCCACGCCTGGCCGTAGCGGGCCGCCAGCTTCAGCCCGCGCGGGCCGGTGGCCGCCACCGCGAACGGCAGCCGCGGCCGCTGCACGCAGCCGGGGACGTTGCGCGCCTCGTCCGCGGAGTAGTGCGTGCCTCGGTGCGAGACGGCGTCCTGGGTCAGCAGCTGGTGCAGCAGCGCCGTGAACTCGGCGAAGCGGTCGGCCCGCTCCCGCGGCGACCAGGGCTCCTGGCCCAGCGCGGTCGCGTCGAAGCCGTTGCCGCCGGCGCCGATGCCCAGCGTGACGCGGCCCGCGCTGATGTCGTCGAGGGAGATCAGTTCCTTGGCGAGGGTGACCGGGTGCCGGAAGTTCGGCGAGGTGACGAGGGTGCCCAGTCGCATCCGGGAGGTCGCGGTGGCGGCCGCGGTCAGCGTCGGGAGGGCGCCGAACCAGGTCTGGTCGCGGAAGTCCCGCCAGGAAAGGTGGTCGTACGTGTACGCAGCGTGGAACCCGAGTTCCTCGGCGCGCTGCCAGGTCTCCTTCCCGCCTTCGGACCAGCGGCGGACAGGCAGGATCACAGTGCTCACTCGCATGCATTCGAGCGTACGGGGGCGCCGCGGAAACCCCGCCCGGCCGCCTGGCCACCGGACTCCGGTCCGCCACCCACCGCACATCCGTACGTGCCGGTACGCGAAGATGGCCCCGTGACTGATGCCCCCGCCACGCCGCCCCGGCCCACCCGGCTGATCGCCACCGATCTCGACGGCACCCTGCTGCACGACGACAAGACGGTCTCCGGCCGGACGATCGCCGCGCTCGCCGCCGCGGAGAAGGCGGGCATCGAGGTGTTCTTCGTCACCGGGCGTCCGGCTCGCTGGATGGACGTGGTCAGCGATCACGTGCACGGCCACGGCCTGGCGATCTGCGCGAACGGCGCGGCCGTCGTCGATCTGCACCGGGAGAACCGGATCGTCGAGGTCAGCCCGCTGGACCACACGGTGGCGCTCGACGTCGTCCACGCCCTGCGCGCGGCGGCTCCCGGCACCACCTTCGCCGTGGAGCGCACCAGCGGCATCCACTACGAGCCGCAGTACCCGCCCTTCCTCCTCGACCCGGCCGCGGTCATCGCGCCCGCGGAGAAGCTCCTCGCCGAGGGTTTCGCCGCACCGTCCAGACCGGGTCCGACGAACGATGTCGGCAGCGCCAGCGACCACCCGGTGCTCAAGTTGCTGGCGCACCACCCCGAGCTGGACCCCGACGCCTTCCTCACCCTCGCCCGGGCCGCCTCCGGCCACCTGGCGTCCTTCACCCGGTCCAGCCCCACCGCGCTCCTGGAGATCAGCGGCCTGGGCGTCAGCAAGGCCGGCACCCTGGCCCGCTGCTGCGCGGAACGCGGGATCTCGCCGGACGAGGTGGTCGCCTTCGGTGACATGCCGAACGACATCGAGATGCTCACCTGGGCAGGCACCTCGTACGCCATGGCCAACGCCCATCCGGACGTGCTGGCGGCGACGACGGGTCGCACGGCGTCCAACAACGACGACGGCGTGGCCGCCGTGATCGAGCAGATCCTGCGCCAGCGGTGAGGACGTCAGGGACGGTGCCGCCGCCCCCGAAGCGACAACGGACCGCTGGTTGACGCCCTCGCTCAGCTGACGCGTGCACTCAGCAGTTCCACGCAGTGCGCGTGGTTTCACGTGAAACCACGCGCAGCTTTCCGGACCGAGATGTTTCACGTGAAACGATCAACTCCGGGAAAGAGAAGGCCGTTTCACGTGAAACCACGCGTCCGGCCGGGGCAGCCACCGCCCCCGTTCCCCCTAAAGCGGCGCCTCCCAGGTCACCATCGTCCCCCCATCCTCCTCACCCAGCCCGGGACCGTACGTGCTGGACCCACCCAGCGACTCCGCCCGCTTGGCGAGGTTCTTGAGGCCGCTGCGACGCCCGCCCCGCGCAATCCCCACCCCGTCGTCGGCGACGGTCAACCGGACACCGGGAGTGCCGTCCGGCAAGCTGGCCGTCGCGTCGACCACCACCTCGATCCGGGATGCCCCGGCGTGCCGGAAGGCGTTCGACAACGCCTCCCTCAGCGCGGCGATCAGGTTCTTGCCGGCCCGCTCCCCGACTCGGGAGTCCACGGGGCCGACGAACTGCGCTGACGGCTGGAAGCCGAGTGGTACGGCAGCGGTGCCGATCTCCCGCAGGACCCGGGTCCGGAGCCCCGACGGCGCCTCGGCCGGGCTCTGTTGAAGGGCGAAGATCGCGGTCCTGATCTCCTGGATGGTGATGTCGAGTTCGTCGATGGCCTTGCCTACCCGCCGGGCCACCTCCGGCACCACGGTCTTGCGCTGTGCGCTCTCCAACATCATCCCCGTCGCGAACAGCCGCTGGATCACGAGGTCGTGCAGGTCACGGGCGATCCGGTCGCGGTCCTCGTAGACCGCCAGCCGCTCCCGGTCGCGCTGCGCGTCGGCCAGCACCAGCGCCAGCGCGGCCTGTGCGGCGAACTGCGTGGCGAGGGTCCGCTCGGCGGCGGAGAACGCCCGGGCGCCACGGCCCCGCGGTGTGGCGAGGGTGCCGAGCACCCGCCCACCGCTCTTGAGCGGCAGCAGCATGCTCGGGCCGAACCGCGGCGCGAGATCGGTGACCATCCGCGGATCGCTGGCCGAGTCGTCCACGAAGACCGGTTCGCCGGCGAGGAGTTGCTCGGTCACCGGGCTGTCGGGCGGGATCTGGGTCCCCAGGATTCCGGTCGGGTCGTCGGCGGACACCGCGACGACCTCCAACCCGCCGTCCTCGTCCGGCAGCAGCACGATGCCGGCCGTCGAATCCGCCAGCTTCCTGGCCTGTTCGGCGACGACCGCGAGCGCGTCGTCGACGTCGCTGCCGGCGAGCAGCTCGGTGGTCACCGCCACCGAACCGTCGATCCAGCGCTCCCGCTGCCGGGTCGCGGCGTACAGCCGGGCGTTGCCGATCGCGATCCCGGCCTCGGTGGCCAGCACCCGCACCATGTGCAGGTCCTCTTCGCTGAACTCCCCTCCGCGCTTCTCGGTCAGGTAGAGGTTGCCGTAGATCTCGCCCTGAACGCGGATCGGCACCCCGAGGAACGACCGCATCGGCGGGTGACCGGGCGGGAAGCCCGCCGAGCGGGGGTCCTGGGTGAGGTCCGCCAGCCGCACCGGCTTCGGGTCGTGGATCAACGCACCGAGCAGGCCCTTGTGGCCGTCGGGCAGCGCGCCGATGCGTTCGTGCTGCTCACCGGTGACGCCGTAGGTCACGAAGTCCGACAGCCCTTCCCGGGCGTCGTCGATGATCCCGATCGCGGCGTAGCGCGCATCGGCGAGTTCGGCGGCGGTCTCCACGATCCGGTCCAGGGTGATGTGCAGGTCCAGCCCGGCGCCGACCGTGCGCATCGCCTCCAACAGCTGTGGGACCCGGGCAGTCAGCTCGGACGACAGCCCCTGGAGGCTGCGGGTGGCCTCGGTGGCGGCGTCCATGGGGTCCGGGCGTCCACCGGCGCGTGCGGTGTCCACGGGGTCTGGGGGCGATCCTGCCGTGACTGCCATGCCCCGAGCCTAATAAGGGGCCATTTCAGGGGAAAGTTCAGTTCTCCGGCACGGCCCGCCCCCACGGATGACCGGCCCGCGCCCTCCCGGGCCCGGCGCCGGTCCCGACCGTCATCCCGAGAACGCGGCCACGTCGGCGCCTGCACCGGCGGACGCCCCCGCGGGCACCCGCTCGGCGTCCTCCCGCGCGCTTCCGTCCCCGCCGGTCACCATCCGCGGATACGCCGCGTCCACCGCCCGCTCACGCTCCAACATCCGCCGGAACGGACCGTCGACCGCGGCCAACTCCGCGTAAGCACCACGCTGCGCCACCCGGCCGCGGTCCAGCACCAACACCTCGTCGACCGCGTCCAGCCCGGCGAGCCGGTGCGTGATCAGCAGCGTGGTCCGGCCCTCGGTGGCCGCCAGCAGATCGGCGGTCAGCGCGTCGGCCGTGGCCAGGTCGAGGTGCTCGGCCGGCTCGTCCAGCACGAGCACCGGGAAGTCCGCGAGCAGGGCCCGCGCGAGGGCGAGCCGCTGCCGCTGGCCGCCCGAGAGCCGGGCGCCATGCTCCCCGACCATGGTGTCCAGGCCGTCGGGCAGCCCACGCACCCAGGCCGCCAGCCGCGCCCGGTCGAGCGCGTCCCAGAGGTCCTGGTCGTCGGCACCGCCCGCACCGGCACTGCGGTCGCGCCGGGCGAGCCGGAGGTTCTCCCGCAGCGAGCTGTCGAAGAGGTGCGCGTCCTGCGCGCACAGCCCCACCAGCCGTCGCACCGCGTCGCCGGCCATCTCCTGCGCGTCCGTCCCGGCCAGGGTGTAGGCCCCCGACTCGCGGTCCACGAAGCGCAACAGCACCTGCGCGAGCGTGGTCTTGCCGGATCCGGACGGGCCGACGACGGCGAGCCGGCGGCCCGGTGCCAGGGTGAAGCCGACGCCGTCCAGCGCCGGTTCCTCCTGCCCGGGGTGACGTGCGGTCAGACCGCTCACGGTCAGCGGGAACGGCGCGTCGGGCGCGGCCACGGGGGCGTCCGGCTCACGGACCGGCGCCGGCGCGTCCAGCACCTCGAACACCCGGTCCGCGGCGTGCCGGGTGCGGCGCCGGTACTGCGCGGCCAGCGGCAGCCCGGCGACCGCCTCGAACGCGGCGAGCGGGGTGAGCACGATGACGGCCAGTTCCACGCCGGCCAGCCGGCCCGCGTGCACGGCCTGGATGCCCACCACCGCGGCGGCGGCCACGGTCAGCCCGCACAGCAGCGCCGAGAGGCCGGCTCCCGCCCCGGCCGCGGTGGCCGAACGCGAGGCGATCCGGGTCAGGTCCCGGTCCGCGCGGCGCACCCCCTCCGTGCGGGCCCCGAGGGCCCCGGCGACCGTCAACTCGGCGGTACCGGTGAGGAGATCGACGACCCGGGTGGCGAGCACCCCTCGGGCGGGGGCCAGCCGGCGCTCCGCACGCCGGGCCAGCGCGCTCGACAGCGCGGGCACCCCGGCCCCGGCGAGCAGCAGTCCGCCCGCGAGGATCACCCCGGCTTCCGGCAGCAGCCAGCCGGTGAACGCGACGGTGCCCACGCCGACCAGCAGTGCCGCCCCGACCGGCAGCAACCAGCGGAGGAAGTAGTCCTGCACCGCATCGACGTCCGCGACCAACCGCGACAGCAGATCGCCGCGGCGGCGCTCCTTGAGGCCGGCCGGGGCCAGCCGCTCCAACCGTCGGAAGACGGCCACCCGGACGTCGGCGAGCATCCGGAACACCGCGTCGTGCGCCACCAGTCGCTCGGCGTACCGGAAGACCGCCCGGCCGATACCGAACGCCCTGGTCGCGGTCACCGCCACCATCAGATACAGCACCGGCGGCTCCTGCGAGGCCCGCGAGATCAGCCAGCCGGAGGTCGCCATCAGGCCCACCGCGCAGCCCAGGGCGAGGCTGCCGAGCAGCAACGCGAGCCCCAGGCGCGCCCGCCGGGCCCGGGCCAGCCCACGCAGGCGCCCCAGCGCGGAGCGCGCGGAACCCGGCACGGAGCCACCCGGCTCCGACCCACCGACCACCGGTGGGACCGGCTCGGCGGCCGGCACCGCACCCGCGTCCGGACCCGGCGCGGAAACTGCCGCCACCGCCGGTGCCACGGACCCGTCGGCCACCTCGGGCGCCGCCAACCGCACCGTGCGATCCGCCACCGCCAGCAGCGCCGGCCGGTGGACGACCATCAGGACCGTGCGCCCGACCGCGAGCCGGCCCACCGCCTCGACCAGGGCCTGCTCGGTCTCACCGTCCAGATTGGCGGTGGGCTCGTCGAGCAGCACGACCGGGCGGTCGGCGAGGAAGGCACGGGCGAGCGCGATGCGCTGGCGCTG
Source organism: Streptomyces sp. x-19 (assembly GCF_046549115.1). Taxonomy (NCBI): domain Bacteria; kingdom Bacillati; phylum Actinomycetota; class Actinomycetes; order Kitasatosporales; family Streptomycetaceae; genus Streptomyces; species Streptomyces sp. x-19. The sequence goes on along the minus strand of NZ_JAJPWK010000002.1, from coordinate 253,396 downwards.
GCCGGCGGAGAGCCCGGCGCCGGATTCCCCGAGCCGGGTGGCCGGGCCGTCGGGCAGCGCGTCGACGAAGTCCAGCGCGCCGGCCTCGCCCAGCGCCGTGCGGACCGCCGCGTCGTCGGCGTCCGGCCGCACCAGCCGGACGTTCTCCGCGATGGAGCCGGCGAAGAGGTGCGGATGCTGCGGCACCCAGGCGATCCGGCTGCGCCAGTCGGAGGGGGAGAGGTCGGCGACGTCCCGTCCGTCGACGAGGACCCGCCCCTCGGACGGTTCGGTGAAGCCGAGCACCACGCTCAGCAGCGTCGACTTGCCGGCGCCGGAGGGGCCGACCAGCGCGACGGTCTCGCCGGGGCGGACCTCGAACGAGGTCGCCGGCAGCGACGCCGCGCTGCGCCCGGGGTGGCGGACCACCAGCTGCTCGACGGTCAGCCCGGTGCCGTCGGGCGCGGGCGCCGTGCCGGGCGTCCGCGGCCGGGTCTCCAGCACGGCGAAGATCTCCTCCGCCGCCGAGAGCCCTTCGGCCGCGGCGTGGTACTGCGCCCCCACCTGCCGCAGCGGCAGGTACGCCTCGGGCGCCAGCACCAGCACCATCAGCCCTGTGTAGAGGTCGAGTTCGCCGTGCACCAGGCGCATGCCGATGCCGACCGCGACCAGCGCCACCGAGATGGTGGCGAGGAGTTCGAGCGCGAACGAGGAGAGGAACGCGATCCGCAGGGTGCGCAGGGTGGCCTGGCGGTACTCGTCGGTGATCGCGCGGATGGAAGCGGCCTGGGCCTTGGCCCGGCCGAAGATCTTGAGGGTCGGCAGGCCCTCGACGACGTCGAGGAAGTGCCCGGAGAGCCGGGCGAGCAGCCGCCACTGGCGGTCCATCCGCGACTGGGTGGCCCAGCCGATGAGGACCATGAAGAGCGGGATCAGCGGCAGGGTGATCACGATCGTCAGCGCGGAGATCCAGTCCCCGGTGACGATCCGGACCAGCACCGCGATCGGCACCACGACCGCCAGCCCCAACTGCGGCAGGTACCGGGCGAAGTAGTCGTCGAGGGCGTCGATGCCGCGGGTGGCCAGGTTCGTCAGTTCCCCGGTCCGCAGCTCCAAGGTGCCGGCGTCCTCGGTCCCGTCCGCGCGCTGGACCGCAGCCCCGGGCCCGAGCGCCGTGGCCCGCTCGATCAGCCGCATCCGCAGTTCGGACTTGACCGCCGCGCTGGCGCGGTGCGCGGCCAGTTCGGTGAGCCAGGAGACCAGCCCCCGGCCGACGGAGATGGCGGCGAGCAACGCCACCGGCGTGACCAGCGCGTCGAGGGCGAGGTCGTGTTGGAAGGCTCCGACCACGATCTCCGCGATCAGCATGGCCTGACCGATGACCAGGCCTGCGCCGGCAAGCCCCAGCACCACCACCGCGATGAGGAATCCGCGGGTGGCACGGGCGTACTGGAGCAGGCGCGGGTCGACCGGTTTCACGTGAAACCTTCCGTTCTCCCGAGCCCCGCCCTGGCCGGGCGGGGCGGGACTCAGCTAGTGGGCTTCGGCGATGTGCTGGGTGCCGATCCGCTTGCGGAACACCCAATAGGTCCACCCTTGGTAGAGCATCACGAGCGGCGCGGCGATCCCGGCGCACCACGTCATGATCTTCAGGGTGTAGGGGCTGGACGAGGCGTTGCTGACCGTGAGGCTCCAGCTCTCGTTCAACGTGGACGGCATGACGTTCGGGAAGAGCGTCAGGAACAGCATCGCGACCGCCGCCGCGATGGTGATCCCGGAGAACGCGAACGCCCAGCCCTCACGCCCGAGCTTGTTGGCCCCGAGCGCGGCGACCAGCGCCACCACGGCGACGACCATGGCGACCAGGCTGCTGCCGTTCCCCCGGTCGGCCTGGGTCCACGCCAGGAACCCGATCGCGAGCACGGCGGTGATCAGTCCGAGGACACCCGCCATCCTGCGCGCCCGCTCCCGGATGTCCCCCACGGTCTTCAGCGAGGCGAACACCGCACCGTGGAAGGTGAACAGCGTCAGCGTCACCAGACCGCCGAGGATCGCGTACGGGTTGAGCAGGTCGAGCAGGCCGCCGACGTACTCCTTGTGGGCATCGATCTTCACGCCGTGGACGATGTTGCCGAAGGCCACGCCCCACAGCACCGCGGGCAGCAGCGAGGTCCAGAAGATCGCGTGCTCCCAGTTGCGCTGCCAGTACTCCTCGGGCCGCTTGGCGCGGTACTCGAACGCCACTCCGCGCACGATCAGGCAGACCAGGATCAGCAGCAGGGGCAGGTAGAACCCGGAGAAGAGGGTCGCGTACCAGTCCGGGAAGGCGGCGAAGGTCGCGCCGCCCGCACTGAGCAGCCAGACCTCGTTGCCGTCCCAGACCGGGCCGATGGTGTTGATCAGCACCCGCCGCTCGCTCCGATCCCGGGCCAGCAGCTTGGTGAGCACGCCGATCCCGAAGTCGAAGCCCTCCAGGAAGAAGTAGCCGGTCCAGAGGAAGGCGATGATGACGAACCAGATGTCGTGGAGTTGCACGGTCGCCTCCTAGTACGAGAAGGCCATCGGCCGGTCGGCGTCGGTGGAATCTCCACCGATCTTGGTGGGCGGGTTGAGGTCGGAGTCGGTGAGTTCCTGGGGTCCGGCCTTGATGTACTTCGCCAGCAGCCGTACCTCGACCACGGCGAGGATCGCGTAGAGCGTGGTGAAGACGACCAGGGACGTGATCACTTCGCCCTGCGTGACGCCTGGCGAGACCGCGTCACGGGTGCGCAGCACGCCGTAGACGACCCAGGGCTGGCGGCCCATCTCGGTGAAGATCCAGCCCCACGAGTTGGCGATCAGCGGGAAGCCGAGGGTGACGAAGGCCAGTCGCCAGTACCACTTGGTCAGGCGCTCGCCCAGCACCTTGTCCTTGGTGAGCGCGAGGTGCGGTGGTTCCTCGTCGCCGGTCCGCAGCGCGGGCGCGAGCCAGAACTTCCTGCGGGTGAGCCACAGGCCGGCCAGACCGATGACGAAGGACGTCATCCCGAAGCCGATCATCCAGCGGAAGCCCCAGTAGGTGACCGGGATGTTGGGCCGGTAGTCACCGGGCCCGAACTTCTGCTGCTCGGCCTTGTTGACGTCGTTGATGCCGGGCACCGGCGAGGAGAAGTCGCTGTGCGCCAGGAAGGAGAGCAGGCCCGGTATCTCGATGGCGACCTTGTTGTGCCCCTTGGCGACGTCGCCGTACGAGAAGACCGAGAACGGTGCCGGCGCGGCCTTGTCCCACAGCGCTTCGGCCGAGGCCATCTTCATCGGCTGCTGCTTGAACATGACCTTGCCGAGCGAGTCACCGCTGATCGCGGTGAGCATGCCGGCGATGACCAGGGTGACCAGGCCGAGCCGCAGCGACGTCCGCATGACCTTGACGTGCTTCTTGCGCATCAGGTGGTACGCGGAGACGCCGACCATGAAGGCGGCACCGGTCAGGAACGCCGCGGTCAGGGTGTGGAAGACGACGACGAGGGTGGTGTCCTGCGTCAGCACCTTCCAGAAGTCGGTCAGCTCGGCCCGTCCGGTGACGTGGTTGTACTTGTAACCGACCGGGTGCTGCATCCAGGAATTGGCGGCGAGGATGAAGTACGCCGAGAGGATCGTTCCTATGGACACCATCCACATGCAGAAGCAGTGGAGCTTCTTCGGCAGCTTGTCCCAGCCGAAGATCCACAGACCGATGAACGTGGACTCGAAGAAGAACGCGATCAAGGCTTCGAAGGCGAGCGGCGCACCGAAGACGTCCCCGACGAACCGCGAGTAGTCCGACCAGTTCATGCCGAACTGGAATTCCTGGACGATGCCGGTGACGACGCCCATCGCGATATTGATCAGGAACAGTTTGCCCCAGAACTTGGTGGCCTTGAGGTACTTCTGCTTACCGGTTCGCACCCATGCGGTCTCAAGTCCGGCCACCAAAGCGGCGAGGGAGATCGTCAGCGGGACGAACAGGAAGTGGTAGACGGTCGTGATGCCGAATTGCCATCGCGCCATAGTCTCCGGCGCCAAAGCCAGTTCCACGTCGCGACCTCCTTACGTCCTTGCATCGCCGCTTCACGGCAGGTATGTCCCTTTTGCGGCGCACGAGACGCCACAGGTCAGGACGTGAGCTTGTGAACGCGTTCACATTCACAAGCATTATTACCCATGCACCTCTCACCTTGGGGAAGGGGGGTACGTGACTGCGGTCACGTACGAATCCATGGCCCGTGAACGTTTATGCCGAGGTTATGTCCACGCCCTTCCGCGCGGCTTCAACATATTGTTGAATTCGTCGCCATGAAGATCCGCATCTCCTGGCCCGCCGGGCACGTGACCGCCACCCTCGACGACACCCCGACCGCCACCGCGCTCCTCGCCGCCCTGCCGCTCCACGGCACGGCGAACACCTGGGGCGAGGAGGTCTACTTCGACACCGGGCTCACCCCCGCCCTGGAGTCCGACGCCCGCCAGGTCGTCGACCCCGGCACGGTCGCCTTCTGGACCGAGGGCAACGCCCTCGCGCTCCCCTACGGGCCGACCCCGATATCCCGCGGCGACGAGTCCCGACTCGCCTCCCCCTGCAACGTCCTGGGCCGCGTCGACGGCGACCCGCGCGCACTGGCCACCGTCCGCAACGGCGACGCCATCCACGTCCAAGGGGCCTGAGGCCACACATGCCGGAGGCCGCGGGTCGGACAGGGACCCACGGCCTCGGAACGCACCGCCCGCCCGCCGGCAGCGCGCCGCCGACGGACCGGAAGACGACTACAGAACCTTGCGGAACTCCGCCGCCGCCTCCAGGAACAGGTCCATCGCCGGCTCCTCGCCAATCGTCACGCGCACGCCCTCGCCCGCGAACGGCCGCACGACCACCCCGGCCCGCTCGCACGCCTCGGCGAACGCGGTGGTCCGGTCCCCCAACCGCAGCCAGACGAAGTTCGCCTCCGACGCCGGTACGGTCCAACCCTGCGCCACCAGCGCGTCGTACACCCGCGTCCGCTCGACGACCAGCGCGTCGACCCGCTCCAGCAACGCCGCCTCGCTGCGCAGCGACGCCACCGCCGCCTCCTGCGCGAGCTGGCTGACGCCGAACGGCACCGCCGTCTTGCGCAGCGCCGCGGCCACCTCCGGGTGCGCCACCGCGAAGCCCACCCGCAGCCCCGCCAGGCCGTACGCCTTGGAGAAGGTGCGCAGCACGCACACGTTGGGGCGGTCGCGGTAGAGCTCGATCCCGTCCGGCACGTCCGCGTCGCGGATGAACTCGCGGTACGCCTCGTCCAGCACCACCAGCACGTCGTCCGGCACCCGGTCCAGGAAGGACTCCAGCTCCGCACGGCGCACGACGGTGCCGGTGGGGTTGTTGGGGTTGCAGACGAAGATCAACCGGGTCCGCTCGGTGATCGCCGCCAGCATCGCGTCCAGATCGTGCACCTCGCCGGAGGTCAGCGGAACCTGCACCGACGTCGCACCGGAGACCTGGGTGACGATCGGGTACGCCTCGAACGACCGCCAGGCGTAGATCACTTCGTCCCCGGGACCGGCCGTCGACTGGACCAGCTGCTGGGCCACGCCCACGGATCCGGTACCGGTCGCCAGGTGGTCCACCGGCACCGAGAACCGGTCGGCCAACTCCGCCATCAGGCCGGTGCACGCCATGTCCGGGTAACGGTTGAACGACCCGGCGGCCTCCACCGCACTCTCCAGGACGCCCGGCAGCGGCGGGTAGGGGTTCTCGTTGGAGGACAACTTGTAGGCGACCGGACCGCCGGCCGCCGCCGGCCGCCCCGGCTTGTAGGTGGGGATGCCGTCCAGCGCAGCACGCAGCCTCGGGGTCTTCTCGCTCACCGCAGGTCCTCCTCAACCATCCCTCTCGACTCCAATACTGCACACCTTATGAGGATTGCCCCGTCCGGCGTCAGGCCCTGATGTGACGGCCCTCCCGCGGGCGCGCCCCACGGGCCTTCCCACGAACCTTCCCGCGGGCTCCGCCGTGGCGAGCGCCGGGCGTGCATCCGAAGGGGAGCGCTAAGCGATGCAGTGCGCGCCGGTGGCTCACTCCGTGGCGCGCGTCCCTCGTCAAGGTGACTTGAGACCTCTTCGAGACCTGGGCATATCGCCAGGCAGACCACTCCCCACTCCCCCCATAGGCCCATCAGAGCCAGCAAGTTCCTTCAATCGCAAGGTAGCTGACGGCACATCACCGTGCAGAAACGTGCCTTCTTGCGGCCGTCGGCGGTCACCCGCGAATGGCCGTAGCGAGCCCTACTATCGGCTCGCCATGACAGCAGCAGGGAAGCACCAGGTGGGCCGGTCGTCCGGTCGCCGACTGGGACGCGCGGGCATCCGGGACGTGGCCGCCGCAGCCGGTGTATCGATCACGACTGTCTCCGACGCGCTCAACGGCAAGGGCCGGCTTCCGGACGCCACCCGTAGCCACGTCCGCGAGGTGGCCGACCGGCTGGGCTACCGCCCGTCCGCGGCCGCCCGCACGCTCCGTACCGGCAAGTCGGGTCTCATCGGCCTGACCGTGACCACCTACGGGGATGAACCTTTCACCTTCACCGAGTTCGCGTACTTCGCGGAGATGGCCAGAGCCGCCACCTCCGCCGCGCTGGCCCGCGGCTACGCCCTGGTCATCCTGCCCGCGACCTCCCGGCACGACGTCTGGTCCAACGTCGCCCTCGACGGCACCGTCGTCATCGACCCGGCCGACGGCGACCCGGTCCTGACCGAACTCGTCCGGCACGGCATCCCGGTCGTCTCCGACGGGCGCCCCGGCGGCACCATCCCGGTCACCGGCTGGGTCGACAACGACCACGAGGCGGCCGTCCTCGGCCTGCTCGACCACCTCGCAGAGGCCGGCGCCCGCCGCATCGGGCTGCTCACGGGCACCACCACCGACACCTACACCCAGCTGTCGACCACCGCCTACCTGAACTGGTGCGAGCGGGTCGGTCAGGACCCGGTCTACGAGTCGTACCCCGCGTACGACCCGCGGGCGGGCGCCGTGGCCGCGGACCGGCTGCTGGCCCGCCCGGACCGGCCGGACGCGGTCTACGGGCTCTTCGACCCCAACGGCACCGACCTGCTCGCCGCGGCCCGCCGCTACGGACTGCGGGTACCGGACGACCTGCTGCTGGTGTGCTGCAGCGAGTCCACCGTCTACGCCACCACCGAGCCGCCGATCACGACGCTCTCGCTCAAGCCGCGGCGCATCGGCACCGCCGTGGTCCAGATCCTGATCGACGCCATCGAGGGGCTCGACAGCACGTGCCCGGTCGAGCAGGTGATACCGACCGACCTGATCGTGCGCACCTCCTCGCAACGCCGCTCCCCGAGGACGACGGTCAGCCCGCCGCGGGGCCCGGCCGGCGACTGAGCGCGCCCCGGCACGACGGGCCAGGCGCTCCGGCGAACCCCGGGCGCCCGCTCCGCCGAGGAAAAAACGGGCTGATCCCGGGAGAAATCCATCGCGAACGCCGGGCTTCGCAGGATTGATCACCCCCGGGTGCGTCACAACCCGCGAGCGGCGTTCCTATGATGGGCGCACGACACTGCGGACCGCCGTCGACCAGGCAAAGGTCCGAGAGGTGCACGGCGGCGCAACGGTGGAGGGGTCGATGACTCAGGGGGCCAGTCAGGGACCCATGGTGTGGACCATGGGGGCACAACCTCCGGAGTCCGTTCCGCCACCCCCGGCACCCGCCGGGCAACCGCTCCAGGCGCCGGCCGCAACCCCGGTCGCGCCGCCCACCGCGCCTCCGGTGCAGATGCCCGAGGAGTACACCCCGACCGCCCGTGACCTGCCGGTCATCACGCGCACGGACACCCTCATCGACCACCCGTCCGTGCTGGCGGCGCAGGAGCCGGCCGCCGCACCGGAGGGCCTGGGCCCGCTGTACGTCGTCGGCGACGTCCACGGCTACTACGACGAACTGCGCGCCGCGCTGGAGGCCGAGGGGCTGATCGACGCCGACGGCACGTGGGCCGCCGGCACCGCCCGGCTCTGGTTCCTCGGCGACTTCACCGACCGCGGTCCGGACGGCATCGGCGTCATCGACCTGGTCATGCAGCTCTCCGCCGAGGCCGCGGCGGCCGGCGGCTACTGCAAGGCCCTGATGGGCAACCACGAGCTGTTGCTGCTGGGCGCCAAGCGGTTCGGCGACACGCCCGTGCAGTCCGGCGCCGGCACCGCCTCCTTCCAGGCGGCGTGGCTGCTCAACGGCGGCCAGAAGAACGACATGGACCGCCTGGAGGACCACCACCTCCAGTGGATGGCCCGCCTGGACGCCGTGATGGAGGAGGACGGGCACCTGCTCGTGCACTCCGACACCACCGCCTACCTCGAATACGGCGCGTCGATCGAGGAGGTCAACGACACCGTCCACGATGTGCTGACGCGCAGCGACGCCGACGAAGTCTGGGACCTCTTCCGCAAGTTCACCAAGCGGTTCGCCTTCCGCGACGAGGCCGGCGCGCAGGCCGTGCGCGAACTGCTCGACGCCTACGGCGGCAACCGCGTCGTGCACGGCCACAGCCCGATCCCGTACCTGCTGGGCGAGGTCGGCGCGGAGGACGGCGAGGACGACGGCGTCGCCGTGGACGGCCCGCACGTCTACGCGGACGGTCTGGCCATCGCGATGGACGGCGGTGTCACGATGGCCGGAAAGCTGCTGGTCTGCCAACTCCCGTTGGCGGGCTGACGGTTCCTCCGACGGTCCGATGCCGTCCCGACCTGTTATCAGATAGGACGGGAATCGGTCGCGGCATCAGGCAAATTCCGCAAACTCTCTGTCACCCCGCGCCGGCGGCGCTCTACCATCGGTCTATCCGTAGCAGGCTCTCCTCCGTTTCCGCCCGGCGCCCGGCCCCCGGCCGGCCCGTACGGCCCTACGGAGCTTCGGGGGATCCACATGAACAGCGCTCCGCACCTGCTGAACGAGGACCGCACGGAATTCGCGCGGATCCTTGATGAGGCGCTGCGCACCGCCGAAAACCGCCCGGACGATCTCACCACCGCCGCCGGAAACCGGCTCAGCAGCGAGCAGTTGCGCATGATGGCGCTCAGCGCGACCAGCGCGATCGCCGCCTGCGCGACGGCCGAATACGAACGCTTCGTACAGCTGCGCACCGAGCTGCGCGCCCCGTCGACCGCCGCGTCCGGCGCCGGAGGGGGCGGTCCGTCGGCGGACCAGACCTCTGACGAACGCACCGGACCGGCCACCGCGGACGACGAGCCGGAGTCCGATCCTGCCGGCTTCGGGCTCGCCGCGATGGCCACCGTCCTCGTGCCGGTGCTCGCCGGCATCGCGGCCGTCCTCTTCCTCGTCATCGGCTACGTGCTGCGCGCCGTCGACCCGGACCCGGCCGTCTCCCGGCCCCTGGTCAGCGTCGGCTGGGTCTTCGCGGGGCTGGCCGCCGCCGGGGCACTGGTCGCCATGGGCTGCGTGGTCGTCACCGCGCTGCGCAACGGCACGGCCCGGGACACGGCGGCCAAGGAGCGGACCGCCGCGCTGGACAGCGCCCACGACGCCTGGCGACAGGCCCTCCTCGACCGCGGGTTGCTGCCCTTCCTGCGCGAGGCGCTGGCCGATCCCGCGGCCGACCCAGAGGACGATCCGGTCCGGTACGTGCCCCGCCCCACACCGGCCGAGGAGCGCCGCACCCCCACGCTCGGCTACACCCGTCCCCGCTTCAGCAGCCGCGACACCGACGCCTCCTGGTCCCGCCCCCGCTACTCCAGCCCGGACTTCACCAGCCCCGACTACGGGGGGCCGGAACACCGGTCGGAGTAGCTGCCGGGCGGGCCGCCCGCGTTGGTGCCCCGCGGTGCCCGGCCGCGTTGACGAACGGGCGGACGGCCCGAAGACGCACGCGACGCACGTCTTCGGGCCGTTCCCGGTCCGTCCCGTCGGCTCAGTCCGCGATCGGCAGGTAGACGCGGTTGCCGGCCGCCGCGAACTCCCGCGACTTCTCCGCCATTCCGGCCTCGGCGTCGGCGGCCAGCGCACCGCCGTGCTCGCGGCGAATGTCCTGGGAGATCTTCATGGATCTGAAGATGCGTCGTCGTGGGTCAGTCGAGGCTCCGCAGCGAGCGGTCACCGACACCGCCCCGAAGTGCGCCTGCACTCCTGGGCGCTGCCGAACGGTCCACGCGCAAAGCCAGTTGATGAACGGCGAGCTGGAAGCCACCGTGTAGACAGCCAGCCTCACGGTCTGTAGCAGAAGGCACCTGTCAGTCGTCCCGCTTCCATCAGTGGGTCACCGACTTCCGGCAGGAGAACCGCATCCACGCCGGTAACCCCGCCGTGACACCCCTGTGTGAACAGGTACGGGATGCCCTCGCCCGCTTGGAGGACGAATTGCACATACCGAGGGCGGCAATCCCGAGGACCGTCGTCATTCCGAAGGCCGCTGGCACTCTGCCGCACTCGCCTCGCCCTCCTGCGCGTCCTGCACGAGCTGCGCCCCTCTGCAGAACCCCGGCGGACCACCCGGCATCCGTACCTGGGCCGGTCGTAAATGTTCCGCCCCTACCCAGTCACGAGGTCGGCGTGCCGCCCAAGACCGTGGTGTCCCACGGCCTTGCCCCTCAGATCCCGCTCCGGGCGATCGAAGCAGACGGACTCAACGTCGACGAGGGGCGCATTCTCGGACCACGAGTCGTTGGCGTTGAACCGCCATGCCCACACCAGCTTCCTTAGCCACGCGATCAACCCGGACACGCTACGGCGACCTAGAGCGAATGCGGATCCAGCCGACCAACAAGTAGACCCGGGGGCGCCGCAGACCTGCACAACCGCTGAGTGCATAGCCGAGACCGCCCAGGCTTCAAGGACTCGCTAAGAAATCGTACGAATCAAGTCGCGTTGATGACTGTGGCGAGATGAAGAGAACAAAGGCCCGACTCTGGAACGGGGAGCCTTAGATCCAGCCGAGGCCGCAACTTACCAGCCAACCTGAGGAACTATCTCGTACAGCCATTAGGGCCGCAGGTACGATCAAAATTTCTGTGCCGGCAACACCGGCCCCACAGAGCCATCGACATGAAGGGGATCATGTAATGGACTGGGGAACCACACCCTCCCCTCCCAATTCTGGGGAAAACGGGGTTGCTGCGATCAAGGATCCAGCGAAGCTACGCCATGCCGGAAACAACTCTCTGGAACTAGCGGGTGAGCTGCACACCAAGGGACGTAGCGCGAAGGATGAGACCGTGAATGCAGCCACCGCTTTCAAGAACGCTTCATGGGACGGAAGTCTAGGACACACCCTGAGCCATACGGCAGATATTTGGGATGATCAGGTTGCGCAACTCGTCAGGAGCTTACGCGACATACACACGAAGTGCACCAATACCGCCGCAAATTACGAGCGGACAGAGCGCGAAAACATGGTGAAATTCAAGCCCATGCCCAAGAACTCGCCCTTCGGATGAGGTGACAGTGCATGGTGACGTACGAACAGCTCTACCACCTCGACCTAAGCAGGCTGGAGAGCGCCATCGAGGCATGGGACGCTCAGGTCCATCATCTCGAATCCCTGAATGACGCATTCACGCGGGACGTGTCTAAGACGTTCAGTCAGGCAGGTTGGAGCAGCCTCGACCTCACCTCAGCAGTGGCAGCTGGTCAGATCGAGGACGCCGATAAAGAGATCACGAATGCCGTCACTGAGGCCAAAGGCATTCGCGACATATTGCGCGACGCCCACGGCAGGCTAAAAAAGAACAAGGCAGAACTCCATAAAGTCGCCGATGCAGAGGCGCCAGACCGAGGTTTGACGATCAGCAGTACTGGCTATATCGAAGCCCGCAACGACACCACTCAGGACCTTCCAAACCAAGACGACCCCGACAACGAAGAAATACGCGCCCTGCAGAAGAAGAAGATCGAAGATTTCAGCGCGAGGATCCAGGAGATCCTCGCCGACGCAGAAGAAACAGACAACTTCGCCTCTCAGGCTCTCCGTAGCAACACCTCGGGCGATCCCGCAGACGGATTCAAGGGCAAGGTTTACACCTCCATTAGCTCTTACGAGAAGGACTTCCGGAAGCCTGCTCGCGCCGGCACGCACACGCTAGGAGTCAAGCCCTGGGGCAGTGACACCATCAAGCCAGTGGCAGAATTCTTCAGCTATAAGTCCTGGATCAATGCTGGAGATTCTGCACTGCACGGCAGGTTCGGGGAGGCATGGGACTACTTCGTGGGTGGCACCCCTCCAAATGCTGTCGCAGGGATGGCTAAAACGGCAGGCACGAATCTCGGCGCGGGTGGCGGATCCGTCATCAACAAGATTGGCAGCGGGATCATTAAGGGCGCAGGTAAGATCTTCGGCGTGCCTGTCGCCGCTGTCGCAACGTTTATCGACTACGCCTATACCCCCGAGGACGACTCGAAGAAGCTGGAACAGCAGAGCCGGAACGTAAGCCCCAATAAGTTCAACCCCGTATACGGAGAGGGGAAAACTCGTGGAGGAAGCGGACCGATCGCCTAGACCTCAAAGCAGGAGGTTCGCTCCACTGTGGTTTTTGAACGAGATGCTTGGTTCATTCCTGAACCTCAGATCCTTCCACCTGATCATCCTTGGCGGGATCGCAGCATTTGCAGGTACCGGCGGTTTCATATTGGGCCTCACGGAAGGTCGCGGGATAACGAGCGTCCTCATCAGCCTGATGATCGGTGCCGTCGGGGCGTGCCTGGTATCCGTTTGCATTCTTGAGCATTCGAAGAAGTAAGTTCGGCCTAGCTCACCGACAAGTGAAGGCCATGCGGCCGGGCATCAGAGGGTACGACCGCCCGGCGCCACGCCGTATACCGCGGCGCCCAGACCTTAAAGAGGTCTGGGCGCCGACGAAAAACCAACTCAGGCTAGTCAACAGTCGGCATGGAGACTGATAGCTTTCGCCTGTTGTACGCTCCGCAGCCGAGGATTCCCTCCCGCGCAGCTACGTTCAACGTACATACGGATTGACTGGCAACGTCGGTGGCCGTTCGCATCATGCCGAGGGCTGGCTGGGCCTCATACACCGTGCCAGAGGCCCACCGCTCCAAGGCATCAGGACTCAGCCAAAGGCAGGTACACCCGGTTCCCAGCCGCCGCGAACTCCTTGGACTTCTCCAGCATTCCGGCCCGGACCTCCTCGGGGGTCGCGCCCTCTGCACCGCCGAACTGCTCTGTGATGCTTCGGCTAATTTTCATCGAGCAGAACTTCGGCCCGCACATCGAGCAGAAGTGGGCCGTCTTGGCCGGTTCGGCGGGCAGCGTCGCGTCGTGGAAGGCGCGGGCGGTGTCCGGGTCGAGGGCCAGGTTGAACTGGTCCTCCCAGCGGAATTCGAAGCGGGCGTCGGAGAGCGCGTCGTCCCATTCCTGGGCGCCGGGGTGTCCCTTGGCGAGGTCCGCCGCGTGGGCCGCGATCTTGTAGGTGATGACGCCGGTCTTCACGTCGTCGCGGTCCGGGAGGCCCAGGTGCTCCTTGGGCGTGACGTAGCAGAGCATCGCGGTGCCCCACCAGGCGATCATCGCGGCGCCGATGCCCGAGGTGATGTGGTCGTAGGCGGGCGCGATGTCGGTGGTGAGCGGGCCGAGCGTGTAGAACGGGGCCTCTTCGCAGATCTCCTGCTGGAGGTCGATGTTCTCCTTGATCTTGTGCATCGGGACGTGGCCCGGGCCCTCGATCATGGTCTGCACGCCGTGCCGCTTGGCGATGGTGTTCAGCTCGCCGAGGGTCCGCAGCTCGGCGAACTGCGCCTCGTCGTTGGCGTCCGCGATGGAGCCGGGACGCAGGCCGTCACCGAGGGAGAAGGTGACGTCGTAGGCGGCGAGGATGTCGCAGAGCTCCTCGAAGTGCGTGTAGAGGAAGGACTCCTGATGGTGCGCCAGACACCACGCCGCCATGATCGAGCCGCCACGGGAGACGATGCCGGTCTTCCGGTTGGCGGTGAGCGGGACGTAGCGGAGCAGCACGCCGGCGTGCACCGTCATGTAGTCGACGCCCTGCTCGGCCTGCTCGATGACGGTGTCCTTGTAGATCTCCCAGGTCAGTTCCTCGGCCTTGCCGTCGACCTTCTCCAGCGCCTGGTAGAGGGGAACGGTGCCGATGGGGACGGGGGAGTTGCGCAGCACCCACTCACGGGTGGTGTGGATGTTGCGGCCGGTGGAGAGGTCCATGACCGTGTCGGCACCCCAGCGGGTCGCCCAGGTCATCTTCTCCACCTCCTCCTCGATCGACGACGTGACCGCGGAATTGCCGATGTTGGCGTTCACCTTCACCAGGAAGTTCTTGCCGATGATCATCGGCTCGATCTCCGGGTGGTTGATGTTGGCCGGCAGCACCGCCCGGCCCGCCGCGATCTCGTCCCGCACGAACTCGGGGGAGACGTTCTCGCGGACGGCGACGTACTCCATCTCCGCGGTGATCTCGCCGCGTTGGGCGTACGCGAGCTGGGAGACCGGGGTGCCGCCCCGGCCGCGACGCGGCTGGCGCGGCCGGCCGGGGAAGACCGCGTCGAGGTTGCGCAGGCCACCGCGCGGTGACGTGTGCTTGATCCCGTCGTCCTCGGGACGCATCGGGCGGCCCGCGTACTCCTCGGTGTCGCCCCGGGCGATGATCCAGTTCTCGCGCAGCGGCGCCAGACCGCGGCGAACGTCGGTTTCGATCTGGGGATCGGTGTACGGCCCTGACGTGTCGTAGAGCGTCACGTCCTTGCCGTTGGTGAGGTGCACCCGCCGGACCGGGACCCGGAGGTCCGGACGCGATCCGGAAACGTAGCCCTTGTGCCAGCCGATCTGCGGCTTTTCGCCGTCGGCCGAGCCGTTTTCAGGCGTGCGTGCATCCTGCAGAGTCATGTAGACCCAACTCCCTACGCCGGCATTACCCGGTAACAGGTTCGGCGGTCGACGCAGCGGCTTCCGTCATCCGGTGTTTCACGTGAAACACCGCTGGGACGGAGGTCAGCGCCCTCTCAGCCCGGTGCTCCGAGCTCCCGCGATTGCAAAGGTGCCACCACGGTAGCGGCCGAGGCGTCGGTGTGAACAGGGGGCCCACGGGTTCTTGCAATGATCGGGCGGTGAGCCCTCCCGAAACCCAGCACGCCACCGCCGGCCATGCGCACGCGCACGGCCACGGGCCGGCCGCACCGGTGTCCCGCCATCTGCGCAAGGTCATCGCCGCCGTCCTGATCCCGTTCGCGGCCGCGGTGGCGGTCGGTCTGCTCGTCCTCTGGCCCGGCGGCGCGCCTCCCCACAAACCGTCCGGTGTGGGCTTCGACCAGCCCACCGAGAAGGCCCGGGTCACCAAGGTCGAGGAGGTGGACTGTGCGGCGGTGCACGCCGAGCAGCAGCCGCAGCCCACCACGCCCGGGGGCCAGCCACCGGCCGGCGGAGCGTCCCGCGGCAAGCCCTGCGAACAGGCGACGATCAAGGTCACCACGGGGGAGAACACCGGCCGGACCTTCCAGACGGTGGTGACACCGGATGCCCCGCGTCACTACACGACCGGACAGGACGTGATCGTCTCCTACTCCCCCAAGGCTCCGAGGGAGCTTCAGTACGCGGTGACCGACGTCGACCGCACGGTGCCGATGTGGGTGCTGGCAGCGATCTTCGCCTTCGCGGTGGTGATCATCGGGCGGCTGCGCGGAGTGCTCGCGCTGGTGGCGCTGACGGCCAGCTTCGGCCTGTTGACCCTGTTCATCCTGCCGGCGATCCTTCAGGGCTCCGATCCGCTGGTGGTGGCGGTGGTCGGCGGCAGCGCGATCATGCTGATCGCGCTCTACCTGTGCCACGGGCTGACGGCCCGCACGTCGGTGGCGGTGCTCGGCACCCTCGCCTCGCTCCTGCTCATCGCACTGTTGGGCTCGGTCTTCACCCACTGGGCGCTGCTGACCGGCAACACGGACGACACCACCGGGCTGGTGCACGGGCTGTACCCGAACATCGAGATCCGCGGTCTGCTGCTGGCGGGGATCATCATCGGTTCGCTGGGGGTGCTCGACGACGTGACGGTGACGCAGACGGCCGCGGTCTGGGAGCTCAAGGAGGCCGATCCGACGGCGGGTTGGCGCAAGCTGTACGGCGCGGCGATGCGCATCGGGCGGGACCACATCGCCTCGGTGGTGAACACCCTCGTCATGGCCTATGCGGGCGCCGCGCTCCCGCTGCTCCTGCTGTTCTCGATCGCGCAGAGCAGTGTCGGGCGGGTCGCCGGCAGCGAAGTCGTCGCGGAGGAGATCGTCCGGACCCTGGTGGGCAGCATCGGGCTGGTCGCGTCGGTGCCGGTGACCACGCTGCTGGCGGCCCTGGTGGTCTCGGCGGACCGACCGGCGCCGGGCGGGTCGGGGCGGACGGGGGCCGTCGGTGGACGCGGTGGGCGACGCGCGGCGCGCGGACGGCGCCGGAAGCACTGATGGCGGACGGGCCACGGGGCCGGCCGGTGCGAGGGGACGGTGCGGGTGACGGACGGGGCGCAACAGGGCGGGGGCGGCCGACAGCCGGGCGGCGAGGGCAGGGGAACAGGGGAGAGGGGCCGGGGCCGGGGCCGGCGGCTCAGCCGGCCGGAGCCTCCGTGAGGATCCGGTCGAGCGCGGCCTCCAGGGTGTCGCAGACCTCTTCCTTGCCGAGCGGGACGATCCGGTCCGTGCGGTCCAGGAAGGCGATCAGCGGCGGCGCACTGGCCCGGAACAGCGCCCGCTCGGGGCCGACTTGAAGGCTGATGTAGACGTCGCTGAGGTGCTCGGGGGCGGACGGCTCGACCCGGACGTCGCCCTCGCCCGCCGGGCGGGTCAGCCCGTCCAGCAACAGCTCACGGCCGAACACCCAGGTCACGGGCGCGTCTCCGGGGAGATCGAAGGTGAGCCGGACGGCATAGGGATCGGCGCTGTCGAATTCCAGCTCCACCGGGATCCGGAAGGCGAGCTCCTCCGAGACGAGGAAGCTCATGATCACTTCTGCCTGAACCGTGTCGTTCATCAACCACTGCCCCGCACTTGATCGGAGATGGCCGGGAATCATCCCCGGAAGCCCTATTGACGCCATCGTCGGTCACATGCAGGCAGATCACAAGGAGTGAGTTTTCAGATACTGATAGAGAAGGCGAGTGTCGTTAGTACCCTCTCCGCCATTTTCCGTAGTCGCTCCGTAACTGCTTGCAATCGGTGCACTTCCGTCGCAGGAAGAGAAACCGCCAGCGTCGCGGCGGCCGAGCCGACTCGGACCGGGATCGCCGAACACACCGTGCCCAGGGCATATTCCTGGCGATCGTAGGCAACCTGGCCGCGACGCACCGTAGCCAGCCGATTCAGTAGATCACCTTCGGAACGCACCGAAAAGGGCGTCATCGACTGCACCGGATAACGGGACAGGTGTTCTTTCCTGGTCGGTTCGTCGAGTTGCGCGAGAAGGCACTGGCCGATCGCGTGGGTGTGGGCGGTGGAGCGGAAGTCGGCCCATTCCTCGACGGGCGGTCGCTCCGGGTCGGCGGTTATCGCCACCACCTCCACTTCGCCCTCGCGGTAGACGGCGAAGTAGACGGCGGCGCCCAGTTCGCGGCCCGCCACGGCCAGCGCGTCGGCCAACTGCCGGCGCTGCCGGCGCCGGGCCCCCGCCCGACCGATGGACTCCGCGCCCTCGCCGATGACGAAGACGCCGTTCTCCCTGCGCAGATAGCCCTCATGGGTCAGCGTCCGCAGCAGGTGATAGGTCGTGGGCAGGGGGAGTTGGGCCTCCCTGGCCAGCTGCTTGGCGGGCGCACCGTCGGCGTGCGCGGCCACCGCTTCCAGGAGTCGCAGCGCCCGCTGCACCGACCCGATCAGGGTGGGGTGCGAGCCGGACTCGTCGTTGCCGATCGCCAACGCAACCCCCAGGTCCGAGTGCCATGGCCCCGTGGCCCGGGCCGCGGGATCCGCTCCCCGCGGCCGTGCGCCTCCCCGGACTGCCGGCACGACTCCGGCCCGATCGCTCGGTATTTTCCGGAACATCACCATCCGGAAGACGCCTGCGTCCGCACTGTAGCCCGGGCGATCCGGAACGGGAGCCGAAAGTCGGGGAGTTGCCCCCGTCTCGACGGCACGCCCGGCCTCGATGACGCTACGAAGCAAGGTACACACTCTTGGTGAGCAGGTGGAACGCCGTGCACCCCACCGGTGCGAGAACCGCAGGTGGGCCGGATTCCGATCCTCGTTCGGCCCCGGCGCAAGGCGTGTCGGACGGTCTCCGGAACGCCGGACGCCCTGCTCCCGGGCGGGGGCAGGGCGTCTTCGGGGGGTGCGGGTCGGACAGTGCCGATCGGTGGGGGCTCGGCCTACCAGTCGCTCTTCGACGAGGACGAGGACGAGGATCCGGTGAACCTGCGCACGAGGTAGATGACACCGGCGATCAGCGCCGCCGCGATCAGCACCTTGAAGAGCAGGCCGATCAGGAATCCCACGGCGGTGGCGATCAGTCCGCCGAAGACGACGATCAGGATGACGGGCACCACGACCCAGGTGACCCACCACGGAAGCCCTGCGAGTATCCCCTTACCAGCCACTGCTCTGCCCTGCTTTCTGTCTGTCGCGCCGTTGTCGGTCCGTACCGCTCCGGTGGCACCGTCCGCGTGCTCCGCATCCGTCGCACCGCGTCTCCGGTTCCCCCTGTACACCAACGATGCTAGGCCGCCGGCGGGCGCCGTGGGGGCCCGACAGCCCCGGCTCTCCCCTGAGCCGACCCTTACGGGTTCCGGGGTCCGGCCCTCAGCTCTCGGGCGGAGAAAAGACCACCACGACCCGGAGGTCCTCGCTGATGTGGTGGAACTTGTGGGGCACCCCGGCCGGCACGTAGACCACGCTGCCGCGGGCCACCGACTCGGTCTCCGTCCCCACCGTGATCGCCGCCCGGCCGCTCACCACCAGGTACACCTCGTCCTGGGCGTGCGGCTGCTGCGGGTCCGCGGTGCCGGCGTCCAACGCGTACAACCCCACCGACATGGTGCGTTCCCGGAGGAACTGCAGATACGCGCCGTCGTTCGCGAGCCGTTCCGCTTCCAGTTCGTCCAGCCGGAAAGCCTTCATCCCGTTCGCACCTCTCACCAGTCAGCAGTCGTCTGCGACGATCTCACCATGAAGCATTTTCTGGTCAAGACGCTCGCCAACGCCGCGGCCCTGGCCGTGGCCATCTGGCTCCTCAAAGGCATCACGCTCACCGGAGAGAACACCGGCCGCAAGGTGCTCACACTGATCCTGGTGGCGCTGATCTTCGGGTTGGTGAACTTCCTGGTCAAGCCCGTGGTCAAGGTGCTCTCGTTCCCCCTGTTCATCCTCACGCTCGGCCTGATCACGCTGGTCGTGAACGCGCTGATGCTGCTGCTGACCTCCTGGGTGGCCGGCAAGGCCGACCTCGCGTTCCACGTGGACGGCTTCTGGTCGGCGCTGCTCGGCGGCGTGATCGTCTCCATCGTCTCCTGGGCGATGCACGTGATGCTCCCCGACAAGGACTGACGGTTGTCCACCTGCTACCGCGTCTGTTTCGTCTGCACCGGCAACATCTGCCGTTCGCCGATGGCCGAGTCCGTCTTCCGTGCCCGGATCACCGAGGACGGGCTCGACGCGCTGGTCGAGGTCGACAGCGCCGGCACCGGCGGCTGGCACGAGGGCAACGGGGCCGACCCCCGCACCCTCGCCGTGCTGCGCACGGGCGGCTACCCGAGCGCACACACCGCCCGGCAGTTCCGCGCCTCCTGGTTCGCGCGCCGCGACCTGGTCATCGCGCTCGACTCGGGCCACCTGCGCGAACTGCGCCGGCTGGCCCCGACCGCCGAGGACGCCGCCAAGGTCCGGCTGCTGCGCTCCTACGGCTGCGGCACCGCCCCGGTCGCCGACCCCTCGGACCTCGACGTGCCGGACCCGTACTACGGCGGCCTCGCCGGCTTCGAGGAGTGCCTGGAGATGATCGAGACGGCCTGCGACGGCCTCCTGGAGGCGGTCCGCGCCGAGGTCACCTCCGGGACGCCCGGCCCCGCCGAGCCCCGGCCCGGCCTGTACCGCCCCCACCACGAGGAGAGCGCATGACCGGCGACGGCACCCGTGCGGTGCGGGCCGGACTCCCGGAGCCCGTGGCCTACGAACCGGCCCTTCCCGGACCGGTGTTCGCCGCCCACTTCCACCTCCCCGGCGAGGCCACCGGCCCGTACACCTACGGCCGCGACACCAACCCCACCTGGACCCGGCTGGAAGCCGCCATCGGCGAGCTGGAGTCGCCGGACGAACCCGCCCACACGGTCGCCTTCGCCTCCGGGATGGCGGCGATCACCGCCGTGCTCTTCTCCCAACTGCGCGCCGGCGACGCGGTGGTGCTCCCCGCCGACGGCTACCAGCTGCTGCCCGCCGTCCGCTCCCGCCTGGAGGGCTACGGCATCGAGGTCCGCACGGCCCCCACCGCCGACGACGCCCAGCTCGACGTCCTCGACGGCGCCCGGCTGCTGTGGATCGAGACGCCCTCCAACCCCGGCCTGGACGTCTGTGACGTCCGGCGGCTGGCGGACGCGGCGCACGCCCGCGGGGCGCTGGTCGCCGTGGACAACACCCTCGCCACCCCGCTCGGCCAGCGTCCGCTGGACCTGGGCGCGGACTTCTCGGTCGCCAGCGGGACCAAGGCGCTGACCGGCCACGGCGATGTCCTGCTGGGCTACGCCACCAGCCGGGACGCGGCGCTGGCCGACGGCGTCCGGCTGTGGCGCAAGACCGTCGGGGCGATCCCCGGCCCGATGGAGAGCTGGCTGGCCCACCGCTCGCTCGCCACCCTGGCGCTGCGCGTCCGCCAACAGGCCGAGGGCGCGATGGCGTTGGCCACCGCACTGGCCGACCGCCCCGCGGTCGGCGCAGTGCGCCACCCCGGCCTGCCGTCGGACCCGTCGCACGCGCTCGCCGTCCGGCAGATGCGGCCCGGCCGCTTCGGTTCCGTGGTGTCCTTCGTCCTGCCGGACAAGGCCCACGCGGAACGGTTCTTGGCCGCACTGACGCTGGTGGACGACGCGACCAGCTTCGGCGGCGTGCGGTCCACCGCCGAGCGCCGTGCCCGCTGGGGTGGGGACGACGTGCCCGAGGGCTTCATCCGCTTCTCGGTCGGCGTGGAGGATCCGGAGGACCTGGTCGCCGACGTCCTGCGGGCGCTGGACGAGGCGAAGGCGTAGCGCGAAGGCACCAGCGCGAAGGCGGCAGCGCACAGAACGGCCGGCAGGGTATCCCCCCTCGTCACCCTGCCGGCCGGCGGTTCCCGTGAATCCGGTCCGGACGTTTTCACGGACCGATGTTTCACGTGAAACGAACCGCTTCAACAAGGCTAGTTGACTGAGCGTCAGTGTCCAATCACGCTAGCGACACAGCCCTATCGACAAATTTATAGTTGGCTCGCGACCAGGCTTCCGAGGGGCGCAGGAGGTACCCGATGGATCTGGCGCTACTGCGTACCTTCGTCACGGTCCACCGGGCCGGCTCCTTCACCCGGGCCGCCGCGCTGCTCGGACTCTCCCAGCCGGCGGTGACCAGCCAGATCCGCACGCTGGAACGGCAATTGGGCCGCCCCCTCTTCGTCCGCTGCGCCCGTGGCGTCACCGCCACCACCGTCGGCGACGAGCTCGCCCACAAGGTCGCGCCGCACCTCGACGCCCTCACCGAGATCACCGAGGCCGGGCTGGACCAGGACTCCCCCACCCGCACGCTCCACCTGGGCGGGCCACCGGAGTTCACCGCCGAACGCGCGTTACCCGCCCTGAGCCCACTCATCTCCCAGGGCCTGTCCATACGCACCGCCTTCGGTGCCGCCGACGAAGTGCTCAACGGACTCGCCGCCGGACACCACGACATGACCGTCACCACCACCCGCCCCCGCGGCGGACTGCTCACCGCCACCCCCCTGTGCGACGAGGAACACGTGCTGGTCGCCGCGCCCCGCTGGGCGACCCGACTGGGCGGTCCCGGCGCCCTCCAGGCCCGCGGCGTCCGCTTGCTGGATCCGGTCCCGCTGGTCGAGGTCCACGAGAGCCTGCCGCTGATCGCCCGCTACTGGGCCGCCATCTTCGACGCCAAGCCGACCGCCGCCGCCGCGGTGATCGCCGGCGACCTTCGGGCGGTGCTGTCCTGCGTCACGGCGGGCGCCGGGTTGGCCGTGCTGCCGCGGTACCTGTGCACCGAAGCGCTGGACAGCGGCGCGGTGGTCGCCCTCCTCGACCCTCCGGTGCCGCCGCTGCGCACCTACTTCCTGGCCGTACGGACCGGCACGTTGGGCCTGCCGCACATCGCCCGGGCCCACGAATGGCTGCTGCGCAGCGCCGCGGGGTGGTGACGCGAGCGGCGGGGCGGGGTTTCACCGGGCCGTGACTGCGGCATCTGTCCCCTATGACCGTACGGCCAGTCGTCAAACGCACCGCCCGCGCGATCCTGCTCGACGGAGCGGACCTCGTCCTGATCAAGCGCACCAAGCCGGGGCGGGCCCCTTACTGGATCACTCCGGGCGGCGGCGTCGAGCCGGAGGACGCCACGGTCATCGAGGCCCTCCACCGCGAGCTGGACGAGGAGCTCGGCGCCAAGGTCAGCGATGTGGTGCCGGTCTTCGTGGACACGGTCGAGCACCTCACCGACGGCGGTGTGGACGGCGTCAAGGTCCAGCACTTCTTCGTCTGCCGGCTGGACTCGATGGACCCGTCGCGCCGGCACGGCCCCGAGGTCGAGGAGCCGTGCGGCGAGTACGAGATCGTGCGGGTGCCCTTCACCCGGGTGGGGATCGCCTCGGTCGACGTCGTTCCGCTGTCCCTGCGGCACTACCTGGACGGCAACATCGAGGGCGTGCGGGCGATGCACGCCCCCGACCTGGGCTAGCCCGGGTCGGTCGGCGGCGGCGCGGTGGTGCCCCGCCGCCGAGGGTGCCGCCCGCCGGTCAGCCGTCGCGCCGGTCGAACCAGCCGCGGAACTCCGGCCCGTCCTCCGCGGGGCGACGCGGCTGGGCACGGGCCAGTACCCGCTCGACCCGTTCGAGGAACTCCCCGTTCAGCTCGGCTGCGAGGTCGTTCCCCGACGACCGCGCCCCGGGCACGGACGCCGGCTCGGCCCCGTGGCCGGGGGCCGGGAGGTCCTCGTGCAGTCCGCCGCGCAGGTGCTCGTTGACGTGCTGCGGACGCCGGAACGGCGGGCGTCGGTCCGCCTCGACGGCGGCCCCGAAGAAGTCGCCGCCCTTGCGCTTGAAGTCGTCGGTGCCCCAGGCCCGGGCGCCCCGCTCGTTCACCGGGACCTTCTGCAGGTGTGGGATGTGCTTGGCGCAGTGGATGTACGCCTCCTCCACCTCGACCATCACCCACAGCTGCGCCCGCCGGCCCGGGATCGGGTCCACCGGGAGGTCCGGGAAGTGCGCCCGCATCTCCTCGTCCAGCACGACCCGTGCCCGGCCGTTGAGGTGCAGCCCTATCCGGTCCCGGGTGAAGTCGATCATGAGGATGCCCAGTCGCGGGTTCTCGGAGAGGTTGCCGACGGACGCCATGACGCCGTTGCCGCGGTACTCCGGGTACGCCAGCAGCCGGTCGCCCAGCACCTGCACGAAACCGCTCGGGCCGGCCCGGAACGTCGAATCGCACTCGCCGTGCCGGTCCGCCGTGGCCAGGAAGAACATCTCCTGCCGGGCCACGAACTCCTGCATCCGCACGTTGAGGTGGTCCAGGACCTGGTCCGCGTAGAAGCGGTCGGCGCGCCCGGACGTCCCGAGTCTCTGCTGCACCAGGTGCTCACCGTCGCTCCCGGGGCGCTCCGCCGGTTGGCGCAGCCCCCGCCCCTCCGTCGGCCGACCGTATTCACCGTCTGCTGCCAAGACTTCAGTCTCCTGTCGATACCAGCTCTTCGATGGAGTCGTGCCGGATCCGCCCGGCCGGGACACCGACCCCCATCAATGCCTCCACACCGCTGCGGATCAGCCCCGGCGGTCCGGAAAGATACGCGTCGTACGCGTGGTACGGGCCGTACTGCCGGACGGCGTCCGGGAGTTGGCCGGTCAGGGTGCCGGGGCCGCCCCGGGTGCCCGGACCGATGGCGACGACCGGGCGGACGGAGAGCCAGGGGTGGGTCTGCTCCAGCCGCAGCATGGTGTCGATGTCGTACAGGTCGTGATCGCTGCGGGCGCCGTAGAAGACGTCCACCGGGCGCCGGACGCCATGGTCCGCGACGTCCTCGATCAGCGCCTTGATGGGCGCGATGCCGGTGCCGCCGCCGACGCACAGCAGGCCGCCGGCGGTGGAGTGGTCGACGGTCATCGAGCCGCCCGGCGCGCCCAGCCGCAGCACGTCACCGGGACGGGCGCGGTGCACCAGCGCGTTGGAGACCCAGCCGGCCGGCACCGCCTTCACGTGGAAGGCCAGCAGGCCGTCGGAACGCGGCGCCGAGGCGAAGGAGTAGTGCCGCCAGACCCGCGGCCACCACGGGGTCTCCAGGCTGGTGTACTGGCCGGCGCGGAACGGGTACGGCTGGTCCGGGCGGACCGTCAGCACCGCGGTGTCGGGGGTGCGCAGCTCGTGGGAGACGACCTCGGCCTGCCACCAGGCGGGGGCGACCGCCTCGTCCTCGGCGGCCGCGTCGATCATGATCTGCGAGATCGCGGTGTACGCGCGCACCCAGGCGCCCTCGGCCTCCGGGCTCCAACTGGACGTGGCGTAACGGGACAGCGCGCTCAACAGGCATTCGCCGACGGCCGGGTAGTGGTCGGCCTGGGTGCCGTACTTGCGGTGTCCGCGGCCGAGCTGGGAGAGGTACTCGGTGAGCACCTTGCCGTTGTCGACGTGCTGGGCCGCGGTGAGCAGCGCCTTGAAGAGTCGGTCGCGCTGGGCGTCCATGGAGGCGGGGAACAGCGCCCGCAGGTCCGGGTGCTGGACGAACAGCAGCGCGTAGAAGTACGAGGTGACCTTGTCGGCCACCGGCTCGATCTCGGCCATGGTGCGGCGGATGAGGATCGCGTCGGGTGAGGCCCCCGCGTCGGACGGGCCGGTGGCCGCCAACGTGGCGAGGGAGGGCGCCGCGGTGGCCGGTGCCTGGGCGGCCGGCGGTGCGGACGCGGCCGAAGGGGCCGAAGGGGCGGTGACGCCGGCGGGGGCCGGGGCCTCGACGGGGGCCGAAGGGCCCGAGCCGGGCGGCGTGGCGCGCGGGGCGGCGAGGCCAAACGCGTCGAACGGGGAGTGGGCGGCGGGCTCGTGGACCGGCTCCGGCTCGGCCTCCTGGCGCGGGGCGGGCGGTGCGGGCCGCTCGGCGGGCGCGGGGCCGGCGGGCTGACGGGACGTCTCCCACGGGGGTTGCGGGGCCTGCCGCGGCACCCGCTGCGGTTCCGGTTCGCGCTCCCGCTCGGCGGCGGTGCCCACCGGGCGTATCGGATTCACCGGACGGCTGGGTATCCGTTCCGATGCGGCCCGTTCGTCCGGTGCATTGGGGTCGTCCTGCGGCGATTGCTGCCCGTCCCGGCTGTTTTGCCGGTCCTGTTGATCTCCGGAAGGGTTTTTCGACGGCGGAGTGAACCAACCCCAATCGCCACTGCTGCCGCCAGAAGAGCCGCTATCGGCCGACGTGGTGGTCGGAGCGTCCATGGTCTGCCTCGCCTCGAACGTCTTTCGGTTGTCTTCGCCGTTCCGCTGGCCGGAACTGCCGGAATTCCCCCGCCCTGACCGGAATTCTTAATCGACTCAAGCGATTCCGGCAACATCCCCTAAAGCGGACACATCTCACTTCCCTGCATCAAGCGGCCCAGATGCCGTACCGTCAGCATGCCACCCCGCTCCGCCGCACCGGACAAATAGCCGGAAGCTTGGGTGACACGGGCCGCTTCCCCGCTAGGCTGACGAGCTTTGCCCTGCCGTCCACGCGCCCACGGAGAACCTCACCCCCGCCAAGTCGGACTCGACCATACCGGCAGTAGTTGAAACCACAAGCCCCGATCTGGGAACACTCCGTGCGCCCCCGGCAATATCCGTGATCCTCCCCACAGACAGCAATTTCCTTGTGCACAGCGGACGAATCCACCGCGGAAAACGCCCGGCCCGACGAATTACTCGCCGGTACGCACCAGTTCGTATGCCCCGCGCAGATCACGCCCCGTGTACGCATACGTGGCCAGGTGACTGACATGGTGATCTGCATTCACCGCCACCGACTTCGGTACTACTGCGAAGAGTTCGGCGTCCGACATCGAGTCGCCGTACGCCACGCAATCGTCCCGGGTCAGCCCGTACCGCGCGCAGAGGTCGTCCGCGATCCGTACCTTCGCTGACGACGAGAGGATGCCGGCCGGTTCCAGCGGCTCCCGGATCGGCACCGTGGGCCACCGGGAGCCGTGCGCGGTGTCGACGCCCCACGCCAGGAGCCGTTCGACGAAGAAGCCCGGCGAGAGGGAAATCACGGCGCACCGCTCGCCGCGGGCCCGGATGTCGGCCCACACCTCCTGGATGCCGGCCAGCCACGGCGCGCCCTCGAAGGCCGCCGCCACCTGAACGTCACTCAAGTCAGCCGCCCACAGCGCGCA
The DNA here is from genome assembly GCF_046549115.1 of Streptomyces sp. x-19. Classification (NCBI taxonomy): domain Bacteria; kingdom Bacillati; phylum Actinomycetota; class Actinomycetes; order Kitasatosporales; family Streptomycetaceae; genus Streptomyces; species Streptomyces sp. x-19. The sequence continues at coordinate 226,888 of NZ_JAJPWK010000002.1, read as the reverse complement.
CGCCTGCTGCGCGAAGCCCGCCGGGGTCAGCTCGCCGGCCGCGAACGCCCGCTCCAACACGGCGATCTCCCGTTCCAGCCCGAGCTGCCGGGAGATCTCGACGGCGGCCGCGGACCCGTGGAGCAGGGTGCCGTCCATGTCGAACAGATGCAGCTTGCTCATGGGCGGAGCCTAGAGCCTGCCGCGCGGCCCGGTGCGGGCGGGCGGAGGCCGGACGCCGGCCGTGCCGTACGCGTCGCCGCGTAGACGCGGATACTCCCGCCGTCAGATGCCCCGCCGGGCGCCGCCCGCCACCGTGGGGGCATGCAGCTCAGCCGGCCCGCCCGTCGGGCCCTCCTCGTCGTCCATGTCGCCGTGTCCGTCGGTTGGCTGGGGCTCACCACCGGGCTCCTCGCCCTCGGGCTCACCGGCTTCACGACCGACGCCCCGCAGACCGCCGCGGGCGCCTACGGGGCGATGCGGATCCTCACCGACTACCTGGTGCTCCCGGTGGCCGTGCTCTCCCTGGCGAGCGGTGTGGTGCTGGCCCTGGGCACCCCGTGGGGACTGGCCCGGCACCGCTGGGTCCTGACCAAGTTCTGGCTGACGCTGCCGGCCGTCGGCATGACGGTGCTCGCGCTCCGACCCGGCATCGACCGGCTCGCCGCGGCGGCCGCCGCCGGCCACTCCGCGCCCGATCCCGGCCTGCTCGTCGCGCCGGCCGTCTCCTGCGTCCTCTATCTCTTCCTCACGGCGGTCTCCGTGCTCAAGCCCTGGGGACGCACCCGACGCGGCGGCCGACCGCACGGGACGCGGCCGACCCCTCCGACCTGATGGCACACACCTTTAACCAGCATCAACAATGATTGCTTACGCCTCTTATTCGCGGGCGCCGGATATTTCACATGTGCCCTACCCTGTGCGTACGACGGATGAGGAGGTCTGCGATGACGCAGCGGACGCGGGAGTCGGCCACGACACAGGAAGCGGCCGCCGGGGGCCTCGCGCAGGGCTGGTGCGCGCTCTCCTCCCTGCACGGCCGTATCGAGTCGCACATCGAGCGCGCCCTCCAGGCCGGACACGACCTCAGCGTGCGGGAGTTCTCGGTCCTCAACGTGCTCAGCCAGCAGCACGACGGGCCGGGCGGACACCTCCGGATGCACCAGGTCGCCGACTCCGTCGTGCTCAGCCAGAGCGCCACCACCCGGCTGGTCACCCGACTCGAAGAGCGCGGGCTGCTCGCGCGCTACCTCTGCCCGGACGACCGGCGCGGCATCTACACCAACGTCACGCCCGACGGCCTGCGCCTCCTCGAAGAGGCTCGCCCCACCCATGACACCGCGCTGCGCGAGGCCCTCGGGGACGCCGCCCAGCGGCCGGAGCTCGCCCCGCTGGTGACCGCGGTCGAGGCGCTGGGCACCTCCGCGTAACGCACCGGACCACCACATTCCACCCAGAGGGGCGACACGGACCGTCCGCACCCCTGGGCCGCCCCGGATCCGCCGCATAAGGTCACGCCCATGAGCGATCTTGAGATACGCCGCGCCACCGAGGCCGACCTGCCCGCCATCGTCGCGATGCTCGCCGACGACGCGCTGGGCGCCACCCGCGAGTCCCCGGACGACCTGACGCCGTACCGCACCGCGTTCGCCGCCCTGGACTCCGACCCGAACCAGCACCTGGTCGTCGCCGACCGCGGTGGCCGGGTGGTCGGCACGCTCCAGCTCACCGTGATCCCCGGCCTGTCCCGCCGCGGCGCCACCCGCACGATCATCGAGGCGGTGCGGGTGCACGCCGACGAACGCGGGGCCGGCCTGGGCACCGAGCTCATCGAATGGGCCGTCGCTGAATCCGAGCGGCTCGGCTGCCAGCTCGTCCAGCTCACCTCCGACGCCACCCGCGTCGACGCGCACCGCTTCTACGAGCGCCTCGGCTTCGAGGCGTCCCATCTGGGCTTCAAGCGGCAGCTCTGACCGGTCTGACCGGTCTGACCTGCAGGGAAACGGTCAGCGGCGGTCCGGGGGAGCGGTACGGCGCGCCCGGTGGGCCTTCTGCCGGCAGGCCCCGCCGCAGTACCGCGCGGGCCGCCCGGTGCGCGCCGTCACGAGCACCGCACCGCACACCGCACAGCGGGTTCCGTTACGGTCCGGGGCCGCCACCGGAAGTTCCGTTACGGTCCGGTCGGCGCGGAGACCATCGAGCATCAGCGCCGTCATCCGGCCCGCCGGGGCCGCACCCGCCCCCGCGTCCGGGGCCGCCGGCTCCCGCCCGACCGCGCGTCGGCGCTCCATCGCCAGGCACCCGCTCAGCAGCGTGCGGACGTCCGCCAGATCGACGTCCGCCCTTACCGCACCCGCCCGTTGGGCCCGGGTCAGCAGGACGCCGAGTGCCAGCAGGAACTCCGGCTCCGGCCCCGCCGGCGGCTCCGCACCGGCCTCTCCGACCGTCTCCAGCACCTCGCAGAGCGCCTTGTTGGGGGCGGCCAGCCGCACCACCGACGCCAGGAAGCGGAAGAACACCCCTCCTGGATCGTTGGCATCGGCCAACTCCTCCGCGGCGTCGGCGAACAGCTGCAACCGCTCCCTGACCGCCGTGCGGAACAGCACGTCCTTGGAGGGGAAATGGCGGTACACGGTGCCGGCACCGACCCCGGCGCGCCGGGCGATCTCATCGAGCGGAACGCCCAACCCCCGCTCCTCGAAGGCGGATCGGGCCGCCTGAAGCACCAGCGCACGATTCCGTCGGGCATCCGCGCGGGTGGTCACCGCCCCGCCGTCCGCCCGCCACGCCCCTGGTGAGACCACCGTGCTCCTCCGCGTTCCGCCGCCCGGAAATAACCGGGTCGATCGTTCCGATTCTATGAGGGCGTTAAAACACGCGTGCGGATCGCCGCGCGCGGCCGACGGGCCGCGCGGAGAAGCGAGAGGGGCACGCGGAGAAGCGAGGAGGGGCGCCCGGAGAACGGGAGCCGGAACGAGGCGCGTGGCGGAGGCCGCGTGGCGGAGGCCGCGACGGAGGACGGCGCACCGCGGTGAGGAAGAAGGGGAGGGGAGGGAGGGAGGGGAGACGGCGAGAGCGAGGAGGACGACCGGGGCGCATGCCCGCAAGCGGACTCGCAAGCGCCAGTGGGACGGGGCTAGGCAGCAAAAAGGGTGTGGTCCGTTTCACGTGAAACGGACCACACCCCTGGCACTCCTGTCGAGGGCGCGTCCTCCGGCCGAACCCGCCTCCGGCAGCGGGTCAGCCGGGTCAGCCGGGTCAGCGCAACGGCACGGCTCAGTCCGCGGCGACGGCCTCGTCCCATGCCGCGCCGGCCGCGGCAGCCGCGGCGTCCTCATCAACGGCCACGCCCAGCGCCCGCATGCCGGCCGCCAGCGCCGCCAGCGAGGCCAGCACCACCGCGCGGTCCGCGGCCCGCCCGTAGTGGTTCACCCGGATCATCTCCGCCGCCAGGGCACCGGCAGCGGCCTGCACCGGCACCGCACCGTCAGCGGCGAGCGCGGCGGAGACCACCTCACGGGCGTCCACCCCGGCCGGCGTGCGGAGCGTGGTGGCCGCCGGCGCCGCGTGCTCGTCCCGGATCACGTACGGCACCGGGCCGCCGAGCACCGCGACGCCCGCCCGCACCGCCGCGGCGGCGGCCCGGTGGCGGGCGATGACCGTCTCCAGCCCCTCGGCCTCGATCCGGTCCATGGCCTGCTCCAACGCCAGCATCTCCAGCTGTGCCGGGGCGTGCGGCAGGGCGGTGCGCCCGGCGTCGACCCAGCGCTCCTTCCAGTCCAGCAGCGAGAGGTACGAGCGGCGCGGGGCCTGCTCGTTGGCCGCGATGCGCTCCCAGGCGCGGGCGCTGACCGACACCACGGAGACCCCGGCCGGACCGGCCAGCGCCTTCTGCCCGCCGATGACGCACAGGTCCACTCCCCACTCGTCGGTGAGCAGCGGTTCGGCACCCACCGAGGCGACCGCGTCGAGCATCAGCAGTGCACCGTGCTCGCGGACCACCGCACCGATCTCGGCGACGGGGTTGGTGTTGCCGGTCGCCGCCTCGGCGTGCACCAGGCTCACGAAGTCGATCTCGGGGTGCTCCCGCAGCGCGTCCGCCACCTGCCCGGGGGTGACCGCTCCGGTGAACGGCGCGCTGATGGTGACCACCTCGGCTCCGCAGGAACGCAGCCAGCCACCGAACGTCTCGCCGTAGGGGCCGGTGATGATGTTGAGGGCGGTGCTGCCGGGCCGTACCGCCGAGCGGATGCACGCCTCCAGGGGCAGCAGCGCCTCGCCCTGCGTCGTGACGACATCGCAGCGGGTGCGCATGAGCGCCGCGACCTTGTCCTCGATCCGCGCGAAACGGGCGGCGTCGAGCGGAGGCAGATCGAGCAGAACCGGGGTGTCGGCGTTCGCAGTCACGGCAGTCACAGTGGCCTTCCAGCGGTAGCGAGCCGCGCACTGCGGCGGCTCCTGACGTCTGGCTCGACTGTACGTCCGCCCGTTCCGACCTGGCCGGACGGGCCCGAGCGCCCGACGCCGGGCCTCGGCCCTACCGCCACGGGGCCGCGGGCCCGCCGGCACCCGCGGTCGGTGCGCACGCCCCGGTCAGACTCCCCGCCAACCCTCCGGGTCCACCCCGCCCGGCACCGGCCCGGCGGGCGCGTAGGGGCCCCGGGTGAAGACGAAGGTCCCCAGGTCGAGGTGGCTGACGGTACCGTCCGGGGCCCGCTCCACCCGCAGCGTCTCGCCCGCGTAGTAGCCGTCCAGCCCGGTCCAGGTCCCATCGGCCTCGGCCCGGAAGCGCGAGGTGCGGCCGTTGCCCGACAGCGTGACCAGCTCCAGTGCCCGCCCGCCGGTCAGCCGCAGCGCGAACGGGCTGGCGCCCCAGTACCAGGGTCCGGTCAGGGCCAACAGCTCCTCGTCCACCGCGCCCGGTAGCGGCCGCCACGGTGCCGGGATGCGCGGCTCGTGGTAGGCCACGGCGTCCAGGAAGTCGGCCGCCACCGCGGCGATCGGCACGCCGGACGTGCAGTTCGCCAGCGCGAGCGCCGCCGTGTCCTCCGACGGATCGGCCCACAGCACCGCCAGGAAGCCGGGCATCGATCCGGTGTGCCCGACCAGTCGGCGTCCGTTCCGCCAGACGAGCTGCGTCCCGAAGCCGTAGCCCGCGTCCCAGCCGTCGCCCTCCGGCGGCACCGCGGGGTTCTGCATCTCGGCCAGGCTCGCCCTGCTCAGCACCCGCTCGTCGCCCCGGAGCGAGAACACCGCCCATCGGCACAGGTCCTCCGTCGTGGACCACAGCTGCCCGGCCGGCCCCATCAGTCCGGTGTCGTGCGCGGGTTCCGGCAGCATCACATCGGCCCAGGGGTGGACCGCCCAACCGCCCGCGTGCGGCATCTCCGGCTGAAGGGTCGTCCGCGTCATGCCCAGCGGCTCCAGCACCTCGCGGCGCAGCACCTCGCCCCACGGCGTCCCGCCCCGCAGTCGTTCGACCAGCGCCCCGAGGACCGCGAAGCCGGGGTTGGAGTAGTGGTGCCGCCGCCCCGCCGGGTGCAGCCGTGCCTCCTCGCCGAACAGGTCGGCCGGCTCGGGCCGCAGCTCACCGGCGGTCCGTTCCCACCACGGACCACGGGACTCGGCCGCCAACCCCGCACTGTGCGACAGCAGTTGGGCGATGGTCGCCTCGGGCACGGGGACGTCCGCGAGGTGGCTCCCGATGGGGTCGTCGAGCTCCACCAGCCCCTCGTCCCGGAGCCGGAGCACCAGCACGGCCACGAAGTTCTTGGTCAGCGAACCGATCCGGTACTGCACGTCCCCGTGCGGCACCTCCCCGTCCACCGCACTTCGGGCCCCCGTCCAGACCACCTCGCCCCCGCGGACTACCGCCCCCATCATCGACGGCGCCCGCCCCTCGGCCTGCGCGATGGCCAACCGCCGGAGCAACGCCCGCCGCGTCTGCGGCATCAGCTCCCGGTGGTCTTCGACCGAGTCCACGACGGCCCCGCCGCGCGGGACCACCTCACGCAACCCGTTCTCCCTCGACTCGGGCCCCTGCGGCTCCACGGACTCCACGACCGTCATGACGCTCCTCAACGAGACTTCCACCCGACAAAGCCAGCTCGGCCGGCCCATGGCAGCGGCGAGCGGCTGCCCGCCATGCCCGCCATCCTGCCGCGGCCACCGCCAACGGCGCCTCCGTGTTTCACGTGAAACGCCGCCGGGGGCTTCACCTGAGCCGTGGTACGACGCCCAGCAGCAGCCGGGCACGGTTTCACGTGAAACGACGCACCTCCCTCAGCCCGTCGTTTCACGTGAAACACCCCAGCGGGCTGCGCCCTCACGTCACGTCCACGGCCCTCATCGCCCGCTCTACCCAGGTCTGTTCCTCGACGGGAAGCCAGCGCGCCGCATGCACCCTGTGCAGCGCGCTCCGCAGCCGAACCCGGTCCCCAGTCGTCCCGAGGTAGCCCAGATACGCCGGCAGCGTCAGCCCCAACGCCTTGAGGTCGCCCCGCTCGCACCACCGCGCCAGCAACTCCCGCACCGGCCCTTCGACTCCGACGTCGACACGTCCTCGCCGCCCTGCCTCCGCGTCCCCCTCCGCGGCAGCGGCGGCCGCCGTGTCCCGCAGCCCCTCCCCGATCGCGAACCGGTTCCAGTCCCCGTACTGCCCCTCCGGCGCGTCGGCCGCCCGGTCCGCCGCCAGCACGAAGTACCGGTGGGCACAGGCGAGTCGACCGAGTTCCCGGTACGCGGTGGCCATGTTCACGTACAGCGACGGATAGAAGCCCTGCACCCGCTCGTCCCCGACCAGGTCGGCACGGTCCAGGCACTCCTGGTTCCAGCGCAACGTCTCCGCGGGCGAGCTCTGGTGCCGCGCGAGGTAGTGCGCGGCGATGCACGCCTCGTAGTCGTCGCGGGCACCGTCCCACGCCTGCTGGAAGAGCTCCCGCGCCGCCGCGGCGCGGCCCTCCGCCTCGGCCTGCATGCCCGCCACGCACAGCCGTACCACCGGTAGTTCCGGATCCATCCGCCCGCTTCCTCCCTCAGCCGTCGTCGTCGCCCGCCCCGGGCGTCCGTACCGCTCCCGCGTCCCTCACCGTGCCGGCGCCGACTCTCCGCTGCCCGCCCTCAGCGGTCCCGCACGGGCATCACCACCATCGTGAAACTCCCCTGGTCCGCCGAGCGGACGACGACCGGCTGGTCCGGCGCCGCGATCTCCAGCAGCACGTCGGGCCCCACCCCCGCCTCCAGCACCGGCACCAGGACCGCAGGATCGAAGGCGATCCGCAGTCCGGGGCCGGTGCGGATCGCCCGCAACCCGTCGGGCCCGGCCTCCCCGCCCGACACCGCCAGCACCCCTTCTGTGGTGCCGCCCGCTTCCGCCCCGACCGCCAACGACACCGCCGCGCCGCCCCGGTCCGCCACCGCGTCCCGAAGCGCCGCCCGGTCCACAATCACCCGGTGCCGCACGGCCGCCAGCCCCGTCAGCATCAGCCGGTAGTCCGGGAACTCCCCCGGCTCGCCCTCGCCGACGTCCGCCGTGCCCCAGCTCTCCGTCCCGCTGCGCAGCTGCACCCGTGCGGTGTCCGCACCCTCCACCGCAGCCGGGAACTCCACCTCGACCAACCGCCGCCGCACGGCCCACCGGGCCATCCGGCGCGCGGTGTCCGCCGCGAGCAGCACCCACCGAGGACCGCCCTCGTGGGCCTCCGGCCGCAGCGCCCGCACCGCCAGCCGGTAGCGGTCCGTTGCCACCAACCGCATTTCCCCGTCGCCGAGTTCCAGCAGTACGCAGCCCAGCGCCGGGTGTTCCGCGGCCAGCGCGCCGACCGCCGCCGCGGGTCCCACCTGCCGCACCGCGCTGGCGAGCTCCGCCCCGTCCACCCGCGCCCGCGCGGTTCCCCCGTGGTCCGCCGGCGTCGCGGACGCCTCCCGCAGGAAGCCCTCCACCACGGCGCGTGCCTCCTCGGCCGCCCGCTGGGTCCGCTCCAGGTGCGCCCGCAGCACGTCCCGGGCCGCGGCCTCGGGACCGTCCAGCACGGTCTCGACGTCCACCAGCGGCAGCCCCGCGGCCCGCAGGTGGCGCAGGCGCACCGCCCGCTCCACCTGCCCGGCCCCGTAGCGCCGGTACCCCGTTGCGGCGTCCACCCGGTCCGGTCGCAGCACCCCGCAGTCGTCGTAGAAGCGCAGCGCGCTCGGCGTCAGTCCCGCCCGCCGGGCGAACGCGCCGATGCCCCACAGCTCGCCGTCCTCGTCCATGGCCGCGATTCTCGGACTTCGACCAACCTGAAGGTCAAACCGTCCGCCGGGATGCCGGTGGCCCCGCGCCGCGGACGCTCCGCTCCGTCACGGCGCGAGCGCGTCCTCGACCAGCTGGGACCAGCCGGTCCCCGTGCCCTCCCGGGCCACCTCGGTGAACCGCGCGTCGCCGAGGCGGTCCCGCGCGGACCGTTCGATCCGGGCCGCGTCCGGGTGGGAGTGGTCCTGGAGCCCGCGCACGTCCGTGTTCGCCGCGAGCAGCCGCACGGCCTGCTCCGGCCGGTCGCGGCGCAGTGCCAGGTCCGCGACCCCGACCAGCACCTGCGCGATCAGCGGCGCGTATCCCGCCTCGGCCGCCGCCGCGCAGGCCGCCGCGCGGTGCGCCCGGGCCTCGTCGAGGTCGTCGGTGAGGTAGCCGTGCAGGTCGTGCGTCAACGCGCGGATCTGCGCCCCGTCCGCCTCGTCGCCCAGCAAGGCGGCCATGACGCCGAGTTGGTCCCGCGCCTCCTCGGTGTTGCCGCTCCACCGGGCGAGTTCCGCCTTCGACAGGGCCAGTTCGGCCAGCGCGTCCGGCCAGGTGACCCGCTCCGCGCACCGCTGCGCCTCGGCGAGGGTGGCCGCGCTGGTGTCCTCGTCGCCCAGCAGCCAGTACAGCTGCGCCTGCCGCGCCCGCATGCGGATGACGTCCTCGGTGGCACCGACCTCGGTGACCGCCGTGATCGCCTGCTCGTAGTGCGCGCACGCACCGGCGAACGCGCCGCGCGCCGCCATCCGGTCCGCCAGCTCGGACTGCGCGAACGAGATCCCGAACCGCTCGCCGAGCAAACGGAACTCGGCGAGCGCCTTCTCCAGGTGGACGTCGGCTTCCGTCCCGCCCAGCCCGTGCACGATCCGCATCTTGCCCGACTGCAGCCGGGCCATGGCCCGCACCCAGGGGTCTGCGTCGTCGAGGAGCGGTTCGAACGCGGACAAGGCCGTGTCCGGGGCCCGCAGCATGCGTTCCAGCGGGGCGACGAGCCCCAGCAACGGGGAGCGGCGCCGACTGCGCTGGCTGGACCGGTACGCCTTATGGATCCATTCGGCGGCCTGGTGCTCGTCGCCCCGTCCGGAGCTGACGAACTGCACCATGAAGGCGTACGCCATGGCCCGGACCTCGTCGGTGACCTCGCCCGGCGTCCGACTGGCCGCGGCGATCAGCTCCCTGCCCTCGGTCCGGTGCCCGGCGAGCCACCAGTACCAGCCCGCGGCCGCCGCGAGCCGCATCGCTTCCTGAGCCTCACCCGCCGCGAGCGCACCGCGCATCGCCGCGCCGATGTTGTCATGCTCGGCCTCCAGCACGGCCAGCCAGTGGAGTTGCTCGGCCCGGCGCAGGTGCGGCTCCGCGGTCTCGGTGAGTTCGGTGAAGTGGGCCAGGTGTGCGTGGCGCGCCCGGTCCGTTTCCCCCGCCTCCGCGAGCCGGTGCCCGGCGTACTCCTTGATCGTGCCGCTCATGCGGTAGCGCGGCGTGCCGTCGCCCTCCGCGAGCAGCAGCGACTTCTCGGCCAGCGCCGTGAGCAGTTCGAGCACGAGTTCCGGCTCGGCCCCGTCGCCGGCGCAGACCCGTTCGGCCGCTTCCAGGCTCGCCCCGCCGGAGAACACCGAGAGCCTGCGCAACACCGTCCGCTCGGCGCCGGTGAGCAGTTCCCAGCTCCAGTCGACCACCGCGCGCAGCGTCTTGTGGCGCGGCAGCGCGGTCCGGCTGCCGCTGGTCAGCAGGCGGAACCGGTCGTCGAGCCGGTTGGCGAGCTGATCGACGGACAGGGTGCGCAGCCGGGCCGCGGCCAGTTCGATGGCCAGTGGCATTCCGTCCAGGGCACGGCAGACGCGCGCCATCGTCGCCAGCGCCTGGGCGTCGACCGCAAGGTCCGGGCGGACCGCCCCGGCCCGGTCCCGCAGCAGTTGGACGGCGGGGGAGTTCGCGGTCCCGTCCGGGCCCGCGTCGGTCGCCGGCAGCGCCAGAGGTTCGAGGGGCCACAGCGCCTCCCCGGTGATGCCGAGCGGTTCCCGGCTCGTCGCCAGGACCCGCAGCCGTCGGCACTCCCCGAGCACCCGGTGGACGAAGACCGCCGCCGACTCGATGACGTGCTCGCAGTTGTCCAGGACGAGCAGTGCCTCCCGCTCGCGGACCGCGGCGATCAGGCGGTCCGTCAGCTCCGCGTGCGGGGCCCCGCCGAGCAGCGTGTCGCGCAGCCCCAGTCCGGCGAGCGCCGCCTGCGGCACGTCGCCGTCCACGCCGAGGGCGGCGAGCTCCACCAGCCACGCTCCGTCCGGCAGATCACCGAGCAGCGTGCGCGCGGTCTCCGTGGCCAGCCTGGTCTTCCCGGCGCCCCCCGGTCCGATGACGGTGGTGAGCCGGTGCTCGGCGACGAGCCCGCGGAGCGCGGCGACGTCGGTGTCCCGGCCGACGAAGCTGGTCAGTTCGGCGCGCAGGTTGGTCCTGCGGCTCTCCTCGCGCCGCCCCAACTCACCGCGCAGCAGCGCGACGTGCACGGCGGACAGCTCCGGCGAGGGGTCGGCGCCCAGCGTGTCGGCGAGGGCTTCCCGTGCGCGCTGGTACACCAGGAGCGCCTCGCTGTCGCGACCGGCCGCGGCGAGGGCGCGCATCAGCGCGGCGACGAGCCGCTCGCGTACCGGGTGCGCGGCCACCAGGTCGGTCAGCTCCGTGACCGCCTCCGCACCGCGCCCGAGGGCGACGTCCGCGTCGGCCCGCTCCTCCGTGGCGGTCAGCCGCAGCCCCTCCAGCCGCCCGACCGCCGCGTCGAACGCGGCGCTGTCCTGCAGACCGACGTCCTGCAGGGCCGCACCGCGCCACAGCCCGAGGGCCTCGCGCAGCAGCCCCGCCCGTCGGGCCGCGTCCTCGGTACGGACCTGCCCCTCGGTCGCGAGGCGTTCGAACCGTACGGCGTCGACGGCGTCGGGCTCGACCGCCAACCGGTAGCCGTCCGGGTGCCCCTCGACCGTCCCGCCCGGCAGCACCTTCCGCAGCCGGGAGACCAGGCGCTGCAGCGCGTTCGTGGCGTCGGCGGGCGGCTGCTCCCCCCAGATCCAGTCGATCAGCGACGCCTTCGGGACCACCCGCCCCGGCCTGAGCGCGAGGGCGACCAGCAGTCCGCGCAACCGCGCGCCCGGTACGTCGGCCGAGCCGCCGTCCGCCGTGCGCACCTCCAAGGGGCCCAGCATCCCGATCTGCACCCGCTGATTTTGCCACGGGCGTTCGACGCCCCTCACCGGATCAACGACGCCTCACCGCCCGAAGGTTGAGCACCGCGTGCGGGACCGTCCGCAGCGGGTGCGCCGGCCGGCGTCGGCCCCGGTCCGGAGGGACGAGCCTCGTCGCGCGGGCCCGCGTTCGGACGTGACGTGGTGGGTGGTCATCCCGTCCATCCGGTGTGGCGCAGCCAGTCCTCGAAGGTCATCAGGTCGGGGTGCAGGCGGCGCAGGAGGTTGAGGTCCCGGTCCCGGGCGCAGAGATCACGGTCGGCGAAGAACTGGAACATCGCCGCGTAGTCGTGGCCGAAGTCGGGGACGGCGGCGCGCAGTTCGTCGTGCGGCATCGGGAGGTAGGTGCTGGGGACGCCCGTGACCCGGGCGAAGGTGGCGGCGATCGCGTCGCCGGTGAGGCTGTCGCCGATCACCGCGAGGTCGCGGGCGCCCCAGGACTGCCAGTTGTCGAACATATGGCAGGCGAACCAGGCGATGTCGTCGAGGGCGACGAGCGGGTAGGGGGCGGCGCCGAGGGGGAGCCTGAAGGTCAGGCCGCCCCGGCCGTCCGGTCGGGGCGCGAGCCGGTCCCGCAGGTTCTCGAAGTACGGCGCCGTGGTCAGTACCGAGACGTGGTCCGTGTACCAGCCGTCGGTCTCCTTTCGGAGCATTTCCTCCGACCGCATCAGGTCGATGTGGGCGGCGACGGCGGCCTTGCTGTCGAAGTGCGGGACGGGGCGGCCGGTCAGGGACACCGCGCTGTCCAACGAGGACCAGGTGAAACGCTCCACGCCGGCCCGCTCCGCGGCGGCCAGCAAGTGCAGCCCTTGCCGGTACTCACCCACGGCGCTGCCCGTCGCGAAGAAGTCGGTGTTGGCGAACACGCGGTCGGCCTGCCCCATCAGGACTTCGAGGGCCGCCGCGTCGGAACGGACCAGTCGCACGCGGTCGGGCGCGGTGGCGGCGAGTTCGGTGGCGTGGGCGGACTCCGGGTGGCGGGTGGGCACGGTGAGGGTGGCGTCGGTGGTGGCCAACAGGCGTCGGATCACGTGCCTGCCCATGGCTCCGGTGCCGCCGACGACGAGGACGTGGGTCATGGCGTTCTTCCCTGGTGTGTCAGGACGTGTTCGGCCACCTGGGCGTGGGTCGCGACCCAGACGTCGCCGGACGCACGGAGGTGGTCGAGGATCTGGCCGACCATGCCCGCGAGGAGCGGTCGGCCTGCGACGTGGGCGTGGACGGTCAGACGGAAGACGCCTGGGCCGGGGGCGGCGAGCATCTGGTCCAGTAGCTCGCGGTGCAGGTCGCGGTAGGCGTACGGGCCGGCCGCGGCGTCCCGTACGTCGGAGTGGTCGCTGTGCATGAGGGAGACCAGAGGACCGTGAGCGGTGGACAGGACCTGCGGGAGGTCGTGGTCGCCGTGGTCGCCGGTCCAGCGGTAGCCGGCCTCGGCGAGCAGGTCGACGGTGTGCCGCGAACCGGTGGCGCGCGGGCTCATCCACCCCGTCGGGCGCACGCCGGTGACGCGGCGCAGGACGTCGGTGCAGCGACGGATGTTGGTCCGCTCGGCATCGACGTCGAGCAGCGCGGGCACCACGTCCTGGGCCCAGGAGTGTGCGGCGATCTCGTGGCCCGCCTCGTGCACGGCCAGGACGGTCTCGGGGTGCCGCTCGGCCACCAGCCCGTTGACGCCGACGGTGGCGGGCAGGTCACCGAGGACGTCGAGCAGCCGCCAGATGCCGGTGGTGACGCCGTACTCCGCCCAGGAGGTGCTGTGCGTGTCGTCGACGCCGGGCAGCGGCCACGCCGCGGCCATCGGCGCGTAGGCGGGCCAGTGCCCTGGTGACCACAGTTCCAACGCGACGGTGACCAGCGCGACGACCTTCCGCCCGCCCGGCCATGCGGTCTCTGCCCTCATGGGTTCCCCCTGCTCGGTAGCTTCCGTCGTGGACGCTAGTGAGGCGGTAGGTACCTCCGGGTTCCTGGCGGCGGGCTACGGTCGAGGCATGCGTGAGTACTCCGGCAGCGTCTTCCTCGCCGACTGCCCGGCTCGGCTGGCGATCGAGATCATCGCCGACAAGTGGGCGGTGGTCGTGCTGTTCGCGTTGAGCCGGGAACCGTGCAGGCACGGCGAGTTGGTCGACCTGATCGGCGGAATCTCGCGGAAGGTGCTGACCCAGACGCTGCGGCGGTTGCAGGGGTACGGCCTGGTCGACCGCCACGCGGAGGCCGGGAAGGTCGCGTACGTGCTGACGGACTTGGGCCGGACACTGGTGCAGCCCATCGCCGTGCTGACCGAGTGGGCGCACGAGCACGGCGCGGCCGTGGTGGGATTCCAGGAGTCCCAAGCGAACTGAGTTCGCTCGGCGTCCCGGCTCAGGTCTGCGCCATGTCCACGAAGCGCGAGTAGTGGCCCTGGAACGCCACGGTGATGGTCGCGGTCGGACCGTTACGGTGCTTCGCCACGATCAGGTCGGCCTCACCGGCCCGGGGCGATTCCTTCTCGTAGGCGTCCTCGCGGTGCAGCAGGATGACCATGTCGGCGTCCTGCTCGATGGAACCGGACTCACGCAGGTCCGACACCATCGGCTTCTTGTCCGTGCGCTGTTCGGGGCCACGGTTCAGCTGCGACAGCGCGATGACCGGCAGCTCCAGCTCCTTGGCCAGCAGCTTGAGGTTTCGGGACATGTCCGAGACCTCCTGCTGACGGCTCTCGGCCCGCTTCGAACCACCGGACTGCATCAGCTGGAGGTAGTCGATGACCACGAGCTTGAGCTCGTTGCGCTGCTTCAGCCGCCGGCACTTGGCGCGGATCTCCATCATCGAGAGGTTCGGCGAGTCGTCGATGTAGAGCGGGGCGGCCGAGACGTCCGGCATCCGGCGCGCCAGCCGCGTCCAGTCGTCGTCCGTCATGCTGCCGGACCGCATGTGGTGCAGCGCGACCCGGGCCTCGGCGGACAGCAGACGCATCGCGATCTCGTTGCGCCCCATTTCGAGCGAGAAGATCACGCTCGGCAGGTTGCTCTTGATCGAGCAGGCCCGCGCGAAGTCCAGCGCGAGCGTGGACTTACCCATGGCCGGACGGGCCGCGATCACGATCATCTGCCCCGGGTGCAGACCGTTGGTGAGCGCGTCGAGGTCGGTGAAGCCCGTCGGCACACCGGTCATCTGGCCCTGCCGCGAGCCGATCGCCTCGATCTCGTCGAGCGCGCCCTCCATGATGTCGCCGAGCGGCAGGTAGTCCTCGCTGGTCCGCTGCTCGGTGACGGCGTAGATCTCCGCCTGGGCCTTGTTGACGATCTCGTCGACGTCGCCGTCGGCCGCGTATCCCATCTGCGTGATCCGGGTGCCGGCCTCGACGAGGCGGCGGAGCACGGCCCGCTCGTGGACGATCTCGGCGTAGTACTCGGCGTTGGCGGCCGTCGGTACCGACTGGACCAGGGTGTGCAGGTAGGAGGCGCCGCCGACCCGGCCGATCTCGCCGCGCTTGGTGAGCTCGGCCGCGATGGTGATCGGGTCGGCCGGCTCGCCCTTGGCGTACAGGTCGAGGATCGCCTGGAAGATCAGCTCGTGGGCGGGACGGTAGAAGTCGTCCCCCTTGAGCACCTCGACGACGTCGGCGATGGCGTCCTTGGACAGCAGCATGCCGCCGAGCACGGACTGCTCGGCGTCGAGGTCCTGCGGCGGGACCCGCTCGAAACCGCCGGGCCAGGAGCCCCCGCCGTCCTCGTCGCGCTCCGCACGGTCGCCGCGGCCCCGACCCTTGCCGTCACCACGGCGGGAGCGGGCGGCCGGCAGCAGGTCGCTGGGACCGGAGTCCGCCCAGGGGTCGTCCATGGGCTCGGGAATGCTCACCCCGGCACCTCCTCCCGTCCGCGACGCGGACCTTGCTGTGCGGTTCTTTCTTACGGCACAGCCCTGACATTCGAGACGCCCGACTCCGGTTACGGCGCGTCGAGTTCGGACGGGTTCTCATGGCCGGAACAGGCGGCGGGTGCCGGACCACGGTAGGCCCGCGCGCACCGTCCGCCAATCTGGTTATCCACAGGCCATGTGGATGACCGCCCCATAGCTGTGGAGAAGTCCCCGGATCCTGTGCACGGGCTGGGGGAAACTTCTGTGGACAAGCACACAATCACGCCACCCACACCCCTCTGACCTGCATTTTCTTCATCCATAGGCTGTGGGGGAGAAAAACTTCGGCAACCTGTTCATGATCGTCGCCAACGCCACGCGGACGTCACCGGCACGCAGCGTAAAGTAAGGACCGCAAGACGGTTGCATCTCTTACCTGTGGACGATTAGATTGCGCCTCATGACCCAGGCCCCCGCGACGCCCCGGCGCGCCCTCCGCCACCATGACCGCGAGATCGTCGCGCTGGCGCTGCCCGCCTTCGGCTCCCTCGTCGCGGAGCCGCTCTTCGTCATGGTCGACAGCGCCGTCATCGGCCACCTGGGCACCCGCCAACTCGCCGGGCTCGGCGTCGCCGCCGCCCTCCTCACAACCGCCGTCTCCGTCTTCGTCTTCCTCGCCTACGCCACCACCGCCGCGGTCGCCCGCCGGGTCGGCGCCGGCGACCTCTCCTCCGCGATACGCCAGGGCATGGACGGTATCTGGCTCGCCCTCCTCCTCGGCGCGGCCGTCATCGTCACCGTCCTGCCCACCGCCCCCTGGCTCGTCGAAGCCTTCGGCGCCTCACCGGCCGCCGCCCCGTACGCCACGACCTACCTGCGCATCAGCGCCCTCGGCATCCCCGCGATGCTGGTCGTCCTGGCCGCCACCGGAGTCCTCCGCGGCCTCCAGGACACCAAGACCCCGCTCTACGTCGCCATCGGCGGCTTCACCGCCAACGCCGCCCTCAACGCCGGACTGGTCTACGTCGCCGGGCTCGGCATCGCCGGCTCCGCCTGGGGCACCGTCATCGCCCAGTGCGGCATGGCCGCGGTCTACCTCGTCGTAGTGGTCCGCGGCGCCCGTCGCCATGGTGCCTCACTCCGCCCGGACGCCGCCGGGATCCGCGCCTGCGCGCAGGCCGGCGTCCCGCTGCTGATCCGAACGCTCTCGCTGCGCGCGGTGCTGATGATCGCCACCGCGGTCGCCGCCCGGCTCGGCGACGCCGACGTCGCCGCCCACCAGATCGTCCTGTCCCTGTGGCAGCTCCTGGCCTTCGCCCTGGACGCCATCGCCATCGCCGGCCAGGCCATCATCGGACGCTACCTCGGGGCCGGCGACCAGGACGGTGCCCGTGCCGCCTGCCGCCGCATGGTCCAGTGGGGCATCGCCTCCGGCATCGTCCTCGGGGTGCTGGTGGTGCTGGCCCGGCCGCTGTTCGTCCCGCTCTTCACCACCGACCCCGCCGTCCGGTCCCCGCTGCTCACCACGCTCCTGGTCGTCGCGATCACCCAGCCCGTCGCCGGCATCGTCTTCATCCTCGACGGCGTCCTCATGGGCGCGGGGGACGGGCCCTACCTCGCCGGAGCGATGGTGGTGACACTCGCCGTCTTCGCCCCGGCCGCCCTGGCCGTCCCCGCCCTCGGCGGCGGCCTCGTCGCCCTGTGGTGGGCGATGGCCCTGATGATGACCACCCGGATGCTCACACTGTGGCTGCGCACCCGGTCCGGTCGGTGGATTGTGACGGGGGCCTCCCGGTGAACCACCTCGCCAATCCCGGACCCGTGCAGATAATGACCTTGTGCGCTCGCTTGCCAGGAAATCCGTCCTGCCCCTGACGCTCGTCATCGTGGGGGCAGCTGCAGTGGTGGGCTACGCGGCGGAGGAGTCCCACCCGAGCAGAACCACCGGCAGCCACACCGGCCACGGCACGTCCGGCGCATCCGGCGACGAGCCCGAGGACCAGGACCCCTCGGCCAGCGCCCCGCCCAAGAACGGCAACGCCTACACGCCGCGCAGGACGGAGGAGAACGCCCGGATCGGCGCAGTCTTCGAGAAGGACGACCACGGCTCCCACTTCTGCACCGCCAGCGTGGTGCAGAGCCCGGGCCGGAACATGCTGATCACCGCGGCCCACTGCGCCTTCGACGCCGACGCCGGCAAGCCGGTGGACGACCTGGTCTTCGCCCCCGACTACCGCAACGGCGACGAGCCGACCGGCCTGTGGAAGGTCAACAAGGTCGTGGTCGACGACCGCTGGGCAAAGTCGCAGGACGAGGACCTCGACGTCGCCTTCCTCGTCCTCGACGCCAAGCAGGGCAAGGAGATCCAGGATGTCCTCGGCGGCAACACCCTCGGCATCGACCGCGGCTTCGACAACCAGGTGAAGATCACCGGCTACCCCACCAGCCGCGACACCCCGATCTCCTGCCAGAACCGCACCACGAAGTTCAGCGACACCCAGATGCGCGTCCAGTGCACCGATTTCGAGGGCGGCACCAGCGGCAGCCCCTGGCTGGCCGACTACGACCCCAAGAGCCACACCGGCACGGTCATAGGCATCCTCGGCGGCCACGAGGGCGGCGGCGACGAGGACGACGTCTCCTACGCCTCGTATTTCGACGAGGACATCGCCCATCTCTACAAGCGCGCCCAGGACGAGGACTGAGCCTCGGCCCCGCGCCCCCGTTCAACGCGAAGGGCCGCACCCCGTGGCGGGGTACGGCCCTTCAGCGTGCTGCTGCGAGCTGCGCTCAGGCGGCGACGACCTCGACGCCGAGCTTTGCAACGACCTCGGCGTGCAGACGCACCGAGACCTGGTGCGCGCCCAGGGTCTTGATCGGCGAACCGATCTCCACGCGACGCTTGTCGACGTCCGGACCACCGGCAGCCTTGATCGCCGAGGCGACGTCGGCCGGGGTGACGGAGCCGAACAGGCGACCCGCGTCGCCGGCACGGACGGCCAGCTTCACGTTGACGCCCTCAAGCTGAGCCTTGACCTCGTTGGCCTGCTCGATCGTGGCGATCTCACGGATCTTGCGACCGCGACGGATCTGCGCGACGTCCTTCTCGCCACCCTTGGTCCAGCGGATCGCGAAACCACGCGGAACCAGGTAGTTACGGGCGTACCCGTCCTTGACGTCAACAACGTCACCAGCGGTACCGAGGCCGGAGACCTCGTGGGTGAGGATGATCTTCATTTGTCGGTCACCCTTCCCTTATCGCGCGGTGGACGTGTAGGGCAGCAGCGCCATCTCACGGCTGTTCTTCACGGCCGTGGCGACGTCACGCTGGTGCTGAGTGCAGTTGCCGGTCACCCGGCGGGCACGGATCTTGCCGCGGTCGGAGATGAACTTCCGCAGCAGGTTCGTGTCCTTGTAGTCGACGTAGGAGATCTTCTCCTTGCAGAACACGCAAACCTTCTTCTTAGGCTTGCGAGCAGGCGGCTTCGCCATTGTCTCTCTCCAGTGAGTTCAAGAAGTGTGTGCTGACGCCCTCAAGGCCCCAGGCCGTTCGCCGACCTCGTTTCACGTGAAACGAGCCGTTTCACGTGAAACACCGGCGGACGAACGCATCGCCCGGACCTAGAAGGGCGGCTCGTCCGAGTAGCCGCCGCCGGAGCCGCCGCCCCAGCCACCGCCGCCGCCCTGGCCACCCTGGCCGCCCTGGCCACCGCCAGAAGGACCACCGGTCGCCCACGGGTCGTCGGCCGGAGCGCCGCCGCCCTGCTGACCGCCGCCGGGGCCACCGCCCCAGCCGCCGCCACCCTGGCCGCCGCCCTGCTGACCGCCGCCCTGGCCGCCGCCGAAGCCGCCGCCCTGGCCACCACGACCGCTGGTCTTGGTGACCTTCGCCGTGGCGTTGCGCAGGCTCGCGCCCACTTCCTCGACGTCGAGCTCGTAGACCGTGCGCTTCACGCCCTCGCGATCCTCGTACGACCGCTGCTTCAAGCGGCCCTGGACGATCACGCGGGTACCCCGCGTAAGGGACTCGGCGACGTTCTCCGCCGCCTGACGCCACACCGAGCAGGTCAGGAACAGGCTCTCGCCGTCCTTCCACTCGTTGGTCTGGCGGTCGAAGGTGCGGGGAGTGGACGCGACGCGGAACTTCGCGACCGCCGCACCGGACGGGGTGAAGCGCAGCTCGGGGTCGTCGACAAGATTGCCGACGACCGTGATGACGGTCTCGCCTGCCATTAGGGGAACCTCTCGGCGGGTGTGCTGCTGGCTGCTGGTGTTGCTGCTACTCGAACCCGATTACCGCTGGACGCGTACGCGCTCAGTGGGTCTCGGGACGGAGGACCTTGGTCCGAAGAACCGACTCGTTCAGGTTCATCTGACGGTCGAGCTCCTTGACGACCGCAGGCTCGGCCTGCAGGTCGATGACCGAGTAGATGCCCTCGGGCTTCTTGTTGATCTCGTACGAGAGACGACGACGGCCCCAGGTGTCGACCTTCTCGACCTTTCCGTTGCCCTCACGGACGACGGAGAGGAAGTTCTCGATCAGGGGGGCGACAGCGCGCTCCTCCAGATCGGGGTCGAGGATGACCATCACCTCGTAGTGACGCATGGTTAACCCACCTCCTTTGGACTCAGCGGCCACGGTCGTTCCGTGGCAGGAGGGTCGTGATGCGTTCCGCGCCCGGCCCGCCGGAGAATCCGGGCAGACATGTGCGCAGACCGTACAGAGTACCTGCCTCCGCGCTTCCGGTTGAAATCCGCCCGGCGGACCCCTCAATCTGGAACACAACGGGTGTGAGCGGCGTTACAGTGCGCCGCCCTGTCAGTGGAGGTGCCGCATGGCACAGGCAGCACGGACCCAGCGAAATCTGCTCGCGCTTCTCAACAGCGACGGCCAATCCCATCCCGTGGAGAACACTCTCGCGGTCGTGACCTTGGTACTCGGTGCGATTGCCGCCTTCAGCGCGCTCTCGCCCGGCCTGCACCTGGTCAGTTCCTGGGTGGGCCTGATCGGCATCGGAACGGGCCTGTGGGGCCAGTACATCTCCTCGACGACGGCTGAACGCTTCCTGTTGATCATCGGGCTCGGCGCCGCCGGCGTCGGCTTCTACCTCGGTCTCGCACACGGCGGTCTCTTCGGCGGCGTGGTCGGCTAGACCACCGCGCTGCGGCATACGGGGCCCGGCCCCGTACGGCCCAGACGGGGCGCTCCCCGGTCACAGTAGGCTTCGGCGCGAGAGCCGGAGCCCCGACCATGGGGACACACCAGCCGAGGAGCGCCCCGCATGAGCCTGACCCTGAGGACCATCAGCCGAGAGCAGCATCTGGCATACATCCAGAGCCTGCCCGCGGCGAGCCACATGCAGGTCCCGGCCTGGGCTGACGTCAAGGCCGAGTGGCGGTCCGAGAGCCTGGGCTGGTTCGACGCGTCCGGCGAGCTGGTCGGTGCCGGCCTGGTCCTCTACCGCCAGCTGCCCAAGATCAAGCGCTACCTGGCCTACCTCCCCGAGGGCCCGGTCATCAACTGGTTCGCGCCGAATCTCGAAGAGTGGCTGCGACCGATGCTCGCCCACCTCAAGCAGCAGGGCGCCTTCTCCGTGAAGATGGGCCCGCCGGTGATCATCCGCCGCTGGGACTCCACCGCGATCAAGGGCGGCATTCAGAGCCCCGACGTCAAGCGACTGCGGGACGTCGAGGCCACCCACATCGAACCGCGCGCCTTCGAGGTCGCCGACCGCCTGCGCCGCATGGGCTGGCAGCAGGGCGAGGACGGCGGCGCCGGCTTCGGCGACGTGCAGCCCCGCTACGTCTTCCAGGTGCCGCTGGCCGACCGCGCGCTGGAGGACGTCCACAAGGGCTTCAACCAGCTGTGGCGCCGCAACATCAAGAAGGCCGAGAAGGCCGGCGTCGAGGTCGTCCAGGGCGGCTACGAGGACCTGGCCGAATGGCAGCGGCTCTACGAGATCACCGCGAAGCGCGACCAGTTCCGGCCGCGTCCGCTCGGCTACTTCCAGCGCATGTGGTCCGCCCTCAACTCCGAGGACCCCAACCGCATGCGGCTCTACTTCGCCCGCCACAACGGGGTGAACCTCTCCGCCGCGACCATGCTCGTCGTCGGCGGGCACGTCTGGTACTCCTACGGAGCCTCGGACAACATCGGCCGCGAGGTCCGCCCCTCCAACGCGATGCAGTGGCGGATGCTGCAGGACTCCTACGCGCTCGGCGCCTCCGTCTACGACCTGCGCGGCATCAGCGACTCGCTGGACGAGAACGACCACCTCTTCGGTCTGATCCAGTTCAAGGTCGGCACCGGCGGGCAGGCGGCGGAGTACCTCGGCGAGTGGGACTTCCCGCTCAACAAGCTCCTGCACAAGGCGCTCGACATCTACATGTCGCGCCGCTGACCGCTCCACCGCACCGTCCGCACTCCTGACACACCCCAGCCACGAGAAAGGTTCCGGGCCGGCCATGGCGCTCACCCTCTACGTCGACACCGCACGCTGGCGGGCGCATCAACAGAGCGTTCTCCAGCAGTTCCCCGGGCTGGTCCCGGTCTGCAAGGGCAACGGCTACGGCTTCGGCCACGAACGCCTCGCCGACGAGGCCACCCGGCTCGGTTCCGACATCCTCGCGGTCGGCACGACCTACGAAGCAGCCCAGATCAAGGACTACTTCAGTGGTGATCTGCTGGTCCTGACCCCGTTCCGGCACGGCGAGGAGCCGGTGCCGCTGCCCGACCGCGCGATCCGCTCGGTCTCCTCGGTCGAGGGCGTGGGCGGACTGGTCGGCGCCCGGGTCGTCATCGAGGTCATGAGCAGCATGAAGCGGCACGGCGTGAAGCCGGAGGACCTGCCGAAGCTGGCCGCGGCCATCGAGGACGTCCGGCTGGAGGGCTTCGCCATCCACCTGCCGCTGGACCGCGCCGACGGCACCGACTCGGTCGACGAGGTCATCGGGTGGATGGACCAGCTGCGCGCCGCCCGTCTCCCGCTGCACACCATGTTCGTCAGCCACCTCAAGCCCCAGGAATTCGCCCGCCTCCAGCAGCAGTTCCCGCAGACCCGCTTCCGCGCGCGGATCGGCACCCGGCTGTGGCTCGGTGACCACGACGCCACCGAGTACCGCGGCTCGGTGCTGGACGTCACGCGCGTCGCCAAGGGCGATCGGTTCGGCTACCGCCAGCAGAAGGCGGCCTCGGACGGCTACCTCGTCGTGGTGGCCGGCGGCACCTCGCACGGCGTCGGCCTGGAGTCCCCCAAGGCGCTGCACGGGGTGATGCCGCGGGCCAAGGGCGTGGCCCGCGCCGGCCTGGCGACCGTCAACCGCAACCTCGCGCCGTACGTCTGGGCCGGCAAGCAGCGCTGGTTCGCCGAGCCCCCGCACATGCAGGTGTCGATCCTGTTCGTCCCGTCGGAGGCCCCCGAGCCCAAGGTCGGCGAGGAACTGGTCGCCCACCTGCGGCACACCACCACGCAGTACGACCGCCTCGTGGACCGCTGAGCCGTCCGTCCGGCTGAAGACCGACGTCAGGGCCCGGTGGTGCGGAATCTTCCGCACCACCGGGCCCTGACGCTCTTCGCCGCTTCCCTCAGTCCCGTACGACGCCCCAGCGCACCCGCGGCGCCCCCTCGAAGTGCAGCGCGTGCCGCGGCTCATGGGACGCCTGTCCGAGCACGAACACGTCGGGGCTGCGGTCCAGCACGCCCCCCGAGGGGTCGTCGTCGCCGTCCCTACGGACCACGTCGCGCTCCGGCAGCAGGATGTCCCGGACCACCACGGCGCAGAGGTAGAGCGTGCCGAGCAGGTGCAGTGCGATGGCCAGTTGGTAGCCCTCGGGCGGCAGTCCCTGGTGTTTGTCTCCGCTGCCGGTGTAGGCCAGGTACATCCAGATCCCCAGGAAGTACATGACCTCGCACGCCTGCCAGATCAGGAAGTCCCGCCAGCGCGGCCGGGCCAGCGCCGCCAGCGGGATCAGCCACAGGACGTACTGCGGTGAGTAGACCTTGTTGGTGAGGATGAACAGCGCCACCACGAGGAAGGCGAGCTGTGCGAAGCGCGGCCGGCGCGGTGCGTAGAGGGTCAGCAGCGCGAGGGCTCCGCAACCGACGACCATGAGCAGCGACGCGTAGAGGTTGGCGTTCTCCAGGGGGTTGCCGGTCCGCTGCGAGATCAACAGCCAGACCGAACCGAAGTCGATGGGCCGTTCCTGGCTGAAGGTGTAGAACTTCGCCCAGCCCTCCCGGATGTGGAAGCCGGAGGCATCGTGGGCGATCATCACCGGCAGGTTCACCACCAGCCAGGACACCACCGCACCGAGGACGGCCCGCCCGTACGCGCGCCAGGCCCCCGCCCGCCAGCACAGCACCAGCAGCGGACCGAGCAGCAGGACCGGGTACAGCTTCGCCGCGGTCGCCAGCCCGATCAGGACGCCCGCCGCCAGCGGCCGGCTGCGGGACCACAGCAGCATCCCGGCCGCGGTCAGCGCGACCGCCAGCAGGTCCCAGTTGATGGTGGCGGTGAGGGCGAACGCCGGTGCCAGGGCGACCAGCAGCCCGTCCCACGGACGCCGGCGGTGGGTACGGGCGACGCAGACCGCGATGACCGCGGCGCAGACCATCAGCATGCCGGCGTTGGCCAGCCAGTAGATCTGCTCCCGGGCCTGGATCGTGCCGCCGTGCGGCGTCAGCCAGGAGGCGACCTCCATGAAGAGCCCGGTCAGCACCGGGTACTCCAGGTACTGCATGTCGCCGGGCAGCTTGTCGAAGTAGGGGATCAGGCCGTCGGCGAACCCCCGGCCCGAGTAGAGGTGCGGGATGTCCGAGTAGCAGGCGTGCACGTACTGACTGGTGGCGCCGAAGAACCAGCCGCCGTTGTAGCAGGGCAGCTTCTGCACCATGCCGAGCGCGAACATCCCGATGGCGACGAGTGCGACGACCCGCACCGGCGACAGCCAGTGCGCCCCGAGCAGCGCGCGCCGGCCGATCGGCCCGCCGATCAGCTCGCTGCCGGCCGCCGCCACCTCATCCCGTCGCGTCGGCCGTACGGGCTCGTCCTGTCGCAGGCTCGTCATGGCCCCATCCTGCCGTACCCACCGGGGACGAACGCGACGAAGCCCCCGACCCGGTCGTTCGGGTCGGGGGCTTCGTGGAGCCGTGTTTCACGTGAAACGTCGGCACCGTTTCACGTGAAACGCTCAGTTGTTGCCAGAGCCCGTGGGGCCGCCGAAGATGCCACCTCCGCCGTTGTTCCCACCACCGGTCGGATCGGGCGTCGCCGGCGGCGAACCACCGGTGCCACCGCCCGGTCCACCGGGGCCACCGCCAGTGCCGCCGCCGTTGTTCCCCCCGTGGTTCTTGCAACGGACGTCCCACGGAGAACAGGTCTCGGTCGGAGTTGCGGTCGGGGTCTGCGACGGGGAGGCCGTGTTGCTCGGCGTGTCCGACGGAGTGGGCGTGGGCGTCGGCGTGGGCGTCGGCTTGGGCGTCGGCATACCGGACTCGTTGATGACCTGCCCGATCGACTGGGCCGGCGGGAAGGGCTCCGAGGCAAGCCCGTTCATCGCCTCCAGCATGTACTGCGTCCACACCTCGGTGGGCAGTGCGCCACCGTGGATCGAGTCGAAGCCACCGACCCCGTTCATGGACAGCTGGCGGGGGTTCTGCGCGTCCTCGCGGAACATGGTGATGGCCGTCGACAGCTGCTTGGTGTAGCCGACGAACCAGGCCGACTTGTTCTCGTCGGTGGTGCCCGTCTTGCCCGCGGCGGGCTTCCCCAGCTTCTTGGCCGCCTTGCCCGTACCGTTCTGGATCACGTTCTCCAGCACATCGGTGACGTTGTTGGCGATGTCCGAGTCGATCGCCGTCTGCGGCTTCGGCTTCTCGAAGCCCGGCAGCTCCTTGCCCTCGGAGACGACCTTGGTCACGGAGTAGGGCTCCACCTGCGTCCCGGAGGCGGCGAAGGTGGCGTAGGCGTCGGCCATGCGGATCGCGCTCGGCGTGGAGGTGCCCAGTGCGAAGGACGGGTTGAGGTTCCGGTCGAAGCTGGCCGGCGAGATGCCCGCGGCCTGCGCCATGTCCCGCACCTTGTCCATCCCGACGTCCATGCCGAGCTGGACGAACGGGGTGTTCACCGACTGCTCCATCGCCTTCCGCAAGGAGATGTAGCCCCAGGGGAAGTCGCTCTCGTTCACCTGGTAGAAGGGCGTGTTGTCCTTCTTGAGGACGTACGTCCCGTCCGGGTTCCTCACCTTGAGGTGGTCGTCGCCGTTGTACTTGCTGTCCGGCGAGAGCGGCTGGCCGCTGCCGACCTTGCCGTACTTCATCGCCGCGGCGAGGACGAACGGCTTCCAGGTCGAGCCGACCGGCACGCCGTAGGTGTCGGCGTTGTTGCTGAAGTGGCCCTTGTCGTAGCCCTCACCGCCGTACAGGGCCACGATCCTGCCGTCCCCCGGCACCACCGAAGCGCCACCGAACTGGACGTACTTGTCCTTTTCCGGCCGCTTCTTCAGGTTGATGTACCGGTCGTTGACCGTCTGCACCGCGGCGGCGAGCGCCTTGGTCTTCTTCTCGTCGAAGGTCGTCTGGATCGTGTAGCCGCCCTTGTCGAAGCGGGCCTCACTGATGTCCGTGTGCTTGAGGACGTACTTCTTGGCGACGTCGATCAGGTAGCCGACCTGGCCGCCCTTGCTGGCCCCAGCCTTGGGCTTCTGCGGCACGGGGAAGCCCTGGGTCTTCCACTTGGCCGCCTCCGCCGCCGACAGGTGGTTGTTCGCCACCATGCGGTCGAGGATCCACGACCAGCGCTCCTTGGCGCGGGCGGTGTTCAGCGCCGGGGTGGCGTTCGCCCCGATGCCGCCGGCCGGGTCGTACAGGTTCGCGCCCTTGAGCACCGAGGCCAGGAAGGCGGACTGACTGGCATTCAGCTGGGAGGCGTTCTTGCCGTAGTACGCCTGGGCCGCGGCCTGGATCCCGTAGGCGCCCCGACCGAAGTAGCTGGTGTTCAGGTAGCCCTGGAGGATCTCGTTCTTCGACTGCTTCCAGCCGACCTTGACCGAGATGAAGAGTTCCTTGAACTTGCGGTCCAGGGTCTGTTCCTGGCTCAGCATGGCGTTCTTCACGTACTGCTGAGTGATGGTCGAGCCGCCCTGGGTGTCGCCACCCCGCGCCATGTTGAACAGCGCGCGGAGGATGCCCATGGGGTCGACGCCGTGGTCCTTCCGGAACGAGGCGTTCTCAGCCGAGATGACCGCTTCCTGCATGGAAAGTGGGATTTCGCTGATCCCGACCACCTGGCGGTTGGTCTCGCCGTCCCGGGCCATGGTCTTGCCGTTGGCCCAGAGGTAGACGTTGTTCTGCGACCTGGCGGCCTTGTTCTCGTCGGGCACCTGCACCAGCGCGAGGCCGACGCCGGCCACCCCCACGACCAGGCCGGCGACCGCGACGCACATGCTGGCCACCTGTTTCCAGGAGGGCATCCACCGCCGCCAGCCGGTGTGGTTGGCGCGCGGGTAGTCGATGAAACGCTTCTTGGGCGGCTTGCCTCCGCCCCGACCGCGCCCCCGGCCTCCTTCTCCGCCACCGCCTCCGCCACGGCGGCCGCCGCCGTGACCGGCACCACCGCCGGACGCCATCGCCGCGGTGTCGGATCCTCGCCGACGACCGCCGCGTTGGGCGGCCCGGCGGGCCTCGGCACGTCCACCCGGCCGCGGCTGAGGCGGCTGAGGCGGCTGAGGCGTGGCCCCGGTGCCGGCACCCTGCGGAGGGGCCGCTCGGCGCCCGGAGGGTGGTGCGGCGCGTCTGGCAGCGGCACGCCCGCCACCTTGCGGCTGGGGTGGTTTGCGACGGTGCTCGCTCATGGAACGAATACTCCTCGGGCAGGCGCGCTCTCTCGTCGCCTGAAGGCGGTAGTTGTCTTCAGATCCCCCCGAAGCACGACCCGTTCCTGACGCGCGGGCCGCACTACGCCGAGGTCAGGGACGTCACGTATAGGCCCACGGTTCCCGGCAGTCTGCATGCCGCACAGACTACGCACGGCCAAAACCTGCCCAGTGTTGAAATTCACTCCAAAACAGTCAGGTTGGCTCGCACGAATAAGTGATGTGACGCCGTTCACCGTCCGACCACTTGTTCCGCCCTGGGCACCGTTCTATCGTCTGGATGTATCGAGTCGATACATCAGCACGAGATAAAGACCGCACAGGGCCTAGGAGGCGGAGGATGAGCAGGCGTTCGGGCATCCTCGAATTCGCCGTCCTCGGCCTGCTCCGGGAATCCCCGATGCACGGTTACGAGTTGCGGAAGCGGCTCAACACCTCGCTCGGGGTGTTCCGGGCGTTCAGCTACGGCACCCTCTACCCCTGCCTCAAGGCGCTCGTCGCCCACGGCTGGCTGGTGGAGGAAACGGGCGGTGACCCCGACGGGGTTCCCGCCACGGCGCTCACCGGACGCCGCGCCAAGATCGTCTACCGACTGACCCCGGCGGGCAAGGAGCACTTCGAAGAGCTGCTCAGCCACTCCGGACCGGAGGCGTGGGAGGACGAACACTTCGGTGTCCGCTTCGCGTTCTTCGGTCAGACGTCGCGAGACGTGCGGATGCGCGTGCTGGAAGGCCGCCGCAGTCGGCTGGAGGAGCGCCTGGAGAAGATGCGCACCTCCCTGGCCAGGACCCGCGAGCGGCTGGACGACTACACCCTCGAACTGCAGCGGCACGGCATGGAGTCCGTGGAACGCGAAGTGCGGTGGTTGAACGAGCTCATCGAGAGCGAGCGAGCCGGGCGCGATCAGCGCGCACCGGAGTCCACCGAGCAGGGCGAGAACGACCAGTCAGCAGATACGGGCGGCCTGCCCCGGCACCGGGGTGGTTCCCGGCCGGATCCGTCCGAATGACACCACCACATGAGGGCCTGCCCGGCAGGCCCTCATCGAGAACACAGGGAGCAACCGGAATGGGTTCGGTTCGCGTAGCCATCGTCGGCGTGGGCAACTGCGCCGCCTCGCTGGTACAGGGCGTCGAGTACTACAAGGACGCCGACCCGGACAGCCGCGTGCCCGGCCTCATGCACGTGCAGTTCGGCGACTACCACGTCCGTGACGTCGAGTTCGTCGCGGCCTTCGACGTCGACGCCAAGAAGGTCGGCCTGGACCTCTCGGACGCCATCGGCGCCAGCGAGAACAACACCATCAAGATCTGCGACGTGCCGAACGCCGGCGTCCGGGTCCAGCGCGGCCACACCCTCGACGGGCTGGGCAAGTACTACCGCGAGACGATCGAGGAGTCCCCGGAGGCCCCGGTCGACGTCGTCCAGGTCCTGAAGGACAAGCAGGTCGACGTGCTGGTCTGCTACCTCCCCGTCGGCTCCGAGGACGCGGCGAAGTTCTACGCCCAGTGCGCCATCGACGCCAAGGTCGCCTTCGTCAACGCCCTCCCGGTCTTCATCGCCGGCACCAAGGAGTGGGCGGACAAGTTCACCGAGGCCGGCGTGCCGATCGTCGGTGACGACATCAAGTCGCAGGTCGGCGCCACCATCACGCACCGCGTCATGGCCAAGCTGTTCGAGGACCGGGGCGTCGTCCTGGACCGCACCATGCAGCTGAACGTCGGCGGCAACATGGACTTCAAGAACATGCTCGAGCGCGACCGCCTGGAGTCCAAGAAGATCTCCAAGACCCAGGCCGTCACCTCCCAGATCCCCGACCGCGAGCTGGGCGAGAAGAACGTCCACATCGGCCCGTCCGACTACGTGGCCTGGCTGGACGACCGCAAGTGGGCCTACGTCCGCCTCGAAGGCCGCGCCTTCGGCGACGTCCCGCTGAACCTCGAGTACAAGCTCGAGGTCTGGGACTCCCCGAACTCCGCGGGCGTCATCATCGACGCGCTGCGCGCCGCCAAGATCGCGAAGGACCGGGGCATCGGCGGTCCGATCCTCTCCGCTTCCTCGTACTTCATGAAGTCGCCGCCGGTGCAGTACTTCGACGACGAGGCGCGGGAGAACGTCGAGAAGTTCATCCGTGGCGAGGTCGAGCGCTAACCACTCGCCCCACCCCTCTCCGCCGGCCTCCGGGTATTCCTCCCGGAGGCCGGCGGCCTGTGTGAGGCTGTGCCTCATGCATGCTGTGCGCGCTCTCCGCGTATTACTCCGGCTACGCGACTTCCGTTCGCTCCTGGCCGCACGGCTCCTCTCCCAGGCCGCCGACGGCGTGTTCCAGGCAGCGCTCGCCACCTTCGTCATCTTCTCGCCCGAGAAGCAGGCGTCCCCCGAGGCGATCGCCTCCGCCATGGCGATCCTGCTGCTGCCGTACTCCCTCCTCGGGCCGTTCACCGGTGTCCTGTTGGACCGCTGGCGCCGGCGCCAGGTCCTGCTGTACGGGAACCTGCTGCGCACCGTGCTCGCCGTGCTCACCGCGGCCCTGATCGCGATGCAGGTCCCGGACTGGCTCTTCTACGTCTCCGCCCTGTGCGTGACCGCCGTCAACCGCTTCGTCCTGGCGGGGCTGTCGGCCGCCCTGCCCCGCGTGGTCGACGGCGGACAGCAACTGGTGACGGCCAACTCCCTCGCACCCACGGCCGGCACGCTCGCCATGACAGTGGGCGGCGGGCTCGCCTTCGCCATCCGGCTGGCCGGTGCGGACCTCGACGGAGTCGTGGTCCTGCTCGCCGCGCTGCTGTACCTCTGCTCCGCCCTCACCGCCCTGCGGATGACACCGCAACTGCTCGGCCCCGACCCCACGGTCCTGCAACCGCACGTCAGGGAAGCCCTGTTGAGCACGGTGCGGGGACTCGCGGAGGGGCTCCGGCATCTCGCCGCACGCCCCACCCCGGCGGGCGCGCTCACCACGATGACGCTGGTCCGCTTCTGCTACGGCGCGCTGACGGTGATGGTGCTGATGCTGTGCCGGTACGCCTGGTCCGACACCACATCCGAGGGCCTGGCCCTGCTCGGAGTGACCGTCGCCGTGTCAGGAGCCGGATTCTTCGCGGCCGCCGTGGTCACCCCGTGGGCGGTCGGCCGGTTCACACCCTTCGGTTGGATGGCCTGCTGTGCCGTGGCAGGCGCGGTCCTCACGCCCGCACTCGGGCTGTTCTTCCGCCCGGCGCCCATGCTGGCAGCCGCGTTCGTCCTCGGCCTGGGCACCCAGGGCACCAAGATCACCACGGACACCGTAGTCCAGTCGTCCATCGACGACGCCTTCCGCGGTCGCATCTTCGCCCTCTACGACGTGCTGTTCAACGTCGCCTTCGTCGGCGCCGCCGCGGTCGCCGCCCTGATGCTGCCACCGGACGGCCGGTCCGCCGTACTGGTCGTGGTGGTCGCCGCGCTCTACGCCCTGGTCGCCGCGGCACTGATCCGCTTCGGACGCCGTTGAGCGCGGCTTCCCCCAGCGGGAACCCTCGCCCGTGCGACGCCTTCGCCGGAGCCGGTACGTTACGGACGTTGATTCACGCGCCCGGACACCTCGTTTCCGGGCACACCAATCTCGGGGGAATTCCCATGACCACGCCGCCGCAGGGGCACAACCCGTACGGCCAGAACCCATACGGACAGCAGCCGTACGGCCAGCCGCCCTATCCGCAGCAGCCTCAAGCCCCGTACGGACCGCCCCCAGGCGGTCAACCGCAGGCCGGACCGCCGCCGCAAGGCGGGTACGCCTACCCGCAGCAGCCACAGCCTCCCTACGGCCAGCAGCCGCAGCCGGGTTTCCCCCCGGCGCCGCAGCAGCCCTACATGCAGGGCGGGGCGCCCGTTCCACCGCAGAACCCCCGGCCTTCCCGTTCCCCCAAGGCGATCCTGAAGGGGGTCGTCGCGGTCGTCGGCCTGATCGTCATCGGCATCGCCTGGGTGAGTTCCTGGGACAACGCCGATACCGCCGAGGTCGGCAACTGCATGAAGAACGAGGGCAACGAGATCAAGCCCGATCTCAAGGTGGTGGACTGCGGTACGGCGGAGGCCACGTACAAGGTGCAGGCAGTCCACCCCGACACCACCGACGTCGCGCTCTGTTCCAAGAACACCACGGCCTACGCGGAGACCCAGCGCCATCGCCGGTCCTCCACCACGCGGTTCGTGCTCTGCCTTGAGCCGCTGAAGTAGCGCGGGAACGCCGAGGGGCGGTGTTTCACGTGAAACGGCCGGTCAGCTACCGGCATGTTTCACGTGAAACACCGCCCCATGGCACTGCGCCCCGTTTCACGTGAAACATCGTCGGTTTCACGGCCACGCGAGCCTCGGCCGACTCAGCTCTGAGCGGCCCACCACTCCTTGAGAGTCGCCACCGCGGCCTCGTGCTCCAACGGGCCGTGCTCCAGCCGCATCTCCAGCATGTGCTTGTACGCGTTGCCGACCTGCGGGCCGGGACCGATGCCGAGGATCTCCATGATGGCGTTGCCGTCCAGGTCCGGGCGGATCGCGTCCAGCTCTTCCTGGTCCTGAAGCAGCCTGATGCGCTCTTCCAGCCCGTCGTAGGCGCGGGACAGGGCGCCGGCCTTGCGCTTGTTGCGGGTGGTGCAGTCCGAGCGGGTCAGCTTGTGCAGGCGCCCCAGCTGCGGGCCGGCGTCCCGGACGTAGCGGCGCACCGCGGAGTCCGTCCACTCTCCGGTGCCGTACCCGTGGAAGCGCAGGTGCAGCTCCACCAGCCGCGCGACGTCCTTGATCATTTCGTTGGAGTACTTCAACGCGGTCATGCGCTTCTTGGTCATCTTCGCTCCGACCACCTCGTGGTGGTGGAAGGAGACCCGACCGTCCTTCTCGAAGCGCCGCGTCTTGGGCTTGCCGATGTCGTGCAGCAGCGCCGCCAACCGCAACACCAGATCGGGCCCGTCGTCCTCCAGGTCGATGGCCTGTTCCAGCACGGTCAGCGAGTGCTCGTAGACGTCCTTGTGACGGTGGTGCTCATCGCTCTCCAGGCGCAGTGCGGGCAGCTCGGGCAGCACCCGGTCGGCGAGCCCGGAGTCGACCAGCAGTCGCAGCCCCTTGCGCGGGTTCGGAGCCAGGATGAGCTTGTTCAGCTCGTCACGGACCCGTTCCGCGGAGACGATCTCGATGCGCTCCGCCATCGAGGTCATCGCCTCGACGACCTCGGGCGCCACCTCGAATTCCAGCTGGGCGGCGAAGCGCGCCGCCCGCATCATCCGCAGCGGGTCGTCGGAGAACGACTCCTGCGGCGTCCCCGGCGTCCGCAGCACGCGGGCCGCGAGGTCCTCCAGACCGTCGTGCGGGTCGACGAACTCCTTCTGCGGGAGCAGCACCGCCATCGCGTTGACCGTGAAGTCCCGGCGGATCAGATCGTCCTCGATCGAGTCGCCGTACGACACCTCCGGCTTGCGCGAGGTGCGGTCGTACGCCTCGGAGCGGTAGGTGGTGATCTCGATGTCGAACGAGTTCTTCTTGCAGCCGACGGTGCCGAAGGCGATGCCGACCTCCCAGACGGCGTCCGCCCACGGCCGGACGATCTTCAGTACGTCCTCCGGCCGGGCGTCCGTGGTGAAGTCCAGGTCGTTGCCGAGCCGGCCGAGCAGCGCGTCCCGGACCGATCCGCCGACCAGGGCAAGCGTGAAACCGGCCTCCTGGAAGCGGCGGGCCAGGTCGTCCGCGACGGGGGACACCCGCAGCAGTTCGCTCACGGCGCGGCGCTGCACGTGGTTCAGCGCGTCCGTCTGCTGCGGGGTCCGCTCGGGCTGCGGGGTGGGGAAGTCATCGTTGGCGTTCGGCACAACAGAAAAGGGTACGTGGCCGCGCGGCACCCGGCGTCACGTTAATAAAGGGGACAAGCGCACACGGATTTCCGGCGTAGTGATCATGTGGCGCAGTCCGCGGCACTACGGCGCGCCGGGCCTCGTTACCATTCGTGGACGCACATTCCGACGACCACTGATCACGACGAGGGACGGGCGAGCGCGTGGCCGATGCGGCAGGGTTCCAGGCGACTGAACGGCCGCGTGGCCGGTGGCTGCGAAGGACCGTGACGCTGCTCACCGGAGTGCCCCTGCTCGTGGCGTCGCTGCAGCTCCCGCAGGCGGCCACGGCGAGGGCCGACTCGGCCGGCTCCCACCCGGTCAGCGTCACGATCAACGCGATGTCCCCGGCCGCGCCCGGCAAGGACGACACGGTCACCGTCTCCGGCACACTGACCAACGACAGCAAGAACCCGATCACCGGCGCCCACGTCGGGCTCCACCGCGGGGCCGCGCTGAACGACCGCAGTTCCATCGAGGCTGTGACCAAGCGCACCGGGTACCAGCCGGGAGCCGACGGCGAGGAGATCGCCAAGCACACCGAGAAGGTCGACAGACTGGACCCGGGAGCCAGCCGGACCTTCACCGTGAACGTCCCGGTCAAGGACCTCGGCCTCAGCGCCGACGGCGTCTACCCGCTCGGGATCACCCTGTCCGGACACACGTCGAGCTCGTCGTACGACCAGGTGCTCGGCATCGACCGGACCTTCCTGCCCTGGCAGGACGCCGCCCCGGCGAAGAAGACCCAGCTCACCTACCTGTGGCCGCTGATCTCCACCACCCACCTGACGGCCGAGACCGGCGCAGACGCCCAGCAGACTCCGGTGTTCCGCAACGACGACCTGGCGGCGGAGATCGCCCCAGGCGGCCGGCTGCAGAAGATGATCGAGCTGGGCAAGAACCTCCCGGTGACCTTCGTCATCGATCCGGACCTGCTCGCGTCCGTCGAAGCGATGACCAAGACGTACCGCGTGCACGGCCCGGACGGCCCGATGGGCAAGAACCAGGCCGTCGCCATGCAGTGGCTCAACGACCTTGAGAACGCCGTGAAGGGGCACGAGGTCGTCGCCCTGCCGTTCGGCGACCCGGACCTGGCCTCGCTCGCGCACCACGGCAAGAGCGTGCCCAGTGCACTCGGCCACCTCGGTCCGGCCACCGAACTCGCCTCGAAGACGGTCGACACCATCCTGGGCGTGAAGCCACGCACCGACTTCACCTGGCCGGTGAACGGCGCCATCGACTCCTCGATCGTCGACGTCGCCACGTCGGCCGGTGCCCACAACGTCATCACCCGCAGCGACAGCCTGCGGGACGACGGCCTCTCCTACACCCCGACGGCCGCCCGGCCGATCGGCGGCGGCAACACCGCCATCGTCGCCGACACCCAGCTCTCCCGGGCCTTCGAAGGCGACATGTCGAAGTCCGGGAACGCCAGCCTGGCGATCCAGGAGTTCCTCGCCGAGGCCCAGATGATCGGCCTGGAGAACCCGGAGCAGCAGCGCAGCGTCGTCGTCGCGCCGCAGCGCATGCCCTCGGCGCCCCAGGCCCAGGCGATGGCCAGCGCGCTGCGGAACCTGGAGCAGGCCAGCTGGGTCCAGCCGACGAAGCTCGGTGACGCGGCCAAGGCCAAGCCCGACCCGAACGCCAACCGCCAGATCCCCAGCCGCTCCGCCTACCCGTCGTTCCTGCGGCGGGAGGAGCTCCCCATCGAGGCGTTCCAGCAGATCGAGGACACCCAGACCGCGCTGGACGACTTCCAGGTGGTCCTGGCCCAGCCCGAGCGCGTGGTCACCCCCTTCGGCAACGCCATAATGCGGGAGATGTCCACGTCATGGCGGGGCGACGACAAGGGGGCTGCCGCGTTCCGGACCTCGGTCCGCGGCTACCTCGGCGGCCTGACCAAGAAGGTCCGCCTGATCCCGAAGTCGGAGGCGACGCTCTCCGGGCGCAGCGCCACGATCCCGGTGACGGTCCAGAACAACCTCCTGCAGGGCGTCCAGGGCCTGACCCTGCGGCTGACCTCGTCGCAGCCCAACCGTCTGGACGTGGGCAAGAGCCAGCAGATCAAGGTGGACGGCGGGCACAGCCAGTCGTTCAAGTTCGAGACCACCGCGAACGCCAACGGTCTGGCCTGGGTGACCGCCCAGCTCTACACCGCGGACGGCAAGCCCTACGGTGAGCCGATGACGTTCCGCGTGAACGTCACCGAGATCACCGCCACTGTGATGCTCGTCATCGCCGGCGGTGTCCTCCTGCTGGTGCTCGCTGGCGTCCGGATCTACCTCCAGCGCAAGCGGGCGGCGGCCGAGGAGACCGACGACGAGGAAAACGGCGAGGACAACGGCGGTTCCGCCGCCGACGAGAAGGGCGACGACGACGGCGGCACGGGCGGCGACGCCCCCGGGCAGCCGGGTGAGCCCACGCCGGACACCGGTTCGGAGAAGTCCGGGCCGTCCGGCTCAGGTGAGAAAGTGGACCGTTGATAGACGACGGGGCCGGATGGCCGGCGACGGATGAGGTGGGGCAGCGATGAATGCGCCGTACGACGGTGACCGCGGCCGGGGCGCCCATGGCGATCCCTCGGGGGCGGTCCCTCCGACGCCGCCGCCCCCTGCGGACCAGGACCAGTACGCCCAGGACCCGTACGCGCAGAACCCCTACCGCAACGACCCGTACGCGTCGCCCGCCCCGACGGGCCAGGGTCCGACCGCCGAGCCCGGCTACGGCCAGGCCGCGCCCCCGCCGTCCCCGGGACAGCCCGCACACCCCCTGTACCAGCAGCCGCCCGGCCCGCAGCAGTGGCCGGCGCCGGCGCCCGCGGGGCCTCAGGCCCCGACCCACGATCTTTCGTACGGCGATCCCGACACGACGATGCAGTTGGCCGGAGGCGACGCGCTGACGGCCCAGGGCGCCGACGAACAGCCCGAGCGGGACGCGTTCGCCCACCTCTTCCGCGACCAGCAACAGCCCTACCAGCTGCCGCACCCCGCGCCGGGCCCCGTGGCCCCCCTGGCCCCGCAAGGGCCGCAGGCCCCACAGGCGCCACAGGCGCCGGTGGCGTCCCCCACCGGCCCGGAGCCGGTGGCGCAGCAGCTCACCGAGGAGCCCGCGCCGGAGCCCGCCCCCGTGGCGGCGGCCGGCAAGCAGTCCGGGGGCCGCGCCTCCGGACTGCTGAAGTCCAGCGCGGTGATGGCCGCCGGCACGATGGTGTCCCGGCTCACCGGCTTCGTCCGCTCGGCGCTGATCGTCGCGGCGCTCGGCGGCGCGGTGCTCGGTGACTCCTGGCAGGTCGCCTACCAGCTGCCGACGATGATCTTCATCTTGACCATCGGTGGCGGCCTGAACTCCGTCTTCGTCCCGCAGCTCGTCCGCGCGATGAAGGAGGACGAAGACGGCGGCGAGGCGTACGCCAACCGGCTCCTCACCCTGGTCGTCGTCGTCCTGGGCGTCCTGACCGTATTGGCAGTGTTCGCCGCACCGCTGTTGGTCAAGCTGGTCTCGTTCGACATCTCCAGGGATCCGGCGGCCAACGAGGTCGCGGTCGCCTTCACCCGCTACTGCGTGCCCACGATCTTCTTCATGGGCCTGCACGTCGTCATGGGGCAGATCCTCAACGCCCGCGGTCGCTTCGGCGCGATGATGTGGACCCCGGTCCTCAACAACATCGTCATGATCGCCACTTTCGGCCTGTTCATCTGGGTCTACGGCACGGCGAAGACCTCCCACATCGGCGTCACCACCATCCCCGACGAGGGCATCCGCCTGCTCGGCATCGGCACCCTCCTCGGCCTGGTGGTCCAGGCGCTGGCGATGATCCCGTACCTGCGGGACGCCGACTTCAAGCTGCGGCTCCGGTTCGACTGGCGCGGCCACGGCCTGGGCAAGGCCGCCAAGCTCGCGAAGTGGACGGTCCTGTTCGTCCTCGCCAACCAGGCCGGCGTCCTGGTCGTCACCCAGCTCTCCACCTGGGCCGGAAACACCGCGGACCGCCAGGGCCACCCGGGCACCGGCTTCATCTCCTACGCCAGCGCCCAGCTGATCTGGAACATGCCGCAGGCGATCATCACCGTCTCCGTCATGGCGGCGCTGCTGCCCCGGCTCGCACGCTCCGCCCACGACGGCGACACCGGCGCCGTCCGGGACGACATCTCCCAGGGCCTGCGGACCTCGGCCGTGGCGATCGTCCCGATCTCGTTCGGATTCCTCGCGCTCGGCATCCCGCTGTGCACGCTGGTCTACGGCTCGTCCGGCGCCGGCATCCCGATGGGCTACATGCTGATGGCCTTCGGCGTGGGCCTCATCCCGTTCTCGGTGCAGTACGTCGTCCTGCGCGCCTTCTACGCGTACGAGGACACCCGCACCCCCTTCTACAACACGGTGATCGTCGCCGGCGTCAACGCCGCGGCCTCCGCGCTCTGCTTCCTGCTCCTGCCCGCTCGCTGGGCCGTGATCGGCATGGCGGCGTCCTACGGCCTGGCGTACGTGATCGGCGTCGGCGTGGCCTGGCGCCGGCTGAGCAAGCGGATGAACGGCGACCTGGACACCGCACACGTGGTGCGGACCTACGCGCGGCTGGCCGGCGCCAGCGTCCCCGCCACGATCGTTTCCGGCGCCCTGGTGTACGTCCTGATGCAGGCACTCGGCACCGGACTCGTCGGATCACTCGCCGCCCTCATCGGCGGCGCCGCCGCACTTCTGGCCGTCTTCTACCTCGCCGCCCGAAAAATGCGGATCGAGGAGCTGAACGCCCTGGTCGGCATGGTCAGATCCAAGCTGGGACGCTGACCGGGCACAACCATCGACTGCCACCGTGTGTCGTGCATAGTGGCGGACTGTGGGCACAATTGTCTTGGCTCATTGAGCCTGCAACGGATGGGGAGGCAGGAACGACGGTGGCGGAACGGAGCACGGCTGCCGTCGACGTGGCCGACACGAGCGGCGAAGAGCCGCTGACCGCCAAGGCGGGTCAGGCCACGGACGACGGTGCGGAGGCCGAAAAGGTATCCAGCACGGAAACGGACACTGCAGGCACCGACGACAAGGGTGCCGAAGCGACCGACTCCAAGCCACCCGAACTCCACAGCGGCCACAAGCTCGCCAGACGCTACCGGCTCGAGGAGTGCGTCACCCGTCTGGACGGATTCAGCAGCTGGCGCGCCGTGGACGAGAAGCTCCGCCGGGCGGTGGGCGTGCACGTCCTGCCCGCGGACCACCCGAGGGCCCGTCCGGTTCTCTCGGCCGCCCGGGCCTCCGCCCTCCTCGGCGACCCACGCTTCGTCCAGGTCCTCGACGCCGTCGAGGACAACGACCTGGTCTACGTCGTCCACGAGTGGCTGCCGGACGCCACCGAGCTGGCGACGGTCCTCGCCAACGGGCCGCTCGAACCGCACGACGCCTACCAGCTCGTCAGCCAGGTCTCGCAGGCCATGGCCGCCGCCCACCGCGAGGGCCTGTCCCACCTGCGCCTCACGCCCAGCTCGGTGCTGCGCACGGAGTCCGGGCAGTACCGCATCCGCGGCCTGGCCGTCATGGCGGCGCTGCGCGGCATCTCCTGCGAGCACCCGCAGCGCACGGACACCGAGGCGATCGGCGCGCTGCTCTACGCCGCCCTCACCCAACGTTGGCCCTACGAGAACGACGCCTACGGTCTGACCGGCCTGCCCAAGGGCGTCGGCCTGATCGCGCCGGACCAGGTGCGCGCGGGCGTGCACCGGGGGCTGTCCGAGCTCGCCATGCGGGCCCTGGTCAACGACGGGGCCACCGCGTCCCGCCAGGAGCCGGCGTGCACCACGCCGGACGAGCTGGCCAAGGCGGTCGCCGCGATGCCGCGCATCCGTCCGCCGGAGACCGCGTTCTCGACTCCGCCGCCGTACCAGCGCACGGGGTACCAGCAGGGTTCCTATGGCCAGCCGCGGGGCCACAACGGTCAGTCGGTGCAGGCGACGCAGCCCGTCGCCGCGCCGCCGCCCCCGCTCCAGAGCCGCACCGGCAAGGCGCTGAAGTGGTCGGTGTCCGCGCTCCTGATCGCCGCGCTGGGGCTGGGCAGCTGGCAGCTGGCGGACACCCTGCTGAAGCGGGAGAACGACCAGGACAGTCCGGGGAACTCGCAGACCGCCGGCGGCGCCACGAAGCCCGACGGCAAGGCGATCAAGATCGTGGACGGCGCCGAGTACTACCCCGACGGGCAGCCGCAGCACCCCGACGAGGCGCGGGACACCTACGACAGGGACCCCTCGACCTACTGGCGCAGCAAGAGCTACCGCGAGGGCCCCGATCTGAACCCGGCCTTCAAGAAGGGCGTCGGGCTGGTCTATGACCTCGGCTCGAAGCAGCGGATAAGCACCGCGTCCATCGGGCTGCACTACACCGGTGACCACACGACGGTGACGCTCTACGCGGCCGATTCCCTCTCACCGTCCGAGCCGCTGAGCTCCATGCAGGAGCTCGGTACGGCCAAGACCTCGGGAGGAACGGCCAAGGTCACGCTCAAGACCCCCGCGAAGACGCGCTACGTCGTCGTGTGGATCACAGCGATGCCCTATTCACCGCAGGACACCTACAGCGGCGCCGGCTACAAGCAGGGCGTGACCGAGGTGTCCTTCACCAGCTGAGCACGCGCACTCCCCGAGGGGCGTGGATACGGCAGTCGAACGGCCGCAAGGCCGCACCGGCTCCCGTATCCACGCCCCTCTGCACACGTAGATCATCTCCGCTCGCCGAGGTGCCTCTCCCAGCATTTACATTCGTCATCGGGCGGGCTTCAATGGGACCGAGATCAGACAGCTACGGCCGGGGGGCCCGTGTCCACCGACAGCGACAAGGCTTCAACACCAACCGACGCTGATCTCCTTGCGCTGCACGTGAAAGGTGACCCCGACGCGTTCGGGGAGATCGTCCGCCGCCACCGCGACCGGCTGTGGGCCGTGGCCTTACGGACCCTCGGTGATCGCGAAGAGGCAGCTGATGCCGTTCAGGACGCACTCGTCTCCGCTTATCGCGCCGCACACTCGTTCCGCGGTCAATCCGCCGTGACGACCTGGCTTCATCGCATCACCGTCAACGCCTGCCTCGACCGGGCCCGCAAGGCAGCCTCGCGCCGCACCTCACCGGTCGCCGAAACAGAGCGACTGGAACAGCTCCTCGAACCCGAAGAATCCGCGGCACTCCCGGCGGAACGGGAAGACCTCCACCGCGAAGTCCTCGTCGCGCTGCGCACCCTCCCCGAGGAGCAGCGTGCCGCGCTCGTACTCGTCGACATGCAGGGATATTCGGTCGCGGAGACCGCTGAGATCCTCGGCGTACCGACCGGAACGGTGAAGAGCCGCTGCTCACGAGGCCGAGCTCGGCTCCTGCCCTTGGTCACCCATCTGCGCGGCGACGGCGGGGGTAGCAATCCCGCGGCCGGGGGAAGGAACCGGGCGCAGGGGCCATCCGTCCCACCGACGGCAGGACCGAAGGGCACAGATGCCGTGAAGGGCGGAGGTGGGCGAGCGTGACGTCGACAACCGGCGCGGGCGAGCACCCGGAGGTCTCCGAGATCTCCGATCTCACGGACGGGTTGCTCTCCCCCTCACGCACCGCGGATCTAGAGGACCACCTGGCTAGCTGCGCATTGTGCGAAGACGTACGTGTGTCCCTGGACGAGATCCGAGGACTCCTCGGCACGCTCCCCGGTCCGACGCGGATGCCGGCCGATGTCGCTGAGCGCATCGATGCCGCCCTCGCCGCCGAGGCGCTCCTGGATGCCGTCACCTCCGAGGGCGAGCCTCTCGTTTCACGTGAAACATCGCCGAGCCACGCTTCCGTTTCACGTGAAACATCGACCGAACCGGTGCCGGTTTCACGTGAAACATCGGCCGCGCCCTCCCCTGTTTCACGTGAAACCAGCGGGCAGGCAGCCGCCCCTACCACCCCGTCCGTATCGCCGGGCAGGCGAGCCCGCGGCACATCTGGGCCCGGCCGCCAAACGCCAGGGCGCCGTACGTCACGCTCCCGACGATGGCCACGGGTTCTGCTCGGCTCGGCGGCTGCCGCCGCGGTGCTCAGCGTCGGTGGGCTGCTGATCCAGAGCGGCGGCAACGGCGGCGTTGAAGCCACCAGGCAGAACAGTTCCGCCTCAGCCCGCGGAGAATCCCCATCGGGACTGACGGTCGCGACGCTCGGGACGGACGTCCACAAGCTGCTTGCCACGAAGAAGTCTCAGCAAGCGCCGGAGATCGGCACCCGCAGCTCTCCCGAGACACCCTTCCGAGGCGAGGCGGACACCGTCCCGTCGTGTGTACGCCAGGGCATCGGTCGCCCCGAGAAGCCGCTGGCCGCCACGCGCAGCGTCTATGAGGGCAAGGACGCGTTCCTGGTGGTGCTGCCGCATCCGTCCGACCCGAAGAGCGTGTCCGCCTACGTCGTCACCGCTTCCTGTATCTCCAGCAGTCCGCCGGCTCCGGGGAAGGTCCTCCTGACCCACTCGTATCGACGAGACTGAACGCCGGCACGTGCGCTGTGGCACTCCGGGAATGCTCGCCCCTTAGGATCCGTTGGGTGGGGTGAGAGTTCCGAGACCCCAGCAAGCCGTCGGCAGAGACAAGGAAGACACCCGTGAGCGACGTCCGCAACGTGATCATCATCGGCTCCGGGCCCGCGGGCTATACCGCAGCGCTCTACACCGCCCGCGCGTCCCTGAAGCCGCTCGTCTTCGAAGGCGCCGTCACCGCCGGTGGCGCACTGATGAACACCACTGACGTGGAGAACTTCCCCGGCTTCCGCGACGGCATCATGGGTCCGGATCTGATGGACAACATGCGCGCCCAGGCCGAACGCTTCGGCGCCGAGCTGGTGCCGGACGACATCGTCTCGGTCGACCTCACCGAGGAGATCAAGACCGTCACCGACACCATGGGCAAGGTCCACCACGCCAAGGCGGTCATCATCGCCACCGGCTCCCAGCACCGCAAGCTCGGCCTGCCGCGCGAGGACGAGCTGTCCGGTCGTGGCGTCTCCTGGTGCGCGACCTGCGACGGGTTCTTCTTCAAGGACCAGGACATCGCCGTGATCGGCGGTGGCGACACCGCGATGGAGGAGGCCACCTTCCTCTCGCGCTTCGCCAAGTCCGTCACGGTCGTCCACCGCCGCGACGCGCTGCGGGCGAGCAAGGCGATGCAGGAGCGTGCCTTCGCCGACCCGAAGATCAAGTTCGTGTGGGACAGCGAGGTCGCCGAGGTCCACGGCGAGAACAAGCTCTCCGGCCTGACGCTGCGCAACGTCAAGACGGGCGAGACTTCCGAGCTTCCGGTCACCGGCCTCTTCATCGCGATCGGCCACGACCCGCGGACCGAGCTCTTCAAGGGCCAGCTGAACCTCGACGACGAGGGTTACCTCAAGGTCGATGCGCCCAGCACTCGCACAAACCTCGCGGGCGTCTTCGCGGCCGGTGACGTCGTCGACCACACCTACCGCCAGGCGATCACCGCTGCTGGCACGGGCTGCTCCTCGGCCCTTGATGCCGAGCGGTTCCTCGCGGCGCTCTCCGACGGTGAGGCCACGGCCGAGCCGGAGAAGACCGCTTCCGCCTGACCCGCGCACCACACAGCTTTTCCCATCACCCACCCAGTAAGGAGATTGCCATGGCCGGCGCCACGGTGACCGTCACGGACGCCAACTTCGAAGAGGTCGTCCTCAAGAGCGACAAGCCCGTTCTCGTGGACTTCTGGGCCACCTGGTGCGGCCCGTGCCGCCAGATCGCCCCGTCCCTGGAGGCCATTGCCGCCGAGCACGACGAGATCGTCATCGCCAAGCTCAACACCGACGAGAACCCGGCCACCACCGCCAAGTACGGCGTCATGTCGATCCCGACCATGAACGTCTACCAGGGCGGCGAGGTCGTGAAGACCATCGTCGGTGCCAAGCCGAAGGCCGCCATCGAGCGCGACCTGGCGGACTTCCTCGCCTGAGGCACGACGTCACGTTTCACGTGAAACAGGCCCGCCCCTTCGTGGGGGCGGGCCTGTTTCACGTGAAACACCTGGCGATGTTTCACGTGAAACATCGCTGCGGCCGCCTACAACGGTCGGAGCGCGGGCTCCTTCTGCACGGCTCCGAGCAGACGGTCCAGCGCAAGCTCGACGTCTTCCTTCCACGAGATCGTGGTTCGTAGCTCAAGCCGCAACCGGGGAAACCGGGGATGCGGGCGCACGGTCTTGAAGCCCACGGCCAGAAGATGATCGGCGGGCAGCACACACGCCGGCTCGGTCCAGCGCGCGTCACCGAACGCTTCGATCGCCTTGAAGCCCCGCTGGATGAGATCCTTGGCCACCGTCTGGACCATCACCCGCCCGAGCCCCTGCCCCTGGTAGCCAGGAGTCAGCCACGCCGTCAGCAACTGCACCGCATCCGGTGACACCGGGCTCGTGGGGAAGGCCGTGGAGCGCGGGACGTAAGCCGGCGGGGCGTACATGACGAATCCAGCCGGCACATCGTCGACGTAGACGACGCGCCCGCACGATCCCCACTCCAGCAGTACCGCTGAGATCCAGGCTTCCTTCTCCAGCTCTGGACGTCCCGCCTTTACCGCGGCCTCGCCGCTGACGGGGTCGAGCTCCCAGAAGACGCAGGAGCGACAGCGCTTGGGGAGATCTGGAAGGTTGTCCAGCGTGAGCGGTACGAGCCGACGGCCCATGGAACCAGGTCCTCGCTTCCCTCGCCTGCCGCACCGCGCAGTGCTGTCAGCGCCACCTGCTCCCTGAGCAGACCACCAACGAACCCTCCGAGGGCTGCGAGGCCGAACCCCGCCACCAGCAGTCCGGTGCGGCTCACTGATCGCATGGCCCTCTCCTCGATGTGAGGTCTCTCCACGTGGATGCGTGCCATACCCGATCGCATCGTATCCACCCTTTATGGGCGCGGGTACTGCCAGAAAGCAAAGGGCGAGCCGTGTTCCGGTATCAGTCTCCGGAACACGGCTCGCCCCGAGCCTCACACGTCAGGTCACTGTTCGTCGGCGCCCTCGTCGGCCGACGTGCTTCCCATGACGGAGCCCTCGCCCGGAGCAAGGGTGCCGAGGATGCGTTCCAGGTCCTCCATCGAGGCGAACTCGACGACGATCTTCCCCTTCTTCTGGCCAAGGTCGACCTTCACCCGGGTTTCGAAGCGGTCGGACAGACGGGAAGCCAGGCCGGTGAGCGCGGGGGAGACCCGAGCACCCGCCCGGGGCTTCTTCGCCTTGCCAGCGCTCGTGGGGCTCGACCCCATGAGCGTCACGATCTCCTCGACGGACCGGACCGAAAGCCCCTCCGCCACGATCCGGCGCGCGAGGTTGTCCTGCTCCTCCGGATCGTCCAGCGACAGCAGAGCCCTGGCGTGTCCCGCGGAGAGGACTCCTGCCGCGAGCCTCTTCTGCACCGAAGGCGACAGCCTCAGCAGCCGGAGCGTATTGGTGACCTGCGGTCGCGAACGCCCGATCCGGTCGGCCAACTCGTCATGGGTGCACTTGAAGTCCTGCAGCAACTGGTCGTAGGCAGCGGCCTCTTCCAGAGGGTTCAGTTGAGCCCGGTGCAGGTTCTCCAACAGCGCGTCGAGCAGCAACCGCTCGTCTTCGGTGGCGCGCACGATCGCCGGGATCTTCTCGA
Source organism: Streptomyces sp. x-19 (assembly GCF_046549115.1). Taxonomy (NCBI): domain Bacteria; kingdom Bacillati; phylum Actinomycetota; class Actinomycetes; order Kitasatosporales; family Streptomycetaceae; genus Streptomyces; species Streptomyces sp. x-19. The sequence continues at coordinate 182,219 of NZ_JAJPWK010000002.1, read as the reverse complement.
GCCCGGCTTCTCGGCAGGCTCGCCAGCGTCGCTCGCCCATGATGAGCTCGTAGCGCCCCGGCGCCGTCTGACGGACCACGACCGGCTGGAGCAGGCCCACCTCCTTGATGGAGGTGACCAATTCGGCGAGGGCGTCCTCGTCGAAGACTTCGCGCGGCTGCCGCGGGTTGGGCCGGATGGCATCCAGCGGCACTTCGGCGAAGTGTGCGCCGGCCACCTCAGCCGGAAGATCGCTCGCGCTCTGCGTACCCGCCGGCGCCTCTGTTTCACGTGAAACACCGGGCGTCGGCAGCGAGGCCACCTTGGCGGCCGCCACTCCGCGGTCCGGTGCCAGAACCGGTCCGGACGACGGTGACGTGGTTCCCCGTCCTACCACCGGCCCGGACTGGTCCGTGCCCTGCGGTGCGGCGGGGATCAGCGCACCCAGCCCGCGGCCCAGCCCCCTGCGTCGTTCACTCACTGAGTCCCCTCCGAGATGGTGTGCTGTGCTTGGTAGTTCACACTCAGGCCCTGCTCTCCGGGCTGCTGGGGAGCCCCCCGGAGCGCAATCTCCCTGGCTGCTTCGAGGTACGAGAGCGCACCGCTGGATCCCGGGTCATAGGTGAGCACCGTCTGTCCGTAGCTGGGCGCTTCCGAGATGCGTACCGAGCGGGGGATGCTCGTCCGGAGCACCTCATTGCCGAAGTGGCTGCGCACCTCGTCGGCAACCTGTGAGGCAAGACGGGTACGTCCGTCGTACATGGTGAGCAGGATGGTCGAGACGTGGAGCTTGGGGTTGAGATGCCCCCGCACCAGTTCGACGTTCCGCAGCAACTGCCCCAGACCTTCGAGCGCGTAGTACTCGCACTGAATCGGAATCAGCACCTCGGCGCCGGCGACCAACGCATTGACGGTCAACAGGCCGAGCGAGGGCGGGCAGTCGATGAGGATGTAGTCCAGGGGCTGTTCATACGCCTTGATGGCGCGGTCCAACCGGCTTTCGCGTGCCACCAGCGAGACCAGCTCGATCTCGGCACCGGCCAGGTCGATGGTGGCGGGGGCGCAGAAGAGCCCCTCCACTTCCACCACCGGCTGCACGACGTCGGAGAGCGGCTTGCTCTCGACCAGCACGTCGTAGATGGAGGGCACTTCGGCGTGATGGTCGATCCCCAGGGCTGTCGACGCATTGCCCTGCGGGTCGAGGTCGATCACCAACACCCGAGCTCCGTGCAGCGCCAGTGACGCCGCGAGGTTCACGGTGGTGGTGGTCTTGCCGACCCCGCCCTTCTGATTGGCGACCACCATGACGCGGGTCGCTTCGGGACGAGGCAACCCCTCGCCTACGCGGCCCATGGCCCCTACCGCCAGCTGCGCTGCGCGACCTACCGGTGTGTTGTCCATCAGGGGCGGCGTTTCACGTGAAACGTCGTCCCCGAACGACTCGTTGCGGGGACCGGGGACCGGATCGGTCATCGGTCCCGCGATGTTGGCGTCGGACCGCAAGGATTCACTCTCCTCGACATCAGGCTCACAATGGTGAGAGCCTGCCATGCTTTCGGTATCGCGAACCAGTGAGGTCCGTTCTCCTGTGGATGAACCCGCCCCTGTGGATACTTTCGTGACCCGTGTGGGTTTCCGGTCGTGCGGCTCGGCAGCCGCACGACCGCGGCTGATGATCCCTTGCAGCAGAGAACGACGTTTCACGTGAAACACGATGCCAGCGCCGCGTCCGAATAAGCCGCGACACTCCGTCTTGTGGCTTTTTGTGGCACCTGCGGAATTCGCCCTTTCTGCTATTCCGTGGACGCCTACGCCCACCACGGACCAGCAGATCAGGGCCCCTTCCTCAGTCCACCATCAGCGTCGGCGCCCCCGCGACACCCGGCTGGTACGCGCCGCCTTCGCCCGCTTCGCGGCGAAGCGCACCCCACCGGGGCTCTCTCCCACCTCGACGCGCACCACGGTCGACGGCGGATCCACCACACCCTCGCCGACGTGCACGACGGAGGTGTCCACCACACCGAGCTTGCTCAGCGCTGCACGGGCCGACTTGAGCTCCTCCTCCGCGGTGTCGCCCTTGAGCGCCAGCATCTCGCCGTAGGGACGCAGCAGCGGCACCCCCCAGCCGGCCAGCCGGTCGAGCGGCGCGACGGCTCGCGCGGTCACCACATGCACCTGCGGAAGCTTGCCCATGACTTCTTCCGCACGGCCGCGCACCACCGTGACATGGTCCAGTCCGAGCAGCTCGACGACCTCCTGAAGGAAGTTCGTCCGCCGCAGCAGCGGCTCCAGGAGCGTGATCTTGAGGTCCGGGCGCACCAGCGCCAGGGGAATGCCGGGCAGCCCGGCACCCGAACCCACGTCACACACCGAGACGCCCTGAGGGACCACCTCGGAAAGCACCGCGCAGTTCAGCAGGTGCCGCTCCCACAGCCGCGGCACCTCGCGCGGACCGATCAGCCCGCGCTTCACGCCCGCATCGGCGAGCAGCTCGCCGTACCGCACGGCCTCCGGAAAGCGCTCGCCGAATACCTCCTGCGCCGTTTTCGGCGCGGGAGGGAGCTCCGCTGATGCCTCGGTCACGGGAACCGCCCTTCCTCTGGACTGCTTTTCCTGCCGGGAACCCGGCGTTACGACCGGGGATAACACAGAAGGCTGACAAGTTTTGGCCCCGCCTGCGAGCAGACGGGGCCAAAGAAAGACTGAGCGCGAGGCGTCAGGCCGGGAGAACAACCACGCAGCGCTGCGGTTCCTCGCCCTCGGACTCGCTTCGCAGGCCGGCCGCTGCCACCGCGTCGTGCACGACCTTGCGCTCGAACGGCGTCATCGGGTCAAGCTTCACGGGCTGGCCAGTGCTCTTGGCTTCCTCCGCCGCACTCGTACCGACCTTGGCGAGCTCCTCGCGCTTGCGCGCCCGGAAGCCGGAGATGTCCAACATCAGACGGCTGCGGTCGCCGGTCTCACGGTGCACCGCGAGCCGCGTCAGCTCCTGGAGCGCCTCCAGCACCTCGCCGTCACGGCCCACCAGCTTCTGCAGATCGCGGCTGTCCGAGTCGCCGACGATCGACACCGAGGCACGGTCCGCCTCGACGTCCATGTCGATGTCACCGTCGAGGTCCGCAATGTCCAGCAGGCCCTCGAGGTAGTCGGCGGCGATCTCGCCTTCCTGCTCCAAGCGGGTAAGGGTGTCGGTGCCCTTGGCGCCAGGGGTCGTGTCCGTCACGTAAGGACTCCTTCTTACTTCTTGGACGGGTGCTTGGGGCGCTGCTGGCCCTTGCGCTGCCCGGACTTGGTGTTACGGGATCCGGAGGCGCCGCCCTTGGCGGGCGTACCACCCTTTTCCTTGGCGTCCTGCGAAGCCTCGCTACTGCCCGCCGTAGAACTCGCCCGCGTGCGGTTCTGCGCGGACCCGGTCGGTGCACTGGTACCGGCACCGGCACCGCCCTGACGCTTGGCCTTGGTCTGCCGCTTGGGCTGCTGGCGGTTCTGGCGCGCCTCCTCGGCGGCCTCCTTCGCTGCGACCTCGGCCGGGCTCTCGACCAGCTTGCCCTGGGCGCGCAGCCGCTCCTGACGCTCGGTGAACGCCTTGCTGCCCGGGGTGGGGTTGCGGCGGATGACGAACATCTGCTGGCCCATGGTCCACACGTTGGTGGTCAGCCAGTAGACGAGGACACCGACGGGGAAGTTGATGCCGAAGACGGCGAACATGACCGGGAAGACGTACATCAGCATCTTCTGCTGCTGCATGAACGGCGTCTTCACCGTCAGGTCGACGTTCTTCGTCATCAGCTGGCGCTGGGTGTAGAACTGCGACGCCGACATCAGGACGATCATGATGACCGTGACCACGCGGACGTCGGTCACCGAAGCGCCGAGGCTCTGGATCTTCTCCGCGCTGTCCATGAACTTCGCCGCGAGCGGCGCACCGAAGATGTGCGCCTTCTGCGCGCTCGCCAGGAGCGTCGGGTCGATGAAGCCGACGGTCTTGTTCTGCGCGATGTGGCTGAGGACCTGGTACAGGGAGATGAAGAACGGGGACTGCGCCAGGATCGGGAGACAGCTCGAGAGCGGGTTGGTGCCCGACTCCTTGTAGAGCTTCATCATCTCTTCGGACTGGCGCTGCTTGTCGCTCTTGTAACGCTCCTGGATCGCCTTCATCTTCGGCTGGAGCGCCTGCATGTTCCGCGTCGACTTGATCTGCTTCACGAAGAGCGGGATCAGGCAGATACGGATCAGCACCACCAGCGAGACGATGGACAGACCCCACGCAGCTCCACTGTTCGCGTCAAAGATCAAACTGTAGAACGAGTGGAACTGGACGATGATCCAGGAAACTGCGTAATAAAGAGGACTGAGGATCGTGTCCACGAATCAGGCTCCTTGGGCGTTGGGCTGAGTCTCGGGCTGGGCGACAGGCTCAGGGACGGTGGGCCCGCCCAGACGGCTCCTCAGCCGCTGATGCCAAACCGGACGCTTCCGGGGAGGGACGTGGTCGACGCCACCGAGCGACCACGGGTTGCACCGCAGAATGCGCCAGGCGGTCAGCGCAGTCCCCTTCACCGCGCCGTGCCGGTCGATGGCCGTGTAGCCATAGTGCGAACACGACGGGTAGTACTTGCAGACCGGGCCCAACAGAGGGCTGATGGTCCACTGGTAGATCTTGATCAAAAGCAGCAGCGGGTACTTCACTGTGCGCTCCCTCCCGGGTCCCGTCCGGGCTTCCCGGGGCCAGCGGCGCGGCCGCCGTCGGTCACCGCCCCGGTGGGATTGCAGCCTTTCGGCGCCCCTCCCAGCAGCCGCTCGACGGCGGCGTCCAGGTCGCGGGCCAGTTGGTCGTACTCCGCCTCACCCGCGCCGGGCAGGGCCCGTACCACAACCAGGCTACCGGCGGGCAGCCGGTCCAGCCGGTCGCGCACGAGATGGCGCAGTCTCCGCTTGACCTTGGTGCGGACGACGGCTCCGCCAACGGCCTTGCTCACGACGAAACCCGCACGCGCTGGGGGAACACTTCCCCCAGCTGCGTGCGGGTCCGTTGCGCCGTTACGACAGTGCACTACGAGGAGCGGGCGGCCGGCCCTGCGTCCCCGGCGTACCGCGGTCGCGAAGTCCTCGCGCCGCCTCAGCCGATGTTCGGTAGGCAGCACGTCATGGACCTAGGTCAGGCTGCTCAGGCCGACAGGCGGCCGCGGCCCTTGCTACGGCGCGACGCGAGAATCGCGCGGCCGGCACGGGTCCGCATGCGCAGGCGGAAGCCGTGGGTCTTCGCGCGACGACGGTTGTTCGGCTGGAAGGTGCGCTTGCTCACTCGGGGGCTCCAGGAAACTTGTTGTCTCAGAGAGACAGATTTGTGGGGCGTCGACTGGCTGTCACCGTGCGCCCACGAGTAGCTCGCCACGCCCGAGTGCACCGCTACACGCTCACGAGAGCGCGATCTTTGCCCATCGGAGGCAGGCGGCAGCAGCCATCGACAACTCGACCTGGTCACGGTACGCGGGGCTACGCCATTCGGTCAAACCAGCTCCGGAACGGTGCGGAGAGCCCCCGCCAGGACACACTATGCACAGCCTGTGGACAACAACTTGAATCCCCAGGCCCGCCCTGACTACCGTGGCTGAACTCCATTTCCTTCCCGCCCGTCCTGAGAATCACACATTCGTGGGACTGTGAGAGAGCGTGCTCTGTGGCTGACGTACCTGCCGATCTTGCCGCAGTGTGGCCACGCGTACTCGATCACCTCCTGCGGTCCGAGGCCGACGGCCTCAAGCCCAAGGACCAGGACTGGCTCAAGCGGACCCAGCCGCTGGCGCTGGTCGCGGACACCGCGCTGCTCGCCGTGCCGAACGAGTTCGCGAAGGGCGTGCTCGAGGGTCGGCTGGCGCCGTTGATCGGTGAGGCACTCAGCCACGAGTGCGGACGGCCGATCCGGATCGCGATCACCGTCGACGACTCCTCCGAGGAGCCCCCGGCCCCGCAGCCCGCACCGCACCAGCAGCACGCCCCGCACCAACAGCCTCACCAACAGCCGCAGCACGAGGCGTACGACGGCTACGACGGGCGCCACGACTCACGCCAGGGCTACGGGCACCAGGGCGACGACCTGCCCAGTGTCCGTCCCGCCTACCCCGACTACCCGCAGCACCGGCACGAGCCCGGTGCGTGGCCGCAGCACTCCCGCACCGACGCGGTCGGCCCCCGCGAGGAGTACGGCTGGCAGCAACAGCACCTCGGCGGCTACCCCGACCGCGAGACGTCCACGGAGCAGTGGCGCGAGCCGTACGGTTCGCCGCCCGCCCATCTCCAGCAGCACCAGAACGACTACCGCTCGCAGGGTCCGGACCGCGGCGGTCCGCGGCCCTCGGACGGCCCGCGGTCCCCTTATGAGCAGCAGCGCCGCGACCACTCCGAGCTTCCGCCGCCGGGGCCCGGTGGTCGGCCGGGCGGTCCCGGTTCGCTGCCGGCGCCCAGTGGCGCGCCCGGCCCGCTCGCCGCGCAGCCCGCGCCGGCCACCGGCCCCGGCGAACCGACCGCGCGGCTGAACCCGAAGTACCTCTTCGACACCTTCGTGATCGGCGCTTCCAACCGCTTCGCGCACGCCGCGGCGGTCGCGGTCGCCGAGGCGCCGGCCAAGGCGTACAACCCGCTCTTCATCTACGGGGAGTCGGGGCTGGGCAAGACCCACCTGCTGCACGCCATCGGGCACTACGCCCGAAGCCTCTATCCGGGCACCCGGGTGCGGTACGTCAGCTCCGAGGAGTTCACCAACGAGTTCATCAACTCCATCCGCGACGGCAAGGCGGACGCGTTCCGCAAGCGCTACCGGGACATGGACATCCTGCTCGTCGACGACATCCAGTTCCTGGCGAGCAAGGAGTCGACGCAGGAGGAGTTCTTCCACACCTTCAACACCCTGCACAACGCGAACAAGCAGATCGTGCTCTCCAGTGACCGGCCGCCGAAGCAGCTGGTCACCCTGGAGGACCGGCTGCGCAACCGCTTCGAGTGGGGATTGATCACGGACGTCCAGCCGCCGGAGCTGGAGACCCGGATCGCGATCCTCCGCAAGAAGGCGGTACAGGAGCAGCTGAACGCGCCGCCGGAGGTCCTGGAGTTCATCGCGTCCCGGATCTCGCGGAACATCCGCGAGCTGGAGGGCGCGCTGATCCGGGTCACCGCGTTCGCGTCGCTGAACCGGCAGCCGGTGGACCTGGGGCTCACCGAGATCGTGTTGAAGGACCTGATCCCCGGCGGTGAGGACACCGCGCCGGAGATCACCGCGACCGCGATCATGGCCTCGACCGCCGACTACTTCGGGCTGACCGTGGACGACCTGTGCGGCTCCTCGCGCAGCCGGGTGCTGGTGACGGCCCGCCAGATCGCGATGTATCTGTGCCGGGAGCTCACCGACCTGTCGTTGCCGAAGATCGGCGCGCAGTTCGGCGGCCGCGACCACACCACCGTGATGCACGCCGACCGCAAGATCCGCGCGCTGATGGCCGAGCGGCGCTCCATCTACAACCAGGTCACCGAGCTGACCAACCGCATCAAGAACGGCTGACGGGCGGCCTGCCGCAGACCGCCACCGCCACCAGGGCGCCCCGGGACCCGCTCCCGGGGCGCCCTTCGTCGTGGTGTCGCCGTACAGGACCGAAGGGGACGGGGAGGCGCCCGAGGGCGCTGGAGGGCACTGGAGGGCACTGCCGCAGGCGGTGTGACGGCGTCGTGCGGCGGTTCGCGAGCCGGTCGACAGGCCAGGCGCCGGGGTTCGCGGCCCCTCCGCCGCCGTCCCAAACCTGTGGAGCGCGTCAGCTCTGTTCGATTCCTGGCCAGGTCACGGCTTCTCTCCACAGATTGGGCAAGAATCTTCCGTCCACAACCTGGGGAGGGGAAAGTTATCCCTGTGGGATCCACAGGCCGGCCTGCTGACGGATCATCGGACGAGGTCAACCGGCTGTGGATTTGTGGCCAACCGTAATCCACAGCCTGTGGACAGAGTTTTCGTCCACAGGGGCCGCGCGGACTTGTCCACCGGCTACCCACAGGTCAGGGGCCGTTGTCCCCAGCGATCCCCAGCTTCTCCACACCGCTGTCCACTGTTCGGCAACGCAACACCCCCTCTCACCGCGCCGAGTGAAAGCGGTCACACCAAGGTGGTGGGTTGGGCTGTGGGGAACGTGGGTATTCCTGGGGACGGCACTGGGGAGAAGTCCCCTGCCTCTGTGCATGGGGTGTGCAGAACTTCGCGCAGTCCACAGCCGGAGCCGCTTATCCACGGCTTCCACCCACAGGCACGGTGGACAAAAAATCGGTGCTGACCTGCGCAAAGCCAGTTGTCCACGGTTTCCACAGGCCCTACTACTACGACCACGGATATCTACCGGGGAATTCGTTCGGAACCGGGCCCTGTGCACAACTCGTCTCCGGAGCGCGCCGCTCCCACCGAGCCGACTTGACCCCGAGCCGCACCGACCATCGACGGCGTGCGTCAGACTGGTCTCCGGCAACTCAGCCGACGACGAAGAGCCAGCAGGGCGAGAGCCAGCAACAGCAGGAGGCGGTTTCCGGTGAAGATCCGGGTGGAGCGCGATGTACTCGCGGAGGCAGTGGCCTGGGCGGCCAAGAGCCTCCCGGCCCGTCCGCCGGTGCCCGTCCTCGCGGGCCTGCTGCTGAAGGCGGACAACGGCGCACTGAGCCTCTCCGGCTTCGACTACGAGGTCTCGGCGCGGGTCTCGGTCGATGCCGACGTGGAAGAGGAGGGCACCGTCCTCGTCTCCGGCCGGCTGCTCGCCGACATCTGCCGCGCGCTCCCCAACCGCCCGGTGGAGATTTCCACCGACGGTGTACGGGTGACCGTGGTCTGCGGCTCCTCCCGCTTCACCCTCCACACCCTGCCTGTGGAGGAGTACCCGGCCCTGCCGACGATGCCCACCGCCACCGGCACCGTCTCCGCCGAGGTCTTCGCGGCCGCCGCCGCCCAGGTGGCCATCGCCGCCGGCCGTGACGACACGCTCCCCGTGCTCACCGGTGTGCGGATCGAGATCGAGGGCGACACCGTCACCCTGGCCTCCACCGACCGCTACCGCTTCGCGGTCCGCGAGTTCCTGTGGAAGCCGGAGAACCCGGACACCTCCTCGGTCGCCCTGGTCCCGGCCAAGACCCTGCTGGACACCGCCAAGTCCCTGAGCAGCGGCGACACCGTCACCCTGGCGCTCTCCGGCTCCGGCCAGGGCGAGGGCCTGATCGGCTTCGAGGGCGCCGGCCGGCGGACCACGACCCGTCTGCTCGAAGGCGACCTGCCGAAGTACCGCACGCTCTTCCCCACGGAGTTCAACTCCGTCGCGGTGATCGAGACCGCGCCCTTCGTCGAGGCCGTCAAGCGCGTGGCGCTGGTCGCCGAGCGGAACACCCCGGTGCGGCTGAGCTTCGAGCAGGGCGTGCTGATCCTGGAGGCCGGCTCCAGCGACGATGCACAGGCTGTGGAAAGGGTCGACGCCGACCTGGACGGCGACGACATCTCGATCGCCTTCAACCCGGGCTTCCTCCTGGAGGGCCTGTCGGCCATCGACTCCCCGGTTGCCCAGCTGGCGTTCACCACGTCGACGAAGCCGGCGCTGCTCAGCGGCCGCCCGGCCAAGGACGCGGAGGCCGATGACGCCTACAAGTACCTGATCATGCCGGTCCGCCTCTCGGGCTGACACCGGCGGACGGCCCTCGTGTCGAGCGGGCCCCGGCCGTGCGCCGGGGCCCTTGCGACGACTGGCTGACGCGGCCCTGATGAGCGGCTGAGCCCACAGCTGTGCACGGGGCCTCGGGCGTAGGCTCGGGCTCGGGTACGAACAGCAACGACTATGTGCAAAGAGGGTCTGTGATGGAGCTCGGTCTCGTCGGTCTCGGCAAGATGGGCGGCAACATGCGCGAGCGCATTCGCCGCGCCGGCCACACCGTCATCGGATACGACCGCAACCCCGACCTGGCCGACGTGGACAGCCTCAAGGCCCTCGTGGACGGCCTCAAGGGCCCGCGGGTGGTCTGGGTCATGGTCCCGGCCGGCGCCGCCACCCAGTCGACCATCGACGAACTGGCCGAGCTGCTCTCGCCCGGCGACCTCGTCGTGGACGGCGGCAACTCCCGGTGGACCGAGGACGAGAAGCACGCCGAGGAGCTGGCGGCCAAGGGCATCGGCTTCGTGGACTGCGGCGTCTCGGGCGGCGTCTGGGGCCTGGAGAACGGCTACGCGCTGATGTACGGCGGCGACAAGGAGAACGTCGCCAAGGTGCAGCCGATCTTCGACGCTCTCAAGCCCGAAGGTGACTTCGGCTCGGTGCACGCCGGCAAGGTCGGCGCGGGTCACTTCGCGAAGATGGTCCACAACGGCATCGAGTACGCGATGATGCAGGCCTACGCCGAGGGCTGGGAGCTGCTGGAGAAGGTCGACTCGGTCACCGACGTGCGCGAGGTCTTCCGGTCCTGGCAGGAGGGCACGGTCATCCGTTCCTGGCTGCTGGACCTGGCGGTCAACGCCCTCGACGACGACGAGCACCTGGACAAGCTGCGGGGCTACGCCGAGGACTCCGGCGAGGGCCGCTGGACGGTCGAGGCCGCGATCGACAACGCCGTGCCGCTGCCGGCGATCACGGCGTCGCTCTTCGCGCGCTTCGCGTCCCGCCAGGACGACTCCCCGCAGATGAAGATGATCGCCGCGCTGCGCAACCAGTTCGGTGGCCACGCGGTCGAGAACAAGAAGTAAGCACAACCGGCTCAGCAGCCGGGGGAGGTCGGCGCGTAGTCATGCACGTATCGCACCTGTCGCTCGCCGACTTCCGCTCGTACGCCCGGGTCGAGGTCCCGCTCGACCCGGGCGTCACGGCGTTCGTGGGGCCCAACGGGCAGGGCAAGACGAATCTGGTCGAGGCGGTCGGCTACCTCGCCACGCTCGGCAGCCACCGGGTCTCCTCGGATGCGCCGCTGGTGCGGATGGGGGCGGACCGCGCGATCGTCCGGGCCGCGGTCGTGCAGGGCGAACGGCAGCAGTTGGTGGAGCTGGAGCTCAATCCGGGCAAGGCCAATCGCGCCCGGATCAACAGGTCGTCGCAGGTCAGACCTCGTGATGTGCTGGGTATCGTCCGGACGGTGCTGTTCGCGCCCGAGGACCTGGCACTGGTCAAGGGCGACCCCGGCGAGCGCCGGCGGTTCCTCGACGAACTGATCACCGCCCGCTCGCCGCGGATGGCGGGCGTGCGCGCGGACTACGACCGCGTCCTCAAGCAGCGCAACACCCTGCTGAAGACGGCGGCGTTGGCACGGCGGCACGGCGGTCGGCAGATGGACCTGTCGACGCTGGACGTCTGGGACCAGCACCTGGCCCGGGCCGGCGCCGAGCTGCTGGCCCAACGGCTCGACCTGATCGCCGCGCTGCGGCCGCTGGCGGACAAGGCGTACGAGCAGTTGGCGCCGGGCGGCGGACCGCTGGGGCTGGAGTACCGCGGCTCCGCGGGCGAGGCGATGGCCGCCGCCTCGAACCGCGAGGAGCTGTACGGCGTGCTGCTGACGGCGCTCGGCGAGGCCCGCAAGAACGAGATCGAGCGCGGGGTGACCCTGGTCGGGCCGCACCGCGACGATCTGCTGTTGAGGCTGGGGCAGTTGCCGGCGAAGGGCTACGCCAGCCACGGCGAGTCCTGGTCGTACGCGCTGGCGCTGCGCCTCGCGTCGTACGAGCTGCTGCGGACCGAGGGCAACGAGCCGGTGCTCGTCCTCGACGACGTCTTCGCCGAGCTGGACGCGCGGCGCCGGGAGCGGCTGGCGGAGCTGGTGGCGCCTGGCGAGCAGGTGCTGGTGACCGCGGCGGTGGACGACGACGTGCCGGGAGTGCTGGTCGGGGCGCGGTACGCGGTCTCCGGGGGCCTTGTGGAGAAGGTGGAACGGTGACCGAGCCCCAGCCGGAGCGCCCCAAGACGCCGGAGCTGTCCGGCGTGGACCTGGCGCGTCAGGCGTTGGTCGCCGCCAAGGAGCAGGCGCGGGCCCGGGGCGCCGCCGTGCAGCAGAAGAAGCAGGCCCGGCGCGGTGGACTGCGTTCGGGCGCGCGGGCGGACGGCCGGGACCCGCTGCCGTTGGGCGCCGCGATCAACCGACTGATCACGGAACGCGGCTGGGAGACCCCGGCGGCGATCGGTGGGGTGATGGGCCGCTGGCCGCAGCTGGTGGGGCCCGAGGTGGCGCAGCACTGCGAGCCGCAGCGGTACGACGAGGAGGCCCGCGTCCTGACCGTCCAGTGCGATTCGACGGCCTGGGCGACGCAGCTGCGGCTGCTGGCCCCGACGCTGGTGGCCCGCCTCAACGAGGACCTGGGCCACGGCACGGTCAAGGTGATCAAGGTGTGGGGGCCGGGCGGTCCGGCCCGTCGGTACGGCCAGCTGCGGGCGCCGGGCAGCAAGGGGCCCGGCGACACCTACGGCTGACCCCGACCGCGCGGCGGAGCATTCCTGGGGAGGGGCGGTGTTTCACGTGAAACACCGCCCCTCTCGGGCTTTCTTGCCTGGTCGGGGGCTGTTTCACGTGAAACGGCGCTCGCCGGTACGAACCCGGTAAACACGTGTGACGCATGAGACTGCGCTCACGGTAGCCGCCGGTTGACATCCCGAAGCGCTGAGTGCCTGCGTGGGCGCCCTGAGCCCCCTTCTCGCATATGGGGAGTCGGCGGACGTCAGTTCAGGGCGGCACATGGCGACTCAGGCGCCTACAAACCCCCATGAGTGTCGGCGCTACCGGTAGACTGGTGACAATCCCGCCCACTCGCGGAACAAGTCGAACGACGAGCCGCTCCCACCTGTCCTTCGCGGGGAGATCGCAACAGGTGTGGAAGGGCTCGTGCTGTGCCAGAAAGGGCGCTTCGTGGCCGACTCCGGCGACCTCAACGAGAACAACATGGCTGCTACCGAAGAGGGGGGTTCGGCCGGCGCTGTGGGCGACTCCTCGGTGGAGAAGTCGTACGACGCCAGCGCGATCACCGTCCTTGAGGGCCTGGACGCGGTTCGCAAGCGCCCCGGCATGTACATCGGCTCAACGGGCGAGCGCGGTCTGCACCACCTCGTGCAGGAGGTCGTCGACAACTCCGTCGACGAGGCGCTGGCCGGGCACGCCGACACCATCGAGGTGACGATCCTCGCCGACGGCGGTGTCCGGGTCGTCGACAACGGCCGCGGCATCCCCGTCGGCATCGTGCCGTCCGAGAACAAGCCGGCCGTCGAGGTCGTGCTGACGGTGCTGCACGCCGGCGGCAAGTTCGGCGGCGGCGGGTACGCGGTCTCCGGTGGTCTGCACGGCGTGGGCGTGTCCGTGGTGAACGCCCTGTCGACCCGGGTCGCGGTCGAGATCTGCACGGACGGCTACCGCTGGACGCAGGAGTACAAGCAGGGCGTGCCCACCGCCCCGCTGGCCCAGCACGAGGCCACCGACAAGCACGGCACCTCGGTCACGTTCTGGGCCGACGGCGAGATCTTCGAGACCACCACGTACAGCTTCGAGACGCTGTCGCGGCGCTTCCAGGAGATGGCGTTCCTCAACAAGGGGCTGACCATCTCGCTCAAGGACGAGCGCGCGGACCACGTGGACGAGGACGGCAAGCCGCTCTCGGTGCGGTACCACTACGAGGGCGGCATCGTCGACTTCGTGAAGTACCTCAACTCCCGCAAGGGCGAGTTGGTGCACCCGACGGTGGTCTCGGTGGAGGCCGAGGACAAGGAGCGGAACCTCTCCGTCGACCTCGCGATGCAGTGGAACACCCAGTACAGCGAGGGTGTCTACAGCTTCGCGAACATCATCCACACGCACGAGGGCGGTACCCACGAGGAGGGCTTCCGCGCCGCGCTGACCGGGTTGATCAACCGCTACGCGCGCGACAAGAAGCTGCTGCGCGAGAAGGACGACAACCTCACGGGTGAGGACATCCGCGAGGGTCTGACGGCGATCATCTCGGTCAAGCTCTCCGAGCCGCAGTTCGAGGGCCAGACCAAGACCAAGCTGGGCAACACCGAGGTGAAGACCTTCGTCCAGAAGGTCGTCCACGAGCACCTCAACGACTGGCTGGACCGCAACCCCAACGAGGCCGCGGACATCATCCGCAAGGGCATCCAGGCCGCCACCGCCCGGGTCGCGGCCCGTAAGGCGCGCGACCTGACCCGCCGCAAGGGGCTGCTGGAGACGGCGTCGCTGCCCGGCAAGCTGAGCGACTGCCAGTCCAACGACCCGACCAAGTGCGAGATCTTCATCGTCGAGGGTGACTCCGCCGGTGGTTCGGCCAAGTCCGGCCGCAACCCGGAGTACCAGGCGATCCTCCCGATCCGCGGCAAGATCCTCAACGTCGAGAAGGCCAGGGTCGACAAGATCCTGCAGAACAACGAGGTCCAGGCGCTGATCTCGGCCTTCGGCACCGGGGTCCACGAGGACTTCGACATCGAGAAGCTCCGCTACCACAAGATCATCTTGATGGCGGACGCCGACGTCGACGGTCAGCACATCAACACCCTGCTGCTGACCTTCCTGTTCCGCTTCATGCGACCGCTGGTCGAGGCCGGGCACGTCTACCTCTCCCGCCCGCCGCTGTACAAGATCAAGTGGAGTCGGGACGACTTCGAGTACGCCTACTCCGACCCGGAGCGGGACGCGCTGATCGAGCGCGGCAAGCAGAACGGCAAGCGGATCCGCGAGGACTCCATCCAGCGGTTCAAGGGTCTCGGCGAGATGAACGCCGAGGAGCTGCGCGTGACGACCATGGACGCCGACCACCGGGTGCTCGGCCAGGTCTCGCTGGACGACGCGGCCCGCGCGGACGACCTGTTCTCCGTCCTCATGGGCGAGGACGTCGAGGCCCGCCGCTCGTTCATCCAGCGCAACGCCAAGGACGTCCGCTTCCTCGATATCTGAGCCCTGTCGGCCCGCACACCAGCCGCAGCTCGAAAGGACTTTGAACCACCATGGCCGACGAGAACCCCCCTGTGACCCCGGACGGCGTGACCGCCGAGGGCGCGCCCGCCACCATCGAAGGCGTCGGGATGCGCGTCGAGCCCGTCGGGCTCGAAACGGAGATGCAGCGCTCCTACCTCGACTACGCGATGTCCGTCATCGTCTCGCGTGCGCTGCCCGACGTCCGCGACGGCCTCAAGCCGGTGCACCGCCGCGTGCTCTACGCGATGTACGACGGCGGCTACCGCCCCGAGAAGGGCTTCTACAAGTGCGCCCGCGTCGTCGGCGACGTCATGGGCACGTACCACCCGCACGGTGACACCTCCATCTACGACGCGCTGGTCCGCCTGGCCCAGCCCTGGTCGATGCGGATGCCGCTGGTCGACTCCAACGGCAACTTCGGCTCCCCGGGCAACGACCCGGCCGCCGCCATGCGGTACACCGAGTGCAAGATGAAGCAGCTGTCGATGGAGATGCTCCGGGACATCGACGAGGAGACCGTCGACTTCCAGGACAACTACGACGGCCGCAACCAGGAGCCGACGGTCCTGCCGTCCCGCTTCCCCAACCTGTTGATCAACGGCTCGGCCGGCATCGCGGTCGGCATGGCCACCAACATCCCGCCGCACAACCTCCGCGAGGTCGCCGAGGGCGCGCAGTGGGCGCTGGCCCACCCGGAGGCGTCCAGCGAGGAACTGCTGGACGCGCTGATCGAGCGGGTCAAGGGCCCGGACTTCCCCACCGGTGCGCTGGTGGTGGGCCGCAAGGGCATCGAGGAGGCGTACCGCACCGGCCGCGGCTCGATCACGATGCGCGCGGTGGTGGCGGTCGAGGAGATCCAGAACCGCCAGTGCCTGGTGGTCACCGAACTCCCGTACCAGGTCAACCCGGACAACCTCGCGCAGAAGATCGCCGACCTGGTCAAGGACGGCAGGATCGGCGGCATCGCGGACGTCCGCGACGAGACCTCCTCGCGCACCGGCCAGCGGCTGGTCATCGTCCTCAAGCGGGACGCGGTCGCCAAGGTCGTCCTCAACAACCTCTACAAGCACACCGATCTGCAGACCAACTTCGGCGCGAACATGCTCGCGCTGGTCGACGGCGTGCCGCGCACCCTGTCCCTGGACGCCTTCATCCGGAACTGGGTCACGCACCAGGTCGAGGTCATCGTCCGCCGGACGAAGTTCCGGCTGCGCAAGGCCGAGGAGCGCGCCCACATCCTGCGCGGCCTGCTCAAGGCGCTGGACGCCATCGACGAGGTCATCGCGCTGATCCGGCGCAGCGACACGGTCGAGGTGGCCCGCGAGGGCCTGATGGGCCTGCTCCAGATCGACGAGATCCAGGCGAACGCGATCCTGGAGATGCAGCTCCGCCGGCTGGCGGCCCTGGAGCGGCAGAAGATCACCGCCGAGCACGACGAGCTCCAGCGGAAGATCAGCGAGTACAACGCGATCCTGGCCTCCCCCGAGCGGCAGCGCCAGATCATCAGCGAGGAACTCGCCGCGATCGTCGAGAAGTTCGGCGACGACCGGCGCAGCAAGCTGGTGCCCTTCGAGGGCGACATGTCCATCGAGGACCTGATCGCCGAGGAGGACATCGTCGTCACCATCAGCCGTGGCGGCTACGTGAAGCGGACGAAGACCGACGACTACCGCTCGCAGAAGCGCGGCGGCAAGGGCGTGCGGGGCACCAAGCTCAAGGAAGACGACATCGTCGACCACTTCTTCGTCTCCACCACCCACCACTGGCTGCTCTTCTTCACCAACAAGGGCCGGGTCTACCGCGCCAAGGCCTACGAACTCCCGGACGCCGGACGGGACGCGCGCGGCCAGCACGTGGCCAACCTCCTGGCCTTCCAGCCGGACGAGCAGATCGCGCAGATCCTGGCGATCCGCGACTACGAGGCGGCGCCCTACCTGGTCCTCGCCACCAAGGCCGGCCTGGTGAAGAAGACCCCGCTCAAGGACTACGACTCGCCCCGCTCCGGCGGCGTGATCGCGATCAACCTGCGCGAGCAGGCGGACGGCACGGACGACGAGCTGATCGGCGCCGAGCTGGTCTCCGAGACCGACGACCTGCTGCTGATCAGCAAGAAGGCCCAGTCGATCCGGTTCACCGCGACCGACGAGGCGCTGCGCCCGATGGGCCGCGCCACCTCGGGCGTGAAGGGCATGAGCTTCCGCGAGGACGACGAACTGCTCTCGCTGAACGTGGTCCGGGAGGGCACCTACGTCTTCACCGCGACCGACGGCGGCTACGCCAAGCGCACCGCGGTCGGCGAGTACCGCGTCCAGGGCCGCGGCGGCCTGGGCATCAAGGCCGCCAAGATCGTCGAGGACCGGGGTTCGCTGGTCGGGGCGCTGGTCGTCGAGGACACCGACGAGATCCTCGCGATCACGCTCGGCGGTGGCGTGATCCGTACGCGGGTCAACGAGGTCCGGGAGACCGGCCGTGACACCATGGGCGTCCAACTGATCAACCTGGGTAAGCGAGATGCCGTCGTCGGCATCGCGCGCAACGCCGAGGCCGGCCGCGAGGCCGAGGAGGTCGACGGGCCCGACGGGCCCGAGGAGACCGGTGAGGCCGAGGAGTCCGGGGCCACCGCAGCCGAGGGTGCGCAGCCCGCGGCGGAGTAACACGAGGAGTAGGTCGTGAGTGGAGCCACGGGCGCTGCGACGGGCGGAGCGGAAGTCACACAGGACTCCGCTCCGGAACCCGCAACCGAGGGGGAACGCAGCGCCCGTGGCTCCGTCGCGTCCGACGGCACCCCGGACGAGGGCGCCCATGAGGGGGGAACCGTGACCAACACCCGACAGCCGCAACCGCAGCCCCAGCCACAGAGCCGGGGCGGCCAGGAAAAGCCCCAGGGCGGCACGCAGCAGCCGTACCAGCCGCCCCAGGCGTATCCCACGGGCGGCGCGGAGACCGGAGCCGGTCAGACCGTCCGCAAGCCGCGTACGGGCGTCAGCACGGCCCCGCGGACGCGCAAGGCCCGGCTCCGGGTGGCGCGCACCGATCCCTGGTCGGTGATGAAGGTGAGCTTCCTGCTGTCGATCGCGCTGGGCATCTGCACGGTGGTGGCGGTGGCGGTCCTGTGGATGGTGATGGACGCGATGGGCGTCTTCTCCACCGTCGGCAAGACGATCAGCGAGGCGACCGGCTCCGCCGAGGGCGGTGGCTTCGATCTGCAGTCGTTCCTCTCGCTGCCGCGGGTGCTGCTGTTCACCTCGGTCATCGCGGTGATCGACGTGGTCCTGGCGACCGCGCTGGCCACCCTCGGCTCGTTCATCTACAACCTGTCGGCGGGCTTCGTGGGCGGGGTGGAGCTGACCCTCGCCGAGGACGAGTGAATGCTCGTGGCGGGCGTCTGCACCGGGCGTTCCCGAGGCTTCGGGAACCGATTTTGGGAACGCCTCTGAAGTGCGCTAATCTTCTGGTGCAGCGAGCGAGCGGCTATAGCTCAGACGGTTAGAGCGCTTCCCTGATAAGGAAGAGGCCCCAGGTTCAAGTCCTGGTAGCCGCACCGCACACACGGCCCGGCCGGAGGATTCTCCGGCCGGGCCGCTGCTTTTGGGCGCGCGCCCGGCCCGGTGGGCCCTGGGAACGGAAGACGGGGGCGATTCGTTGTGAAGGGGCGGGAGTTGAGGCCGGTTTGGCACCCCCGGACGGGGTGTTGTCGAGTACGGGCTAGATAACCGATCGGTATCGGCCGGTGTGTATCATCGGCCGACATAGGGTCCCCTACGTCAACGAAAGACGAGGTCGCGCGGTGAAGAAGCTTCTCCTGGTCGCACTGGCCGCCATCGGCGGGCTCCTCGTGTACCGCCAGATCCAGGCGGATCGCGCCGAGCAGGATCTGTGGACGGAGGCGACCGACTCCGTGCCCGCAGGTTCGGGTGTGTGAGACCACGCACAGCACAGTTCGTATGGACCCCGGTTGCCCCAAGGGCGACCGGGGTTTCGTACGTGTCGGGGGCGGACAGGCCCTCGATTTGCGATCGCACATTAATGAGTTGCAGCGGCAAAGCCGCTGGTCGTGATGTCGATGTCCGGGCTGTGACCGGCGGACGCGAGGGGGACGGGACGTGGCACGACCACCACGCAGGGGGGCGACGCTGGAGGTACGGGTCCCCCCTGCTCGGACGAGGTTGAGGGCATGGGCGGTGCTGCTGGCCCTGACCGCGGTGGCGCTCCCGGCCGCGTCGGCCCCGCGGGCGTCGCCGTCCGCCGCCGAGGGGAGCGGGCTGGTGATGGTGCTCGACTCCTCCGGCTCGATGGCCGGCAGTGACGGGGCCGGGAGCACCCGCATCGCCGCCGCCCGCAAGGCCGTCGGCACCGTCGTCGACGCCCTGCCCGCGGGGTATCCCACCGGTCTGCGGGTCTACGGCGCGGACAAGCCCAAGGGCTGCGACGACACCCGGCTCGCCCAGCCGGTCGCCCCGCTGGACCGGGACGGCCTCAAGAAGGCGGTCGCGGGCGTGACTCCCAAGGGCGACACCCCGATCGGGCTCTCCCTGTCCAAGGCCGCCCAGGACCTTCCCCGGCCGGTCGCCGGCGCGGGCGGCAAGCGCACCATCGTGCTGGTCTCCGACGGTACGGACACCTGCAAGACCCCGCAGGCCTGCCAGATCGCGTCCCAACTCGCCGCGTCCAGCCCTGATCTGCACGTCGACGTCGTCGGCTTCCAGGCCGCCGGCGCGTCCCGCAGCCAGTTGGAGTGCATCGCCAAGTCCGGCAACGGCCAGTACTACGACGCTCCGGATGCCGCGTCGCTCGCCCGACAGCTGCAGCGGGCCGGCCAACTGTCCGCGGCGGGCTACCGGTTCCGGGGCACACAGGTCAGCGGCACGGACGACCGCAAGGGCGCACCCGTCGTCCGCCCCGGGCAGTACCTGGACAGCATCGGCCCCAACGAGAAGCGCTACTACGCCGTCGATCTGGACGCGGCGTCGGCGGCCGACTTCTCCGCCACCGTGGTGCCGCCGCCCGGTGCCGCGGTCGACACCCTCGACACCGTGCGCACCCAGATCGTGTCCGGCGCGGACGGCAGCTGCCAGTCCTCGACCGCGATGTTCGGTCAGCGGGAGGGTGCCACCCCGCTGACCTCGGCCGTCAGCCGCATCCCGTCGCAGGGCGGCGCTGGTACCTGCGACAAGGCGGGCCGGTACGGGCTGGTCGTCGAACGGCACGCGGACCCCGGCTCGGACGCCGCGCGCTGGCCGATGGAGCTGATGTTTCACGTGGAACAACCGCTGGCGAAGGGCGCCACGCCCGCGCAGTCGGCACCGGAGTACGGCGCGGGCGGCAAGGCCGCCACCCTGCCCACCACCCAGCCCAAGGACGTCACCGGCGGCACCGGATTCAATGACGCCCGCCCGCTGGGCCCGGGCGTCTGGCGGGACCAGATCCTCCCCGCGCAGACGCTCTGGTACAAGGTGCCGGTCAGCTGGGGCCAACAGCTGCGCTACGACGTGGAGTTCGCCAACGCGCCGCGGTCCGGTCAGAGCATCCGCACCTCGTTCGGCAGCACCCAGGTCTACACGCCGTTCCGCGCCCCCGTCGGCAGCGGGACCGGCGTCTTCACCCCGCAGGTGCCGTACAGCGGGCGACCCGCCTCGCTGAGCATGGGAACGGTGCCGGTCTCCTGGAGCAACCGCTACGAGACGTACCCCACCGTCATCCCCGTCCACGCCAAGGGCGACTTCTACATCGCGGTCACGCTCGGCGCGAGGTCGGCGCAGATCGCGCAGAACCCGAGGGTCGGCGTGGTGCTGCGGGTCGCCGTCCTGGGGCGGGCGAAGGCCGGTCCGGAGGTCGCGGCGGCCGACCAGGACGAGGCGCCCGACGGCGGTTCGAGCCCGGCGGCCAGCGGGACGACGGGCGGTCACTGGCCCGCGATCCGGGTCGCCGGCGTCTCCGTCGGCGGGCTGGGCGTCCTCCTGCTGGCCGGGCTGGGCCTGTCGTACGGCTGGGCCCGCCGGAAGCCGCGGTCGGGCAGCGGGGGAGCCGCGCGGTGACGCGGCACGCAACGGGGATGAGGCGCCCGGCCACCCTCGCGGCGCTGGCCCTGCTGGGGCTCACGGCGGCTCCGGCGGCCGCGGCCGCCGGCGCACCGGGCTATCGGACGGCCTCCGGCAGCAAGCCCGTCAAGGGGGCCGAGAGCGCGGCGCAGGCCCCGCGACTCGACCGCGGGCAACACGTGGACACCTTCCGACGGGGGGAGACCAAGTACTACGCGGTCGCGCTCGACGGCATCAGCAACGCGTACTTCTCGGTGGTCGCCGCGCCCCGCCCGGGCACCAAGGTCGAGGACTACACCGACCGACTGACCGTCAAGGTCGAGGACAGCGGCGGCACCACCTGCGGCCCGGACGGGACCGCGCAGTTCCACAGCGGCGGCACCGCCTACCCGGTCGCCGACTACGCCGCACGCCTCATCGGCCCGGACGTCTCCAACTGCCAGCACGCCGGCCCCTACTACGTGGTCGTCAGCCGCGAAGGTCCGCTGACGTCCGGTCCGGAGCCCTGGCCCGTCGAGATCGGTCACCTCACCGAACCCGCGCTCAAGGGCACGGCCCCGTCCCCGTCGGCCCCCGGCGGCTGGAGCTCCGCCACGCCCGCACCGCCCACGGACACCACCACCCACCAGGTCCTGGGCGGCACCGGGTTCAACGACGCGGCCGCGGTCGGAAGGGGCGTGTGGCGGGACCACCTCGCCCCCGGCGCAACCCGCTTCTACCGCGTCCCGGTGGACTGGGGACAGCGCCTCAACCTCAGTGCCGAACTCCCCAACTCCACCGGATCGGCAACCGCGTTCGTGCCGAGCGCGCTCGGGCTCACCGTCTACAACCCGGCGCGCGGCGCGGTCAGCCAGGACGGCTTCGTCGCGTTCGACGGGAAACCGGCCGCGGCGAGGGCGTTCACCGCACCGGTGGCCTACGGCAACCGCACGGCACCGCAGCGCGCGGTCGCCGGGATGCGCTTCGCCGGCTGGTACTACGTGGCGGTCACCTTGAGCGCGCGCACCGCGGCGGCCTTCCCCCAGGGGGCCGCCCTCACCCTCCGGGTGGACCTCCGCGGCACTCCGCAGGCCGGCCCCGACTACGCCTCGCCGGCCGGTGACCTCGGCACCCTGCCGGGCGACGACGGCACGGGCCGGCCCGTGCAGGGGGCGGGCGGCCCCCGGACGGCCGTGGCGTACGCCGGGATCGGCGTCGGGGTGCTGCTGCTGGCCGGGCTGGGCGCCTGGACGGTGCTGGCCCGGCGGGCCGCCGCCCGAGGGGCCGTCCCGGCCGTCCCGCCGGGCCCGGAACTGCCCACGGACCAGCAGACGACCCGGGCGTCACCCCGCCGGTCCGCACCGCCGGGGGAGGACTAGGGTCCGTCAGTCGGCGAGCAGCGCCCACACCCCGACCGCGATGCACAGCAGCGCCACGATCAGGACCGGGACCGCGACCTTCGGGGGCGGTCCCGGTTTCCGCACCGGGCCGGCCGGGGCGGGTACCGCCGGCACGCCGGCGTCCCCGGTCGGTGGGTGGCCCGGCAGCGGCGGCTGCCCGGCGGTGTACGGGCGGGTGGCGGGCGCCAGCGGGGGTGCCGCGGCCGTCGGCTCGTACCGCGGCATCGGGGCCGGCAGCGGCGTCGGCGGCGGGGTGCGGGGCGGAGTGGTCGGCGGGGCCGGGACGGTGCCGCGTGGCGGGGTGGCCGGGGGCGGCGGGGTGCTCGGCTGTGGCGGGACCGACGGCTCGGGCGGTGCGAGGTGGAAGCTCCCGGTGTCCGTGAAGGAGGCCGGGCCGGTGACCGGACGCCCGCCGGTGTCGGAGGGCGCGGTGGACGCGGCGCCGGCCACGGTGGTGGCCCCGGTGGCATCGCCGCGTGGTGCGCCGCGCAGCGGACCGTCCGGACCGAATCCGGACGGCAGCGGCCCGATGTGGTCGAAGACCTCGATGACCTCGTCCTCGATGGTCGCCTCCGGCAGCAGCTCGGCCGCCGCCAGCAGCGCCTTCCGGGCCCCCGTCGCGGTCTTGAACCGGGCGTCCGGATCGGGGTGCAGCAGCGACGCCAGCACCTGCCACACCGGCTCCGGGACGTCCTCGGGCGCGTTCGGTATGCCGCCGTGGTCCATGAACCGGCGGACCAGCGCCTCGGTGTCCGGTTTGGCGCCGGTGATCAGGCTGAGCGCGACCAGCCCGGCCGCGAACAGGTCGGCGGGGAAGTCCGGTTCGGACCCCAACATCTGCTCCGGCGCGAAGTAACCCGGCGTCCCCACCACATAGTTGGTCTCGGTCAGTCGCGGCTCGCCCTTGCGCATCGCGATGCCGAAGTCGGACAGCCGCAGGTGCGGGCGGCCGGTGCCGGTGGCCTCCAGCAGGATGTTCGCCGGCTTGATGTCCCGGTGCACCACGCCCTCGGCGTGCACGGCGGTCAGTCCGGCCAGCAGCTGGTCCATCAGCGTGCACACCATGCCCGCGGGCAACGGGCCGTAGTCGCCGGTCAGATGGGCCAACGAGCCGCCGTGCACCAGGTCCATGGTGAACAGCACCTTGTCGTCGTCCGCGGCCCAGCTCGCCGGGGCCAGCACGTGCGGATGATCGATCCGCAGCGCCTGTTCCCGGACGAAGCGCAGCAGGGTGTGCGCATCGCTCTGTTGCAGCACTTTGGCCGCCACGTAGCGGCGGCGCCGGTGGTCCCAGGCGCGCCAGACGGCGCCCACCCCGCCCCGACCGATCGGGTCCACGAGCTCGTACCGACCGGCGAAGATCTCACCCATTGCGCCCCGTCCGCTTCTGGATCACGACTCCCTGCGGCCAACTACCCGGCGGCCGCCCGCGCTTGGCTAGCTCTGGTGCGCCTCGTAGTGGGCGACGGCGTCGGCGGTGCGGCCGGCACCGTAGACCCGGAGGAACTCTGCCAGCTCGGGGTGGGTGGCGGCGAGGCCGTTCGCCGCGTCGATGATCTCGCCGGCGTCGGAGACCGACCGCAGCAGCGACTGGATCTCCCGCACCACCCGGCGCACCGTGGTGGCGCCCGTCGACGACGTGGTCTGGGTGGTGTTGTTCAGGACCGACCCGCCCGCCGTCTTCTTGATCTCTTCCATCCGGTCGGTGGCCTCGGCGGCGCTGACGCTGCCGTCCGATACCTGGCCGGCCAGCTCCTGCAGCGCCTGCACCCGCTGGACCACGGCCGGGTTGCCTATCTTGGCGCGCTGCCCGCTCATCAGCTGGGACAACATCGGGGCGGACAGGCCGAGCACCGCGGCCAGCCGGGCCTGGTTCAACCCGAGGTCGTCGATCAGACGGCGGAACAGCGCGCCCAGAGGTTCCCCGTACCAACTGCGCTGGAGCTCCCGGGCCCGCGCGGTGGCTTCCTGCTGTGCTGCATCCATGCCGTCTCCCCTGTATGCCCGATCGCGCTTCGCTGCCGCGAATCTCGCGAAGCATCCTACGGAGAGCGACGGTGCGCGGCGATACCCGGTCGGGAAAGCACTCCGACACCGGGTACCCTGTTCGGCGAAGGGGCCTTAGCTCAGTTGGTAGAGCGCTGTCTTTGCATGGCAGATGTCAGGGGTTCGACTCCCCTAGGCTCCACCCCAAACCCCTCCGACCTGCGGTAACGCGTCGGAGGGGTCTTTTTTGTGCGCTGCCGTGGTGGGACGGCCCCGATAAGCGCGCCGTCGGACCGTCCGGGCGGCGGCGTCGGGGCCGGCACGAGCGCGCCCAACTCGCCCACCGGGAAGCACGATTGGACGTCGGACCGCGGGCTCCTGCCCGGGCGCCCGTCCGGTGCCGGCCCGGGCCCCGCGCACGCCACCGGGCCGCGCCCCGGTGCGGGGTGCGGCCCGGTGGCGGTGGAGCCGGGGTCAGGCGGTCGAGTCGCCGCCCCGTCGTTCGTCGGATTCCGCCTCGGCCTGCTTGGCCCGCACCTCGGGGTCGAGCGGGGCGCCCTGCCCGCCGTCGACGGAGCTCAGGTGGGCGCGGTCGTCGACCTCGGTGGGCGCCGGCGGCTCGACCAGCCAGTCCGGGTTGGCCTGCTTGTCCCACCACTTCCAGGCGGCGACCGCGCCGGCCACCACGACGCCCAGCAGCGCCAGCCGCTTGGCGGCCTTGCCGCAGGCCGCCCGGCGGCACTGCTTCTTCTGCAGCTTCTCGATCTCCGCGGCCGTCACCTGCCCGCGGAGCGCGGCCAGCGCCGCGGCGCCCCTGGCCAGCGCCTCCTCGCGCACCGGCTCGGCCGCCGCCCGGGCGTTGACCACGGCGTTCTCCAGTCGCGGGGTGGTGTAGTCGGCGGCCTGCCGTGCGGCCTGGAGGGTGCGCAGGGCGGCCCGGCTCGCCGCCGCGTCCACCTTGGGCGGCAGCGCGCCGCGGGCGTGCTCGATCCGCGGGGACAGGTGGGTGTCGTACTGGGCCCGGGCCTGCTGCGCCGCCTCGGCGACCCGGGGAGCCAGCCGGGTGCGGGCCTCCTGCGAGTAGTGGACGGCGGCGTCCTTGGCCGTACCGGCGTAGGGAGCCACCGCCTCGGCTGCGTGCCGCACGCCGTCCTTGGCCGAATGGGTCGCGGCGCGCACACTGTCCTTGCGGGTCACGGGGATTCTCCTCCTCGGTGGGGTCCGGGTCTGGGGGCTGCTCCCCCACCTCTGCTGTGTCGCCTGTCCACCCGATTGACGAGCATGCCCGCTCCCCGCCCACACGGCATGTGCGAACGGGCATCCGGGTCATTGGGGACCTTCCGGAGCCTTGTGACGACGATGCC
This sequence comes from Streptomyces sp. x-19, assembly GCF_046549115.1. Taxonomy (NCBI): domain Bacteria; kingdom Bacillati; phylum Actinomycetota; class Actinomycetes; order Kitasatosporales; family Streptomycetaceae; genus Streptomyces; species Streptomyces sp. x-19. The sequence goes on along the minus strand of NZ_JAJPWK010000002.1, from coordinate 156,536 downwards.
ACGCACTGCCGCATCGTGCGCGGGAAATCAGTACGAAGACCGTCAAGAGGTGGCGGCCCGGCACCCGGCGGGCGGTTCATGACAGGATCGGGGACCGTCAGTGAAGACTTATGGAAGGTAGATCGTGGCTGAGCAGCTCTACGCCACCCTGAAGACGAACCAGGGCGACATCGAACTCCGGCTTCTGCCGAACCACGCCCCCAAGACGGTCAAGAACTTCGTCGAGCTCGCCAACGGCGAGCGGGAGTGGATCGACCCGAACACCGGTCAGAAGACCACCGCCCGTCTCTACGACGGCACCGTCTTCCACCGCGTGATCAGCGGCTTCATGCTGCAGGGCGGTGACCCGCTGGGCAACGGCACGGGTGGCCCCGGCTACAAGTTCGCCGATGAGTTCCACCCCGACCTGGCGTTCACCAAGCCGTACCTGCTGGCCATGGCCAACGCCGGTCCGGGCACCAACGGCTCGCAGTTCTTCATCACCGTGTCCCCGACCGCCTGGCTGACCGGCAAGCACACCATCTTCGGTGAGGTCACCAACGAGGCCAGCAAGAAGGTCGTCGACGCCATCGCCGAGACCCAGACCAACCCCCGCACCGACCGTCCGGTGCAGGACGTCGTCATCGAGTCGGTGGTCATCGAGACCCGCTGAGCGGGTCCCGCCCCGGCCTGTTCCGGGGAACCATCGCGCCCCGTCCGGTCGTAGAAGATGGAGACGGGGCGCGAAGCTCGTTGTGGGGCGTGCCCGGGCGACGGGCGGGGCGTGAAGCCCGTTGTGGGGCGCTGCTCGGGCGACGGGCGGGTGCCCCGGTGACCCCGGTGAGGATGAGGACGAGGGGACCGATGGACCAGCCAGGCAGCCCGCAGGAGCCGCAGCAGGCGCACGGCCAGGACGGCCTGCCCGGTTGTCACCGTCACCCGGACCGGCCGACCGGCATCCGCTGCACCCGTTGCGACCGGCCGATCTGCCCGGAGTGCATGGTCAGCGCCTCGGTCGGCTTCCAGTGCCCGGACTGCGTGCGCACCGGCGGCGGCAGCGGCCCGGCACCGCGGGCCAGCGCGCCGCGCACGATAGCGGGCGGCACGCTCACCGCCGACCCCAAGCTGATCACCAAGATCCTGCTGGGCCTGAACGTCGCGGTCTTCGTCGCGGTGCTGGCGTCCAAGCAGTACGGCTTCGACCTGGTCAACCGGCTCGACATGATCGGCCTGGCCGTCGACCCCAGCCGCTACCAGCTGGTCGGGGTCGCGCACGGCGAGTGGTACCGCCTGCTGACCGCGGTCTTCCTGCACGAGGAGATCGCGCACATCGGCTTCAACATGCTCTCGCTGTGGTGGCTGGGCCCGCCGCTGGAGGCGGCGCTGGGCCGGCTGCGCTTCACCGCCCTGTACCTGCTCGCCGGTCTGGGCGGCAGCGCGCTGTCCTTCCTGCTCAGCGCGCAGAACCAGCCCTCGTTGGGCGCGTCGGGCGCGATCTTCGGCCTGCTGGGTGCCACGGCCGTGCTGATGCGCCGGCTGCGGTACGACATGAAGCCGGTGCTGATCCTGCTCGCCCTCAACCTGGCCTTCACGTTCCTGTGGCCGAACATCGCCTGGCAGGCGCACGTCGGCGGGCTGATCGTGGGCGCCGCGGTGGCGTTCGGCATGGTGCACGCACCGCGGGAGCGCCGGACGCCGGTGCACGTCGGCACGTGCGTGCTGGTGCTGCTCGCGATCGTCGCGGTGGTGTGGGTACGCAGCCTTCAACTGGTGGGTTGAGGCCCCGCGGGGCCATGTTGTCCACAGTCCGTGAAGGATCTTGTGCATGCTGTGCAGAAGCCGGCCTCGCTGCCCCGCTGCGCGGTGTTTCCGCAGGAAGGGGCAGGGATGGAGGCCGGCTTGCAGGGGTGCCGCCGGTCACACCGGCGTCAACCTCACGAGGGTTATCCACAGATCTTCTGAAGTTTTCCCCGGCTGTGGATAACTGTGTGGATGGCCTTGGGCAGGGCTTGCGCTAGCCCTGGGGGAGGGCGCGGGCTACTTCCACTGGGTGGAGACGCCGAACCCCACCGCGATGAAGCCGAAGCCGCACACGATGTTCCAGTTGCCCATCGCCTTGATCGGCAGATCGCCCTCGGAGACGTAGTACAGCACGATCCACGCGAGCCCGATGACGAACATCGCCAGCATCAGCGGCGCGACCCACCCGCGGCCTGCGTTCATCTTCAGATTGGTGGTCTTCGCCGGCGGCGGCGTGAAGTCGTCCTTCTTGCGGATCCGTGACTTCGGCACGAGGAACTCTCCTGTCGATGTGCTGCTCCCCCGCTCTCCACGGTGAGCGGGCGGTTCCCTCCGCACGGATGCGGTACGAGAGCCAGGGTACGGACACGAGGGGAACGGAATTCCTTCCCGGGCGTCCGTTAGCGTAGTGCTTCCGCGGCGTCGTAAGGAGTAAGGGTACGTTGAGCACTTCCGACGGCTCCCCCGGGCGCCCCCTCCGAGCCCGACTGCGGCCCGTTCGGCTCCTCACCCTCCTCGTCTTCGCCCTCGCCGGCCTGATGTTCTGGCTCAGCTTCGACACCGCCCGCGGCACCAACCTCCGCTCGGACGACTCGATGCTCCGGCTGTCCGACCTCATCCAGGAACGCAGCCACAAGAACGGCGGCCAGGACGAGCGCAACGCCGGTCTGCGCCGCGAGGTCGACGCCCTCGCCCGCCGCGACACCGCCCCGTCCGCCTCGCAGGAGGCCGCGCTCCAGGGCCTGGAGAAGAGCGCCGGCACCAAGCCGGTCTCCGGTCAGGGACTGACGGTCACGCTCACCGACGCCCCGCCGAACGCCACCGCCAAGATCCCCGGCATCCCCGAACCGCAGCCCAACGACCTGGTCATCCACCAGCAGGACCTCCAGGCCGTGGTGAACGCGCTCTGGCACGGTGGCGCCAAGGGCATCAAGGTCATGGACCAGCGGCTGATCTCCACCAGCGCGGTCCGCTGCGTCGGCAACACCCTGATCCTCCAGGGCCGGGTCTACTCCCCGCCCTACAAGATCACCGCAGTCGGCGACCGGGACGCCCTCAACGGCGCCCTGACCGCGTCCCCCGCCATCCAGAACTACCTCCAGTACGTCAACGCCTACGGCCTCGGTTGGAAAGTCGACCAGGACGAGGCGGTGACTCTTCCCGGCTACTCCGGCACAGTGGATCTCCACTACGCACAGCCTGTGAAGCCGTAGCCCGCATCCCGCGGGCCGGCAGGGAGGGGCGGTCGGATGACGGTGCGGTGGATCGTGCGGACGGCCAGCGAAATCTGTCTCACCGTCGGCACGCTGATCGTCCTCTTCGTCGTCTACCTCCTCTACTGGACCGGCGTCCGGGCGGACAGTGCGATGGACGGCGAGATCGGCAGGCTCCAGGACCAGTGGTCCACCGGCCCGGTCGCCGCCGCCGGCACCCCCGCCCCCACACCCACCGCCCCGCCCCGCCGCTACGCCCCGGGCGCGTCCTTCGCCGTGATGTACATCCCCCGCTTCGGGCCGGACTGGGCCAAGCCCGTCCTGGAGGGCACCGGGACCGACGTCCTCCAGCGCGGCCTGGGCCACTACGACGGGACCGCCCGGCTCGGCGCGACCGGAAACTTCGCCGTCGCCGGCCACCGCCGCACCTACGGCGACCCGTTCAAGGACTTCCCGCAACTGCGCCCCGGGGACGCCGTGGTCCTCACCGACGGCACCACGTGGTTCACCTACCGCATCGACAACCACCCCTACACGACGCTGCCCACCGACATCGGCGTGATCGACCCGGTCCCCCGGAAGTCCGGCTTCACCGGCCCCGGCCGCTACCTCACGCTGACCACCTGCGAACCGGAGTGGGGCCACAGTCACCGCCTGATCGCCTGGGCACACCTCGATTCGACCCAATCCGTCACCCAGGGAAGGCCGTCGGCTTTGACCGGCTGACCCACCCGAGCACAGCCTCTCCCCTTACTCTGGTGTCGCAATCGACATCGTCAAACGGCATCGGCAAGGGGACAGCGACAGCATGTACGGCTGGATCTGGCGGCATCTGCCGGGCACCACGTGGGTGAAGGCGCTGATTTCCGTGGTGCTCGCCCTGGCGGTGGTCTTCGTGCTCTTCCAGTGGGTCTTTCCGTGGGCGGAGCCACTGCTCCCCTTCAATGACGTCACTGTCGACCAAGGGATGGCAGCCACCCGATGACCGCACGGATTCTCGTCGTCGACAACTACGACAGCTTCGTCTTCAACCTGGTCCAGTACCTCTACCAGCTCGGTGCCGAATGCGAGGTACTGCGCAACGACGAGGTGGCCCCGCGCCATGCCCAGGACGGTTTCGACGGCGTGCTGCTCTCCCCGGGCCCCGGTACCCCCGAGCAGGCCGGGATCTGCGTCGACATGGTCCGGCACTGCGCGGGCACCGGCGTCCCGGTGTTCGGCGTGTGCCTGGGCCTGCAGTCGATGGCGGTCGCCTACGGCGGGGTGGTGGACCGGGCCCCCGAGCTGCTGCACGGCAAGACCTCGCCCGTCCTCCACGAGGGCGCCGGCGTCTTCGCCGGGCTGCCCTCGCCCTTCACCGCCACCCGCTACCACTCGCTGGCCGTCGAACCGGACACCGTCCCCGACGAGCTGGCGGTCACGGCCTGGACGGAGGCGGACGACGCCCCCGGCGGCCGGATCATCATGGGGCTGCGGCACCGTGAACTCCCCGTGGAGGGAGTGCAGTTCCACCCCGAGTCGGTACTGACGGAATGGGGACACCGGATGCTGGCCAACTGGCTGGTGGAGTGCGGCGACGAGGGAGCGGTGGAGCGTTCGGCGGGGCTTGCCCCGGTGGTCGGCAAGGCCGGCGCGTGACCGCGCTGCGCCCCGAGCACGAAGGACGGTCCTACGAACCGCACGAGGACCCGCCACAGGCACCGCATGACCCGTACGCGCCCACCGACCCGCACGGCCGGTCCGACGCGTTCGAGGCGGCGGTGGGACGGCTCGACGACCCGCTGAGCGACCCCCTGCCCGGCCGGTCGGCGACATCGCGCCCCCACCCCGACCCGTACCCGACCCCGTACGCACAGGACGTGCCCCCCGTCCGCCCCGGCGGGGGAGCCGCGGCCGAGGGCTCCCCCTGGTTCCGGCCCCGCCAGGACCCGCCGGCACCGTCCCGGCCCGAGGCACCGGACCCTCCGCGGCGTTCGGCCCGGCACCGCAGACCCGGCCCCGGCGACACCCCGCCGGTGCCCCGGCCCGCGCCGCCGCACGGCCCCGAAGCCGATCTCTACGGCCAGGTGAACGGCGGCTTCGGCCGCGGCAGTTACGCACCGCCCCCCACCGAGCCGATACCCGGCCCGCACGGCCCGCACGGGGTCGCGGAGGCCCTCACCGCGCCTCTCCCCACGATCCCCCCGCTGGTTCCGTCACGGTCCGGTCGGTCCGTGCGCCCCACACCGGCCGCTGCTCCGGCACAGCCGGACGACGAGACCATGGCGCTGCGCCAGGCCGAACAGCCCGCCCGCGGCGACGTTTCACGTGAAACCAGCGCGACGGTTTCACGTGAAACCGACCCCACCACCGCCGTTTCACGTGAAACCACGACCGCCTTGGAGACGGGAGGCCGCGCGGCCCGTCGCAAGGCTGCCCAGGCGGCGGTCAAGCGGGGCGGCCGCCACGGTCGACGCGGCGCCGTGGCTGCCGCTGCGTCCGCCCCCGCCGCCGCGACCGCGGCCGAGGCGCCCAAGCCACCCATGACGCGCGTCGAGGCCCGCCGGGCCCAGCGCGCCGCCAAGGACAGCCCCGGCCTGATCGCCAGCCGCGCGCTGGGCGAGGTGTTCATCACGCTCGGCGTGCTGATGCTTCTCTTCGTCACCTACCAGCTGTGGTGGACGAACGTGATGGCCGGCGAGGAGGCCGGCGGCGCCGCCAACAACCTCCAGCACGAGTGGGACCAGGGCGGCGGCGAGAAGAAGAACCTCGCGGACGGTGAGCGCTTCGGCATCATGTACATCCCCAAGCTCGATGTGAAGGCCCCGATCGCCGAGGGCATCGACAAGCACTCCGTCCTCGACCACGGCATGATCGGCCACTACGACGCCGCCAGCGGCATCAAGACCGCCATGCCGTGGGACAAGACCGGCAACTTCTCCGTCGCCGCCCACCGCAACACCCACGGCGAGCCGTTCCGCTACATCAACCGCCTGACCAAGGGCGACAAGATCGTGGTCGAGACGCAGAGCGCCTACTACACCTACGAGATGGAGAGCGTCCTCCCGCAGACCTCTCCCAGCAACACCAGCGTGATCACGCCGGTGCCGCCCGGGTCGGGATTCACCGGCCCCGGCCGGTACATCACCTTGACCACCTGCACCCCGGAATTCACCAGTACCTATCGGTTGATCGTCTGGGGCAAGATGGTCGACGAGCGGCCGCGGAGCAAGGGCAAACCAGCAGCGCTCGCCGGCTGAGCGGACGACTGAAGGGGAGCGACGCGGTGACTGCCAGCGGAATCGACGAGGACCACGACCGGCCCGCGACGCCACCGGAACCGCGCCGGAGGTGGCACACCTTCGCCTCCGTCGTCAGCGTCATCGGTGAACTGCTCATCACAGCCGGGCTGGTCCTGGGCCTGTTCGTCGTCTACTCGCTGTGGTGGACCAACGTCCTCGCCGACCGCGAATCGCACAAGCAGGGTGACAAGGTCCGCCAGCACTGGGCCACCGCGGCCCCCGGCCCCAAGGGCCCGGGGGAGTTGGACACCAAGGACGGCATCGGCTTCCTGCACGTCCCGGCGATGAACAACGGCGACGTGCTGGTCAAGAAGGGCACCGGCAGCGACATCCTCAACGAGGGCGTGGCCGGCTACTACACCAAGCCCGTCAAGTCCGCCCTGCCGCAGGACAAGGAAGGCAACTTCACCCTCGCCGCCCACCGCGACGGCCACGGCGCGAAGTTCCACAACATCGACAAGCTCAAGGACGGCGACCCGATCGTCTTCGAGACCAAGGACACCTGGTACGTCTACAAGGTCTTCGCGACGCTGCCGCAGACCTCGAAGTACAACGTGAAGGTCCTCGACAAGGTCCCCGCCGAATCCGGCAAGCACCAGGCCGGCCGCTACATCACGCTCACCACCTGCACCCCCGTCTACACCTCGGACTACCGCTACGTCGTCTGGGGCGAGCTGGTCCGCACCCAGAAGGTCGACGCGGACCGCACGCCGCCCGCCGAACTCCGCTGAGCCCCGCACCGCACGACGGAGCCCCGGCCGCCCTTCAAGGGCCGCCGGGGCTCCGTCGTCGTACGGTGCCGCGCGGGCGCTAGTGCTTCTTGCCCCAGCCGAACGGGCCGCCGAAGATGCCGCCGTCGTTGTTGCCGTCGTTGTTGCCACCCATGGTGGTCAGGGTGACGGTGGTCGACGCGGGGTCACCGCCGGTTCCCGGCTGCGGGTCCTGGCTGATGACCATGGCGTTGTCGTCCTGCGAACTACCGCCTGCGAACTGGATGTTGTTGAAGCCCGCCTGCTGCAGCATCTGCTTGGCGTCCTTCACCTTCTTGCCCGTCACGCCCGGCACCTGCGCCTGCGCCGCCTTGCCCACGGTCAGCGTGACCGTGGAGCCCTGCGCCGCCTGCTGGTTCCCGGTCGGGGACTGGGAAATGACCTTGCCGTTCTGCCCCGGGTCGGACACGTCCTGGTCGGTCCGGTTGACGGTGAAGCCCAGGTCCTGCAGCTGCTTCTGCGCCGCGTTGAAGTCCTGGCCGGTGACGTCCGGAACGGTCGACTTCGGCGCCGCCTTGGCCACCGTCAGCGTGATCTGGGTGTCCTTGGTCGTCTCGGCCTGCCCCTTGGGGTCCTGCTTCGTGACGACGCCCGGCGTCCGGTCGGAGACCTCTTCGGTCTTGGTGATGTTCTGGAAGCCCTTGCTCTTGAGCTCCTGCTCCGCGGCGTCGAAGGGCATGCCCTGCACGTCCGGAACGGTCACCTTGACCGCGCCCGAGCACATCGTCACCTTGACCGTGGTGCCCTTGTCGATCTTCTCGTCGGCCGCCGGCTCCTGCTCGGTGATCTGGCCCTTCTTGGCGTTGTCGCACTGCTTGCTGCCCTGCTTGGCGACCTTGAAGGAGCTGTTCTCGCCGTAGGACTTCGCCTCCGCCAGCGTCTTGCCGACGAGGTTGGGCACCGAGATGGTGTTGTTCTTGGTCCCGCCGCTGAACATGGCCTTGCCGATGAAGATCGCACCGACCAGGACCAGGACCGCCGCCAGGACCAGCAGGATCGTGGAGAGGTTGCTCTTCTTCTGGCCGCCGCCCCGCCGCCGGTCCGCGCGGTCCTCGTAGCCGTAGCCCCCGTCGTCGGGGTTCATCGGCGGCAGCATCGACGTCTTCGGACCGCCCGGGTCCTGCGCCCGCAGCAGCGTCGTCGGCTGGTCCTGCTCGCCGTATCCGACCGCACCCAGCGCGGCGGTCGCCGCGACCGGCTGGCCGTCCAGCGCCGCCTCGATGTCGGCCCGCATCTCGTCCGCCGACTGGTAGCGGTAGTCCGGGTCCTTGACCAGCGCCTTCAGGACGATCGCGTCCATCTCCGGGGAGATCTCCGGATCGAAGGTGCTCGGTGGCTGCGGCTCCTCCCGCACGTGCTGGTAGGCCACCGCGACCGGGGAGTCCCCCACGAACGGCGGCCGCACCGTCAGCAGCTCGTAGAGCAGGCAGCCCGTCGAATACAGGTCGGAGCGGGCGTCGACCTGCTCGCCCTTGGCCTGTTCCGGCGACAGGTACTGCGCGGTGCCGATCACCGCCGCGGTCTGCGTCATGGTCATCCCGGCGTCGCCCATGGCCCGGGCGATGCCGAAGTCCATCACCTTGACCTGGCCGGTACGGGTCAGCATCACGTTGGCCGGCTTGATGTCGCGGTGCACGATGCCGGCGCGGTGCGAGTACTCCAGCGCCTGCAGCACACCGGTGGTCATCTCCAGCGACCGCTCGGGCAGCAGCTTCCGCCCGGAGTGCAGCAGCTCGCGCAGCGTCGACCCGTCCACGTACTCCATGACGATGTACGGGATCGACACCCCGTCGACGTAGTCCTCGCCGGTGTCGTAGACCGCGACGATCGACGGGTGGTTCAGCGAGGCGGCCGACTGGGCCTCACGGCGGAACCGGGCCTGGAAGGACGGATCGCGGGCGAGGTCCACCCGCAGCGTCTTCACCGCCACGGTGCGGCCGAGGCGGGTGTCATGCGCGAGGTAGACCTCCGCCATGCCACCACGACCGAGCACCGAGCCCAGCTCGTACCGGCCGCCGAGGCGACGCGGCTCTTCCATAAGCTTCTCCAGCCCTCTCCGTCAGTCCCGACCGCACCCGTGTGTGGTCCGGCGGTGTGCTGTCCGGGCATACCGTACCCGGCACGCCGTCCCGGACCGGACCGGAGCCGCAACCTGATATGTGACCGGTATCGCCATGACCGCCGTCACCGCTCGCCGGCGATGACCGCCTCCATCACGCTCTTCGCGATCGGAGCGGCGAGCTTGCCGCCGGCGATGTCGCCACGCAGGGTGTCCGACCCCTCGATGACGACCGCCACCGCCACCGGGGTGCCCTTGGCGGTCTTCGCGTACGAGATGAACCAGGCGTACGGGTTGTCCTTGTTGTTCTCGCCGTGCTGCGCGGTACCCGTCTTGCCACCGACCGTGACGCCGGGGATCTGCGCGGTGGTGCCCGTGCCCTCCTTGACCACGGTCTCCATGATGCTCTGCAGCTTCTGCGCGTTCTCCGGCTTCAGCGGCCGGCTCATCTCCTGCGGCGTGTGCTGCTGCACGACGTTGAGGTTGGGGGCCACGAGCTGGTCGACCATGTACGGCTTCATCAGCTTGCCGCCGTTGGCGACCGCGGACGCGACCATCGCCATCTGCAGCGGCGTGGCGCGGTTCGACGCCTGGCCGATGCCCGCCATCGCGTTCTGCGGCCGGTTGTCCTTCGGGTAGACGCTCTCCGCGGCCCGCACCGGAGTGTCGATCTTCGCGTCGTTGAAGCCGAACTTCTCCGCCTCGGACTTCATCTTCGCGTTGCCGAGGTCCGCGCTGATCTTGCCGAAGACGGTGTTGCAGGAGTACTGCAGCGCCACCCGCATCGTCGCGTTCTCGCAGGGGATGTTGCCCTCGTTGTTCAGGGGCTGGTGCGCGGTGTCCGGCAGGATGTACGGCACCGGCGAGTCGGTCTTGGCGTCGACATCGGTGTACAGGCCGCTCTCCAGCGCCGCGGCGGCCGTCACGACCTTGAACGTGGAGCCGGGCGGGTACGTCTGCCGCAGCGCCCGGTTCAGCATCGGGTCGTCGGGGTCGTTCTGCTTCAGCAGCCCGTTGTACGCCTTGGCGTCCTTGTCGCTCATCCCCGCGAACGTCGACGGGTCGTACGACGGGGTGCTGGCCAGCGCCAGGATCGCCCCGGTCTCCGGGTTGAGCGCCACCACGGCGCCCTTCTTGTCCCCGAGCCCGTCGAAGGCCGCCTGCTGCGCCTTGGCGTCGAGGGTGGTCACCACGTTGCCGCCCTTCTGCTTGCCGCCAGTGAACATGTCGACCGTGCGGCTGAAGAAGAGTCGGTCATCGGTGCCGGTGAGGATCGCGTCGTTCAGCTTCTCCAACTGGTTGGAGTCGAAGGCCTGCGACGCGTAGCCGGTCACCGGCGCCCACATCTTGCCGTTCTTGTAGGTGCGCTTGTACTTGAAGTCGCCGATGTCCGTGGTCGTCGAGCCGGTGATGGCCTTGCCGTCCACGATGATGTTGCCGCGCGGGGTGCTGTAGCGCTCGATCGCCACCCGGCGGTTGTTCGGATCGTTCTTGAGCTGGTCGCTCTGGACGAACTGCACCCAGTTCACGCGGACGAGCAGGGCGAGGACGAGCAGGCCGCAGAAGACCGCGACCCGTCGCAGGGGCTTGTTCACGGGCGGACCACCTGGGTCATCTCGGCATCGGTGGACGGGGCGGGGGCGGGTGCGGGACGGCGCGCGGTGTCACTGATCCGGAGCAGGATGCCCACCAGCGCCCAGTTGGCGATGACGGACGAACCACCCTGCGCCAGGAACGGCATCGTCATGCCGGTCAGCGGGATGAGACCCGTCACACCGCCGGCGACGACGAAGACCTGGAGGGCGAAGGCACCGGAGAGACCGACCGCCAGCAGCTTGCCGAACGGGTCGCGGGCGGCCAGCGCCGTGCGGATGCCGCGCTCGATGAGCAGGCCGTACAGCAGGAGGATCGCCATCAGACCGGCCAGGCCGGTCTCCTCGCCGACGGTGGCGAGGATGTAGTCGCTCTTCGGGGCGATGCCGCCGATGAGGCGCGAGTAGCCCTGCCCGAGGCCGGACCCGAGGATGCCGCCGGAGCCGAAGGAGTACATCGCCTGCGCGGTCTCCGTCACGCCGCCGTTCAGCAGCTCCAGCGGGTTGAGCCAGTTGTGGACGCGGACCTGCACGTGGGACTCGAAGGTGGCCACGGCGACCGCACCGCCGGCGCTCAGCAGCAGACCGAACACGATCCAGCTGGTCCGCTCGGTCGCGACGTACAGCATGATCACGAAGAGGCCGAAGAAGAGCAGCGAGGTGCCCAGGTCGGTCTCGAAGACCAGGATCATCAGGCTGAGCGCCCAGATGACCAGGATCGGGCCGAGGTCCCGGCCGCGCGGCAGGTACATGCCCATGAAGCGGCGGCTGGCCAGTGCCAGTGCGTCCCGCTTCACCATCAGGTAGCCGGCGAAGAAGATCGCGATGACGATCTTCGCGAACTCACCGGGCTGCAGCGAACCCACACCGGGGATCGTGATCCAGATGCGCGCGCCGAAGCGTGCCGGGAAGAAGATCGGTGCGACCAGCAGGATCAGCGCGACCACCATCGAGATGTAGGTGTAGCGCTGCAGGACGCGGTGGTCCTTGAGGAAGATCAGTACGCCGAGGAAGAGCGCGACGCCCAGTGTCGACCACATCATCTGGCCCGGTGCCATGGCGCCGCCCAGCTGCGGGGTGCTGATCTTCGGCTCCTGGTCGAGCCGCCAGATGAACACCAGCCCCAGGCCGTTCAACAGCGTCGCGATGGGCAGCATCAGCGGATCCGCGTACGGCGCCCACTTGCGGACGACGAGGTGCGCGACGCCCGCCAACAGTCCCAGCCCCAGGGTGTACCCCAGCGCCCCGGCGGGCACCGAACCGTCCTTCGCCAGGCCGACGTTGACGTAGGCGAAGACCGGGATCAGCACCGCGAACACCAGCAGGGCCAGCTCGGTGTTGCGACGGCTGGGCGCGGCGAACGTGCCCACGGTGGTCGTGGTCGTTGTACTGCTCATGAAATCTCCGGCCCCCTACGCCCTCACTGCTGGGTGCTGCAATTCTTCTCCAGCTTCTGCTGCTCCTCGGAGGGAGTCTGAGTGGGGGTGGGGGTGGGGTCTGCAGTGGTGGACAGGGCTCCGGTCACGCCGTTTCCGGCGGGGGTGCCCGTCTTGCTGCCGGGCTTCTGGCCGCTCTTGCCCTTGGCGGCCGCGGCCTCCCGCTCGGCGGCCTCCCGCTGCTCCTTGGCCTGGCAGGCGTTGGCCTGCTTGCCGAGCTCGGTCACCTTGTCGCTGGCCTGGTTGCGGTTGTCGACCGCGATGGTCTCCTTGACCTGGTTGCGTTGGTAGACCGGCAGGTACTTGAGTTCGATCTCGGGGTGGTCCTCGTCGACCGAGTTGAGCTTGATCCACGCGAGGTCCTGGCTGATGCCCCGGTACAGCGCGACGTGGTCGTCCTTGGCGCCGACGAAGTACTGCGTCTGCGTCCACTGGTAGCCGGCGTACAGCCCGCCGCCGAGCACTCCCAGCGCGAGCACGGTGAACAGCGACGCCTTGAGCCACTTGCCGCGCCGGCGCGGCTTGAGGAAGTCCTCGTCGGTGAACGCGCCGAACGAGCCGTGCGGCACCCCGCCGGCCTCGGGCTCCCCGCTTCCGGGCGGCCCGAACGCGCCTCCCGGAGCCGGCGGGGCGTCCCGGCGGCCCAGCTCGGCGGCGCGGGCGGCCGGCGTCTGGAGCGTGCTGGGGTCGTTCAGCTGGTGCTGGTTCTCGGCGACCGCGCCGACCACCACCGGGGTGTCGTTGAGCTGCCCGGCCGCGGCCTCGGTGCCGTCCACGTCCAGCACGTCGGCGACGATGCAGGTGATGTTGTCCGGCCCGCCGCCGCGCAGTGCGAGCTGGATCAGCTCCTGCACCGTCTCGTGCGGCCCCTGGTAACCGGCCAGGGTCTCTTCGAGGGTCTGGTGGCTGACCACTCCGGACAGCCCGTCCGAGCAGATCAGGTACCGGTCCCCGGCCCGCACCTCGCGGATCGACAGGTCCGGTTCGACGTGGTCGCCACTGCCCAGCGCCCGCATCAGCAGCGACCGCTGCGGGTGGGTGGTGGCCTCCTCCTCGGTGATCCGGCCCTCGTCGACCAGCCGCTGCACCCAGGTGTGGTCCTGCGTGATCTGGGTCAGCACCCCGTCGCGCAGCAGGTAGGCGCGGGAGTCGCCGACGTGCACCAGGCCGAGCCGCTGGCCCGTCCACAGCAGGGCGGTCAGGGTCGTCCCCATGCCCTCCAGCTGAGGGTCCTCCTCGACCATCACCCGCAGCTGGTCGTTGGCGCGCTGCACGGCGGTGCCCAGCGAGGTGAGGATGTCGGAGCCGGGGACGTCGTCGTCGAGCTGGACGAGCGTGGAGATCACCTCGGAGGAGGCGACCTCACCGGCGGCCTGGCCGCCCATGCCGTCCGCGATGGCGAGCAGTCGGGGCCCGGCGTAGCCGGAGTCCTCGTTGCCCTCGCGGATCATGCCCTTGTGCGATCCGGCGGCGAAGCGCAGCGACAGACTCATGCGCACCTCACCCGTCGGCTCGGGGTACAGCCGGTCTCGTCGAGCCACACTGCCCACCCTCCGGTCGGGAGCACGCCCGGGTCCGCCGAGTGGACCGTTACGGCTCGCTCGCTCCGCTCGCTCATTGTCGTACTACTTCCGCAGCTCGATGACGGTCTTGCCGATGCGGATCGGGGCTCCCAGAGGAATCGGAGTCGCGGTCGTCAGTCGGGTCCGGTCAAGGTACGTGCCGTTGGTGGAACCGAGGTCCTCGACGATCCACTGGCCGTCACGGTCCGGGTAGATCCTGGCATGCCTGCTGGACGCGTAGTCGTCGTCCAGCACGATGGTGGAGTCGTGCGCCCGGCCCAGGCTGATCGTCTGGCCCTGGAGGGCGACGGTCGTACCGGCCAGGGTGCCTTCGGAGACCACCAGCTTGGTGGGGGCTCCGCGCCGCTGCCGGCCCCCGCCGCGGCTGCCGCTCTCCTGGCGGCGCTGCTGCTGGGGCGCGGCCTGGCGCTGGGTGCGCGGTTCGGGTCCGCCGCGTCGGGCGGCGCCGCGCTGTGTGACGCGCGTGCCGAACAGATCGCTGCGGATGACCTGTACGGCCACGATGACGAACAGCCACAGTACGGCGAGGAAACCCAACCGCATGACCGTCAGGGTCAGCTCTGACATTGGCCCCGCTTCACCCTTCGGCTTGCCGGTAAACGATGGTGGTACTGCCCACGACGATCCGCGAGCCGTCGCGGAGACTAGCGTGGGTGGTGTGTTGCCCGTCCACCACGATCCCGTTGGTGGACCCCAGATCCTGGATCGTGGGGGGCGGTCCGACGCGGATCTCGCAGTGGCGCCGCGAGACTCCCGGGTCGTCGATCCGCACGTCGGCGTCGGTGCTGCGACCCAGCACCAGGGTGGACCGCGAGATCTGGTGGCGGGTGCCGTTGATCTCGACCCAGCGTCGGGTCTGCGCGTACGGCTGCGGCCCCGCGCCGGGCGCTGTCGACCGGGGCACGGGCGGCGCACCGGGCGGCGGCGAGGTCGGCATGGGTGGGGCCACGTGGCCGCCGGGCTGGCTCGGCGCTCCGGTGGCGCGGGCCGCCGCGGCCTGGCCGGGCCGGTCCTGGGACGTGCTGGAGGCGAGGGTGCGGCTGCGGACGCGGTACAGGCCGGTGTCGAGATCCTCGGCCTTCTCCAGGTGGACCTTGATCGGGCCCATGAAGGTGTAGCGCTGCTGCTTGGCGTAGTCGCGGACCATGCCCGCCAACTCGTCCCCGAGCTGCCCGCTGTACGGACTCAGCCGCTCGTAGTCCGGAGTGCTCAGCTCGACGATGAAGTCGTTGGGGACGACCGTGCGGTCGCGGTTCCAGATGCTGGCGTTGTTGTCGCACTCGCGCTGCAGAGCGCCGGCGATCTCAACGGGCTGCACTTCGGACTTGAACACCTTGGCGAAGGTGCCGTTGACGAGACCTTCGAGACGCTGCTCGAAGCGCTTCAGTACTCCCACGGGGCACCTCCTTCCTCAGTCTTCCTCAGGGTCGTCCTGATACTGCTTACTGATCGTATCCACGCGCCGGGAAATCGGCTGGTTCCCCTTTCCTGCCTGGAGGACGAGTGTCGCCCACCACAGGGTTGCCCGGTGTCCGTCGTCCTCCTGCCGCTCTCCTTCGGCCGCTTGCGGTGCACTGCGATCGTAGATGTGCCCCGATACCAGTGTCCCGCAACCGCCCATCCGCCCGAGGGGGCGGGGGCCGACTCCGGCCAGTGTCCCGGGAGCCCCTCCGAGGAACGCGCGCGGTCGTCCGTGAGTGCCGCCCCGCCGCTCACAGGCCCGTGGCCGGGGGAAAGGCGTGTGAAGTCACCCCCGACACCGTGCTAATGTTCTCGATGTCGGAAGGCGCTCCCGCAAGACCCGGACCGAACGGCCCGGATCGCGTGAGAGAATAAACCGGCAGCACCCATGCGCGGGTGGCGGAATAGGCAGACGCGCTGGATTCAGGTTCCAGTGCCCGAAAGGGCGTGGGGGTTCAACTCCCCCCTCGCGCACAGATGAGACCCCCGGTCTCCGGAGAAATCCGGAGACCGGGGGTCTTGCGTTGTGTCCGCAGTTCCGCGGGCCGACCGCCGTGCGGTGCGGGCCGTGAAGTGGGCCCGGCCACGTGAGCACCACGACGTGAGTCCTACGTCACATTCCCCGGCGCGCTTGCCCGTTCGGGGTGTCCGGCGGGTGGTGAAGTGACTGCCGTCACAGCTCGCACGGCGGCGGTGAAGGCGCGGACCCGGGCGGTTTCCCGTGCCGCGTGGTGCACCACCCCCAGCGCCGACTCCCGGAGCCCGGTGATCGGAACGAAGACGACGTCACGGCGGCCGTGGTAGTCCGCCGTCGGTCGGCACAGCAGCATCCCGCCCCGGCCCGCCGCGGTCAGCGTCAGGCCCTCCTGGAGCGTGCTGACCCGGGGGCCGGCCGGGATGGGCAGGCCGCCGGGCGTGGTGGTGGGCGCCTGCGCGGTGCGCCAGTACGGCGGCGCCGGCTCGTCGGGGGAGATCAGGGGCAACGCGGTCAGTTCCTCGGCGTCGACGGCCGTGCGGGATGCCAGGGGGTGCCGCACGGACAGTGCCACGGTGAGCGGCTGCGACGAGAACACCGGGCCCAGCACGAGGTCCGGTTCGGTGACCGGGAGCAGCAGCACCGCCACGTCCACCGCCCCGCTCCGCAGCGCGCTGAACGGGTCGCAGAGCGGGATCTCCACGATCTCCGTGGTGCACCGCGGGTGCTGGGCGTGGAAGGTGTCGATGGCCTGCATGATCCGGTCGTCCGCGGTGCCCTGGAATCCGACGGCGAGCCGGCCCTCGACGCCGCGGGCGGCGGTCCGTGCGCTCTCCACCGTGGCGCGCAGGGCGTCGTAGGCGGGGCGCAGGGAGGCGCGGAACTCCTCGCCCAGGGGCGTCAGGCGGACCCGGCGGCACGTGCGGTCCACCAGGCGTGCCCCGATCCGGGACTCCAGGGAGCGCAGCAGCTGACTGACCCGGCTCTGGGAGACGTAGAGGCGGGTACCGGTGCGGCCGAAGTGCAGTTCCTCGGACAGCACGAGGAAGCACTCCAGCTCGCGGAGTTCGAGGCCGCCGGCGCGGATCGGGCCGGTGCGGGCGGTCGGGCCGCTCATGACTCCCTTCCCGGTGCGGTCGATCGATGAGTCCTGCTCATAGAAGGGTGAGGAGTTGACTGTTGTTCCCGGCCGCTGCGGGGCGTTGTGTGGGCGCCATGGCGAAGAGTGAGAGTGCGGAGCGCGTCGCGGCCGCCGCGGACACGGCGGCGGACCGGCAAGCGGCGGCGGCTGCGGGGGAGTTGCGGCGGCCGTGGGGCGGTGGGTGGCCCGCGGTCGCGGCGTCGGCGGCGGCGACGTTCACGGTGGTGACGTCGGAGCTGCTGCCGGTGGGACTGCTGACGCCGATCGGTCGGGACCTGGGGGTGACGGATGGGACGGCCGGGCTGACGGTGAGCGTCACCGGCATGGTCGCCGCGGTCGCCGCCCCGGTGTTGACGCTGTTGATCGGACGCCGGGACCGGCGTGCCGTCCTCGCCCTCCTGATGGGCACGTTGGCGGTCGCGAACCTCCTGGCGGCGTACGCGCCGAACGTTGTGGTGCTGTTGGTGGCCCGGGTGCTGGTGGGGCTCGGGATGGGTGGGGTGTGGGCGATCGCCTCGGGGCTGGCGGTGCGGCTGGTCCCGGAGCGGCGGGTGGCGGCGGCCACGGCCCTGATATTCAGCGGGGTCGCGGCGGCGTCCGTCCTGGGCGTCCCGGCCGGTGCCCTGGTGGGCGAACTGGCCGGCTGGCGCACGGCGTTCGTGGCGATGGCCGGGGTCTGCGCGGTGGTGGCGGGCGCCCTGGCCGTCCTGCTGCCACGGCTGGAGGCGAGCGGCGCGGTACGGCTGGGCGGGGTACTGGGGCTGTTGCGCCGGCCCCCGGTGTGCACCGGGTTGGTCCTGGTCGCGCTCCTGGTGACGGGGCACTTCGCCGCGTACACGTACGTGCGTCCGGTCCTGGAGGAGGTGGCGGGCGCGCCGCCCGGCCAGATCGGCAGCGTGCTGTTGGCCTTCGGGGTCGCCGGGCTGGCGGGGAACTTCGCTTGCGGCGCCGCCGCGGCGCGTGTCCCGCGGGCCGCACTGCTGGCCATCTGCGCGGTGCTGGCCACCGCGGTCCTGTTGGTGCCCCCGATCGGGCACGCCGCGGGCGTGCCGGGCGCCGCGGTCATGGTGGCCCTCTGGGGCCTGGCCTACGGGGGCGTGTCGGTCGGCACCCAGACCTGGCTGATGGCGGCCGCGCCGGATGCGCGGGAGGCGGCCTCCGCGCTGTTCGTGGCGGTGTTCAACGCGGCCATCGCCCTGGGGGCGTTGGTCGGCGGGCGGGCCGCGGACGGCTGGGGGGCCGGTGGCGTCATCTGGTTGGGCGGTGCGCTCGTGGTGGGTGCGCTGCTGACCGTGGTGCTGGGCCGGGCCCCGTCCAGGGGAGCGGCGAGCACCGGGTGAGGCGTACGGGACGTGCCGCCCGGGGGCGAGCAACTACGGGCCGTGGGGCGCGTGGTCGCTGCCCCGGGCGGCGCGTCCCGGCGTGCCCGGCAGGGGCGGTGTGCCGGCGTGCGCGTCGGAGTCGGCGGTGTGGAGCCGGTCTCCGGCCCGGGCTCCCGTCGGGCGGTGGGTCGTCCGCTCAGGCGGAGAGGCGCGCGACCAGTTCCTTGGCCTTGGTCTCGGCCTGCTCGTGGGCCTTGGCGCGGGAGGTCTCGAAGAGCGGGACCAGCTCGGACATGGCGGGGTTGGCGGGGGCCATGGTCAGCTCCGGCACGATGAACTCCACGTCGAGGCCGAAGGCGCCGTTGAGGACGGCCTCCAGGTAGTTCTGGACGTACTCGAAGGACTCGCGCGGGGTGCCCGGCGCGTAGGAGCCGCCGCGGCTGGCGACGACGACGGCCGGCTTGCCCTTCACCGACGCGTTCTCGCCGGCGGTGCGGCCCATGATGATCGCCTGGTCGAGCCATGCCTTGAGGGTCGAGGGGATCGTGAAGTTGTACATGGGCGCGCCTATGACGATGGCGTCGGCCTGCTCCAGTTCCTCGGCCAGCTGGGTGCGCAGGGCGAACGCGGCCTGCTGCTCCGGGGTGTGGGTGGCCGGGTCGGAGAAGCCGGCGGAGGCGCCGACGGCGTCCAGGTGGGGCAGCGGGTCGGCGGCCAGGTCGCGGTGGATGACGGTGCCGTCGGGGTGCTGCTCCTCCCAGGTCTTGCGGAACGCGGCGGTCACCGAACGGGACGCGGAGCCGTCCTCGGGGAAGAGGGACGAGTCGATGAGCAGGAGCGTGGCCATGGGATCGGTCCTTCGCTACGGGGCCGGGCGGGACCGGCCGTTAGTTGAATTCCGTATGTCACTATTCATAGCACAGGAACTTACTTTTCCGCAGTAGCCAACGGGAAGACGGTACTCTGGAGGCATGGCGGACCACGACGAAGCGGTGTGTAGGCAGGTCGACGGCGGTATGACGCGCGTCTTCGAGCTGTTCGGTAAGCGCTGGACGGGTCTGATCGTGGCCACCCTGATGCCCGGGCCCGTTCACTTCGCCGACCTGCGGCGCGCCATCACCGGCATCAGCGAGCGGATGCTCTCCGACCGCCTGATGGAGCTGGCGGCGACCGGCCTGGTCGTCCGCGAGGTCGACGCCGGTCCGCCGCTGCGCGTCTCCTACCGGCTCACCGAGGCCGGCCGCGCCATGGAGCCCGCCCTCGTGGAGCTGGGGCGCTGGGCCGAGACCTACCTCGTCGAGGGCGGGCAGTGTCCGGAGCGGTTCCGGAAGTAGCGCCGGGGCGGCCCGGGGCTGGCGGGGCCGTGCGGCGCGGCTCCTATGGGGCTGACGGGCGTGCCGTCCCGTTGGGCGCACCCCTGCTCCCGGGGCGTCGGCTGTTCCCGGTGCGTCAGCCGAGTCGTTCCTGGGCGGCGTTGTAGCGGACCAGGTATGAGGCGAAGCGGTCGAGGTCCTCCTCGCGCCAGTCGGCGAGCCGCTCGTGGAACGCCTTGCGGCGGCTGGCGGTCACGTTCGCGAGCACCTGGGCGCCCTCGGCGGTGGGGTGCAGGACCTGGACGCGGTGGTCGTCCGGATCGATGCGCCGCTCGACGAAACCGAGCTTCTCCAGCGCTGCGATCTGTCGGCTGACCGTGGACTTGTCCAGGTAGTAGTGCGCCGCGAGGTCGGTGGCGCGGCATCCCTGCTGGTCGTCGAGGTGGGCGAGCAGGGTGTAGGAGACCAGGGACAGCTCGGGGTGCATGCGGGCGGCGGTCGCGCGGGCGCGCCGGGCGAACGCGGTCATCTCCTGCTGGATGGTCTCTACGGAGTCGTCGCGATGGGTCACGGAGTTGCCTTTCGGTGAACTAGTTGTATAGTACAACGTGGTGTGAGAGTTGTAATTACCAACCGCTAACGCGCCTCCACCCACCGGAGCCACCACCCCTGGCCACAGCTGAACGACGACGACCGGACCGCCCACGACCGGCCCCGGACGACCACGAAGAAGGCTTGCCCATGACCGCGGACCGACGACGTCCCGACCACCACAGCGACCGGCACTCCACCCGCGCCGCCGACCTGCGCCACGTGGTGACCCACCTGCTCACCCCGCTCCTGATGTGCATCGGGATGGGCCTCGCCTACCTGGGCGCCTTCGCCAACCCCGCACCGCACCACCTGCCCGTCGCCATCGTCGGAACCGGCACCCACGCACAGGTCCTCGCCCAGACACTCAACGACGAGACGCACGGCACACTCGAAGCACGCACCGTCCCCGACCGCGCCACCGCCATCGAGCAACTCAAGGACCAGGACGTCTTCGGCGCCTACCTGGCCGGCGCCAAGGCCACCGGCACCGGTGCACCGCACACCCCCGAACTCCTGGTGGCCACCGCCGGATCCGACACCAGCGCCACCGTCGTCCAGAAGGTCTTCACCCCGCTCGCCGCCCAACAAGGCGCCCCGCTGAAGGTCACCGACATCGCACCGACCGCCGAGAACGACCCCACCGGACAGGGCATCTTCTTCCTGCTGGTCGCCATCAGCATCGGTTCCTACGCCTCGGTCGCCGTGATCGGCGGCGCCGGCGCCGTCCTCCCGATGCGCCTGCGCGCCGCCCTCGCGATCGGCACCTCCTTCGTCGTCAGCATCATCGGCACGCTCTTCGCCGGCCCCGTCTTCCACCTCGTCGACCACGGCCTGTGGGCCCTGTGGAGCCTGGCCTGGCTCTACTCGGCCGGCATCCTCCTCATCGGCACCGGCCTGCACACCTTCCTCAAGCGATGGACCACGCTCGGCGTCATGACGCTGTTCGTGATGCTCAACTTCACCTCCTCCGGCGGCATCTTCCGGCCCGAGATGCAGAACGGCTTCTTCGCCGCCCTGCACTCCTTCTGGAACGGCGCCGGCTTCGTGGAAGGCACCCGCAGCCACGTCTACTTCGCCGACCACGGCCTCGCCGGACACGTCTGGACCCTCGTCGGCTGGCTGGTCGTCGGCCTGCTGACCGTCGGCGTGGCGGCACTCGCCGAAAAGCGCCGACGCACCGCCGAAGCCGAAGCGATCGCCCACGCCGGAGCCGTGGCCGCCGCCGCAGTGGCGGCCACGGTGCCCGAACGGGCCCCCGGACGGACCCCGGCACACCCCGCAGCAGGAGGGGAGACGGACGCGGAGGAGGAGATGGAAGAGGCGGTCGGGGTGTAGGCGGCCGGCCGCCGCGCGGGACCTTCGGCAGCCGCCCGCCGCCTGCGCGCCCCCGCTCTCCGCTCCCGCTCCCCCGCAACTGCTCCCCCGCATCCGAAAGTTATCCACAGGCCCGGCAGACACCCGCCGAACATCGGTAACGTCATCGACCAGCAAGCCGGAAACACCCGGCGAGCCGGACGGATGCGGGGGATCCCGGTGCGCCGACACGCACCACGGATGCCGCGCGAAACCAGGGGCGTGAAGGGGGAGGTGGCCCGCCATGTCGCGTGTGCCATACGTACCGGGGTTCGCAAGGGCGGACGAAGAAGGGCCGTCGGCCAAGGCCGTGGGCCGAGAACTGCGGGCACGACTGCCCCGGGCCGAACAGGCCGCCCTGCGGCTCACGACCGCCCGGCCCGACGCGGTCGCCTCGGTCGAAGAATCCAACGCCGGGCGACTGCCCGAACTGACGCCGATACGCGTCGGACGCATGGCCGCCAGCCCCTTCGCGTTCCTCCGCGGCTCAGCCGGACTCATGGCCCACGACCTCGCGGAAAGCCCCGTCACCGGCATCGGCGCCCAACTCTGCGGCGACGCGCACGCCGCGAACTTCGGCATCTACGCCGACGCCCGCGGCGGCCTGGTCATCGACCTCAACGACTTCGACGAAACCGTCCACGGCCCCTGGGAATGGGACGTCAAACGGCTCGCGACCTCGATAGTCCTGGCCGGCAGAGAAGCGGGCGCCAACGACGACGCCTGCCGGGCCGCGGCCCAGGACGCCGCCGGCGCCTACCGCCGCACCATGCGGCTGCTCGCCAAGCTCCCGGTGACCGAGGCGTGGAACGCCATCGCCGACGAAGAACTCGTCTCGCACACCGACGCCCGCGACCTCCTGGGCACGCTGGCACGGGTCGAAGCCAAGGCCCGCAAGAACACCAGCGCGCGCTTCGCCGCGAAATCCACCGAGCGCGGACCCGACGGCGGACTCCGCTTCGTGGACGCACCACCCGTCCTGCGCCGGATACCCGACGCCGAAGCGACG
Source organism: Streptomyces sp. x-19 (assembly GCF_046549115.1). Lineage (NCBI taxonomy): Bacteria > Bacillati > Actinomycetota > Actinomycetes > Kitasatosporales > Streptomycetaceae > Streptomyces > Streptomyces sp. x-19. The sequence goes on along the minus strand of NZ_JAJPWK010000002.1, from coordinate 133,935 downwards.
GCCGTCGCGGCCTCGCTCGCCGGCTACCTGGAAACCCTGCCCGACGACCGACTGCCGCTGCTCGCCCGGTACGCCGTGCACGACGTCGCCTTCCGCATCGTGGGGACCGGCAGCGTCGGGCTGCGCTCCTACGTGGTGCTGCTGCTCGACCACCGCGGCGAGCCCCTGGTCCTCCAGGTGAAGGAGGCCCGCCGCTCCGTACTCGCGCCCTACGTCACCAAAGCCGGCTTCCCCCCACCCCCGGCGGAACACGAAGGACGACGCGTGGTGCTCGGCCAGCGACGCATGCAAGTCGTCAGCGACCTGCTGCTGGGCTGGACCACGGTGCGCCAGAACACGGCACACGGAACACCCGGCCGGGCCGAGGACACGTCACACACGACTGCGGCGACACCGGACGGTACGGGCACGGGACTGCCGTTCCAGGTGCGGCAGTTCCGCAACCGCAAGGGCAGCGTCGACCCCGCCCAACTGACCGACGGGCAACTCGACGACTACGCCCGCATGACCGGCGCCCTCCTGGCCCGCGCCCACGCACACAGCGCCGACCCGCGCGTCATAGCCGGCTACTGCGGCAAGGGCGAGGCACTCGACGAAGCGATGGCGGCCTTCGCGGTGACCTACGCGAACCGCACCGAAGCAGACCACGCGGACCTCGTCGCGGCGATCCGCAGCGGGCGGGTGGCGGCGGAGAGCGGGGTGTGAGGGGGCTGTAGGAGGGGGCGAGGGGCTGAGGGGGCCGAGAGGGGTTTGGCGGGAGCGGTGGGGGTGGGTGGGCGAGGGGAGGGGGAGGGGGCCCCACCCGGATGCTTCAGGTGCGGCCCGGTGCCCAGTTCCCGTAGGGCCGTACGCTGACCGGGTGACGAACTCGCACGCGGAGAACGCGCAGGACGGCCAGGACCGACCGGACGTACCGGGGGCACCCGGTGCCCCGGCCGAACCGGGGGCGGCGGACGCCCGCGGGGAGGTGCCGGGCGCGGAGCGGAGCGGGGGGTCGGCCGCTGCCGGTGGGGCGCCGGAGGGCGCGGCCGGCGCCGCGGACGCGCAGGACGAGGCGACGCGGCGGTTGGCGAAGGCCGTGGAGGCGGCTGAGCGGGCCTTGATCGAGTTTGAGATCGCGGTGGAGACCTTCCGGGTGGAGGTGGAGAACTTCTCCCGGCTGCACCACCAGCGGCTCGGCCCCGTGTACGCGCGGTTGGACGAGCTGGATGCGCAGATTGCGGAGGCCGTGGCGGCGCGCACCGGTGACCCGGACGACATCCGTAAGGCCCGTGAGGCCCGTGCGTCGGTACTGCCGATGCCGCAGGTGGAGGAGTTGTTCCACGGCTGGCTCGGTTCGGAGGGGCTGTTCCCCGAGGCGCAGGCGATGCTGACCGACCAGCCGGTCCAGCCGCCGCCGAAGGTGCGGCCCGGCGAGGAGGCCCGCAAGATCTACCGGGATCTGGTGCGTCGGGCGCACCCGGACCTGGCGCGCGACGATGCGGAGCGGGCCCGGCGGGACGGCTTCATCGCGCGGGTCAACGCTGCGTACGGGAGGGGCGACGAGAAGTTGCTGCGGGAGCTGGTGCGGGAGTGGGAGGCCGGGCCGGCGCCCGTGGAGCGGCGGCCGAGCGCGAGCGAGGAGCTCTACGCCCGGCTGGAGTGGCTGGCCGAGCGCAAGGAGATGCTGTCGTCCGTGGCCGCGGAGCTGGAGGCCAGTGCGATCGGCGCGATGATCAAGATGGCGCCGGACGACCCGGACGCGTTGTTGGACGAGATCGCCGAGAAGCTGTTGACCGACCTCCGGGAACGCGAGGCGTACCTCGCTCAGCTGGTCGGGTAGCGTCGGGAGTATGCATTTCGGTTCTGTGCCCACGGTCGGTGTCGACGCCCTCACGCCCGAGGACTTTCTTCTGGACGTCCGCGAGGACGACGAGTGGGAGGCGGGTCATGCCGAGGGGGCGTTGCACATCCCGATGAGCGCATTCGTCGCCCGTTACGGCGAGTTGACGGAGGCCGCGCCCGCGGACGGGAAGATCTACGTGCTGTGTCGGGTCGGCGGGCGGTCGGCCCAGGTCGCGCAGTACCTGATCCAGCAGGGCGTCGACGCGGTGAACGTCGCGGGCGGCATGCAGGCGTGGGAGGCCGCCGGGCGTCCGGTGTCGGACGGCAAGGGCGGCGCGGGCGCGGTCATCTAGACCCGCTGGTCGAGACGTCCTTCCGGCGCCGCTGCCCGGTGGCGGGTGGGGCGTGGGTGCGTCAGCTCAGTGGGTGTGCGGCGAGGAGTTCGCCGAGGGCCTCTTCGTGGGCTGCTGCGGGTCCCAGCGCGAGTTCGAGCTGTTTGGCCCAGGCGTGGTAGCGGTGCAGCGGGTAGTCGGTGTCGGCGCCGAAGCCGCCGTGGAGGTGCTGGGCGGTCTGGACGATGCGGCGGACGCCCTCGGCGGCCCAGATCTTGGCGACCGCGATGTCCCCGGTGGGCGGGAGGGGGCCCGTGGCTCCGGTGGTGAGGCGCCAGGCCGCCTGCCAGAGGGTGGCCTCCATCGCGCGGAGGTCGATGAAGCGGTCGGCGGTCTGGACGGCGACGGCCTGGAAGGTGGCCAGGGGGAAGCCGAACTGTTCGCGTGTGCTGGTGTAGTCGCTGGTCATGGCGAGGACGCGTTCGCCCAGGCCCAGGGCGAGTGCGCAGGTGCCGGTGGTGAGCAGGTTGCGCAGGGTCTCCCAGGCGTCCGGGTCGGTGAGGGTGTTCCGGGCGTCGATGCGTACGGAGTCCAGGTGGATTTCGGCGTGCGGTTCGCCGTTGGTGGAGGTCTGGCCGTGGAGGCTGAGGCCGGGGCTGTCGCGGGGGACGAGCGCGAGGACGGTGCGGCCGTCGGTGGTCTGGGCGGGGAGCAGGATCCGGTCGGCGGTGAGTGCCCAGGGGACGGCGGTGTGGGTGCCGTCGAGGGTCCAGGTGGTGTCGTCCTGGCGTGCGGTGACGGCGAGTTCGGCCGGGTCGTGGCCGGTGTGGCCGTTGGCGGCGGCGGTGATGACGAGGTTGCCGCTGGCGATCTGTGGCAGGACCTCGGTCCGTAGGGCGTCGGTCGCGTGGTTCTGGAGGGTGTGCGCGGTGGCGTAGGACTCCAGGAGGGGGACGCGGGCGAGGACCTTGGCGGATTCGCGGAGGACGAGGCAGAGGGCGATCGGGTCGAGGCCGGCGCCGCCGTGCTCGGGGGCGAGGGGGAGGCCGAGGAGGTCGGCGTCGGCGAGTGTGCGCCAGAGGGCGCGGTCGAAGTCGTCGGCGACGGGGCCGCGGGTGAGTGCCGGGCTGGGGACGTCGTCCGGGGTGACTCCGGAGAAGACGGCTTGTGCCGCTTCGACGGCGGCCTGTTGTTCTTCGGTGAAGGTGAAGTCCACTGGTCCGTCCTCCCGCGTCGCGCCGTCGGCGTCCGACCTTCGACGTGTCAGATCTGACGAGGCGTCAAGGTAGAACATGTTGCAGGAATTGGGAATGGCGCGGACGCGGACGGTGGTGGGGGCTGCTCAGCGGTCGAAGTCCAACTCGACCTTTTCCGTGGCCGGGTGCGACTGACAGGCCAGCACGTACCCGGCGTCGACCTCGTCGGACTCCAGGGCGAAGTTGCGGTCCATCCGGACGTCGCCGGACACGAGGAAGGCGCGGCAGGTGCCGCAGACGCCGCCCTTGCAGGCGTAGGGGGCGTCGGGGCGGTTGCGGAGGACGGCTTCCAGCAGGGATTCGCCGTCGTGGACCGGCCAGGTGCCGGAGCGGCTGTCGAGGGTGGCGGTCACCGTGCTGTGTGCGGGCGCGGTGGTGGCGGGAACGGGGGCCGCGGCGCCGTTGTCTATGTGGAAGATCTCTTCGTGGATGCGGGTGCGCGGTACATCGAGGTCGCGCAGTGCCCGTTCGGCGCCTTGGACGAGGCCGAAGGGGCCGCACAGGAACCAGCCGTCGACGGCGTCGGTCCGGAGCAGCGCGGGGAGCAGGGCGCGCAGGCGTTCCTGGTCGAGGCGGCCGGAGGGGAGGCCGGCCTGCCGCTCTTCGCGGGAGAGCACGTGGACCAGTTGGAACCGGTCGGGGTAGCGGTCCTTGAGGTCGGCCACCTCCTCCAGGAACATCGTGGAGGCCGTGGTGCGGTCGCTGCGGATCAGGCAGAAGCGGGCGTGCGGTTCGCGGGCGAGCAGGGTGGTGACGATGGACAGCACCGGGGTGATGCCGCTGCCGCCGACGATGCCGACGAACTGGCCGGGGCGGGGGGCCAGGGTGAAGCGGCCGGCCGGGGCCATCACGTCGACGGTGTCGCCGACGGCGAGTTCCTTGAGGGCGTAGGTGGAGAAGGCGCCGTCTTCGACCAGGCGGATGCCGACCCGTAGGACGGGGTCGTCGGTGGCGGGGGTGCACAGGGAGTAGGTGCGGCGGATCTCCTGGCCGTGGAGGGTCGCGCGCAGTGCGATGTGTTGCCCGGGGGTGTGTCGGAAGGTCGTGCGGAGCTCGGGCGGGACCGTGAACGTGACGGCCACCGCGTCGTCCGTGAGCCGCTCGATCTCCCGCACCTGGAGCGGGTGGAACATCACAACTCCTTGAAGTGGTCGAAGGGTTCGCGGCAGGACTCGCAGCGGCGCAGCGCCTTGCAGGCCGTGGCGGAGAACCGGCTGAGCAGCGTGGTGTCGGTGGATCCGCAGTGCGGGCAGCGGAGGGTGAGGTCGACGGTGACCGGTCCGCTGGTCGGGCGGGTGGGCCGTGGTGGGGCGATGCCGAACGCAGCTAGCTTCCGGCGGCCTTCGTCGGTGATCGCGTCGGTGGTCCACGGTGGGCTGAGGACGGTGCGGACGTCGACCCTGGGTATGCCGTGGTCGTGCAGGACGCGTTCCACGTCGGCGGACATCGCTTCGATGGCGGGGCAGCCGGTGTAGGTGGGGGTGAGGGTCACCTCGACGTGGTCGGGGGCGGTGAGCCGCACGCCGCGCAGGACGCCGAGTTCGGCGAGGGTGAGGACGGGCAGCTCGGGGTCGGGAACGGCGCCGGCGAGGGCGAGGAGTTCCGCCTCCAGGGCCGTGGTGGTCACCATGTCGCCCCCGGGTGGCTGCGGTGGAGGTGCTGCATTTCGGCGAGGAGCCGGCCGAAGGGTTCGGTGTGCAGTCCCTGGCGTCCGCCGCCGGCGGTCCAGGCGCCGTGCTGGGGGCCGTCGGGGACGGTGAGGGTGGCGCGCGCGAGGGTGGCGGTGATGCGGGTGGTCCACTCGGTGCGGAGGGCGGTCCAGGGGACGTCGTCCAACCCGTCTACGGGGTCGAAGGGTTCGCCGGTGAAGCGCCAGAGGGCGTCCAGGGCGCGTTGCATCCGGGTGTGGCTCTCTTCGGTGCCGTCGCCGAGGCGCAGGGTCCACTGCTCGGCGTGGTCGCGGTGGTAGGCGGTCTCCTTGACGGCCTTTGCGGCGAGCGGTGCCACGGTGGTGTCGGTGGTGGCGAGGTGGTCGTAGAGCAGCTCTTGGTAGGTGGAGAAGTAGAGCTGGCGGGCGAGGGTGTGGGCGAAGTCGCCGTTGGGCTGCTCGACGAGTTGGACGTTGCGGAACTGGCGTTCCTCGCGGAGGTAGGCGAGTTCGTCCTCGTCGCCGACGAGGGAGAGCAGGATCCGGGCCTGGCCGAGGAGGTCGAGGGCGATGTTGGCCAGTGCGACTTCCTCTTCGAGGACGGGGGCGTGGCCGGCCCATTCGCCGAGGCGGTGGGAGAGGATCAGGGCGTCGTCGCCGAGGGGGAGGGCGGGGGTGGGCGTCATAGGTGGTGCACCCCCTCCGGGATCTCGTAGAAGGTCGGGTGGCGGTAGGGCTTGTCGCCGGCCGGTTCGAAGAAGGAGTCCTTCTCGTCCGGGGAGGAGGCGGTGATCTGGGCGGAGGGCACCACCCAGAGGGAGACGCCTTCGGAGCGCCGGGTGTAGAGGTCGCGGGCGTTGCGCAGCGCCATCTGGGCGTCGGGGGCGTGGAGGCTGCCGGCGTGGGTGTGGGACAGGCCGCGGCGGCTGCGGACGAAGACCTCCCACAGGGGCCAGTCGGCGGGGCCGGCGGTGGGTGCGGCGTCCGCCGTGCCGGTGGGCTGGGGTGTGCCGGCGGGTGGGGCCGGGGTGTTGGCGGGGCGTGGTGTGGTCATCGGGCCGCCTCCTCCTGGTCGGTGCCGGTGTGTGGCGTGGGGGCCGGGTGCTTGGCGGCGTGTGCGGCGGCGGCCTCGCGTACCCAGGCGCCGTCGGCGTGGGCACGGCGGCGGCGGCCGATCCGTTCGTCGTTGCAGGGGCCGTTGCCCTTGAGGACTTCGCGGAATTCGGTCCAGTCGATGGGGCCGAAGTCCCAGTGGCCGCGGTCTTCGTTCCACCGCAGGTCGGGGTCGGGGAGGGTGAGGCCGAGGGCTTCGGCCTGGGGGACGCAGATGTCCACGAAGCGTTGGCGGAGTTCGTCGTTGGAGTGCCGCTTGATCTTCCAGGCCATGGACTTCGCGGAGTGGGCCGATTCGTCGTCGGGCGGGCCGAACATCATCAGCGACGGCCACCACCAGCGGTCGACGGCGTCCTGGGCCATGGCGTGCTGGGCTTCGGTGCCGCGGCTGAGGGTGAGCAGGAGCTCGTACCCCTGGCGCTGGTGGAAGGACTCCTCCTTGCAGATGCGGACCATGGCTCGGGCGTAGGGGCCGTAGGAGCAGCGGCACAGCGGGACCTGGTTGGTGATGGCGGCGCCGTCCACGAGCCAGCCGATGGCGCCGACGTCGGCCCAGGTCAGGGTGGGGTAGTTGAAGATCGAGGAGTATTTCTGGCGGCCGGTGTGGAGCTTGTCGAGGAGTTCGTCGCGGCCGGTGCCGAGGGTTTCGGCGGCGCTGTAGAGGTACAGGCCGTGGCCGGCCTCGTCCTGCACTTTGGCCATGAGGATCGCTTTGCGGCGCAGGGACGGTGCCCTGGTGATCCAGTTGGCTTCCGGCTGCATGCCGATGATCTCGGAGTGGGCGTGCTGGGCGATCTGGCGCACCAGTGAGGCGCGGTAGTCGTCCGGCATCCAGTCGCGTGGTTCGATCCGCTCTTCCGCGGCGATGGTGGCGTCGAACAGGGCTTCGTGTCCCGTGTCCTGCGGCGCGATCGTCGTCATGTGGTGCCCCCTCCTCCCGACCGACCGATCGTTCGGTTCAATGGTGGGTGGGGCGGCGGCGGGTGTCAAGCCTGTGGATAACCCCGGGGGAAGGTGTGCCGGGAGCGGCCGCATAGGTACGGTTCCGGGGCGGAGACACCCGCATGAGGACTGGGAACGGGGCGGGAATGCAGTCATACGGGGACGAAACGCGGCCGTTGGCCGCGCTGTCGCTGCCCTCGCGCATCGTCATAGGAACGGCGGCCAGCGCCATCGCGGTCGCCGCCCTGATCCATCTCGCGATGATGTTCTTGCACGTCGCACCGTCGAACACGCTCAGCAAGCAGCAGTCCGGCCTGATCAGCGACTACGTCTATCCCGAGTACGAGCAGAACTGGAAGCTGTTCGCCCCCAACCCCCTCCAGCAGAACACCGACGTCCAGGTCCGCGCGCAGCTGCGCACCCCGGACGGCACGTCGCGCACCACCGACTGGACCGACCTGACCGCCCGCGACGGGCAGGCCATCCTCCACAACCCGCTGCCCAGCCACACCCAGCAGAACCAGCTGCGCCGCGGCTGGGAGCTGCTCTCCAGCACCCTCGACGCGCAGAACCGCCCGAGCGGCGACCGCGGCGAGATGTTCGCCCGCTACCTCCGCCGGATCGCGATGCTCCGGATGTCCGGCGAGTGGACCAAGAACGGCGACCGGGTCGCCGAGATCCAGTTCCGCTCGCAGACCACGGCGGTGCTCCCGCCACCGTGGAGCGCCGAGAAGGTCAGCGACAAGCCCGTCTACCGCGTGCTGCCCTGGTGGCAGATCACCGCCTCCGATCTGCCCGAGGGGGCGACGAACAAGTGACGTCACCGACGCCGCAGCCGCCCACCACCCCGCCGAGCACCGGCACCGTGCAGACCACCGACGCCCCGCAGGCCGCCGACGCTCCCGGTGCCTATCAGGAGACCCGCATCGAGCGCGCCATCGGTCGTGGTCTCGCCCGGGTCACCGCCCGCGCCCTGGCCCCGTACCAGACCGCCGTCATCCGGATCGGCTTCGCCGGCACCTGGTTGCTGTTCCTGCTGCGGGAATGGCCGCACCGGCAGCAGCTCTACGGCCCCGCCGGCCCGTTCGACTTCGGCATGGCGCGCCAACTGCTGGACGGCAACCACGCCCTGTCCGTCCTGGTGTGGTCCGACGGCCGCGGCTGGTTCGAGTGCGTCTACTTCCTCGCCATCGCGGCCAGCGCGCTGCTGATGCTCGGCTGGCGCACCCGCACCATGTCGGTGCTGTTCATGATCGGCGTGCTCTCGCTGCAGAACCGCAGCGTCTTCATCGGTGACGGCGGCGACAACGTCATCCACCTGATGTCGATGTACCTCGTGCTGACCCGGTGCGGGCAGGTGTGGTCGCTGGACGCGCGCCGCGCCCGGCGGGCGGCCGCCCGCCCGGCGGAGGACGGCGCGACCCCGCCCCGGGACGTGACCGGCATCGTGCTGTGGGCGGCGCTGGGCCTCGCCCTCGCCGTCGCCCAATTGCAGGGCGCCGCCGGCCTCACCTGGTTCGGACACGGGCCCTTCCCGCACTTCGGCTGGAGCCTGGCCCTGTGGGGACTGTGGGCGGCGCACGGCCTGTGGTGGGCGGCACAGCGGTACGCCCCCGGGGAGCCCCGGACGGTCCTCGACACCCTCGCGACCCTGGCGCACAACGCCGTCCTGCTGGTGATCATGGTCGAGGTCTGCCTCGTCTACGCCACCGCCGGCTGGTACAAGATCCAGGGCTCGCGCTGGCAGGACGGCACCGCCGTCTTCTACCCGATGCACCTGGACTACTTCTCCCCCTGGCCGGGGCTGTCCCACTTGCTCGGCAGCAACGGGCTGATGGTCATGCTGATCACCTACGGCACCGTGATCGTCCAGGTCGCGTTCCCGTTCACCCTGTTCAACCGGCGCCTGAAGAACGTGCTGCTGGTCGCCATGATCTGCGAGCACCTGTCGATCGCGGTGCTGCTCGGGCTGCCGTTCTTCTCGCTGGCGATGATCACCGCCGACGCGGTCTTCCTGCCGACCAACTTCCTGACCTGGCTCGGCGGTCGCCTCTCCCGCCTGCGCGGACGACTGTTCCCGGGCACCGGCGCCGCCGGCTCCGAAGTGGCGGCCGGCGAGGGGCCGCCGGAGGGTGCTGCCCGCTCCGGTGGCGATGGCCATACGCTCGTGGGGTGAGCAGCGAAACCACCGCCCCCGCCGAGCCCCTCCAGTACGACGACGGGTACGGGCCCAAGATCGGCGTCGGCCCGCACCCGGAGCCCTGGCCCGAGGACGGCCGTTACGACCCCGAGCTGCTCGCCCACGGCGACCGTCGCAACGTCGTCGACGGCTACCGCTACTGGACCCGTGAGGCGATCGTCGCCGACCTCGACACCCGCCGTCACGACTTCCACGTGGCCGTCGAGAACTGGAGCCACGACTTCAACATCGGTTCGGTCGTCCGGACCGCCAACGCCTTCCTGGCCAAGGAGATCCACATCGTGGGGCAGCGCCGCTGGAACCGCCGCGGTGCGATGGTCACCGACCGCTACCAGCACGTCCGCCACCACCCCGACACCGAGGCCCTGACCTCCTGGGCCGCCACCGAGGAACTGCCGATCATCGGGATCGACAACCTCCCCGGCTCCGTGCCGCTGGAGACCACCGTGCTGCCGCGCCGCTGCGTGCTCCTCTTCGGACAGGAGGGGCCGGGGCTGACCGAAGAGGCCCGCCGGCACGCCTCCCGGGTCTGCTCGATCGCGCAGTTCGGCTCGACCCGCTCCATCAACGCCGGAGCCGCCGCGGCCATCGCCATGCACGCCTGGATCTCCCGCCACGCCCGGATCGAGGACGTCTGACGCGGCCCTGACCGCCGGGACTCCACCCGGACCGGCTTCTCCGGGCCGCGCATGACGGCGACCGTGCGCGGGGACGGCCGGACCGGCTCACACCCCGGTGCGGCCGCGGGCTGGTCCCCGGGTCCTCACGGAACACGGGGACCCGGGCCCGGGCAGCCGCTCGGCCCCGGGCCCGCCCGCGATCTCACGCCTCCCGACGCACCTCCACCGTCCGGAACCGGTTCGCCACGAAGGCGCCGTCGCACAGCGCCGCGTTCGCCGCCGGATTGCCGCCCGAGCCGTGGAAGTCGGAGAACGCCGCGGTCTGGTTCACATACACCCCACCGGTCAGATTCAGCGACAGCTGGGCGCATTCCTCCAGGCAGACCTCCTCCACCTGGCGCTCCACCTCGGCAGAGGTGGTGTACGCCCCGACCGTCATGGCGCCCTTCTCGCGGACCGTGCGGCGCAGCAGCGCCACCGCGTCGGCGGCGGAATCGACCGCCACCGCGAACGCCACCGGGCCGAAGCACTCCGACAGGTACGCCGCCTCGGAGTCCGGCTTGGCGCCGTCCAGCTTCACGATGACCGGCGTGCGGACCGTGGCCCCCGGGAACTCCGGGTTCGCCACCTCGCGGGAGGCCAGCGCCACTTCGCCGAGCCCCGACGCCTCCCCGATCCGCGCCGTGACCTGCGGATTGACGATCGCGCCGAGGAGTGCGTTGGCCCGTGCGTCATCGCCCAGCAGACCGCTGACCGCGCCCGCCAGGTCGCTGACGACCTCGTCGTACGACTTCGGGCCCGCGTCGGTGTCGATGCCGTCCCGTGGAATCAGCAGGTTCTGCGGGGTGGTGCACATCTGGCCGCTGTAGAGCGACAACGAGAAGGCGAGGTTGCTCAGCATGCCCTTGTAGTTGTCCGTGGACTCGATGACCACGGTGTTGACGCCGGCCTTCTCGGTGTAGACCTGCGCCTGGCGGGCGTGCGTCTCCAGCCAGTCGCCGAAGGCGGTGGAGCCGGTGTAGTCGATGATCCGGACCTCGGGCCGGACCGCCAGCGTCTTGGCCAGCCCCTCGCCGGGCTTGTCCACCGCCAGGCACACCAGATTGGCCGGCAAACCGGCCTCGGCGAGCACCTCCCGGGCCACCTGGACCGTCAGCGCCAGCGGCAGCACGGCGCGCGGGTGCGGCTTGACCAGCACCGGGTTGCCGGTCGCCAGCGAGGCGAACAGGCCGGGGTAGCCGTTCCACGTCGGGAAGGTGTTGCAACCGATCATCAGGGCCACGCCACGCGGCACTGCCCGGAAGGTCTTGGTCAGCTCCAGCGGGTCCCGCTTGCCCTGCGGCTTGCTCCACGCCGCCTTCTGCGGGGTACGGGTCTGCTCCTCGTAGGCGTACGCCACCGCCTCCAGGCCGCGGTCCTGCGCGTGCGGCCCGCCCGCCTGGAACGCCATCATGAACGCCTGGCCGCTGGTGTGCATCACGGCCTGGGCGAACTCGTGGGTGCGCGCGCTGATCCGGGCGAGGATCTCCAGGCACACCGCGGCGCGGGCCTCCGGGCCGGCGTCCCGCCACTCGGGGATCGCGGCCTGCATGGCCGGCAGTAGCACCGAGACGTCCGGGTGCGGATAGGTGATGCCCAACTCCGGCCCGTAGGGCGAGACTTCCTCGCCCGTCCAGGCGTCCGTGCCGGGCTGGTCGAGCGCGAAACGGGTGCCACGCAGCGCCTCGAAGGCAGCCAGGCCGTCCGGTGCGGCGGTCTCGCCGTATGCCTTGGGGTGCTCGGGGTGCGGGGACCAGTACGCGCGGGTCCGGATTGCTTCCAGCGCCTTGTCGAGGGTCGGGCGGTGCTTCTCGATCAACTGCGCTGCGGTCATTTCGGCGGCCATCGATGACCAACTCCTCGTCGACTGCGCGGAAAGTGGATGGGGACTGGGAGTGACACAGCAACGGAGTTAGAGTAACCGAACGATCGGTCGGGGCAAGAGTGCTCGACCAACCTGTGGAAAACTCGCTCGGGGAGGATCAGCTGCCATGACGGCACTCGGCACCGACACCACCGTGGCAGTGGTGGGCACCGGCACCATGGGCCAGGGGATCGCGCAGGTGGCGCTGGTCGCCGGGCACCCCGTGCGGCTCTTCGACAGCGCACCGGGCCGGGCCGCGCAGGCCGCCGAGGCCGTCGTGCGGCGGTTGGACCGACTGGTGGAGAAAGGCCGGATCCCGGCGGTCGAACGGGACGCCGCCCGCGCCCGTCTCTCCCCCGCCGAGACCCTCGCCGAACTCGCCGACGCCGCACTCGTCGTCGAGGCGATCCTGGAGCAACTCCCCGCCAAACAGGAGCTGTTCCGCGCCCTTGAGGACGTCGTCCCGGCGGACTGCCTGCTGGCCACCAACACCTCCTCCCTCGCGGTGACCGCGGTCGCCGGCGGGCTCCGGCACCCCGGGCGCTGCGTGGGCATGCACTTCTTCAACCCCGCGCCCCTGCTCCCGCTCGTCGAGATCGTCAGCGGCTTCGCCACCGACGCCGCCGCCGCGACCACCGCCTACGACACCGCCGCGACCTGGGGGAAGACCCCCGTGCGCTGCGCCGACACCCCCGGCTTCATCGTCAACCGCATCGCCCGCCCCTTCTACGCCGAGGCCCTGCGCGTCCACGAGGAACGGGGCGCCGACCCCGCCACCATCGACGCCGTCCTCCGTGAGGGCAGCGGCTTCCGGATGGGCCCGTTCGAACTCACCGACCTCATCGGACAGGACGTGAACGAGGCGGTCACCCACTCGGTGTGGACCGCGTTCTTCCAGGACCCGAAGTTCACCCCCTCGCTGGCCCAGCGCCGCCTGGTGGAGTCCGGCCTGCACGGCCGCAAATCGGGGCGCGGCTGGTTCGACTACGCCGAGGGCGCCCGCCGGCCCGAGCCGCACACCGCAGGGCCCTGCCCCGCGCCGTCCTCGGTCACCGTGCTCGGGGAGCTCCCCGGGCCCGCCGCGGTGCTGCGCGAGGCGATCGAGGAGGCCGGCATCAAGGTCACCGGCGACCGCACCGCACGGGAGCCGGAGTCCGCGGGTGCCGTCCGGCTGCCCGGTGGCGCCCTGCTGGCCCTGACCAGCGGCGCTCCGGCCACCCGCCGGGGCCGAGGCGCCACCATCAGCTTCGACCTCTCGCTCGACTACCGGGCCGCGACCCGGATCGCCCTCGCCCCCTCGGCGACCGCCTCCGAGGGGGACCTCGCCGAGGCCGTCGGACTCTTCCAGGCGCTCGGCAAGCAGGTCAGCGTCATCGACGACGTTCCGGGCATGATCGTCGCCCGCACGGTCGCGATGATCATCGACTTCGCGGTGGACGCCGCGGCCCGCGGCGTCGCCACCCCCCAGGACATCGACACGGCGATGCGGCTCGGGGTGAACTACCCCGGCGGTCCCATGGAGTGGGTCGATCGGCTGGGCGCCCCCTGGGCGTGGCGCCTGCTGGACTCCCTGCACCGCCAGAATGCGCAGGGACGCTACGTACCGTCCTGGGCGCTCCGGCGCCGTGCGGACCTCGAGGAATGGGTGCTCTAATCATGACCATGGCCAAGCGCGACGCCTACACGCCCGATTCGCTGCTCGCGGTCTCCGTCGAGGTGTTCATCGAGCGCGGCTACGACGGCACCTCCATGGAGCACCTCTCCAAGGCGGCCGGCATCTCCAAGTCGTCGATCTACCACCACGTGCGCAGCAAGGAAGAGCTCCTCCGTCGCGCGATAAGCCGCGCCCTGGACGGGCTCTTCGGTGTTCTCGCGGAAGCCGACGCCCAGGAGGGGCGGGCGATCGAGCGGCTGGAGCACGTCACCCGGCGCGTGGCCGAGGTGCTGATGGACGAACTCCCCTACGTGACGCTGCTGTTGCGGGTGCGGGGGAACACCGACACCGAGCGGTGGGCCATGGAGCGCCGCCGCGAGTTCGACCACCGGGTCGCCGACCTCCTCAAGGAGGCCGCCGCCGACGGCGACCTGCGGGACGACGTGGACGTCCGGCTGGCCACCCGCCTGCTCTTCGGCATGATCAATTCGATCGTGGAGTGGTACCGGCCCGGGCGGGGCGGCGCCGCCAGCCGCGACGAGGTCGCCGAGGCCGTGGTGCGGACGGCGTTCTCGGGGCTGCGCAAGGTCTGAGCGGGCGGTTCGCGCGTGCGGTTCGCGGCGGGGCGGACCGGGGCCGGGAAGGCCCCACACGGCCCCGTCGGCGCCGCCCCCGCCCGCGGCCCCGGCGCTACCCCTCCTCCACCCCCAGGTCCGTCTCCTCGAACACCAACAACGTGCGGGTGCTGAGCACCTCCGGTATCGACTGGATCCGGGTCAGGACCAGTTCGCGCAGCTCCCGGTTGTCCTTGGTGTGCACCAGCAGCAGCACGTCGAAATCCCCGCTGACCAGCGCGATGTGCGCGGCACCGGGGAGCGTGGTGAGTTGTTTGCGCACGGTCCGCCAGGAATTCTGCACGATCTTCAACGTGATGTAGGCGGAGGCGCCCTGACCTGCCCTTTCCTGGTCCACGAGGGCGCTGAAGCCGCGTATGACGCCGTCGTCGAGCAGCCGATTGATCCGCGCGTAGGCATTGGCGCGCGAGACGTGCACCTGCTCGGCGACGGAGCGTATCGACGCCCGGCCGTCGGTTCGCAGCAGCCGCAGGATGGCGCGGTCGATCTGGTCGAGGGGGCGTGCGGCCGGAGGTGCGGGGGCGGGCGCCGCCGACGGCTGCCCGCCCGGATTGGCCATCTGTTCCTCCGGCATGTGCTCCCGCCTCCCCTTTGTGGACTCCCTGCCTTCATCACAAGCTGTGGAGAACCGTTTGTCCACAGGCTGAACCCGCCTGTAGCCAAAATGCATCAGCGACCGAACAATCGGTAGGGAAGGGGTCACCGGCCCCGACCGTTCGCGTTCTGCCAGACCCCCAGCGACCGCTGGGAGGTACCACCGGCTCGCCCACCACCCATGAGGCGCATCGCGCCACCCCTTCGATGACGAGGAGGTGCCCGACATGACGGTTCTCGAGCAGCCCGGCAGCAGCAGGCACACCAGTGACCTTCCCGGCCCGCCGCCCGCCTGGCGGCCGCGCGTCGATCCCGCGCCCCTCCTGCCCGACGCCGAGCCGTATCGCCTCCTGGGCACCGATGCCGCCGGCCGGCTCGACCCCGGACTGCTGAAGCGGCTCTACACCGAGCTGGTGCGCGGTCGCCGGTACAACACCCAGGCCACCGCCCTCACCCGCCAGGGTCGGCTGGCGGTCTACCCCTCGTCCACGGGCCAGGAAGCCTGCCAGGTCGCCGCCGCGCTCGCCCTCCAGGAGCAGGACTGGCTCTTCCCCAGTTACCGCGACACCCTCGCCGCCGTCGCCCGCGGGCTCGATCCGGTGCAGGCCCTGACCCTCCTACGGGGCGACTGGCACACCGGCTACGACCCTTACGAGCACCGCATCGCCCCCCTGTGCACCCCGCTCGCCACCCAGCTCCCGCACGCCGTGGGCCTGGCGCACGCCGCCCGCCTCAAGGGTGACGACGTGGTCGCCCTGGCCATGGTCGGCGACGGCGGCACGAGCGAGGGCGACTTCCACGAGGCGCTCAACTTCGCCGCCGTCTGGCAGGCACCGGTCGTCTTCCTCGTGCAGAACAACGGCTTCGCGATCTCCGTGCCGCTCGCCAAGCAGAGCGCCGCGCCGACCCTCGCCCACAAGGCGGTCGGCTACGGCATGCCCGGTCGCCTGGTGGACGGCAACGACGCCCCCGCCCTGCACGAGGTCCTCACCGACGCGGTGCGCCGGGCCCGTGAGGGCGGCGGCCCCACCCTCGTCGAGGCCGTCACCTACCGCCTAGAGGCCCACACCAACGCCGACGACGCCACCCGCTACCGCACCGACGCCGAGGTCGAGAGCTGGCGGGCCCACGACCCGATAGCCCTGCTGGAGCGCGCGCTGACCGACCGCGCCCTGCTCGACGACGCGTTCGCCACCGCCACCCGCGACGGAGCCGAGCGCCTCGCCGCCGACCTCCGGGAGCGGATGCACGCCGAAGCGTCGCTGGCGCCGATGGACCTCTTCGACCACGTCTTCACCCAGCAGACCAGCCAATTGCGCTCCCAGGCCGCCCAGTTGCGCGCCGAGCTGGACGCCGAGGCCGAAGGGGCCGACGCACCCGAGTCCGCCACGGTCACCGTGGCGCCCGCCCAGGAGGCCAGGCCATGACGACCACCGCCGCGCCGACCGCGCGCAAACCGGCCACCATGGCGCAGGCGCTCACCCGCGCCCTGCGCGACGCCATGGCCGACGACCCGACCGTCCACGTGATGGGCGAGGACGTCGGCGCCCTGGGCGGCGTCTTCCGGATCACCGACGGCCTGGCCGAGGAGTTCGGCGAGGACCGCTGCAGCGACACCCCGCTCGCCGAGGCCGGCATCCTCGGGACCGCCGTCGGCATGGCCATGTACGGGCTGCGGCCGGTCGTGGAGATGCAGTTCGACGCGTTCGCCTACCCGGCCTTCGAGCAACTTGTCAGCCACGTCGCCCGGATGCGCAACCGCACCCGGGGCGCGGTCGCCATGCCGCTGACCATCCGCATCCCCTACGGCGGCGGCATCGGCGGCGTCGAGCACCACAGCGACTCCTCCGAGGCGTACTACCTCGCCACCCCCGGCCTCCAGGTCGTCACCCCGGCGACCGTCGAGGACGCCTACGGGCTGCTGCGCGCCGCCATCGCCTCCGACGATCCGGTCGTCTTCCTCGAACCCAAGCGGCTCTACTGGTCCAAGGCCGACTGGTCGCCGGACGCGCCCACTGCGGTCGCCCCCATAGGCCGTGCGGAGGTCCGCCGCCGCGGCAGCAGCGCCACGCTCCTGACCTACGGCCCGTCCCTGCCCGTCTGCCTGGAGGCCGCCGAGGCCGCCCGCGCCGAGGGCTGGGACCTGGAAGTCGTCGATCTGCGCACCCTGGTGCCGTTCGACGACGACACGGTGTGCGCATCGGTGCGGCGCACCGGGCGGGCCGTGGTCGTCCACGAGTCCAACGGGTTCGGCGGTCCCGGCGGCGAGATCGCCGCGCGGATCACCGAGCGCTGCTTCCACCACCTGGAGGCGCCGGTGCTGCGCGTGGCCGGCTTCGACGTCCCCTACCCGCCGCCCATGCTGGAGCGTCACCACCTCCCGAGCGTGGACCGGATCCTGGACACCGTCGCCCGCCTCCAGTGGGAGTCGCGCTGGACCGAAGGACGTGGTGCGTGATGGCCGTGGTGCGCGAGTTCACCCTGCCCGACCTGGGGGAGGGCCTCACCGAGGCGGTGATCGTGCAGTGGCTGGTCGAGGTCGGCGAGGTGGTGGCCGTCGACCAGCCGGTGGTGGAGGTCGAGACCGCCAAGGCGATGGTCGAGGTGCCGTGCCCGTATGGCGGGGTGGTCACCGCCCGCTTCGGCGCGGCGGGCACCGAAGTCCCGGTGGGGGCGCCCCTGGTGACGGTCGCGGTCGGCGCGGCACCGGAGGACTCGGCCGGTCGCGGGTCGGCCCCCGGCAGTGCCAACGGGTCGGCCTCGGTCGCCGTGCCGGCGGACCCGGCCCCTGGCGCCGAGGGCGCGGGAACGGACGCTGCCGGTTCGGGAAACGTCCTGGTCGGCTACGGGACGAGCGGTGCCGCGGCGCGCCGCCGGCGGATCCTCCCGAGCGCCGCGGAGGCCCCCGCGCGCCGGCCCGCCACGCCCGAACCCCCCGCCACCACGAACGGCACGGCCACGAACGGCACGGCCACGAACGGCACGGCCACGAACGGCACGGCCACGAACGGCACGGCCACGAACGGCACGGCCACCAACGGCACCGCGACCGGGGACGCCCCCGGTACCGCGGTGGCCGACGGCCCCCGCACGGTGGCCGTCATCTCCCCGCTGGTGCGCCGCATCGCCCGGGAGCACGACCTGGACCTGCGGGAAGTACGCGGCAGCGGGCGCGACGGCCTGATCCTGCGGACGGACGTCGAATCCGCGGTGCGGGCCCTGGGCGAACGGCAGTCCGCAGCGGCCCGCGCCGCCGGCACCGCCGACGCCGCCGGGCCCGTCCCCGGTGAGGAACGGATCCCGCTCAAGGGCCTGCGTGGCGCCGCGGCCGAGAAGTTCAGCCGCAGCCGCCGTGAGATCCCGGACGCGACGTGCTGGGTGGACGCCGACGCCACCGACCTCCTCGCCACCCGCCGGGCGATGAACGTCCCCGGCGCCCCCAAGGTGTCGCTGCTGGCCCTCCTCGCCCGCATCTGCACCGCCGCGCTCGCCCGCTACCCCGAGCTGAACGCCACCGTGGACACCACGGCCCAGGAGATCGTCCGGCTGCCCGCCGTCCACCTGGGCTTCGCGGCGCAGACCGACCGCGGCCTGGTGGTGCCGGTCGTCCGGGACGCCCAGGACCGCACGGTCGAGCAGCTGTCCGCCGAGATCGCCCGGCTCACCGACGCCGCGCGGGCCGGGAAGCTCTCCCCGGCCGAGCTGTCCCGCGGCACCTTCACGCTCAACAACTACGGCGTCTTCGGCGTCGACGGCTCCACCCCGATCCTCAACCACCCCGAGGCGGCGATGCTCGGCGTCGGCCGGATAGCCGCCAAACCCTGGGTCCACGACGGTGAGTTGGCGGTGCGGGAGGTGGTCCAGCTCTCGTTCACCTTCGACCACCGGGTGTGCGACGGCGGCATCGCCGGTGGATTCCTGCGTTACGTGGCCGACTGCGTGGAGCAGCCCGCGCTGCTGCTGCGCTCGTTGTGACGGCCGGGCGGCGGCAGACGGTGTGAGCGTGACGCGCCCGGCGATACTCAAGGGGTGAGCGACCACACCGACTACGACGCGATCGTGCTGGCGGGAGGGGCGGCCCGACGGCTCGGCGGGGCGGACAAGCCCGCCCTGGCGGTCGGCGGCCGCGCCCTCCTGGACCGGGTCCTGGCCGTCTGCCGCGACGCCGCGGCCACCGTCGTCGTCGGCCCCGCCCGCCCGACCGCCCGCCCGGTGGTCCAGACCCGCGAGGACCCGCCTGGCGGTGGGCCGCTCGCCGCGCTCGACGCCGGACTGCGCCACACCACCGCCCCCACGGTGCTGGTCCTCTCCGCCGACCTGCCGTTCCTGACGGCCGCGACCGTACGCGCCCTCCTCGACGCGGCGACCGCCAGCGCCGCCTCGCCCCGGGACGGGGCGCTGTTGTGCGATGCGGACGGGCGCGACCAGCCGTTGGTGGCCGCCTACCGTTCCGTCCCGCTGCGCCGCGCCCTCGACCGGCTGCGGGTCGAACGCGGCACCCTGACCGACCTGCCGCTGCGCCCCCTGCTGTCCGCGCTGGCGCTCGCCCGGGTCCCGGACGCCTCGGCCACGGCGTCCTTCGACTGCGACACCTGGGAGGACCTCGGCACGGCGCGCGCCCGGATCAGGGAGCATGGACACGTGTTGGACGAATGGATCACCGCAGTCAAGGCCGAACTGGGCATCGACCTCGATGTCGACACGGCGGCTCTCCTCGACCTCGCGCGGGACGCGGCACACGGCGTGGCCCGCCCGGCCGCGCCGCTGACCACCTTCCTGATCGGCTACGCGGCGGGACAGCAGGGCCGCGACGTGCCGGAGTTGGCGCAGCGGGCCGCCGCCCTCGCCGAGCGCTGGGCGGCGGAAGCGGCCACCGAGGAGGCCGCGGCGGCGCGGACGACCGGCGGTGCCCCGGCGGGCGAAACGAAGCGCGCGGAATGACCGACGGGGAACACGGCGACCCGTTCGGTGACGAGTTCGCCGATGCGCTCGCGCTGGTCAACGGCACCGCGTCCACCCGTGGGCGGTCCGGGACCACCGACCGGCCGGGCGCGTCCGGCGGCGCACCCGCCGGGCATGCCGCAGGCTGCGCGGGACCGCCCCCGACCGGCGGCGCCCCCGGGGCCGGCCACGTCGAGGAGGACTGCCCCGCCGCCTGCGGCGACGCTCGCGGCGCCGGGTCCGCCCGCCCCGCGACGCGGTCCTCCGGCCACGCCGTCACACCCTGGCGCACCGCCCGTGACCTCGCCGAACGTGCGGTGCCCGGACCCGTGGGGCCGGGTACCGCAGAGCTCGCCGACGCGCTCGGCCGCACGCTCGCCGCTCCGCTGAAGGCCCTCACCGACCTGCCGTCGTTCGACACCTCGGCGATGGACGGCTGGGCGGTCGCCGGCCCCGGTCCCTGGCGCGTCGACCGCGCCACCGACGACACCGGGCCCGGCCCGGACGCCGGCATCCTCGCCGGCCACGCCACCACCGCGGTGCTCCCCGACGGCCACGCGCTGCCCATCGCCACCGGCGCCCGCATCCCGACCGGCGCCACCGCGGTGCTGCGCAGCGAGCACGGCGAGGTCCTCGAACTCCCCGACGGCCGCGCCCGGCTGTACGCGCCGCGTCCGGTGCCGCCCGGCCAGGACATCCGCCCGCGCGGTCAGGAGTGCCGGTGCGGTGACCAACTCCTGCCCGCCGGCACGCTGGTGACCCCCGCGCTCCTCGGCCTGGCCGCGGCGGCCGGCTACGACGAGCTCGCCGTCCACCCCCGTCCCCGCGTCGAGGTGCTCGTCCTCGGCGACGAGTTGCTGCGCGGCGGGCTCCCCGAGGGCGGTCGGATCCGCGACGCGCTCGGCCCGATGCTGGTGCCCTGGCTGCGCGCCCTGGGCGCCGAGGCGGCACCCCCGCGGCACCTCGGCGATGACGCCGAAGCACTGCACGAGGCCCTCGCCGGATCCACCGCCGACCTGGTCATCACCACCGGCGGCACCGCGTCGGGCCCCGTCGACCACGTGCACCCCACCCTCCAACGGCTCGGCGCGGAGCTGCTGGTGGACGGCGTGGCGGTGCGCCCCGGCCACCCGATGCTGCTGGCCCGCCTGGGACCGCGCCGGCACCTCGTCGGCCTTCCGGGGAACCCCCTGGCCGCGGTGTCCGGTCTGCTCACGCTCGCCGAACCCCTGCTCCGCACGCTCGCCGCCCGCCATCCCGCCGCGCCGTACCGCGTGCCGCTGGCCGCCGCCGTCCCCGGGCACCCGCGCGACACCCGGCTCGTCCCGGTGGCCTACCGCGACGACGACCGGCACGGGCTGGTGGCCGGGCCGCTGCACTTCCACGGACCCGCGATGCTGCGCGGGATCGCTGCCGCGGACGCGATGGCGGTCATCCCGTCCGGCGGCGCGGAGCGCGGCACCGAGGTCGAACTCCTCGAACTTCCCTGGCCGACGGGCTGGTCGGCGGGCTGGCCGACGCCCGACACCTGCTACGACCCCGCAGCTCCCACCGGAGGCACCGCGTGAAGCTCCCGTCCCACGACGCCGCGGCGCGCGAGACCCCGGAGGACCGTTCGCACCGGGTGATACTGCCCCGCCGCAGCCCGAAGGCGCCCATACGACAGGTCGCCCGGCGGCTGCTGATGGCCCTGCTGGTGCTCGTCGCGACGGTCTTCATCGTCTGGATCGACCGCGAGGGCTACCACGACAACGCCGGTGGCCAGCTCGACCTGCTCGACTGCGTCTACTACGCCACCGTCACGCTCTCCACCACGGGTTACGGCGACATCGTCCCCTACAGCGCCAGCGCACGGCTGTTGAACATCCTCCTGGTCACACCCCTGCGCGTGCTGTTCCTGATCATCCTGGTCGGCACCACGCTGGAGGTGCTGACCGAACGCACCCGTGAGCAGTGGCAACTGAAACGCTGGAGAAACGCCTTGCGCGACCACACCGTCATCGTCGGCTTCGGAACGAAGGGCCGCTCCGCGGTGCAGACCCTGCGGGCCACGGGCCTGCCCCGGGAGCGGATCGTCATCGTCGACCCCAGCACCAAGGTCGTCGAATCGGCGGTGGCCGAGGGCTACGCGGGCGTGGTCGGCGACGCGACGCGCAGCGACGTCCTGCTGCGGGCCGAGATCCAGCGGGCGCACCAGATCGTCATCGCCACCCAGCGCGACGACACCGCGGTGCTGGTCTCCTTGACCGCACGTCAGCTCAACAAGCGGGCCAACATCGTCGCCGCCGTGCGCGAGGAGGAGAACGCGCCGCTGCTGCGGCAGTCGGGCGCGGACGCGGTGATCACCTCGGCCAGTGCGGCCGGCCGGCTCCTGGGCCTGTCGGTGCACAGCCCCAGTGCGGGTGCGGTCATGGAAGACCTGATCCAGCAGGGCAGCGGCCTGGACCTGGTGGAGCGTCCGGTGGTCAAGGCCGAGGTCGGCAAGTCCGTCCGGGAGACGAACGACCTGGTCGTCTCCGTGCTGCGCGGACACCGGCTCCTGGGCTACGACGACCCGCAGGCGAGCCCCTTGCAGACCGCGGACCGTCTGATCACCATCGTCCGCGCCGCCCCGGCGGAGGAGTCCGCCGTCCCCGGGAAGCCGCCCGCCAAGCCGACGTTGCCCGGCACCGCGGTCTCCCCGATGCGGCCGGCGGACGACTGACGGACCGTGGGACGGGACGCCGGCGACCGGTACGCGGGGCGGTGACCTGTGGCGGGGCCGCGCCCCGCCCTTTCGCCCCGTGGCCGGTCGGCGAGTAGCCTCGCGCCCATGCGAGCGATCACCATCCCCGAGCCCGGTGGCCCCGAAGCCCTCGTCTGGGCCGAAGTGCCCGATCCGCAGCCCGCCGAGGGCGAGGTCCTGATCGAGGTCGCGGCCAGCGCCGTGAACCGCGCCGACCTGCTCCAGCGCCAGGGCTTCTACGACCCGCCGCCCGGGGCCTCCCCGTACCCGGGCCTGGAGTGCTCGGGACGGATCGCGGCGGTCGGCCCCGGCGTGCACGGCTGGGCGGTCGGCGACGAGGTGTGCGCACTGCTGTCGGGCGGCGGGTACGCCGAGAAGGTCGCCGTCCCGGCCGGTCAGGTGCTGCCGCTGCCGCCTGGCGTCGACCTCGTGACGGCCGCCGCGCTTCCCGAAGTCGCCTGCACCGTCTGGTCGAACGTCTTCATGATCGCGCACCTGCGGCCCGGCGAGACCCTGTTGGTCCACGGCGGTGCCAGCGGCATCGGCACCATGGCCATCCAGCTCGCCAAGGCGGTCGGCGCGCGGGTCGCGGTCACCGCGGGCGGACCGGAGAAGCTGGCCCGCTGCGCCGAGTTGGGCGCCGACGTCCTCATCGACTACCGCGAGCAGGACTTCGTCCAGGAGATCCGCAAGGCCACCGAAGGCAAGGGCGCGGACGTCATCCTCGACATCATCGGCGCCAAGTACCTCCAGAAGAACGTCAAGGCGCTGGCCGTCGCCGGTCGGCTGGCGATCATCGGGCTGCAGGGCGGGGTGAAGGCCGAGCTCAACCTCGCCGCGCTGATCGCCAAGCGCGCCGCGATCACGGGCACCGGTCTGCGGGCCCGTCCGATCAGTGAGAAGTCCGCCATCGTCGCCGCCGTCCGGGAGCACGTCTGGCCGCTGATCGGCAACGGTCAGGTCCGCCCGATCGTGGACCGGGCCCTGCCGATGGCGGAGGCCGCCGAGGCGCACCGCATCCTGGATGCCAGCGGTCACGTCGGCAAGGTCGTCCTGACGGTCTGAGCCGGCCGCGACCCCGCCCCGGGGCCCTGAACGCCCCTCGCCCCTCCCCCTGCCGGCAGGTCACCCGGCCGATCTGCCCGAGATGCCGCGGTGCACCCGCTGTGTGACGCTGGGCACGTCACTCGACGGCTCGGCACGGGAGGGGCACCGTGGTCGCTCCAGGGTTCCGTACGCGCATGGCCTCCAGTCTGTTGGTGCTCGCCGCCGCCCTGCCCGTCTCCTTGACGGCCGGCCCCGCGCTGGCCGCGGACCGGCAGGCCACTCCGGCCGCGCGTCCCGACGCTACGTTGGACGACTTCGCGGCGGTCCCGGTGCTGACCGGGGAGTTCTCGACGGAGCAGTACCCCGGTCGTCCCGGCGGGCTGCCGGGCTTCCCCGGCGCCTACGACTTCCGCGACTTCCCGGATGCCTTCCTGGGCCTTTCCGGCACGCTGCCGGGCTTCCCGGACCACCCCGGCGGTCCGTTCCGCCACGAACCGCGGCAACACCACCACCCTCACCCGTTCGGCCTCGGCTTCCCCTGGCGCTCGGACCCCGTGCTGGGGCTCGACGAGGGCGCCCCGGACGACTCCGCGGACGCGGATGTGGACGTCTCCGAGCCGCCTCTGCCGTCCGCCCCGCCGCATGTTCCGGCCCCCGAGCCCACACCGCCGCCGACCCATCGGCCGAAGCCGCACGAACGCACCCCCTCCACCTCGGCGGACCCCAGCCCGCACACGAGCCCTGCGCCACGGCCGCACCCCGCACGCCCGCATGACCTGGCCGTCCCGCCCACCCCGACCCCCGATCGGCAGGCGCCGGCACCCGCTCCGGAGGAGGACGGGGACTCGACCATGGCCGGCCCGGATCCGGCCGCAAGTCCCTACCCCCTCGATGCCCCGGGCGCACGGGTCGAACGGGTCCTGCCGATGGGCGCCGGGATGGCCCTCACCGGCCTGGGGCTGGCCTTCCTCGGACTGCGACTGCGTCGCCGCTGAGGTCCGTTTCACGTGAAACGGTCCGCGGTGCGGGGCGGTCGCCCTCCGTGGTTTCACGCTCCGTGGTTTCACGTGAAACCGCGGCCGAGCCACGGCGTTTTCCTAGGAGCGCTCCACCGTGAAACGCAAGAAGGCCAGGGTTTCACGTGAAACAGCCGAGAATCCGTGGTTTCACGTGAAACGTACGGCCGAGGACGGGGGTACATAACGGGCGGGTCCGACGGGCAATTCGTCGCGCCGGCAAGGGTGGATCACCTTCTGCCAGGGGCACCACCGTTCTGGACCTGTCGTACGAGAGAATGGCGGCATGGATATGCCGATGAACGAACGGTCGCAGGAGAACCAGCACGTCCTGGTCGTCGGCCCGGACGGCATGGCGCTCGGCAGCGCCGGCTCCGGTGACGGGGACGAGGGCGGGGAGCCCCGTGAGACTCCGGTGACGGACATGGTCGAGCAGCCTGCGAAGGTCATGCGCATCGGCAGCATGATCAAGCAGCTGCTGGAAGAGGTGAAGGCCGCTCCCCTCGACGAGGCGAGCCGGGTGCACCTCAAGGAGATCCACGCCAGCTCGGTCAAGGAGCTGGAGGACGGCTTGGCCCCCGAGCTGGTCGAAGAGCTGGAGCGGCTGTCGCTGCCCTTCACCGACGAGTCGGTGCCGACCGAGGCTGAGCTGCGGATCGCCCAGGCTCAGCTGGTCGGTTGGCTGGAGGGCCTCTTCCACGGCATCCAGACCGCGCTCTTCGCCCAGCAGATGGCGGCCCGCGCCCAGCTGGAGCAGATGCGCCGTGCCCTGCCGCCCGGTCTCACCGCCGAGGGCCACCCGGAGCATCCCGGTCACGATGGCGCCCGCTCGGGCCCCTACCTCTGATCGAGGCGCCCGAACACCCACAACGGCCGGAGGGGCCGGCACGCAGTTCGCGTGCCGGCCCCTCCGGCCGTCAGATGCCGCTGTTCTCAGTTGTGACCCGTCGAGATGGTCAGCTCGACGGTGTCGTTGCTGCGGGGGTCCCACCAGCTGATGGCCGCCGGAGTCTGGTCCGTGACGGTGTTCTTGCCCCAGATCGCGTCGTTCTCTTCCTTGATGATCTTGTACTTCCAGCCAGCGGCCTTGATGCACGCCTCGACCGACTCCAGGTTCTTGAACTTGAACGAGGGGAAGAGGACCTTGCCCTTCTGGCTGTAGCTCGGCGTCGGATTGGTGCACTGGCTGGCCTGGATCGTCGCCGTCTTGTCCTCGGGACGGACGCTGGCGGTGGGCGACGGGGAGTAGGCGAACGTCGGGCTGTCGCTTCCGCCACTGCTGCCGCCGGATCCGGCGCTCAAGCCGATGCCGACGGCGATCGCGGTGACCACGACCACGCCCACCACCGCCGCGACGATGATCACCCCGCTGTTGTTCTTCCGGGGGCGTGCCGGTGGCATGGCGCCCGTCACCGGCGCGGGCGGACCGGGGAACGGTGGCGGGGCCTGGAAGCCGCCGGTGAACGGCGGGGGCGTCGGGGCCGGGGCCGGGGCCGGCGTCGGGTAGGGGCTGTTCACCGGCGGCGGCGTCGAGGGGCCGAAGGCGGCCTGCGTCGGCTGGTACGGCTGCTGGACGCTCGGCGGCACCGGGGTGTGCGGGTTGCCGGAGGCGGTGGGGAACACCGCGGAGGAGACCGAGGCGCCACTGGTGCGGGCCCGCGGGCCTTCGCTGATGATCAGCGGTGTCGCGCCGGACTGACCGGAGCCGGCGATCCGCAGGCACTCGTCCCGCATCGCCTCGGCGGTCGGGAACCGTTCGTTGGGGTTCTTCCTCAGCGCCCGGGCCACCAGCGCGTCCACCGCCGGCGGCAGCGAGCGGTTGATGGTCGACGGGACCGGCGGCTCTTCCTGCACGTGGGCGTAGGCGATGGCCAACGGGGAGTCCGCGTCGAACGGCAACTGTCCGGTCAGCAGCTCGAAGAGCATGATGCCGACCGAATACAGGTCGGAGCGGGCGTCCACGCCGCGGCCCAGGGCCTGCTCGGGCGAGAGGTACTGCGGGGTGCCGACGACCATGCCGGTCTGGGTCATCGAGGTCACGCCGGACTGCATGGCGCGGGCGATGCCGAAGTCCATGACCTTGACGACGTTGCGCTTGGTCATCATGACGTTGCCCGGCTTGATGTCCCGGTGGACCAGGCCCATCTCGTGGCTCGCCTCCAGGGCGGCGAGCACGTCGGCGGTGATTTTCAGCGCCTTTTCCGTCGGCATCGCGCCGTGCTGCGCGATGTCGGAGTCCAGCACGGAACGCAACGGCTGGCCGGCGACGTACTCCATGATGATGTACGGCACCATGCCGCCGTCGAGCTGGTCCTCGCCGGAGTCGAAGACCGAGACGATGTTGGTGTGCGTGAGCTTCGCCACGGACTGGGCCTCGCGCCGGAAGCGCTCGCGGAACGCCTGCTCGCGGCCGAGCTCGGTGTGCAGGGTCTTGATCGCGACCTCGCGGTCCAGCACGCTGTCATAGGCGAGGTGCACGGAGGCCATGCCGCCGGCGCCAAGAAGATCACGAAGCTGGTAACGTCCACCGCCGACCGAACGGCCCTCGAATTGGCCTTGAGCGCCGTCCTGGCTCATCGTTCCGCTTCCCCCTAGGCGCACTGCCCGTATGTCTAGCGATCAAAAACTAGAATTCCGCAGCCAAGTCTGCCCCAGGGCACGGACACGTCAAGCTGTGTGCCCGTTCCGTGACCAGATGTGCAAGATCCGGGCACGGTCATGAAGGGGCTCGGACTTCCGGTCACCCCTGGTGAACTTGCGACACTTGGGATGCGGAGGGTTTGATGGCCGGTCCACGACGGACCGGTGGGTGCCGCGGAACCTGTAGCGTGCTCTAGCGAAGACCGAGACCTTACCGCTGCAATGCGGATCGATTCGACGGCGAGGACCGATGGCACCGACGCAGCGCCCCCAAGGGCCGTCCGATCCTGACGCCACCGGCTCCAACGTCTCCGACGCGCCGGAGCTGTGGGGCAACGGCGGGCTGGTCGGTGACGGCCGCTACCGCCTGACGCGTCGGCTGGGCCGCGGCGGCATGGCCGAGGTGTTCGCCGCCGAGGACGTGCGCCTGGGCCGGACCGTCGCCGTGAAGCTGCTGCGCGCGGACCTCGCCGAGGACCCGGTGTCCAAGGCCCGCTTCACACGCGAGGCGCAGTCCGTCGCCGGTCTGAACCACCACGCGGTCGTCGCCGTCTACGACTCCGGTGAGGACTTCGTCAGCGGCAACACCGTGCCGTACATCGTGATGGAGCTGGTCGAGGGCCACACCATCCGGGACCTGCTGCTCAACGCCGAGGCGCCGCCGCCGGACCAGGCACTGATCATCGTCTCCGGGGTGCTGGAGGCGCTGGCCTACAGCCACCAGCACGGCATCGTGCACCGCGACATCAAGCCCGCGAACGTGATCATCACCAACAGCGGCGCCGTGAAGGTGATGGACTTCGGCATCGCCCGCGCCCTGCACGGTGCGCAGTCGACCATGACCCAGACCGGCATGGTCATGGGCACCCCGCAGTACCTCTCCCCGGAGCAGGCGCTCGGCAAGACCGTCGACACCCGCTCCGACCTCTACGCCACCGGCTGCCTGCTGTACGAACTCCTCGCGCAGCGGCCGCCGTTCACCGGTGAGACCCCGCTCTCGGTTGTCTACCAGCACGTCCAGGACATGCCGGTGCCGCCCTCCCAGGTCGCCGACGCGGTGCCGCCGGAGCTGGACGGCCTGGTCATGCGGTCGCTGGCCAAGGACCCCGACGACCGGTTCCAGAGCGCCGAGGAGATGCGCGGTCTGGTCCAGTACTCGCTGCAGATGCTGCACGAGCAGGGCGGCCACACGGGCACCTGGAACACCGGCCCGGTCGCGCTGCACGAGGGCGGCCACACCATGGCGCTGCGCGGCGGAGCGGCCGAGACCTCCGTCATGTCGCACGCCGACGCCGGGAAGACCACGGCCCAGCCGATCCTGACGCCCGGCATGCGGGACGACGACGGCGGTTTCGAGGGCGGCTACCGCCAGGCGAAGGGCGGCCGCGGCAAGATCTGGCTGATCGCGGTGCTGGCACTGATCGCCATCGCGGTGGGCGTGGCCTTCGCGCTGCAGAACACCAACGCCAACGAGCACAAGCCCAAGACGCCGGTCACCCAGTCCCCGCAGCCGTCCCAGTCGGACGAGACCACCCAGCCGCCGACGGACGAGCCGTCCACCACGGACACCTACCCGGGCAGCACCAGCGGCGGCGGGAACCCCTACACCCACCGCCCGACCCACCAGCCGAGCACCCAGCCGTCGTCCGAGCCGACGCCCTCGAGCCAGCCGAGCTCGGAGCCGCCGACCAGCACCACCGGCGGGACGACCGACGGTGGCACCACCAACGGTGGCACCACCAACGGCGGGACGACGGACGGCGGGACCACCAACGGCGGGACGACGGACGGCGGGACCACCAATGGCGGGACGTCGAACGGCGGGACCACCAACGGCGGCACGTCGAACGGCGGGACCACCAACGGCGGCACCACCAACGGTGGCACGACGCCCCTCGGCGGGGCGACCGGCGGCTGACCGGGACGGATGGACGGGCTGGCGCCGTGCGCGTCAGCCCGTGAACGCCCTTCGCACGGCGGGGAATTCGCGGGTCCACCACACGGCCAGCGCGGCCGCCGCGGGGAACTGCGGATCGGTGCGTCGGTCGCCGAGCCGGTAGCGCCAGGTCAGCATCCAGAAGTCGTTCAGCCGCTCCCACCACACCCGGTGCACGGCCGCGGCCAGCTCGTCGGCCCCGGCCCCGCACACGCTGCGGTAGGCGGCGGCGTACGCGGCGACCTTCGACAGGTCCAGCGTGCCGCAGGGACGGACGAAGAAGATCACGGCGGCGCGCACCGCCTCCTCCGCGCGCGGGTGGACGCCCAGCCGGTCCCAGTCGACGATCGCGCCCGGTTCGGTCCCGCGGTAGAGCACGTTCAGCGGGTGGAAGTCGCCGTGCACCCAGCCCGCGGGGGGCTCCGCACCGGGAGCCGGCCGGCGGTGCGCCTGCCGCTCCAGGAGGGCCCGGCGCTCCAGGAGGCGGTGCTCGGCGAGCTCGTCGAAGCTGGTCCGCGGCCGGGCACCGCGGGCGAGCGCCAGCAGCTCGTCGATCGTCTCGAAGGTCCGCTCCGGGTCGGCGGCGGCGTCCGTGCCCGGCGGCCGCGGTGGCGCCGGTTCGTCGGCCATCACCTGCTCCAGCGTCGTGTGGACCAGCCCGAGCAGCCCGCCGAGCCGGCGCGACTGCCCGTCGGTCAGTGCCGTGCCGCTCAGATGTCGGCCCGTCCTCCAGGGGTGCAGGGCGTAGTGGCGGCCGTCCAGGACGGTGAAGGTCCGCCCGTCCGTGCCCCTCACGGGCGGGACGACGGGCAGGCCGCACCCGGCCAGCCTGCGGGTGGCGCGGTGCTGGCGGGTGAGCGCGGCCCGGTCGCCGTCGAGGTGGTGTTTGAGGAAGTAGCGGCCGCGGGTGGTGGCGAGGAAGTAGCCGTGGTTGAGCAGGCCCTCGGCGACGGGTTCGCAGGACAGCGGTGCGCCGGCTCCGTCGTAGTGGCGCAGCAGGGATCCGAGGGTGTCGCGGTCGGGCGTGGCCGCCGACCGGACTACAGATGAGCGCAGCACGCGCCAGATGTTAGATCAACTTCGCCCAGTGGAGTGGGTGCCCCGGAAAGCCTCACAGAGGGTGTGCGTATCCGAAGACCGGGACGTCCGTGAGGTGATGCAGCGTCACGAATTCCGGCTCGATCCGCAGGAAGACCGCGTCGTACGGGACACCGTCGGCCAACCGCGGGGTGCGGCCGAACAGTTCCCGCTCGACCGGGGTGGGTTCGATGACCCGGGCGGTGCCGGTGAACTGCACGGACCAGGTGTCGCGGGCGCCGCTGTTGACGTTGTCGGCCTCGTAGGCGACGACGCTGCCGTCCAGCGCCCGGTGGTACTCGTAGCCGCGGTGCAGGCGCAGGAGCACGCGACCGTCGACGACGACGTGCCGGGTGACGGTGGTGAAGGGGAGCGCCCGCCGGCTGGCCGACACCCGGCCGTAGGGGGTGCTGCTCAACAGCTCGATGGCGCGGAAGACGTCGGTGGGCATGGTGTCACCCTGCCCGCCCGGTGTGGCGGCGGGTAGGGGCGGCAGCCCCCGCGACGCGGGACGTTGGTCCCTTCCGCCGGTCCCGGAACCGCCGGCTCCGGGGTCGTGGCCTTGGTGTCGTTCCTGTTCAGCGCCGTTCGGCCTGCATGCGGGCAACATAGGCAGCGGCCTGGGAGCGGCGTTCCATGCCGAGCTTGGAAAGCAGGCTGGAAACGTAATTCTTGATCGTTTTCTCGGCGAGGTGGAGTCGTTCGCCGATTGCGCGATTGGTCAATCCCTCGCCGATCAAATCGAGGATCTTGCGCTCCTGCTCGGTGAGGTTCGCCAGTCGGTCGTCGCCCTTCGCGGCGTTGCCGTCGCGGAGCCGTTCCAGGACGCGGGCGGTGGCCACCGGGTCGAGCAGCGATTTCCCGGCCGCCACGTCGCGAACCGCGGAGAGGAGTTCACTGCCGCGGATGGCCTTGAGGACATAACCGGACGCACCGGCCATGATCGCATCGAACAGGGCCTCGTCGTCGGCGAACGAGGTGAGCATCAGGCACTTGATCTCTTCGTCCTGGGCGCGAATCTCGCGACAGACCTCGACGCCGCTGCCGTCCGGGAGGCGGACGTCGAGCACGGCCACGTCCGGACGCGTCGCCGGGATCCTGACCAGCGCATCCGCCGCGGTGCCGGCCTCGCCGACCACCTCGATGTCGTCCTCGACCGACAACATTTCGTGGACGCCCCGCCGGACCACTTCGTGGTCATCGAGCAGGAAAACCGTGATTTTTCCGTCTTCACGCACCTTCCTAGTCTCACACATCAACTCTTCCCGTGCTCCAGGTCACCGATATAACGTGCCGTTGTCCCGGCGGCCTGCAACGCTGTGACCAGGAGTTGTTCCCAGCCTTCGCGATTTACTTGGAAATCCAAGCAAAATCGCAGGTCAGCGCCATTTCCACTTCGGCTTTGACAATGGGTAACGTGCAATGAGCAGGCCACTCCGGGGCGCTTTGTTCCACCCGGATCCGGCCGCGTTCGCACACACCCCGTGCGCCGTATCGGATACCGGGTGAGCCGCAAACGGCCACCGGCGGACCCCGGGGGCCGGACAGACGGAGGAGCAGCACGTGACCGTGGAAGGCACTGCCGAGCGGAAAACCGCCCGCGGCGGCAGCAAGCGCACCACCGCCAAAAAGACGACGCCGGCGAAGAAGGCGACGCAGTCCAAGGCCGGGAACAGCGCCGGGCCGGACCAGGCGGAGCAGGACCAGCTCGTACAACTGCTGACCCCGGAAGGGACGCGGGTCGAGCACCCGGACTACACGATCGACCTCTCTCCCGAGGAACTGCGCGGTCTCTACCGCGACATGGTGCTGACCCGGCGGTTCGACGCCGAGGCAACCACCCTCCAGCGCCAGGGCGAACTGGGCCTGTGGGCCTCGCTGCTGGGCCAGGAAGCCGCACAGATCGGTTCCGGCCGCGCGCTGCGCGACGACGACTACGTCTTTCCCACCTATCGGGAGCACGGCGTGGCCTGGTGTCGCGGCGTCGACCCGACGAACCTGCTGGGGATGTTCCGCGGCGTCAACCACGGCGGCTGGGACCCCAACAGCAACAACTTCCACCTCTACACCATCGTCATCGGTTCGCAGACGCTGCACGCGACCGGTTACGCGATGGGCGTGCAGAAGGACGGCGCGGATTCCGCGGTCATCGCGTATTTCGGTGACGGCGCGTCCAGCCAGGGCGACGTCGCCGAATCCTTCACCTTCTCCGCGGTCTACAACGCCCCGGTCGTCTTCTTCTGCCAGAACAACCAGTGGGCGATTTCCGAGCCCACCGAGAAGCAGACCCGCGTCCCCCTCTACCAGCGCGCCCAGGGGTACGGATTCCCCGGCGTCCGGGTGGACGGCAACGACGTGCTGGCCTGCCTGGCGGTGACCAAGGCGGCGCTGGACCGCGCGCGCACCGGCCAGGGCCCCATGCTGATCGAGGCGTTCACCTACCGCATGGGCGCCCACACCACCTCCGACGACCCGACGCGGTACCGCCCGGACGAGGAGACGCTGGCCTGGGAGGCCAAGGACCCGATCCTGCGGCTGCGGAAGTACCTGGAGGCCGAGGGCTTCGTCGACGACGCCTACCTCGCCGCGATCGACGAGGAGAGCGACGTCCTGGGCAAGCGGGTCCGCGACGTCGTACGGGCCATGCCCGACCCGGATCACCTGGCGATCTTCGAGAACGTCTATGCCGACGGGCACGCGCTCGTCGATGAGGAGCGCGCGCAGTTCGCCGCCTACCAGGCGTCGTTCGCGGACGCCGACGCCGCCGCGGAGGGGAACTGACCATGGTTGTCCACGAGAAGATCACCATCGCGAAGGCGATCAACGCGTCGCTGCGGGCCTCCATGGAGGCCGACCCCAAGGTCCTCATCATGGGCGAGGACGTCGGCAAGCTCGGTGGCGTCTTCCGGGTCACCGACGGGCTCCAGAAGGACTTCGGCGAGGACCGGGTGATCGACACCCCGCTCGCCGAGTCCGGCATCGTCGGCACCGCGATCGGCCTGGCCCTGCGCGGCTACCGACCGGTCGTGGAGATCCAGTTCGACGGCTTCGTCTTCCCCGCCTACGACCAGATCGTCACCCAGCTCGCGAAGATGCACGCGCGGGCGCTGGGCAAGGTCAAGGTGCCGGTCGTCATCCGCATCCCGTACGCGGGCGGCATCGGCGCCGTCGAGCACCACTCCGAGTCGCCCGAGGCGCTCTTCGCGCACGTCGCCGGGCTCAAGATCGTCTCCCCGTCGAACTCCTCCGATGCCTACTGGATGCTCCAGCAGGCCATCGCCGGGGACGACCCGGTCATCTACTTCGAGCCCAAGCGCCGCTACCACGACAAGTCGCGCCTGGACACCGAGTCGATCCCGGACCCGCTGCACAAGGCCCGGGTGACCCGGGCCGGCTCCGACCTCACCCTGGTCGCCTACGGCCCGATGGTGAAGGTCTGCGAGGACGTCGCCAAGGTCGCGGCCGAGGAGGGCAAGTCGGTCGAGGTGGTCGACCTGCGCTCGATCTCCCCGATCGACTTCGACACCGTCCAGTCCTCGGTCGAGAAGACCGGCCGGCTGGTCGTGGTCCACGAGGCGCCCGTCTTCTTCGGCTCGGGTGCGGAGATCGCCGCCCGGATCACCGAGCGCTGCTTCTACCACCTGGAGGCACCGGTGCTGCGGGTCGGCGGTTTCCACGCCCCCTATCCGCCGTCCAGGCTGGAGGACGAGTACCTTCCGGGGCTGGACCGGGTGCTCGACGCCGTTGACCGTGCGTTGGCGTACTGAGGGCTGAGGAGAGTCGTGACCATGACTGCAGGGACCGCCGGCGCCGCGCACACGCAGCGCATCCGCGAGTTCAAGATGCCCGACGTGGGCGAGGGCCTGACCGAGGCCGAGATCCTCAAGTGGTACGTCAAGGCCGGTGACACCGTTGCCGACGGCCAGGTCGTGTGCGAGGTCGAGACCGCCAAGGCCGCCGTGGAACTGCCCATCCCCTACGACGGGGTGGTGCACGCGCTCCACTTCGACGAGGGCACCACCGTCGACGTCGGCACCGTGATCATCGCGGTCGACACCGACCCGGGCGCCGGTCCCGTCGGGGAGGCCCCCGGTGAGGCTGCGGCGCCCGCCGAGGAGGACGACGCCGAACCGCAGGGCCGGCAGGCGGTGCTGGTCGGCTACGGCGCCGCGCCGTCCTCGACCAAGCGCCGGGCGCGCAAGCAGCAGCCGGGGGTGCCGGCCCAGTCGGAGCCGGTGACCGCCGGGCTCCAGGCCGAGCTCAACGGGCGCAGCGCGCCGGCGCCTGCCACCACTCCGGTGGCCGTGCCCGTAGCGCCGGCGGCACCCGCCGCCGCCGTTCCGGTCGCCGAGCGTCCGCTGGCCAAGCCGCCGGTCCGCAAGCTCGCCAAGGACCTCGGCATCGACCTGGCGACGGTCGTCCCGACCGGGCCGGGCGGCGTCGTCACCCGCGACGACGTCTACGCGGCCGCCGCACCGGCCGAGGCGGCGGCGCCGGCCGCCCCCGAGGTGGCCGTCCCGACGGCGGTGGCCCCGGTCACCGCCTTCGACGCCGCGCGCGAGCGTCGGGTGCCGGTCAAGGGCGTGCGCAAGGCCACCGCCCAGGCGATGGTCGCCAGTGCCTTCACCGCGCCGCACGTCACGGAGTTCATCACCGTCGACGTGACCCGCACGATGAAGCTCGTCCAGGAGCTCAAGCAGGACCCGGACCTGGCCGGGCTGCGGGTCAATCCGCTGCTGTTGGTGGCCAAGGCGTTCCTGGTCGCCATCAAGCGGCACCCGGAGGTCAACGCCGCCTGGGACGAGGCTACTCAGGAGATCGTCTACAAGGACTACGTCAACCTCGGGATTGCCGCGGCCACCCCGCGCGGCCTGCTCGTCCCGAACATCAAGGACGCGGGGGCCAAGACGCTCCCCCAGCTCGCCACGGAGCTGGGCGAGTTGGTGGCCACGGCCCGCGAGGGCAAGACCTCACCGGCGGCGATGTCCGGCGGTACGGTCACCATCACCAACGTCGGCGTCTTCGGCGTCGACACCGGCACCCCGATCCTCAACCCGGGGGAGTCGGCGATCCTCGCGGTCGGTGCGATCAAGCTCCAGCCGTGGGTCCACAAGGGCAAGGTCAAGCCGCGCCACGTCACGACCCTCGCCCTCTCCTTCGACCACCGGTTGATCGACGGCGAGTTGGGCTCCAAGCTGCTCGCGGACATCGCGGCGATCCTGGAGCGGCCCAAGCGGCTGATCACCTGGGGCTGAGTCGGCCGGACTGATCGTCCGGGGCGGGAGTCCGGGACGACGGTGGGGCGGTGTTTCACGTGAAACGGTCGGTGCGTTTCACGTGAAACACCGCCCTTGGTCGTTGCTCAGCCGCGGATGAGGTCGACCACGCGGCTGAGGTGCGCCACCGGGCCGGTCGGGGCGGACGGGTCGACCGGCGCCGCGCTGCGGGCCAGTACGGCGCCGGCCCACACGGTGGCGACGATCAGGGCCAGTGCGACGGCGTTGCGCGCACGGTGGCCGGTGTGCGTCCTGGACTGCATGGTCAACTCCCCTTGTACGGGTGCCTTATCGGTTCCGTGTGTCCATTCACCCATGGGAATGCGGCCGTTCCGTACGCGTCAGGTACGGACTCGCGTACGCCTTGAGTCGGACCGTGGGTCCCCCTCGGGTCCCCCTTTCGAGCGGGGCCGTCCTCGACCGGAAAGAGTTTGCTGCCGGCCGTCCGGCTCCCTACGGTCGGCGAAATGAGCAGTCACACGGTCATTCGGCGCTATCGGGACGCGGATCAGGACACGGTCTGCGACCTGTGGTCCAGGGCGTCGAAGCAGGCGCATCCGTTCATCGAGGGAGAAGGCGAGGGGGAGCGGGCCCGGATCCTCCGCGAGGTGCATCTCGTCCGGGCGGAGAAATGGGTCGCCGAGCGCGACGGGGCCGTCATCGGCGTGCTGGGGCTCCGGGCCGGGGACGACGCCGGGGCGGAGATCGGCGGGTTGTTCGTGGCGCCGGAGGCACAGGGCGCCGGGACCGGCCGGGAGCTGGTGGAGCATGCGGCCGCGCGGTACGGCGCGCTGACCCTGGAGGTCTTCGAGGAGAACGCCCGGGCCCGGCGGTTCTCCGCCCACCTGGGCTTCACCGAACGCGGGCGGTGGATCGACGACCAGACCGGCCACCCGCTGATCGCCGCGGAGCGGGAAGCCCCGCTGCGGTCGGTGTCGTGGCTCCACGTGCGGGACGGCCGGCTGCTGAGCGTGCGGACGCGGGGGAACGACACCTTCTACCTCCCGGGTGGCAAGTACGAACCGGGGGAGACGGCACGCGAGGCGCTCTCCCGGGAGCTCTCGGAGGAACTTGGCCTGCGCATCCCGGCCGCGGAGCTCTCCGAGGCGTTCGTCGTCCACGACGTGGCGCACGGCAAGAACGGTCGGCGGCTGCACATGACCTGCTTCACCGGTGGCCCCCAGGACATCGCGCCGGCCCCCGGCCGGGAGATTGCCGAGTACGCGTGGTTCGACCGCCACGAGTCCTCCGCGCGCTGCGCACCGGCCCACCGGCAGGTGGTGGACCGTCTGGTCGCGCAGGGGCGGATGTCGGCCTGAGGAGACGGTCGGCCGGCGCTCCGAAGCAGCTCCGGCCGACCCCGCATAACGCCTCTTACCAGGGCAAATATCTCGTTGATCGTCCGCATTGCGGAATGCCGTGCCGGTCGCATACTTGTTGTATCTATCCTGTGCGCATGCCATCAGCGTCCCTGTCCACCGTCCCCACGAGGGAGACCGGTCCCGTTCCCGCCAAACAGCCACCCGCTGCCGAGCGGGTCTACACCCACATCAAGGACGCCGTCCTGGAGCGCCGCTACGAGGGCGGGATGCTGCTCACCGAAGGGGAGCTCGCCGACGCGGTGGGCGTCTCCCGCACCCCGGTGCGGGAGGCACTGCTGCGACTGGAGGTGGAAGGGCTGATCAAGCTCTACCCGAAGAAGGGCGCGCTGGTCCTTCCGGTCTCCGCGCAGGAGATCGCCGATGTCGTCGAGACCAGGTTGCTGGTGGAGAAGCACGCCGCGGCCAAGGCCGTGCCCGCCGGCGCCGCGCTGATCAACGAGTTGACCGAACTGGTCGAGACGATGCGGGCGCAGGCCGCGGCGGGCGACCTGGCCGCTGTGTCGATCACCGACCGGGCCTTCCACGCCGCCATCGTGCGCAGCGCCGGCAACCAGATCCTGGACCGGCTCTACGAGCAGCTGCGCGACCGGCAACTGCGGATGGGCGTCGCGGTGATGCACGCCCACCCCGACCGGATCACCAAGAACATCACCGAACACACCGAGATCCTGGAGGCCCTGCGGGCCGGCGACGCCGAAGCCGCCACCGACGCCGTACAGCGGCACGTCAGCTGGGTCCGCAACCTCGCGCAGGGGAACGAGCGATGAGCGGGCGTACCGACGGTGCTGCCGGCAGCGACAGTTCCACCAGTGGTGGCATAGGCGGCATAGGAGGGGGCGGCGTCCGGCTGCTTCCCTCGGACCCGCCCGGTGGCCGGAAGGCCGTGGCCGTATGGGGCATCGGCGTCGCCGTCTACTTCGTCGCGATCACCTACCGCACCAGCCTCGGCGTGGCCGGCCTGGACGCCGCCCACCGTTTCCACATCAACGCCTCCGCGCTGTCCACCTTCTCGATCCTTCAGCTGCTGGTCTACGCGGGCATGCAGATACCCGTCGGCCTGCTGGTCGACCGGCTGGGCGCGAAGAAGGTCCTGACCATCGGCGTGGTGCTCTACACCGCGGGCCAGTTCGGCTTCGCGTTCTCGGACTCGTACGGCATGGCGCTCGGCTCGCGGGCGCTGCTGGGCTGCGGTGACGCGATGACCTTCATCAGCGTGCTGCGGCTCGGCTCCCGCTGGTTCCCGGCCCGTCGCGGCCCGATGATCGCGCAGATCGCCGCCCTGGTCGGCATGGCGGGCAACCTGATCTCCACCCTCGTCCTGGCCCGCCTGCTGCACACCTTCGGCTGGACGACGACCTTCGCCGCCAGCGCCCTGGGCGGCATCGTTGTGCTGGCCCTGCTGCTGCTCTTCCTCAAGGACCACCCCGAGGGCTTCGCCCCGCCGCCGGCGTCCCGCGAGCACAGCGGCGCCGCGTTCATCCGCGGCCAGATCGCGGCCGCCTGGCGCGAGCCCGGCACCCGGCTGGGCATGTGGGTGCACTTCACCACCCAGTTCCCGGCG
The DNA here is from genome assembly GCF_046549115.1 of Streptomyces sp. x-19. Classification (NCBI taxonomy): domain Bacteria; kingdom Bacillati; phylum Actinomycetota; class Actinomycetes; order Kitasatosporales; family Streptomycetaceae; genus Streptomyces; species Streptomyces sp. x-19. The sequence continues at coordinate 95,613 of NZ_JAJPWK010000002.1, read as the reverse complement.
ATGGTCTTCCTGCTGCTGTGGGGCCTGCCGTTCCTCGTGGAGGCGCAGGGTCTCTCCCGCGGCACGGCCGGTGAGCTGCTGACCCTCGTGGTGCTCTCCAACATGGCCGTCGGCCTGGTCTACGGCCAGATCATCGCGCGCCACCACGCGGCGCGGATGCCGCTGGCGCTGGGCACCGTCGCGGCCACCGCCCTGCTGTGGGCGCTCACCCTGTGCTGGCCGGCCGCGCACGCGCCCATGGCGCTGCTGGTCGTGCTCTGTGCGGTGCTGGGTGCCTGCGGCCCCGCGTCGATGATCGGTTTCGACTTCGCCCGGCCGGCCAATCCGCCGGAGCGCCAGGGCACCGCGTCCGGCATCGTCAACATGGGCGGCTTCACCGCCTCGATGACCACGCTGCTCGCGGTCGGCGTCCTGCTTGACGCCACCGGCGACAACTACCGGATCGCCTTCGCCTCGGTCTTCGTTCTGGAGGCGCTCGGCATTTCGCAGATCCTCCGGCTTCGTCGGCGTGCGGCACGGCGCGAACGGGAACGGTTGGTGGTCAGCAGGGTCGAGGCCGTTCACGTCCCGGCCTGAGGACGGTCGCCGGTCTCCCCGGCGGACGCGTCCTCGGTGGCGGCGCGGCGAGGGGTGTTTCACGTGAAACGGCGAATCCCTTGCGGATCGCCCAGTCGACGGGCAGCGGTGTGGGCGGATGGAGACCGCGCTTTCGGGTTTCCTCGCGTCACCGCTTGTGCGCTGCCTGCGTCAGCGCTTCTGCCGCGGAATCGGTCGGGGTGGGCGTGGCTGCCTGCGGCGGGTGGATGTTGATGGTGTGCCCTTGGTGGACGCTGCCCGCCGTGATGTTCTGCGCGGTGTTCCACATCCCGCCGCTCCCCCGGCCCTCTTCGACCCCGGGGCGGCCGTCCCCCGCCTTGACCGTTCCCTCCACCGCGTCGCGCCCCTCGCAGCCGAAGCCTGCCGAGCCACGCTGCCCCAGCGAGCCCAGCGGCCCCTCAATCCCTCGTGGGACGCCCCGTCCGGGCCACTGGTTCCTCTCGGGAGTGCCTGAGCGGCCCGGGCGTTACGGCGTGACGGCGAAGTTGTCGAGGATGGCGTGGGCGAGGTCCTGGTCGCCGTCGATCTTGATCTGCTCGACCAGGGCCGCCGGCCGGACCCGTCCGCACGCCAGTTGGTGGAAGGCGTCCCAGTCCATGGTCAGCGTCACCGTCGGGCCGAGCGAGACGCTGCCGTCGATGGTGGCCTTCCCCTCGGCGTCGACCCGGACGGTCCGCATGAACTCCACCGGGCCGCTGATGTCGAAGACCACCGTCGAACGGGCCGGCGCCTTGGCCCGTTTGGTGACGATCCCGGGCAGTGCCCGCACCAGCAGGTCGCGGGCCACCAGCGCACCCGCCGAGTCGAGGTTGCCGGGCTTGCCGAACACCCGGCGGAGGTCCTGCTCGTGCGCCCAGACATCGAACGCCCGCTGCTCCAGGACGAATTCCAGGGTGCGCTCCTCGCCGAGCGGGCTGCGTACCACGGTGTCCGGCTGACGGGTCTCGTTCCGCAGCTGCCGGGAGCGCCGGATGATGGTGTATTCGAGCTCGCTGAGCATCTCCGGCGCGGTGTGGTGCCGGCGGACGTCCACCTGGACCTCCATCCGGCGGGCCGACTCGCTGCGCACGTGGTACAGGTCGCGGGGCAGCGTGTGGATCGGCCGGGGGTCGCCCAACATCTCGCATTCCAGGCCGATGACGTGGGAGACGATGTCACGCACGGACCAACCTGGCAGGTCCGTCGCCCTGTTCCACTCGCCTTCGACGAGCGGCGTCACCAGCTCGGTTATCGCTTCTATGGAGTGCGTCCAGGCATCGATGGAGGACTGAAGGCTGGGATGGACGGTCACGGGACCCCTCGAACGGTTCGTACGCGGGCTGCTGTCTGGCAGTTAAGTTACGCTGCGCACCGGCACCCCGGCAGTGCTTTCGGGTGACCATCGTAGGCGGATGTTTGACGGTCGGGCCGTTCGAAAGCGTTGCCGGTGGTACTGTGCGCGATTCGCCGCTCCCGATTGGTGCGGAGTCGGCGCGACCGGCCAATTACCGTACGGTAAGAGGGTTTTGGTCGGTACGCCCGGCGCGTCCTCAGTCGTCCTCCCGCTCCCGCTCGGCCATCCGGATCACGGAGACCGCGACGGCGATCAGCAGCGCCGGGTCCGCGTCCTCCCGCACGACATTGACCGCGTAGGTGTCACGGACGGTCAGCCACCGCCGTGAGATCTCGGCGAGCAGTTCGCCGTCGTACTCGACCGCGAACTCCCGATCGAGGATCTTGCCGCTCACGTCCAGCTCGGTGCCGTCGACCAGTTCGACGCGGAAGTGATGGCGCAGCAACGAAAGGCGCTTGCGCTTGATGGTGGCCAACGGCTCGTCGTCCCGCTCGATGGTCATCGCGTCGCGCAGGCTGAACATCTTCTTGCGGATGGTGATCAGGACCCGCCGCTCGGTGTCCTTGAGCTCGAAGGTCTCCCGCAGCCGGAGCGCCTTCCCGTCCACGAGGAACGCGTGCCGTCCGTGATCGTCGTCGACCCAGTAGTCATCGCCGATGCCGAAGATCCGGTCGTGCACGAAGTACTTGCGGGAGCGAGGGTGGTGCGCCTCGTGGGATTGCAGCATGGGTGACGTGTTCCCCGTGGCCCCTGCGGAATGCCTGGACACCGGAGTGACGTTGAATGTCCACATGGCTTCACGTGCGCGCGTCCGGGCCCCCGAGCTGATCGGCAAGGGCGGCTGGCTCAACACCGGCGGAAACGACCTCACCCTCACTGACCTGCGAGGACGCATTGTCATCCTCGATTTCTGGACGTTCTGCTGTGTGAACTGCCTGCACGTCCTGGACGAGCTGCGGGAGCTGGAGGAGCGCCACCGCGACTCGGTCGTGATCATCGGTGTGCACTCCCCGAAGTTCGTGCACGAGGCCGACCACCAGGCCGTCGTCGACGCCGTCGAGCGGTACGGCGTCGAGCACCCCGTCCTCGACGACCCCGAGCTCGCGACCTGGAAGCAGTACGCGGTGCGGGCCTGGCCGACGCTGGTGGTGATCGACCCCGAGGGCTACGTCGTGGCCCAGCACGCGGGCGAGGGCCACGCGCACGCCATCGAGACGCTCGTCGAGGAGCTGATCGCCGAGCACGGCGCCAAGGGCACGCTGCGGCGCGGGGACGGCCCCTACGTGCCGCCGGAGCCGGTCGCCACCGACCTCCGTTTCCCCGGCAAGGCCGTGCGGCTGCCTGGCGGCACCTTCCTGGTCTCCGACACCACTCGGCACCAACTGGTCGAGCTGGCCGCCGACGGTGAAGAGGTGCTGCGCCGGATCGGGAGCGGGGAGCGCGGGCTGGGCCCGGACTCCTTCAACGAGCCGCAGGGACTGGCGCTGCTGCCCGACGGCACGGTCGCCGTCGCGGACACCGTCAACCACGCGGTCCGGGTCTTCGACCCCGCGACCGGCACGCTGGAGACGGTGGCCGGCACCGGCAAGCAGTGGTGGCAGGGCTCGCCGACCGCGGGCCCGGCCCGCGAGGTGGACCTCTCCTCGCCGTGGGACCTCGCCTGGTGGCAGGACCGGCTGTGGATCGCGATGGCCGGCGTCCACCAGATCTGGGCCTACGACCCGGCCGACGGCACGGTGGCGGTGGCGGCCGGCACCACCAACGAGGGCCTGGTGGACGGTCCCGCGGCGGAGGCGTGGTTCGCCCAGCCCTCCGGGCTCGCGGCGGCCGGCGACCGGCTGTGGATCGCAGACTCGGAGACCAGCGCGGTGCGCTGGATCGAGCGGGCGGCCGACGACGCCGCGGACGGTTACGTGGTCCGCACGGCCGTCGGCACCGGCCTCTTCGACTTCGGGCACCGGGACGGCGCCGCCGAGCAGGCCCTGCTCCAGCACCCGCTGGGCGTCACCGCGCTCCCCGACGGTTCGGTCGCCGTCGCGGACACCTACAACCACGCGCTGCGCCGCTACGACCCGGCCAGCGGTGAGGTGACCACCCTCGCCACCGATCTGCGGGAGCCCTCCGCGGCGGTCCTCGCCGACGACGACATCGTGGTGGTGGAGTCCGCGCGGCACCGGGTGACCCGGCTCCGGCTCCCCGAGGAGGCGGTGCGCGTCGAGTCTGTGGCCCACCGCACCCAGCGGGCCGCGACCGACATCGCCCCCGGCACCCTGCGGCTCGATGTGGTCTTCCAGGCCCCGGCCGGCCAGAAGCTCGACACCCGCTACGGTCCCTCCACGCGGCTGCTGGTCAGTGCCACGCCGCCGGAGCTGCTCGCCGACGGGGCGGGTGCGGGCACGGACCTGGCGCGGGACCTGGTCCTCGCGGACGGCGCGACCGAGGGCGTGCTGCACGTCTCGGCGATGGCCGCGTCCTGCGACGACGCCCCGGACGTCGAGTACCCGGCCTGTCACGTGCATCAGCAGGACTGGGGCGTGCCCGTCCGGATCACCGGGGACGGCACGGCCCGGCTGGGCCTCGTGCTGGCGGGGCTGGACGCGGAGTAGCCCCGGCCACCGGCCCCCAGTCGAGGCTACGCGTGCCGGCCTGGGGGTCGGCGGCCGCGGGACGTCACCCGACGCCGGCCTCCAGCTTGGCCGCGGAGAGGGTGCTGTACCAGTTGGTGACCTTGCTCTGGCCGACGGAGACCGTCGTGTACTTCTCGGCGAAGTTGTAGGTCACGGGCTGGCCGGTGGTCCGGGAATCCTCCGATCGGCCCATGAACCGGACGGCCACGTCCTTCTGCTTCGTGCCCAGGGCGGCGGCGCTGGTGGTCGGGATGACCGCGTAGGCGGTGGAGTGCGGCCGCAGGGTCACCAGGTGGCCCGAGTCGGGCTTCACCCTCGGCAGCGGCGTCTTCGCCTGGTTGAACGACAGCAGCGGCGCGTTGTACAGCGTGCAGCTCAGCGAGCCGGAGGAGTTCCGGTACCGCACGGTCACATACCCCTTGGGCCCCGTCACCTGGCCGAACTGGAGCCGGGCAGTGGTGAGGTAGCAGTTCGACACGTGACGGTTGGCCGCCGCGCCGGCGCCGGCCCCTGCCGCGGCGGCGCCACCGCCGATGATCTTGCGCTTCTTGCTCTTGGAGGACGAGCTCGTCTTCGACTTCGAGGAGCTGCTGTTGCAGCCGGTCAGCGCGAGCGAGCCGGTCAGGCCGAGGGCCAGCGCGGCGTACACGGCGGAGCGGCGACGGGTGCGGCGTGCGGTCATGGAAGGTCCCCCGGTGAGGTACTGCGGACGGCGAGGCGGCTATGTCATGGCACGGCCACGATAGCGACTGCCCCTCGAAGGGCCGGGGCGGGTGCGTTCCGCCCGGCCTCCGGCTGCTTTTTCCCCGGTGTGGACGGCTCAACCCGGGCGCGGTCAGTTCGGGCACCGGGGCAGCTCGTCGTCGAGCTGCTCCGGCCGGACGCGGATGCCCGGCATCCAGGCCCTGCCACCGTCATGGTCGACCCGGAACCAGATGCTGCTGTGCCCGCCGGCCTCGTCGGTGACGCTGATCCCGTCGGCGATCCTGCAGATGGCCTGCAGGACGTCGCCGTGCCAGACGCGGCCCACGACGTTGGGCCGCAGGTACGGCGCATAGGGGTCGCGGGCCAGCCCGAGCGCGCAGTAGTCGGTACGGCTGTGTTGGCAGGCCCGTTCGATGTTGTTCACGGTGATCCGGGCCGAGCCGGCGGCCGGTCCCGCGCCCGCCGCGGCCGATGCCCGTCCGTCGCCCGCCACCCGGCCGTCCGCGTCCGAACCGGTCAGCGCCATGACGGCGAATGCCGCCCCGGCGAGGACGGCGGCGGTGCCGAGCCCGGCCAACACCAGTCGCAACCGCCGCCGCCCCGGCGCTGCCTCCCGTGGATCCGCACCCGCCACCTCCTCCACGATCTCGCGGTCCGCCGCTGCCTCCGCGTCCGGTTCGGCCGCTGCGGGCGGTTCCGTAGCCGGCGTCGCCGCCTCGTCCGCCGCCTCCTGGGCGCGGTGGAGCAGCTCCACCAGTGCCGGCAGCCGGTCCTCACCAGTGAAGGAGAGCTTGCACCACTGCACCAGCAGTCGTTCATCGGGCAGGCTCTGGCCGCGTAGATAGCGCGACAGGGACGAGCGGCTGGCCGGCAGGCGGGCTGCTAACTCCTGGAGGCTGTAGCCCAGTTCGCCGTGCATGCGGCGCAGTGCGGAGACGAAGTCCCGGGCGGGACCGGAGAGCTCAGCCGGGAGTGGGGCCAGTGGTTTGCGTCGGACATTCGTGGCGTCGTTCTCATGGCCAGGCACGCCTCGCATTCCAGCACAGTGGCCATGCGCGTGCGAGGGGCACTTCCGCTCCCCTGTGACGGAAGTACCCCTCGTTACGCGATCCGGAACGAACCCGGACCGTTCGGTGACGTTTCACGTGAAACAGCGCGCTGCGGCCCGGTCGATCGTGAGCCAGCTCGGCCGTACGTGCCTCGCCCCCCGTTCGCTGCCGCCGTTCAGTCGCCGAACACCACGGGCCGGTACGGCGTGAACTCCGGGTCACCGCCCGGCAGGCCGTAGGTCAGGTTCCGGTGGTCGGTGCCGTGGTCACCGCGCTGCTCGAATGCGGTGTACGAGGAATGTGCGGCGTCGTCCCACTTCTCGAAGATGACGACGTGTCGGTTGTTGTTGTCCCCCGACGCGTCGACGAGGAGGTCACCACCCCTCAACGCGCCGAGCGAGATCGGCCGGGTGAGACCGCGATCGGTCGCCAGGCCCACGGTGTTGGTGCCGGGTGTCGGCAGCCGGAGGGCCATCGACACATAGCCCGAGCAGTCCTGCCGGTAGCCGTCCTTCCAGACCTGGGACTGGCTGTACGGGACCTGGGACCCGTTGTCGGCGGTCAGCCAGGTGGCGGCGCGCGCCAGCATCTCCCGGCGTGCGGCACCGGGGCCGGGCGGCGGGCCGCCCTGCACGGGTATGTCCGGCAACCGGTCCTGCGGTATGTCCACCGCGACCACGGTGAGAAAGCCGCTGACCGGCCTGGTGAGGTGCGCCATGTAGGTCGAGCAGGCGTTGCCCTCGCACACGCGCCGACCGGTGTTCACCTGATAGTCGGCGGTGATCCGGTCCTTCCCCGGTGCCGAGGCATTGATCATTCCGACGGCGGGGGAGCCGGTGTCGGCGCTGGCGTGCACCACCCAACGGGTCCCCCAGGTGGGGAAGTCGGCGGCGGCCCGCGGCGTCGAACCGACGGCGCCGTGCGCGACCCCGGCGATCCCGGTGATGCCGAGACCCGCCGCGGCGGCCGTCGGAAGCACCCGGCGCAGCAGGGTCCGGCGGAGCAGGGACCGGCGGAGCCCGGATGCCGCGCCCACCAACGGGGTTGTGCCGTCCCCCGGTGGCGTGGTGCCGTGTTCCTCCATGCCGGTGCCCCTCCGCCTCGTCGGTCCTTGGTGCCGTCCGCGGGGTCCGCTCGCGACGACGGAGACCATGGTGGGCCGGGACGGCCCCCGTGCACCGCCGCTGCGCGGCCTGTGGGACGTCGCTCTCGTCTCACAGGGCTGTGACCTGCGGTGACGTGGCGCGCGACGGCGGCTTTCGGGACGCCGAGGGGTGCCTGCTGGGACATGACGGGACAGCCGCGGGCAGATCCGGAGGCCGTGCCGCACGCGGCTGCTGAGGACCGACGGGAAGCGGGCAAGAGGAAAGGGCGCCCGCCGGGGGAATCGCGGGCGCCCTGCTTCGGGGGGCCGTCGTCGGCCCTACGCGGTCCGGACTACCAGGAGGCCGCGGTGTTGGGGTCCGACTGCCAGTACGTCACCTGCGCACTGTCGTCGAGGTACGCCGAGCCGCCCGGCAGCGCGACCTTCACCGACCCGCCGACGCTCCCGTCGCCGTCACGACCGGCGAGGCTGACGGAGAGCGAGGTCGCCGTGCGGCCGCCCTGGGCGTCACCGTCGGCCCGGGACAGCAGCACACCGGCGTAGCCCGATTCCCCCGGTGCCAGGGTGATCACGGCCTGCGGCTTGCTGTCCGGAAGGTCGGCCACCGGCGACTGTGCCTCGTCGAACTGGAGGTAGGGGTAGGCGTGGAGGTCGCAGGTGGCGCCGGAGGTGTTGGTGGCCTGCAGCAGCAGGTGGTTGATCGGGCGGGTCAGCGGCTGCGCCACGATGCGGACCTTGGAGGGGTCACAGGTGGTGCGCCGGGCACTCGACCCGCGGCCGCCACCGTTGGCGGCCTGTCCCGAACCGGCCGTGGGACCGTGCTTCCCGCCAGCGGCCGTGCTGTCCGCGACGGTGGCGTCGCCCGTGCCGCTCTTCCCGGTCGCACCGCCGTTGCCCTTGGCGCCGCCGTTCTCCTTCTCCGCCGGGGTGGGTGCGCCCTGGTCGTTGTGCATGCCGTTGGCCGCGGGGTCCTTGGCGTCCTGGGGCGCGGGGTCGAACGGCTTGGCGTCGCTGGTCTTGAGCGGGTTGTCCTGGCTTCCGCAGGCGGTGAGGGTCAGCGCGGCCACCGCGGTCAGCCCGGCCGCGGCGATCCGCAGCGTACGGCGCCGGGCCGAACGGGTCGTACGGGCCGTGGTGGCGGCATCGGTGCGTGGCATGTCCGGTCTCCCCCCGGGCGGCGGAGCGCGGCGAGGCGCTCCGCGGTCTGGCCCGGCGTGGTCGGCCGGCCCTGGTCCTGCGGTCTGTCCACAAGACTGCCGACCGCCGCTGCCGTACCGCTAACGCCTGCCTAACGCCCATGTCCCCCGTCGCGGCCGTGGCTCAGCCGGCCCCGCTTCCCGGGCGTCCGCCCGACCCGTCGGGCTCCGTTCCCTCGCCGCCGTCCGGTCGCCGGCCGCCCTCCGCACCCCCGTCCCGGGCGAACAGCTGCGTCAGGGCGCTGATCGTGTAGACGTCGGTGGCCTCTTCGTCCACCAGGTGCATTTCCGCGAGCCGTTCGAGTCCGTCCTGCGTGCGCTCCTGGTCGTACCCGGCGAGGGCAGCCGCGGCTGAGGCGTTGAGATGCCCGTCGGGACTGTTGGCCAAGGCCCGCAGCAGCCGGGCGTCGTCCGCGGACAGCCGGGCGACCGACACGCGCAGCGCCGCCGCTATTCCGGTGTCCTCCGCCGACAGCAGCGCCAGCCGACGCCGCTCGTCGCGCAGCGCGGAGGCCAGTCGGGCCAGTCGCCAGCGCGGCCGGGCGGTCAGCTGTGCCGCCGCAGCGCGGAGCGCCAGCGGCAACCCGTCGCACAGATCCACCAGTTCGCGGGCCGCCGCCGGGTCTTCCGCGACCCGGCCCGACCCCAGCATGGCGCCGAGCAGCGCAGCGCCCTCGTCGTGGCCGAGGGCCTGGAGGCCCACCGGCCGGGCGCAGTCCGTGGCGACCAGTCCGTCGAGCCGGCTGCGGCTGGTGACGACCGTGACGCAGTGCGGACCACCGGGCAGCAGCGGCCGCACCTGTGCCGAACTCCGTGCATTGTCCAGGACGACCAGCACCCGGCGCTCGGCTACCAGCGAGCGGAACAGCGCCGAGGCGGCCTGCGTGGAGCTCGGTACCCGTTCCGGCGGGGTGCCGAGCGCCTGGAGGAAGTCGCGCAGGACCTCGGCCGGAGCCGTCTCGTCGCCCTCGCCGAAACCGCGCAGATCGGCGAAGAGCTGGCCGTCGGGGAAGGAGCCGGCGTGCAGGTGCGCCCACTGCACGGCGCATGCCGTCTTGCCCACCCCGGCCGGGCCGGCGACCACGGCGAGCGGGCTCTCCCCGGCCGTACGGTCCGTCAACACGTCCGTCAGGGAATGCAGTTCGGCCTGCCGTCCCAGGAAGCGGGCAGGCGGCCGGGGAAGCAGGCGAGGTGCCCCGCCGGACCCGCTCCGGCCGGTCTGCGCCGGGTCGCCGGCCCCGCCCGTGCCCCCGTCACGGGGAGCCGGTGCGTCAGCGTCGTGTTTCACGTGAAACGCGCGCCCCTCGGCCGGAGCGCCCGCTGCCCCGCGCGTCGGCTCCGCGGCCTTCCGGGGATCGTCCGCGGTCTCCGCCCGAAGGATCTCCTCGTACGCCGACCGCAGCCGCTCGCCCGGATCGACGCCCAGCTCCTCGCTGAGCAGTCGTCGGGTGCGGTGGTACCACTCCAGCGCATCGGACTGCCGGCCGGTCTGGAACAGCGCCCGCATCAGCGCGGCGATCAACCCCTCCCGCAAAGGGTGGTTGACGGCCGCGGAGTACAGGACGGCCGCGGCCTGTTCGTTCTCGCCGAGCGCGCCGTACGCCCGGGCCAGTGCCTCGACGGCCGACAGCCTGCGCTCTTCGAGGGCGTGCGCGGCGGCCGCGAACGGCGGGCTGGTGACCGTGCCGGTGAGCGCCGGCCCGCGCCACAGCCCCAGTGCCTCGCGCAGCAGCGGGACCGCATCGGCCGGCGCTGCCTCGGGGCGGGCCAGCGCGACCAGTTCACCGAACCGGTGGGCGTCGATCAGTTCTTCCGGCAGCCGAAGCAGGTAGGCCGAGCCGTGGGTGGCCAGCTCGATGCCGAACGCCTCGGCACCGCCCGCCGCCAGCGTGGCGCGCAACCGCGAGACGTGCCCTTGGACGACCGTCCGGGCGTGCTCGGGCGGTTCGTCCTCCCACAGGGAGTCGATCAACTGCTCCAGTGGAACGGTGGTGTTGGGCTGCAGAAGCAGCAGTGCCAGCACACTGCTCCGTTTGGCGGGCCCGAGCGACAGCTCCTCGGAGCCGCTCAGCACGGAGATCGGGCCGAGCAGTGAGAATTCCAACTCAGCTCTCCAGGAAAGCCGCGAGGGCGTTCGCCAGCAGGTACGGGTCCTGCGCGCCGCACAGCTCGCGGGCCGAATGCATGGACAGGATCGCGACGCCGATGTCGACGGTCTGGATGCCGTGTCGGGCCGCGGTGATCGGCCCGATCGTGGTGCCGCAGGGCATCGCGTTGTGCGAGACGAAGGACTGCCAGGGCACTCCGGCCCGTTCGCAGGCGGCGGCGAACACCGCACGGCCGCTGCCGTCGGTCGCGTACCGCTGGTTGACGTTCACCTTCAGGATCGGTCCGCCGTTGGGCATCGGGTGGTGCCCCGGCTCGTGCCGGTCGCTGTAGTTGGGGTGCACCGCGTGCCCGGTGTCCGACGACAGGCAGATGGTGCCGGCGAAGGCCCGCGCCCGGTCCTCGTAGCTGCCGCCGCGGGCGAAGACCGAACGCTCCAGCACCGTGCCGAGCAGCGGGCCGTCCGCGCCGGTGTCCGACTGGCTGCCGTTCTCCTCGTGGTCGAAGGCGGCCAGCACCGGGATGCTGGTCAGCCGGTCACCGGCGGCGGCCGCCGCGGTCAGCGCGGCCGTACCGGCGTGCACGGACAGCAGGTTGTCCATCCGCGGACCGGCGACGAGTTCGCGGTCGCGCCCGAGGTAGGCGGGCGGTTCCACGCTGTGGACCATCAGGTCCCAGCCCTTGATGTCGCCTGCGGGGACCCCGATCTCCTCGGCCACGAACGCGATCAGGTCGCCCTCGGCGACCTCGCCCAGGCCCCAGATCGGCGTCATATGGCGCTGCTTGTCGAGCTTGAGCCCCTCGACGTTCACCGATCTGTCCAGGTGGACGGCGAGTTGCGGCACCCGCAGCAGCGGCCGGTCCACGGTGACCAGCCGGTTGCTGCCGTCCCGCAGCGTCACCCGACCGCTGAGCCCCAGATCGCGGTCGAGCCAGGTGTTGAGCAGCGTTCCGCCGTAGATCTCCACGGCGATCTGCCGCCAGCCGCGGGAGCCGGTGTCCGGGATCGGTTTGACCCGGAGGTTGGGGGAGTCGGTGTGCGCCCCGACGATGCGGTACGGGGTCGCGGCGTCGGCCCCCTCAGGCACGTACCAGGCGATGATGGCACCGCCGCGCAGCACGTACGCGCCACCGCTCCGGCCGTCCCACGCGTCGGTCTCCGCCACCTGACGGAAGCCTGCCTTCTCCAGCCGCTCCGCTGCGTTCGCCACCGCGTGGTAGGGCGACGGACTGGCGGCGAGGAAGGACATGAGGTCGTCGGTGTGGCCGCGGTCGTAGCGGACGGAGTTGGTCATGGATTCAGCATAAGGAGCCAACTCCGCACTTCCGCGTGCCCGAGGGGTGCGACTCCATTGCCTTCCGGCCACGATTTCCCCCTCGCCGGGCGGATGCGCCGGCGGAATGAGCGGTTTCCGGGCCACTTGCGGGACAACGGGGCCCACGGGCAACGGTGGGCGTCCTCCGCACCACCCGCCCACACAACGGTGGTGCCCGCCTCCCGGGGGGATGAGAGGCGGGCTCCACCAGTGTGATCAGTGATTCTGAGAGGTTTGTGAGAACCGGGTGACGGTCCGGGAACAGGCCCCGGACCGTCCGGACTCAACGGTGCCTCAGAACGCGGCCTCGTCCAGCTCCATCAGGGACTGGTCGATGGAATCCGCCAGCGTGCGCTGGAGCGTGACGCCCGGCAGGACGTTGTGCGCGAAGAACTTCGCGGCGGCGATCTTGCCGGCGTAGAACGCCTTGTCCTTCGACGACGCGTCGGCCAGCTTCTCGGCGGCCACCGCGGCGCCCTTCAGGAGCAGGTAGCCGATGACGACGTCACCGGAGGCCATCAGCAGGCGGGTGGTGTTGAGACCGACCTTGTAGATGGACTTGACGTCCTGCTCGGTGGCGGCGAGGTCGGTCAGCATGACGCCGACGATCGCCTCCAGCGCCTCGGCGGCCTTGGCCAGCTCGCCGCGGGCCTGCTCCAGCTCGGCGCCGCCCTCGGCGTCGGCCAGGAACGCCTTGATGGTCCCGGCCAGCTGGGTCAGCGCCGCGCCCTGGTTGCGGACGATCTTCCGGAAGAAGAAGTCCTGGCCCTGGATGGCGGTGGTGCCCTCGTAGAGGGTGTCGATCTTGGAGTCCCGGATGTACTGCTCGATCGGGTACTCCTGGAGGTACCCGGAGCCACCGAAGGTCTGCAGCGACTGGGCCAGCTGCTCGTAGGACTTCTCGGAGCCGTAGCCCTTGACGATCGGCAGCAGCAGGTCGTTCAGCGCGTTGGCGGCGGAGACGTCCTCGCCCGCGGCCTCCTTGACCATGATCTCGTCCTGGACCGTGGCGGTGTACAGCACCAGGGCGCGCATGCCCTCGGCGTACGCCTTCTGCGTCATCAGGGAGCGGCGCACGTCGGGGTGGTGGGTGATCGTGACGCGCGGGGCGGACTTGTCGGTGAACGCCGCCAGGTCCGGGCCCTGCACGCGCTCCTTGGCGTACTCCAGGGCGTTGAGGTAGCCGGTGGAGAGGGTGGCTATCGCCTTGGTGCCGACCATCATGCGCGCGAATTCGATGATCCGGAACATCTGGCGGATGCCGTCGTGCTTCTCGCCGATGAGCCAGCCCTTGGCGGGGTGGCGGTCGCCGAAGGTCATCTCGCAGGTGTTGGACGCCTTCAGGCCCATCTTGTGCTCGACGTTGGTGGCGTAGACGCCGTTGCGCTCGCTCAGCTCACCGGTCTCGAAGTCGAACTCGTACTTCGGCACGAGGAAGAGGGACAGGCCCTTGGTGCCGGGGCCGTGGCCCTCGGGGCGGGCGAGGACGTAGTGGAGGATGTTCTCCGCCATGTCGTGCTCACCGGAGGTGATGAAGCGCTTCACGCCCTCGATGTGCCAGGAGCCGTCCTCCTGCTGGACCGCCTTGGTGCGGCCGGCGCCGACGTCCGAGCCCGCGTCGGGCTCGGTCAGCACCATGGTGGAGCCCCAGCCCTTCTCCACGGCGACCTTGGCGATGTGCTTCTGCTGCTCGGTGCCCTCCTCGAAGAGCACGCCGGCGAAGGCCGGGCCGGAGGCGTACATCCACACGGCCGGGTTCGCGCCCAGGATGGTCTCGGCGAAGGCCCACAGGAGCGAGCGCGGCGAGGTGGTGCCGCCGATCTCCTCCGGGATGCCCAGCCGCCACCACTCGGCGTCCATGTACGCCTGGTAGCTCTTCTTGAAGGTGTCCGGCACCGGCGCGGTGTTGGTGTCCGGGTCGAAGACCGGCGGGTTCCGGTCGGCGTCGGCGTAGGAGTCCGCCAGCTCGTTCTCCGACAGGCGGGCGATCTCGGACAGCACGCTCTTTGCGGTGTCGACGTCCATCTCCGCGAACGGTCCGGTGCCGTACACGCTGTCGCGGCCGAACACCTCGAAGAGGTTGAACTCGATGTCGCGGAGATTCGACTTGTAGTGCCCCATGGGTACGGCTCCGTAAGGGTTCGGGAGGGCCTCTGTACGAGGAAGACCTCGACGCGAGGAAGGGACCTCGATACGCAATACCAGCAAGTAGCTACGATGATGCTACCCATCAGTAATAAGAAGCAACCCCTAACGGCCGATCTGTGACGAGCGTCCCCCGCGCGACCCTCGAATCAGTACGCTGTGGCGCATGTACGGCTACGACCAGAACGCGGGTGCCGGGCAGCAGTACGGAGCGCCGCCCCCGCCGCAGCAACCGGCCCCCGGGGGCTACGGCGAGCAGCCGCTGTATCCCGAGCCGTCCCCGCCCTCCCTCGCCGACGCGGTGCGCGCCTTCACCACCGGGTCGATGTCGGCCGAGGACTTCCAGGGCATCTTCTCGACGTCCAAGGTCTACTGCCCGCGCGGTGACAACCCCGGCTTCCTGGCGCTGCACAACACCCAGCAGCCGGTCATCCCGATGTTCACCTCGCTCAAGGAACTGCGCCGGTACGCCGGCAAGGAGTCCAAGTACTTCGTGATCACCGGCGCCGAGGTGCTCGACCTGCTGCCGACCGGCTACGGGTTCGTCCTCGACATGGAGGGCGACCACCGGATGGTCTTCGACGCGAAGGCCGTGGAGCAGATGGTCGACTTCGCCATGCGGCGGATGTACGGCTAGTCGCCGGCGCTCCCCGGATGTCTGACGCCGCCCTTCGGGGCGGCCTTCTTTTGCCCTGCCGCAACTCGCTGACCTGCTGAAACGCCCTGACGCGAGAAGCGGGAATGTCGCACGCCTTGCGGGTTGTTCATCTTTCAACTAACTTGATTGAAGCGCGAACGACCGAGGAGGCCGTCATGCCCGCAGTGACCGTTGAGAATCCGCTGACCCTGCCGAAGGTGGCCGCACCCGCCGGTGCGCGCACCCGACCCGTGCTGACCGTCACCACCGCCCCGAGCGGTTTCGAGGGCGAGGGCTTCCCGGTGCGCCGAGCCTTCGCCGGGATCGCCTACAAGTACCTCGACCCGTTCATCATGATGGACCAGATGGGCGAGGTGGAGTACGCGCCGGGAGAGCCCAAGGGCACCCCGTGGCACCCGCACCGCGGCTTCGAGACCGTGACCTACCTGCTCGACGGCACGTTCGTGCACCGCGACTCGCACGGCGGCGGCGGGGTCATCAATGACGGCGACACCCAGTGGATGACGGCGGGCTCCGGTCTGCTGCACATCGAGGCGCCGCCGGAGTCGCTGGTCATGTCGGGCGGTCTCTTCCACGGCCTCCAGCTGTGGGTGAACCTCCCGAAGAGCGACAAGATGATGGCGCCTCGCTACCAGGACATCGGTGGTGGCAAGGTCAAGCTGCTGACCTCCGCCGACGGCGGTGCGCTGCTGCGGCTGATCGCCGGTGACATCGACGGCCATCAGGGGCCGGGCATCACCCACACTCCGATCACGATGATGCACCTGACGGTGAACCCGGGTGCCGAGGTGACCCTGCCCTGGCGCACGGACTTCAACGGTCTCGCCTACGCCCTGGCCGGCAGCGGCACGGCCGGCGCGGAGGGCCGTCCGTTCCACATGGGCCAATCGGTGGTCTTCGGCGAGGGCGATGCGCTCACGATCCGGGCCGACGAGAGCCAGGAGTCGCGCAGCCCCAACTTCGAGGTGGTGCTGCTGGGTGGGCTGCCGATCCGCGAGCCGATGATGCATTACGGACCGTTCGTCATGAACACCCACGCCGAACTGGCTCAGGCCTTCGAGGACTTCCAGGCCGGCCGGCTGGGGACGATTCCCGCTGACGCGCGCTGAGCGGCCGCCGAAGGTGGGATCGCGGGGGCGGTGTTTCACGTGAAACACCGCCCCCTCACTCGTGTTTCACGTGAAACGCCGCGCTGGCGACCCGTCGTCCGGACGTGAGGTGGCCCTCCAATGTCCGTCAACCGCGGCCCGGCCGTGGTGGACTGTCCGAGTGCGAAACGACTCGGATCAAGACCGGAGTGGTGCCGAGCACGGCCGGCCGCCGCACTCCCCGCCGCTGCTCCCGATCGAGGCCCGCCGAGCCGCCGCCTGGTGCGCGGCCGGGCTCCTGGTGGCGGCGGTGGTGGCCGTCGGCGTCTGGCTCTGCGTCGAGTTGAGCGCGGCGGTCACGCCCGTGCTGCTGGCCCTGCTGGGCAGTGCGCTGCTCGGGCCGTTGTACCGGCGGCTGGTGGCGATGCGCCTCAACCGCTCACTGGCGGCCGGGCTGACCTGTGCCGTGTTGATGGTCGTGGTCGGTGGAGCCGGATACATCGTGGTCAGCGCGCTGGTCGACACCGGGGACCAGATCATCGCCTCGCTCAAGGACGCGGCGAGCGACCTCACCAAGCACTTCGGCGTGGCGGGGAACTCGCTCAGCGACCTCGCCACCAACGCCAAGACGCTGGTGACCAAGTTCGGCAGCAGCGCGGCCTCCGGGCTGCTCGCGGGCGTGAGCATCGTGGGTCAGTTCATCGCCGCCGCGGTGCTGGCCCTGCTGCTGACCTTCTTCTTCCTGCGCGACTCCGACAAGGCGGTCCGCGCGCTGCACGACTGGGCGCCGGGCGACTCGGCGCCGCGGGTGGAGGGGATGGCCCGCAGGGGCTTCCAGTCCATCGAGGGGTTCATGCGCGGCACCACCTTCATCGCGCTGATCGACGCCATCTGCATCACCGTCGGCCTGCTGATCCTGGACGTTCCCGGTGCGCTCGGCCTGGGCGCGCTGGTCTTCGTCGGCGCCTACATCCCCTACCTCGGCGCCTTCATCTCCGGCGCGGTGGCGATCCTGGTGGCGTTCGCGGACCGCGGCTTGGTGATCGCGCTCTGGGCACTCGGCGTCGTGCTCGCCGTCCAGGTGCTGGAGGGCCATGTGCTCCAGCCGATGATCCAGAGCCGCACGGTGCAGATGCACCCGGCCGTCGTCATGCTGGCGATCACCGCGGGTGCGAGCGTCGCCGGGATCCTGGGCATGCTGCTGTCGGTGCCGCTGACGGCGGCCGTCTCCGGCGTCCTGCACGAACTGCGCAAGCACTACGCGGCGGGCTCGGCCACGGACTCCTCGGGGCCGGACGACACCGGACCCGACGGCTCCGCCAGCGTCCCGGCGTCCTCGTAGAGCTCGAACCACGTCGACTTGCCGTCCCCGCGCGGGTCCACTCCCCACGCCCCGGCGAGCAGCTCCAACAGCACCAGGCCGCGCCCCGAGGAGGCCAGCTCACCGGGGCGGCGGCGGTGCGGCAACTCGTCGCTGGCGTCCGCGACGTCCACCCGCAGGCGCCGGGTGCCGTGCTCACCGGAGACCTCGGCCACCAGCAACGCGTCCCCGTCGGTGTGCATCAGCACGTTGGTGACGATCTCGGAGACCAGCAGCACCGCGGAGTCGACCTGGTCCGGGTCGTGCCAGTCGTGCAGCACGTCGCGCATCTGGCGGCGCGCCGCGGCGATCCGCTCCGGCTCCGCTTGGGCGACCGAGAACACCGTGCGCCGCCCGGGCCGCTGGGCGAGCCGGTCCCCGGCGTCCAGGCCGCAGCTGGCACCCTCGCGGGAGAGCAACAGCAGGGCGATGTCGTCCTCGCGACGGTCCACCAACGGACCGGTGGTGTGGTGCGACGACGGGCCGTGCACCGCCTGGACCAGACCGTCGGCCAGCCGTTCCAGGCTCTCCGCGACCCCCTCGTCGGTGCCGGCGCGGTGCCCCTCGAAGACGTCGCGCAGCCGCCCCCAGCCGGTTTCCAGGTCGTGTCCGCCGGTCTCGATCAGTCCGTCGGTGCAGACCAGCATGGTCTCGCCGGGCTCCAGCACGATCCTGGTGGTGGGGTAGTCGCCGTCCGGGTCGATGCCCAGCGGCAGCCCGCCGGACGTGGGCCGCAGCATCACCGTGCCGTCGGCCATCCGGATCGCCGGATCGGGGTGGCCGGCCCGCGCCACGTCCAGCAACCCGGTGGCCGGGTCCACCTCGACGTACAGACAGGTCGCGAACCGCTGGTCCTCGCCGTGTCCGCGGAACTCGGTCTCGTTGATCCCGGCGAGGAAGCGGGAGGCGCGGGAGAGCACCGCGTCCGGGTGGTGGCCCTCGGAGGCGTAGGCGCGCAGCGCGATCCGTAGCTGCCCCATCAGCCCTGCGGCCCGCACGTCGTGTCCCTGGACGTCGCCGATGACCAGCGCGATCCGCCCGGACGGCAGCGGGATCATGTCGTACCAGTCGCCGCCGACCTCCAGGCCCCCGCCGGTCGGTACGTAACGGGCCGCGACCGCCATCTCCGGGATGTCCGGCTGCACCGTGGGCATCATGCTGCGCTGCAACCCCACGGCCAGCTCGTGCTGCGACTCCTGCACGCCGGCCCTGGCCAGTGCCTGCGCGAGCATCCGTGCGACGGTGGTCAGCACGGAGCGCTCGTCCGGCGTGAAGGCGACCGGCTGCGCGAACCCGGCCTTCCAGGCGCCGATCGTCCGGCCCGCGTTGACCAACGGGAGGTACGCCCAGGACCGGTGGTCGAAGGGGGCGGCCAACGGCCAGGTGATGGGGTAGCGGCGCTGGTAGTCCTCCGGGGTGGGGAGGTAGATGGCCCGGCCGGTCCGCACGACCTCGGCGGCCGGGTAGTCGGTCTCCAACATCATCTCGGAGAACGGCAGCTCGTCGTCGGGGAGCTGCCCGTGGTGACCGATCACCGAGAGCCGGTCGCCCTGGATGCCGAAGACCGCCAGGGCGTCCGGCATGAACCCCGGCATGGAGAGCCCGGCCGCGACCCGCAGCACCTCCGCGGTGGACCGTGCCTCAGCCAGGGCCCGGCCCGCGTCCAGCAGGAACGCCTCGCGCGAACGGCGCCAGTCGCCGGTCACCGGGGTCCGGGCGGCCGAGGTGCCGGGCTGCGGTTCGGGCACCTCCTGGAGGGTGCCGACCAGTTCGAAGTCGCCGTCGACGATCTGGGGCCGCGAGCGGGAACGGACGGTGCGCAGCACTTCCCCGCGCTCGTCCACGATGCGCAGCCGTGCCTCGGCGAGGGTTCCCTCGGATACCGCCAGCTGGACGACGCCGTTGATCTCGGCGAAGTCGACGGGATGAAAACGGGAGCGCACGGCCGCCTCGGTGACTTCGACCGGCTCGGCGGGAAGGCCCAGCAGCCGGGCCGCTTCGGCATCGAGGGTCACCCGGCCGGATGCGTTGTCCCAGCGCCACAGGCCGGTCGCGAGGACGGCCAGGAGCTCCTTGGTGCGCATTGCATCACTTTAGGCGGATTTGACGTGGCCCGACCAGCGAGCCGGGCGTGACCATCGTCGCAGCCCGGGGGCCCGGTTTCCCGCAGGGGGAACGCTGATGGGTATATGTCAACCAGGCCGCTTGGGGCGGGCGGTAACCTGGAGCGGTTATGCCACTCCTGGGGTGGTCTTTCGGGTGATCCACAAGGCGATCGATCGGGCGCGCCAGCCTGGTGCCTCCCCTTCCCGCCCGTCAGCTCCCCACCTCGACTCGCGACGACTTGGATGAGCGATGCATCGGTACCGGTCCCATAACTGCGGCGAGCTCCGAGCCGCGGACGTCGACACCGACGTCCGTCTCAGCGGCTGGCTGCACAATCGACGTGACCTGGGCGGCATCCTCTTCATCGATCTGCGTGACCACTACGGTCTCGTGCAGCTCGTCGCCCGCCCCGGCACCCCGGCCAACGAGGTCCTCGGTTCGCTGACCAAGGAGACCGTCGTCCGCATCGACGGCAAGGTCAGCGCCCGTGGCGCCGACAACGTCAACCCCGACCTGCCGACCGGTGAGGTCGAGATCGAGGTCACCGAGGTCGAGGTGCTCGGCGCCGCCGAGCAGATCCCGTTCACGATCAACGCCGAGGACGGGGTCAACGAGGAGAAGCGCCTCGAGTACCGCTTCCTCGACCTGCGTCGCGAGCGCATGCACCGCAACATCATGCTGCGCACGGCCGTGATCTCCGCGATCCGGCACAAGATGGTGGCGCTCGGCTTCAACGAGATGGCGACCCCGATCCTGTCCGCGACCTCCCCCGAGGGCGCCCGCGACTTCCTGGTCCCGTCCCGTCTGCACGCCGGCAGGTTCTACGCGCTGCCGCAGGCCCCGCAGCAGTTCAAGCAGCTGCTGATGATCGCCGGCTTCGACCGCTACTTCCAGATCGCGCCCTGCTTCCGCGACGAGGACGCCCGCGCGGACCGCTCGCCGGGCGAGTTCTACCAGCTCGACGTCGAGATGAGCTTCGTCGAGCAGGAGGACGTCTTCCAGCCGATCGAGCAGCTGATGACCGAGCTCTTCACCGAGTTCGGCAACGGCCGCACGGTCACCTCGCCCTTCCCGCGCATCCCGTTCCGCGAGGCGATGCTCAAGTACGGCTCCGACAAGCCGGACCTGCGCGCCGAGTTGGAGCTGGTGGACGTCTCCGACGTCTTCGCGAACTCGGGCTTCAAGGCGTTCGCCGGCAAGCACGTCCGCGCGCTGGCCGTGCCGGACACCGCCGAGCAGCCGCGGAAGTTCTTCGACCAGCTGGGCGACTTCGCCGTCACGCAGGGCGCCAAGGGCCTGGCCTGGATCCGCGTCGGCGAGGGCAACGCGCTCAATGGCCCGATCGCCAAGTTCCTCACCGACGACGACGTCAAGGCGCTGGTCGCGGCCCTCGACCTCAAGCCCGGTCACGCCGTCTTCTTCGGTGCCGGCGAGTTCGAAGAGGTCTCCAAGATCATGGGCGCCGTCCGCGTCGAGGCCGCCAAGCGCGCCGGCCACTTCGTCGAGGGCGAGTTCCGCTTCTGCTGGATCGTCGACTTCCCGATGTTCGAGCGCGACGCGGACACCGGCAAGATCGAGTTCTCCCACAACCCGTTCTCCATGCCGCAGGGCGGCCTGGAGGCGCTGGAGACCAAGGACCCGCTGGACATCCTCGCCTGGCAGTACGACATCGTCTGCAACGGCACCGAGCTCTCCTCCGGCGCGATCCGGAACCACGAGCCGGAGGTCATGTACAAGGCGTTCGCGATCGCCGGGTACGACAAGGAGACCGTGGAGGCCGAGTTCGGCGGCATGCTCCGCGCCTTCAAGTTCGGCGCCCCGCCGCACGGTGGCATCGCCCCGGGCGTCGACCGGATCGTCATGCTGCTCGCCGACGAGCCGAACATCCGCGAGACGATCGCCTTCCCGCTCAACGGCAACGCCCAGGACCTCCTGATGGGCGCCCCGTCCGAGGTCGACGAGGCCCGCCTCAAGGAGCTGCACCTGAGCATCCGGACCGGCCCGGCGAAGCCCACGCCGTACAAGCCGACCAAGTAAGCAGCACCGGACGAGGGCCCGGGACCGCCACCGCGGTCCCGGGCCCTCGCGCATCCCGCGGCACCTGCGCGCGGGGCCCGCACGGACGACGGCGCCCCTGGACCGGATCGGTCCAGGGGCGCCGTCGTACTTCCCGTCAGATGCGGGCGTCGGGCCTCAGCCCTCGTCGCCGCCGAACCGCTCCCGGTACGCGGCCAGATCATCCTCGGTGATCTTCGCGAAGAGCACCGGCGGCACGGTGAAGGACGTCCCGGCGGGCACGAACGCCAGCGCCTTCGCCTCCTCCTGCGACACCCAGGTAGCGGTGTCGCCCTCCAGCGCGAACGCACCGCGCATGGCCTTCGCCGACGCCGGGATGAACGGCTCGGAGACCACCGCGTAGAGGTGGATGAGGTTCATCGCGGTCCGCAGCGTCAGCGCCGCCGCGTCCTTGTCCGTCTTGATCTCCAGCCACGGGGCCTTCTCCTCCAGGTAGGAGTTGCCCGCGCTCCACAGCGCCCGCAGCGAGGCCGTCGCCTTGCGGAACTGGAGCGCCTCCATGTGGCCCTCGTACTCCGCGAGCAGCCCGGCGATCTCCTCGCCCAGCTTCTGCTCGGCGGCACCGGCCTCGGCACCGGCCGGCACGTCGTCACCGAACCGCTTCCGCGAGAACGAGAGCACGCGGTTGACGAAGTTGCCGAGAGTGTCGGCCAGATCCTTGTTGACCGAGGAGGAGAACAGCTCCCAGGTGAAGGACGTGTCGTCCGACTCCGGGGCGTGCGCCATCAGGAAGTAGCGCCAGTAGTCGGCCGGCAGCAGTTCCAGCGCCGCGTCGGTGAAGATGCCGCGCTGCTGCGACGTGGAGAACTTCCCGCCGTAGTAGTTGAGCCAGTTGAACGCCTTGAGGAAGTCCACCCGCTTCCACGGCTCGCGGGTGCCCAGCTGCGTCGCCGGGAACATCACGCTGTGGAACGGCACGTTGTCCTTGGCCATGAACTCCGTGTAGCGCACGTCGTCGGCCTCGTACCACCACGACTTCCAGTCGCGCTCCTCCGGCGCCTGGTCCGCCCACTCCTTCGTCGAGCCGATGTACTCGATCGGGGCGTCGAACCAGACGTAGAAGACCTTGCCCTCGGCGGCCAGCTCGGGCCACACGTCGGCCGGCACCGGCACGCCCCAGTCCAGGTCACGGGTGATCGCCCGGTCCTGGAGGCCCTCGGTCAGCCACTTGTGGGCGATGGACGACGCCAGGGTCGGCCATTCCTTGCTGCCGTTGCCGGCCAGCCAGCCCTCGACCTCGACCTGGAGCTTGGACTGGAGGAGGAAGAGGTGCGTGGTCTCGCGGACCTCCAGGTCACCGCTGCCGCTGATCGCCGAGCGGGCGTCGATCAGGTCCGTCGGGTCCAGGACCCGGGTGCAGTTCTCGCACTGGTCGCCGCGCGCCTTGTCGTAGCCGCAGTGCGGGCAGGTGCCGACGATGTAGCGGTCCGGCAGGAAGCGGCCGTCGGCGTTCGAGTAGACCTGGCGGATGGCCCGCTGCTCGATGAAGCCGTTCTCGTGCAGCTTGCGTGCGAAGTGCTGGGTCAGCTCGACGTTCTCCTGCGAGGAGCTCCGGCCGAAGTGGTCGAACTCCAAGCCGAAGCCGTCGTAGATCGCCTTCTGCTTGTCGTGCTGCTCGGCGCAGAACGCGGCGACGGACTGCCCTGCGTCCTTCGCGGCCAGCTCGGCGGGCGTGCCGTGCTCGTCGGTCGCGCAGATGTAGAGGACGTCGTGCCCGCGCTGTCGCAGGTAGCGGGAGTACACATCGGCCGGGAGCATGGACCCCACCATGTTGCCCAGGTGCTTGATCCCGTTGATGTACGGAAGGGCGCTGGTGATGAGGTGTCGAGCCATTGCCGGCTGCTCCCAAGTCGCTACGGTGAGTGATGATTTGCTTTACGCAACGTCAATATCGTACTGGACGGGGTGGAGGTCCCCGCCCGAGTATTTTCGGGCCTGGAGGAGGTCGCCGGGCGGCGGCTCGCCCCGTCCGTTTCACGTGAAACGGGCCCGCCCCTTCCCGTCCATCATCACGCACCCGCCGTGCGCCCCTCCGTCTCGTTTCACGTGAAACACAGTGGAAGGGGGCCGTTTCACGTGAAACCTTCCCCGCGCGCTGAGGGCGGCCGGGAGAGGCGGGCGCGAGGCCGGACGGCGGCGTGGAAAGGAAACAGGCCGCGGCAGGACCCGGTCGGGGCCTGCCGCGGCCTGAGTGGCGCGGGTGCCGAGCGTCAGCTGTCCTTGAGGACCTTGGCGGCGCGGGCCTCGGTGAGCCACTCGGGGAACTCGACCATCAGCTGCTGGTAGAACGCGTCGTGGGAGAGGCTGCGCGGGTCGCGCCCGGCGTGGAAGAAGCCGGCGTTGTCGACGGCTCGCTTCGCCGGGACGGTCAGGTCGTCGAGCTTCCGGAGGAAGTCGAAGCCCTTGGCCTCCGGATCGCCGAAGCCGATGAACTGCCAGAAGATGGGCAGTCCGGCCGCTTCGCACAGGGCCCGCTCGGCGGCGGGCTTGGAGGTCGGCGCACCGTCGGTCTGGAAGATGACGAAGGCGGGGTGGCTGGAGCCCGACTTCTTGTAGTGCGCGACGACGGCCTCGATGGCCCAGTGGTAGTTGGTCCGCCCCATGTGGCCGAGGCCGGAGTGCAGTTCCTCGATGCGGCCCGCGTAGTTGGTCAGGTCCAGGTCGGCGGAGCCGTCGACGTCGGTGGAGAAGAAGACGACCGGGACGGTGGCCTCGTCGTCGAGGTGCGCGGAGAGCCCGAGGGCCTGCTCGGCGAGGTGCTGGACCGTGCCGTCCTTGTAGTAGTTGCGCATCGAGCCGGAGCGGTCGAGGACCAGGTAGACGGTGGCGCGCTGGGTGGTGAGCTGGTGCTTCTCCAGAGTGGCGCGCGCGGCCTCGTAGAGGGGGAGGAGGTCGGGGGCGACCGTGGCGACGGAGTCGACCGTGGCAGCCACGGGAGACGCCGGCTCGGCCTCGGTGGCTTCGGCGGGAGCGGTGCTCCGTGCGGCTTCAGCGGGCTGCGCCGGCCATGCGGTCTCCGTGGCGGTCTCCGTGGAGACGGCGGCCGGTGCCGGCGTGGCGGCCAGGGACTCGGCAGGCGCCGGCTCGTCGACGGCCTGGATGGTCGCCTCCGTGGTCGCCTCTGCCTCTACTGCCGGTTCGTTGGCCGCAGTTGCCTCTGTGTCCGC
This sequence comes from Streptomyces sp. x-19, assembly GCF_046549115.1. NCBI lineage: Bacteria > Bacillati > Actinomycetota > Actinomycetes > Kitasatosporales > Streptomycetaceae > Streptomyces > Streptomyces sp. x-19. Next base: position 70,979 of record NZ_JAJPWK010000002.1, on the reverse strand, counting down.
CTCGACGGTCGCCTTGGGTGCCGCTTCGGGGGCCTCCTCAGGAGCCTTGGTGACCTCGGCCGTCGACGCGCCCGCGGCCTCTTCCGTGGCTTCCCCGGCTGCCGTGTCGGCGTCGGCGGCCGGCTGCGCCGCTGCTTCGACGTCGGCCTCGGCCTTCTCCGCCTTCTCCGACGGCTCGGCAGTCTCGACCTTCTCAGTCTTCTCGGCCTTCTCGACCGGCGCCGGCTGCTCGTCCGGCTCCGTCGCGGGGGCGTCGGCCGTCGTGGTCGGTGCGGTGGAGGGAGCGGGGCCGTCGAACGCCTGGCTGACCAGGTCGGCGGCGCTGTCGGTGTCCGCGGCAGCCGCGGTGGATGCCGCTTCTTCTGCCGTTTGTTCTGCCTCGTGCGTGTTCTCGTGCGTCGCCGCGCGCTGTTCCACGACCTTCACCGTGCCCGCGTCGGCGGCCGCGTCGGTTTCCTTGGGCCGGGCCGGCTCCGTCGTCTCGACAACGGCCACCGGCTCGTCCGTCGCGTCGGTCGTGGCCTTCTCGGCGGTCGACTCGTCGCGGTTCGGGGTCTCGTCCTGCGTCGGCTCCGCCTTCGTGGGGGGCTCCGGCGCGCGCTCGACCGGGCCGCTCTGGGCGGGCAGCGAGGCCGTGACCGGGGCGGGTGCCGGCCCGGAGGTTTCGCCGGGCGCCGTACGGGCGGCCGGGACCTCGACCTCGGGGGGCGTGGTGGTGGTCGGGGTGGCCGGAGCGGGGGTGGATTCCTCGCGGGCCTCCGGGATCGTTGCCGACTCGGGCTGGTCGGCATTGTTCCGGGCCGCGCCGGATCCGTCACGGGTCGCCTTGGAACGACCGAAAGCGTTGCGCAGCAGACTTCGAATGCCCATCGGCTGACCTCTCTTGCGTGTGGTGGGTGCGGCGAATGTCCGTGAAGCGCGGACATGTCCCTGACCAGGACGGATACGTAAGGGTAGCGGTCTGCACCGACTTGATCGCGGGAACCCGCGGCTCGGTTGCTGGGCCATACGGGGGTGTTGGGCGGGGCGAGGGTTTCGGTCGGCGCGGCGTCGGGCCGGAAAGCGCATGTCGGGCCACGCGAATAGGGCGCGCGCTCTTCGAGGGAAAGCCCGATTGATCGTTTTCAAAGGGGCGTTCCTGTCGCTCGTATGGCGGCTCTTGACCGCATTCGTGGTGCAGAAGTTACGTATGAGCTGCCCAATGTGACGGATGGCGAAATTGTCGACGGACTGTCACGGGGGTTCCGGGCGGAGCGGTGGATGCCTCAACTGCTCCGATGCAAGGGCAAGTTCAGGTGGGGGTGATGGAGGGTCGCCGGATATCGGTGTCGTCAGTCCCGAAGAGGGTGTTTTGTCGCCAGCTGTTCACCCGTGCTTCGTTTCACGTGAAACATGAGCGTGGTGCGGTCAGTTGTCACGGATCTTGCGGCCTCGCTTGCGCACATCACGTGGGGGAAACGAACAGGCAAGAGCTCGGTAAGAAGTAAGTCGCGCAGGTATCCGATTCGCGGATGCGTCCGTCTTCTCCGGTGACCATTGTCCTGAGCCGCCCGTTGTGCCTCGGGGGGCGGCCGGTGAGAAGGCAAGAACCCTTTCGAGGGTGACGGGAGATGTGGGCGCATGGGGCTGACCAGTCAGTCGCTCGAAATCACAGTGATCGTGCTGGCGGTGGTCTGTGTTGCCGCGACGGTGTGGCTCTGGCCCCGACTGTCGCGGAACGGGTGGCGTCACGTGTTGGGGAGGCTGGGGGCCATCGTGGTCACCCAGGTGTCGATCGTGGCAGCGCTCGCCCTCGCCGTGAACACGAACTTCGAGTTCTACGGCAACTGGGACGAGCTGCTGGGCAACAACGATCAGGCACCGGCCTCGGTGAGCCAGGGGGACGGGCAGTACGCCACGGTCGGCAACATCAAGGGCGGACTGATCCAGCCCGCCGGCCCCCAGGGGCTCGACCGGGTGACCGGACTGCCGAAGGGCCCGGCCGACAAGGTGGGCAAGGTCGAGTCGGTGCGGATCATCGGCCGCCGCACCCGGGCCATCAACCCGGGCTTCGTCTATCTGCCGCCGCAGTACTTCCAGCAGCAGTTCCACCGACAGCGGTTCCCCGTCATGGTCGTCATCAGCGGCTACCCCGGCGGGATCATGAACCTCGCGCAGCACCTGCAGATCCCGCAGAACGCCGGTCGGCTGATCGCGCAGGGCAAGATGCAGCCGACCGTGATCGTGATGGTGCGGCCGACCATCGCGCCGCCGCGCGACACCGAGTGCGTGGATGTGCCGGGCGGCCCGCAGGCCGAGACGTTCTTCACCAAGGACCTGCCGGACGCCATGAAGTCGGCCTACCGGGTGGGCCACGACCCCAGTGCCTGGGGTGCGTTCGGATACTCGTCCGGTGGCACCTGCTCGCTCCAGCTGGCGATGCGCAACCCGCAGGCGTACACCTCCGCGGTCTCGCTCTCCGGTGACTACGCGATCAAGGACGACCTGACCACCGGCAGCCTCTTCGGCCCCGGTCCGACCGGCGCCCAGCGTCAGCACGAGCACGATCTGCTGTGGCGGTTGCAGCACCTGCCCGCGCCGCAGGTCTCCGCGCTGGTGGCCAGCAGCCGCCAGGGCGAGTCGGACTACGGCGACACCATGAAGTTCATCCACGCGGTGAAGGCGCCGATGCGGGTCGACTCGATCATCCTGCCCCGAGGCAGCCACCAGTTCGGGACCTGGCGCAGGGAGGTCGTGCCGGCCCTGGAGTGGCAGAGCCAGCAGCTGACGTTCCCGCAGGACACCGAGCCGAACGCGCCGCAGAAGCCGGCACCGGGCGGGGAGAAGGGCGCCGCCAAGGGGCAGGCGCCGGCCGACGACCGGTCCCACAAGCGGGTGGAGGCGGAGCGCCCACAGGGCTGACACGACCGCCGGCAGGGCGGTGACGTGTGCGAAGGGGGCGCCGGACAGGGTCCGGCGCCCCCTTCGTCATGCGGTCGCTCCCCCCGGGTGAGGACGTCGCTCCCGTCTCCAACCGCACCGTCCGGGACGCGGGGCCCCGCCCCAACGGGACCTCGGCGCGTCCCGACGGGCCCGGTTCACGGCCGGTAGACCATCCCCGGTTCCGGCTTCGCCGGGGAGAGCAGCTGCGACACGGTGACGACCGTGTAGCCGCGCTTCTTGAGCTCCTTGAGGATGCCGGGGACGGCCGGCACGGTGCCCTTGTAGATGTCGTGCAGCAGGATGATGCCGTCGCGCTTGGTCTGGTCGAGCACCCGCTTGGTGATCAGGTCCGAGTCGGTGGTCTGGTAGTCCTTCGCGGTCACGCTCCACAGGACCTGCGCCAGGCCGAGCTCCTTGCTGATCTTGGAGACCTCTTCGTCGGTCCGGCCTTGCGGCGGGCGCATCAGCGTGGGCGTCTTGCCCGTGATCTTGCGGACGTCCTCCTGGACCCTGGACAGTTCGCGCTTGGCCTCGTCCGGCTTGATCTCCGTGAGGATCTTGTGGGACCAGGTGTGGTTGGCCAGCTCGTGGCCCTCGGTGTCGATCCGCTTCACCTCGGCGGGGCGCTCGGCGATGTGGTTCTTGCCGAGCATGAAGAACGTGGCGTGGGCCTTGTTCTCCTTGAGGATGTCCAGCAGCCGGTTGGTGTTCTCGCTCGGGCCCGCGTCGAAGGTCAGTGCCACGCACTTGGCCTTGTTGCAGTCGACGGCACCGTCACCGGCTCCGGCCTTCGCGTCCTGGGCCTTGGTGTCGCTCGCCGCGGCGTCGGCTCGGGCGTCGGCCGGCGCGGTGACGTCGTACGAGGCGCAGCCGCTGAGGGCCAGGGCCAGGGAGGCGGCCGTCAGCAGCCCGAGTACGGACGAGCGGCGGGTCGCGGATATCTGCTTCGGCATTGCGGTGTCTTTCCTGGAGTCGTTCGCCGGTGAGCCGGCGGCTGTGGAGTTCTCGGCCGTCTTCCTCGGATCCCTGCGCCCACGGGCGGTGCCCGGAGCGTCCGCGTCCCGGTCTCCGGGCATGGCGAAGCGGACGCGAACGGGCCGTGGCCCGGCGCGCCGATCGCCTTCCGAACGGACTCCCAGGACTATACATAGGGGGTACACACCATGTGTATAGAGGGGGTGTGGTGTGGCGCTGGCAACAGCCCGATCGGACGCACCCCGCGCGACACCCCCACCGCACCCGCGGTGAACTGCTGCTGTGACCGCCCCGCCGGACGACTGCCTGGCCCGCAACGACTGGATCTGCGGCGACTACCTGAGCACCCGCCGCCAGATCCTGCTCGACGCGGTCGGCCAGCACGTGCAGTTGACCGTGGTCTCGGTGGGCCTCGGGCTGGTGATCGCCGTCCCGCTGGCGCTGCTGGCCCGCCGTCGACGGTGGACGGTCGGGCCGGTCCTCGGCATCACCACCGTGCTCTACACGATCCCGTCGTTGGCGATGTTCTCGCTGCTGCTGCCGGTCTACGGCCTCTCCGCCACCCTCGTCGTGGTCGGCCTGGCGCTCTACTCCCTCACCCTGCTGGTCCGGAACATCCTCGCGGGCCTCGACGGCGTGCCGGCCGGTGCCACGGAGGCCGCCCGGGGCATGGGGTACGGGCCGATGCGGCAGTTGCTGACGGTGGAACTGCCGCTTGCGGTGCCCGCCGCGATGGCCGGTCTGCGCATCGCCACGGTCTCCGCGGTCGCCCTGACCACCGTCGGCGCGATCGTCGGGTACGGCGGGTTGGGCAACCTCATCTACGCCGGCATGAACTCCTACTTCAAGGCGCAGGTGCTGACCGCGTCCGTGCTCTGCGTGCTCATCGCGGTCGCCTTCGACCTGCTGCTGCTCGGCCTGGAACGCCTGCTCACTCCGTGGCGGCGGGCCGGCCGCAGCCCGCGACCGGCCCGCGGGCGACGGCCGCTCACCGCCTCCGGACGGCGGGCGTGAGCACCCCCGCCGCCGTCTGGTCCTGGCTGACCACCGCTGCCAACTGGTCGGGCGAGAACGGCATCGGGCACCGGCTCGCCCAGCACGCCGTGCTCACCTTCGCCTGCCTCGTCCTCAGTGCCCTCATCGCCCTGCCGATCGCGCTGACGCTGGGCCATCTCGGCCGCGGTGGCGCCCTCGCGGTCAACCTCGCCAACGTCGGCCGTGCGGTGCCGACCTTCGCGGTCCTCGTCCTGCTCCTGCTGACCCCGATCGGGCGGCACGGGCAGTGGCCGACGGTCATCGCGCTCGTGCTGTTCGCCGTGCCGCCGCTGCTGACCAATGCCTACGTCGGGATGCGCGAGGTGGACCAGGACGTGGTCAGGGCCGCCCGGGGCATGGGGATGACCGGGATGCAGCTGGTGTGGCGGGTGGAGGCGCCGCTCGCCCTGCCGCTGGTGTTGACCGGGGTGCGGATCGCCGCCGTGCAGCTCGTCGCCACCGCCACGCTGGCCGCCCTGGTGGGCGGCGGCGGACTCGGCCGCATCATCACCGCCGGCTTCAATCTGGCCAGTACCCCGCAGGTGGTGGCCGGCGCGGTGGTGGTCGCGGTGTTCGCGTTGTTGATGGAGGCCGTGTTCGAGCTGGTCCAGCGGTTCGCCCCGGCGAGGGCGCGCGGGCGGACCCGGTGAGGGCGCGGCGTGCGAGCTCGGCCCTGCTCCGCCCGGTCCGGGGCGCGCTCGGTGTGTCGAGCGCCCTGGCCGTCCTGTGCGGGCTGGTCTCCTGCGCCGGTGGGCCGTCGCTGGAACACCGGGGCGCGATCACCGCCCCGCCCGGCGACAGCCGCGATCTCGCCATCGGCTCGGCCGGTTTCACCGAGAGCGAGTTGCTGGCCCAGATGTACGCGGCGCTGCTCGGCCACGCGGGCTACCGCACCCACGTCCTCACCGTCGGCAACCGCGAGCTGTACGAACCCGCGCTGGAGGCCGGCCAGATCGACGTCGTCCCGGAGTACGCCGCCACCTTCGCGGACTGGCTCAACGCCAAGAAGTACGGCCCCGAGGCAGCCCCCGTCGCCTCCCCCGACCTGGACCGCACCATGACCGCCCTGCGTCGCCTCGCCGCCCCGCGTGGTCTGACGGTCCTCCCGGCGGGCCGGGCCGTCGACCAGAACGCCTTCGCGGTGCGTGCCGCCTACGCCGCCGAGCACCGCCTGCGCACCCTCAGCGACCTGGGCCGCGCCAAGCTGCCGGTACGGCTGGCGGCGGGTGACGAGTGCGTCCAACGGCCGTTCTGCGCACCGGGCCTCCGGAAGACGTACGGCATCGACATCACCGCCGTGGACCCCAAGGGCGTCGGCACCACGCCCGCGAAACAAGCGGTGCAGAACGGCCAGGACCAGATGGTGCTGACGACCAGCACGGACGCCACCCTCGACCAGTTCGGTCTCGTCGTCCTCGCCGACGACCGGAAACTCCAGAACGCCGACTACGTCGTCCCCGTCGTCAACCGCGCCCGGGCCGGCAGCGCCCGCCCGGCCGCCGCTCTGAACCGCCTCAATCACGTGCTGACCACCGAAGACCTGGCCCACCTCAACGAGCAGGTCGACAGCTGGCGTCGGCTGGCCGCCGACGTGGCGCACAACTACCTGGTGTCGAAGGGTCTGTTGAAGGACTGACCGGGGCGTGGTGTTTCACGTGAAACACCCACCCGGGCCGTCGCTCCCGGTGGGCGTTTCACGTGAAACACCACGCCCCGGCCGCCCCTCATTCCGTCGGGACCGAGTCCACCTCCGGCCGTCCCCGCGACACCTCACGGTCCTCCGGGGTGATGGTGCGGCGCAGCGCCTCGTGCAGGGCGGTCGGGGTCAGGACGCCCAAGAAGCGCCGACCGTCCAGGACCGCGATCCAACCGGCGTCGTGCTTCAGCATTTCGCTGAACGCCGCCTTGAGGGTTCCGGACGCCGGGATCCACGCCTCCATCCGCCGCGCATGGTCCGCCACGGTTCCCCCGGCGCCCGCCAGACGCTCGGTGCCCACCCAGCCGTGCAGCGCCCCGTCGGCGTCCAGCACCACCGCCCAGCGCGCTCCTTCGGCCCGCAGCCGGGCCACTGCCTCCGCGGCCGGCTCGGCGAGCCGGGCGAACGGCGGGCGCTCCAGGTCGGCGCGGTCGATGGCGGTCACCGAGAGTTGCTTCAACGCCCGGTCGGCGCCCACGAATTCGGCGACGTAGGGCGTGGCGGGTGCGCCCAGCACCCGCGCCGGGGTGTCGAACTGCTCGATCCGCCCGTCGCCGTAGACGGCGATCCGGTCGCCGAGCCGGATGGCCTCCTCGATGTCGTGGGTGACCAGCAGCACCGTCTTGTGCATGGTGGCCTGGAGCCGCAGGAACTCCTTCTGGAGGCGGTCCCGGACGACCGGGTCGACGGCGCCGAACGGCTCGTCCATCAGCAGCACCGGCGGATCGGCCGCCAGGGCGCGGGCCACCCCGACCCGCTGGCGCTGACCACCGGAGAGCTGATCGGGGTAGCGCGTGCCGTAGACGCCCGGATCCAGCCCGACCAGGTCGAGGAGTTCGGCGGCCCGCTCCCGCGCTTTGGCCCGCTTCCAGCCGGTCAGGACGGGCACGGTCGCGGTGTTGTCGAGGACGGTGCGGTGCGGGAAGAGCCCGGTCTGCTGGATGACGTAGCCGATCCCGCGGCGCAGTCGGACCGGGTCGACACCGGACACGTCCGCGTCGTCAACGAAGATCCGTCCACTCGTGGGGTCGATCAGCCGGTTCACCATCATCATCGTCGTCGTCTTGCCGCACCCGGACGGTCCGACCAAGGTGACCAGCTCACCCTCGTCGACGTCGAACGAGAGGTCGTCGACAGCGGTGGTCCCGTCGGGATAGCGCTTGGTGACCGACTCGAACCGGATCATTGCGCCATTGAATCCCGCTGCCCCGGACCGGTCCCGTCATGCGGGCAATCGAGTGGGGAAACGGAACGGGGACGGGGGCCGTACGAGTTGCTTCCGGGGCACCGCCTCCCGTCCTGCCGCGCCCGGCCCGGCCGGCGTGCTTACGATCCACTCCGGCCGCTCCTCGGAAGGGTGGAAGGGAACGCCACATGAGAGCCGTAGCAGTCAACGCCTTCGGTGCGGACCCGCAGCTCATGGAGCTGCCGCAGCCTGAGCCGGGGCCCGGTGAGGTTCTGGTGCGGCTGGCCGCCGCCGGGCTCAACCCCGTCGACTGGAAGCTCGCCGACGGCATGTTCGGGGAGGCCGTCCACGCGAAGTTCCCGCTGGTGCTGGGGGCGGACGGGGCCGGTGAGGTGGTCGCGGTCGGGAGTGGTGTGCGGCGCTTCACCGTCGGGGATCCGGTGTTCGGCCAGTTCCAGCGGCCGGATCGGGGCGGCGGTTCGTACGCCGAATTCGCCGTGGCCGAGGAGGGCGCCATCGCCCTGGCCGCCCGCAGCGTCACCTACGCCACCTCCGCCGCCGTTCCGACGGCCGGGATGACCGCCTACAACCTGGTCGAGGAGACCCGGATCGGCGAGGGCCGGCAGGTGCTGATCGTGGGCGCCACCGGCGGGGTCGGCACCTTCGTGACCCAGATCGCGGCCGGCCGCGGCGCGGAGGTGATCGCCACCGCCCGTCCGGCCAAGGCGGAGTTGATGCGCACGCTGGGGGCCGCGGAGACCGTCGATCACACCGCGGGGCCGATCGCCGACCAGGTCCTGGCGAGCCGTCCGGACGGGGTGGACGTGCTGATCGACATGACCAGCGACGCGGCGGGGTTCGTCGAGCTGACCCGGACCGTGCGGGACGGCGGTGTGGCGGTCTCGCTGATCGGCTCCGCCGACGCCGACGTCCTCACCGAGCACAACCTGCGTGGCTTCAACTTCGTCAACCGCCCCTCCCCGCAGCTCCTGGAGATCCTCGCCGGCCACCTCGACGCGGGCCGCCTGACGGTCCTGGTGGGGCTCGAAGTCCCCTTGGAGGAGGCCCCCGAAGCGCTGGCCGCCAGCCGCACCGGGCGGGCGCAGGGCAAGACGGTCCTGGCGATCTGAGGGCACCCGCCCCCGGTCCCGAGCGGGCCGTCACCGGCGTGGACGGTCCTCGGCGGGCCCGCGCCGGCCACCACGACGCACGCTCCGCACGCCGGGGCACGCCGTCCACCAGGGCACCGCGTCGCCCTGACGGGTCGACGGCACGGCGCGACGGAGGCGGACCGTCAGCGGGCCCGCGACGGCCAGGGCGATGGTGACCGCCGCCGCGCCGACCGTGGTCCAGGCGCCGGAACGCAGGGAGGCGGTCAGGGCATCGGTGTAGGCGTCGGCGGCGGGGCGCGGGACGGTGGCCGGCAACGCGTCCAGGAGGCGGGCCCGGAGCAGTGCCAGTGCCGTGGTCAGGAGCGCGCAGGCGACCGCGCAGCCGACCGCCGTGCAGATCAGCGCCCGGCGGCGACGTCGGGTCAGCAGCAGACCGGTCAGCAGGCAGAGCCCGGCGGCCGGCGGCAGGAACAGCGCACCGGTGCGTGCGGCCTGGAAGCCGGTCCGCAGGCGCGGCACGTCGGGGGACTTCAGCAGCACGATCGAGGCGCCGGTGGGCGGCACCCGGCGGACGATGTCGATGCCCAGCCCGTTGCCGGACAGCTGGTGCCGGACGCGCTCGATGACCGGCGAGAGGTCGAGGGTGACGGGGGCGTCGCCGGAGGCGGTCAGCGTGCCGTCCAGGGTGCGGTGGGCGGTGCGGTGCACGCCGGTCCACATCGCGGGGAAGGTGCGCCCGGTGACGACCTGGCGCACCTGTTTGTCGACGAACTCGCGGATGCCGCGGGTGAACTTCCGCCGCAGTGCCGGTCGTTCGGTGCGGGGCACCACCTTGAGCAGGCCGTCCAGCCGCACGTGCGGCATCACGCCGTCGGTGACGTCCCGGACGATGGCGTCCTGGACGGCGGGGTTCCCGGCGAGCGGGGCGACTGCGGCCACGTAGCGCTCGGTGTCGGTGAGTTCGGCGCGGGCCCAGAGGGCGGCCAGGCTCAGTGGCAGCAACAGGGTTCCGACCAGCAGCAGCGCGGTGCCGACCAACGAGCGGGCCCGCTGCGGTCGCCTTGGAGGGCAGCGCGCCGCCGTCACCCGTCCGTCGGCGCGTGCGGGTGCACTCGCGGACATGCGTCCCGGTCCTTCCTGCGACGGCGATGGCTGCCATCTCCAGGCAAGTCCGTACGCTGGTCGGCCGCGAGCGGGACGGGTGCCAATGGGTGACCGCGTGGGCGAGCGGGCGCACGGGTGACCCGGCGCCGGGGCGGGCCCGCGCGCTGCTCAGCCGGGTGCCCGCTGCTTCGCCGCGCGGCGGCGGCCGGTCAGTGCCGGTGCGGTCCCGGGCGGTGGACGGGGCCGTGGGAGTCGTCGCAGTGGCTGCCGGAGGGGTGCTCGGGGGAGGGCCGCGGGCCCAGGGTCAGCAGCTCGTCCTCGTCCTGTTCGCCGAGGTGGTCGACCTGGAGCGTGGCGTGGGTGATGCCGTACTCGGTGTGCAGCAGCTCCTGAAGGCTGCGGCGGACCTTGTGGCAGTCGCCCGCCGGGGCGACCAGGATGTGCGCGGAGAGCGCGGGCTGCCCCGAGGTGATCTGCCAGATGTGCAGGTCGTGCACCTCGACGACCTGGTCGGCGGCGACCAGGTGATCGCCCAGCGCGTCCGGGTCGATGCCGGCCGGCGCCGCCTCCATGAAGATCCGGCCGGACTCCCGCACCAGCCCCGTGCCGGCCTTCAGCATCAGCGCGACGACGACGAGCGAGGCGATCGCGTCGGCCTGCTGGAAGCCGGTGGTCAGCACGACGAGACCGGAGATCGCGGTGGCGATGAAGCCGAACAGGTCGGTGAGGATGTGCTGGTAGGCGCCCTCGACGTTCAAGCTGGAGCGGTTGGCCTTCGACAGGAACCAGGTGCAGATCAGGTTCACCACCACACCGGACAGCGCGGTGATGACCACCAGCCCGCCGGTGACCTCGGGCGGCGAGATCAGCCGCTGGACCGCCTCGTAGGCCAGCCAGAGGGAGAGCACGAGCAGGGTGATGCCGTTGGCCTGCGCGGAGAGGATCTCGGCGCGCTTGAGGCCGTAGGTGTACCCGCCCCGTGCGGGCTTCGCGGCCAACCGCATCGCGACCAGCGCCAGCACGATCGACACCGCGTCGGTGAGCATGTGGGCGGCGTCCGAGATCAGCGCGAGTGATTGCGCCAGGAAACCGATGACGACCTCGATCGCCATGTAGGCGCTGAGCAGGATCAGCGCGGCCCGCAGCCAGCGCCGATCGGCGTCCGGGGACACGGCATGGGTGTGGCTGTGTGCATGGCTGTGCCCGCCGTGGGCGTGCTCGGACATGGGCGCGCTCCTTCTCCTGGCTTCACCTTGCTCCTCGCAGCGAAGCAAACCGCACTTCGACAAAAGATCCAAAGGCTGCACCGGTGACCGTTGTCATTACCGTCAAACGGGCTATCGTTCCTGGTCAGAGCGGTGCGGCGGAGAGGCGTGAGCGGACGGACACGGTCCGGTCCGGTGCGCTCCGTGCGGTGGTCGTCCCTCGTTTCACGTGAAACGAGCTGCCGGCTACCGGCGGCCGTCAGGCGGCCCGTGCACGGCCCGTGGCGACGGGGTGCAGCGCCGCGTACGCCAGAGGTGCCGACGGATCGATGGACACGTCGAGCGGCGCCGGTGCGGCGCCGGCCCGGACGAGCAGGTCGCCGACGGCCGCGATCATTGCGCCGTTGTCCGTGCACAGCCCCAGCGGCGGGACCCGCAGGGCGATGCCGGCGGCGGCACAGCGCTCCTCGGCCAGCGCGCGCACCCGGGAGTTGGCCGCCACGCCGCCGACCACCACCAGCGTGCCGACGCCGTACTCGGTGCAGGCGGCGACCGCCTTGCGGGTCAGTACGTCGGCGACGGCCTCTTGCAGCGCGGCCGCGCCGTCGGCGACCGGCAACGGACGGCCCGCGGCGCGGTGCGTCTCCGCCCAGCGCGCCGCCGCCGTCTTCAACCCCGAGAAGGAGAACGCGAACCGCTTCTCGGCCGGGCCCGTGGTGAGCGGGCGGGGAAAGTGGACAGCGCGCGGATCCCCCTCGCGCGCTGTCCGGTCGATGGCCGGACCGCCCGGGTAGGGCAGTCCGAAGACCCGCGCGACCTTGTCGAAGCACTCGCCGGCGGCGTCGTCCACCGTGTCGCCGAGGTGCACGATCGGGTCGCGGGCCAGGTCCCGTACGAGCAGCAGCGACGTGTGCCCGCCGGAGACGATCAACACCACGCAGGGGTCGGGCAGCGGACCGTGCGCGAGGGTGTCGGCGGCGACGTGGCCGGCGAGGTGGTGGACGCCGTAGAGCGGGACGCCCAGCGCGTACGCCAGACCTTTGGCCCCGGCCAGTCCCACCTGGAGCGCGCCGGAGAGTCCCGGTCCGGTGGTGACCGCCACCGCCCCGATGTCGGATGCCTGTAGGCCCGCGTCGGCCAGCGCGCCGCGCACCACGGGCGTCAGCGCGTGCAGGTGTGCCCGAGCGGCGATCTCCGGCACCACTCCGCCGAACCGCGCGTGCTCCGCCATGCTCGACGCGACGGTGTGCCCGAGCAGGCGCCCGTCCCGGACCAGGCCGGCGCCCGTCTCGTCGCAGGACGATTCGATGCCCAGCACCACCGGCGAGCCCATGGGCCGCACTCCTTCCGCGTCGCGTTCCGTGCCCTGGACAGTATTAGCAAGTAATTGCAAACAATGTGCAAGAAGGGTGGGGGTGGGCGCACCGGAGCGTGCCGGGAGACGTGCGCCCTCCCCGGGAGCCGGAGCCGCCGGGCCGGTCAGTAAAGTTCGGCACCCGTCCCCCGATCGCCCCGCGACCTCCGTTCGGTCCCTTCGTGCCCCGAGGTGCCCCGCAGTGACTCCCCCGCTCCCGCTCTCCGTCGTAGGCATCGGGGCCGATGGCTGGGAGGGACTGTCGCCGGCCGCACAGCGGGAGCTGGTCGCGGCCGAGGTGCTGATCGGCGGGGCGCGCCAGCTGGCGCTGCTGCCCGCGGAGTGCGCCGGGGAACGGGAGCCGTGGCCCTCGCCGCTGCGTCCCGCCGTGCCCGGGCTGCTCGCCGCCCACGCCGGACGCCGCGTCTGCGTGCTGGCCAGCGGGGACCCGATGTTCTACGGCATCGGCCGGACCCTGACCGAGGTGATGGCGCAGGACGCGGCGGTGCGGCGGCCGCTGCGCGTGGTGCCGCATCCGTCGTCCGCGGCGTACGCCTGCGCGCGACTGGGCTGGGCGGTGGAGGACACCGACGTCGTCACGCTGGTCGGCCGGCCGGTGGCGAACCTCGTGCGGGCGCTGCACGACGGACGGCGGGTCCTGGTGCTGTCCGCCGGGCCGGCGACGCCCGGTGAGGTCGCGGAGCTGCTGCGGGAACGGGGCTTCGGCCCGACCCGGATGCGGGTGCTCGAACAACTCGGCGGCGCCCGCGAGCGGGTGGTCGAGGGTCGGGCGGAGCGCTGGGACGCGCCCGCCGGCGATCCGCTCAACGTGATCGCCCTGGACTGCGTGCGGGCGCCGGACGCGCTCCGGCTGCCGGTCGTGCCCGGCCTCCCCGACGACGCCTACGAGCACGACGGCCAGTTGACCAAGCGTCATGTTCGGGCCGCCACCCTGGCCGCGCTGGCCCCCGCGCCCGGCGAGCTGCTCTGGGACATCGGCGGGGGGTCCGGCTCCATCGCCGTCGAATGGCTGCGCGCGCACCGCAGCTGTCGGGCGGTCAGCGTTGAACGGGACGTCGCGCGGGCGGCACGGATCGACCGCAACGCACGGGCGCTCGGCGTCCCGGCGCTGCGCGTGGTGCAGGGGGCCGCGCCCGCCGCACTGACCGGACTGCCGACGCCGGACGCGGTGTTCATCGGCGGCGGACTGACCGCCCCCGGCCTGGTGGACGCCTGCTGGGAGGCGCTGCCCCCGGGCGGACGGATCGTCGCGAACACCGTGACGCTGGAGTCCGAGGCGCTGCTCACGCAGTGGTACCGGCGGCACGGCGGCGAACTGGTGCGGCTCGCGGTCGCCCACGCGGTGCCGGTCGGCGGCTTCACGGGCTGGCGGCAGGCGATGCCGGTCACCCAGTGGTCGGCGGTCAAGCCCGGCTCGTCCTGCGCGCCGGACCCCGGCTCGCAGGAGGCCGCCGCGCCGCCACGCTCCCAGGACCCCTCGTAACCTCCCCAGGAGACCGACAGCCATGACCGTCTACTTCATCGGTGCGGGCCCCGGCGCCGCCGACCTGATCACCCTGCGCGGCGCCCGCACCCTCGCCTCCTGCGGGGTCTGCCTCTACGCGGGAAGCCTGGTGCCGCGCGAACTGCTCGCCGAGTGCCCGCCGGGGGCCCGGCTGATCGACACCGCGCACCTGGACCTGGACGCGATCACTGCGGAGCTGGTCCGCGCCCACGAGGAGGGCCAGGACGTGGCCCGGCTGCACTCCGGCGACCCGTCGGTGTTCAGTGCGGTGGCCGAGCAGATGCGGCGCCTGGACGCGGCGGGGGTGACGTACGAGGTCGTGCCCGGAGTACCCGCGTTCGCCGCGGCGGCCGCCGCGCTCAAACGCGAACTGACCGTGCCCACCGTCGGCCAGACCGTCATCCTCACCCGCGTCGCCCAGCGCGCCACCCCCATGCCCGACGGCGAGGACCTGGCCACTTTGGGGCGCAGTGGTGCGCTGCTGGTGCTGCACCTCGCCGCGATGTACGTGGACCGGATCGTCGACGAACTCCTGCCGTACTACGGTGCCGACTGCCCTGCGGCCGTCGTGGCGATGGCCTCGCGGCCCGACGAACTCGTCCTGCGCGGCACGCTCGGCGACATCGCCGACCAGGTGAAGGAGGCGGGCGTGGTCCGGACCGCCGTGATCATGGTCGGCCGCACGCTGGGCGCCGAGCAGTTCCGCGACAGCCACCTCTACTCGTCGGAGCGCGAGCGGCCGCACGCGCCCTGCGACGGCAGTGCCTGAGGCGACGTCAAACACGCTGTGCGGCAGACCTGTACGGCTGAATTGTATGACCGCATCGGGGTGAATATCTGTTTTCTGTTCGCGGAGGTCGGTAAGGAAGCTGCGACACCCAGGGGGGTTGACGCAAAGGAGCACGCCAGGATGCGTACCAGAATGGCCGCCACCGCGGTCGTCGCCGCGACCGTGCTGACCCTCACCGGCAGCACCGTCGCCACCGCCAGCGGCAAGGACACCCCGCGCCGGTCGAAGGACAGTCCCGTCAAGATGGCCGCCTGTGCCCTGGGCAGCGCGCTGGGCGCGCTGACCGGTGGGGACGACAGCTGCATGCGGGAGCGGATGGACCGCGCACGCGAGATGGCGGCGCGCAAGGCCCTTGGCGAGCGCCGTCGGTCCGAGGCGGGCCGCGAGGACGAGATGGGCCGCGAGGACGGCATGAGCCGTGAGGAAGGGCTCAGCCGCGGGGAGACACTGCCGCGGATGTGACGAGGGGCTGCACGGCGGGGCGTCGGATCCCGGCCATCGGGCCGGGGCGAGTTTCACGTGAAACATCCGGCGCCAGTCGCGCTAGCCTCCCGGCCCCCGTGACTCCGCCCGGCCCACCACCAGCCCCGCTCGATCGATGCAGATGACGTCGACGGCGACCGGCGCACCCCGCAGTACGGCCAGTGACGCGTCCCGTGCCGTGGCCGCCACCAGGTCGCCGAGGGGAACGCCGGCCGCCGCGCACAACTGGAGCGCGGCGAGGCCGGTGTTGGCCCCGGCCACCGCCTCGGCCAGCGCCTCGTCGGCGCCGCCCTGCCGCGCCAGTTCGGCGAGGAAGCCCTTGTCCACCTGGGACCGTGCCGAGTGCAGGTCCAGATGACCGGCCGCCAGTTTCGACAGCTTGGCGAAGCCGCCGCAGATCGTCAGCCGGTCGACGGGATGGCGGCGGACGTACTTGAGCACCGCCCCCGCGAAGTCCCCCATGTCCAGCAGCGCGTCCTCCGGCAGGTGGTGCAGGGCGACCGCGACCTTCTCCGACGTCGAGCCGGTGCACCCGGCGACGTGCCGTCGGCCCGCGGCGCGGGCCACGTCCACTCCGCGCCGGATCGAGTCGATCCACGCCGAGCAGGAGTACGGCACGACGATCCCGGTCGTCCCCAGGATCGACAGGCCGCCCAGAATGCCGAGGCGCGGATTCCAGGTGCTGCGGGCGATCTCCTCGCCGTGGTCGACGGAGATCTCCACTTCGACGTCCGCGGTGGCACCGCTGCCGGCGTGCTGCTGTGCGACGCGCGCCAGGTGCTCCCGGATCATCTGCCGCGGCACGGGATTGATGGCGGGTTCGCCGACGTCCAGCGGCAGTCCGGGGCGGGTGACCGTCCCCACGCCCGGACCGGCCGCGAAGACCACGCCGCTGCCGGCCGGCAGCGCCCGCACCGTGGCCCGCACCAACGCGCCGTGCGTCACGTCCGGATCGTCCCCGGCGTCCTTGACCACCCCGGCCATGGCGGTGGCCGGTCCCGCCCCGGCGCCGGTCAACTCCTCCACCGCGAGAGCGAAGGACGGCGTCTGCCCCTTCGGCAGAGTGATCGTCACCGGATCCGGGAACTCCCCGCGCAACAGCGCCGTGTACGCGGCCGTGCTGGCGGCCGTGGCGCACGCCCCCGTCGTCCAGCCGTGCCGCAGACCGGTGTGCGCGAGCTGCGCGCTCCGCCCTCCCGTACCCTTCGGTTGCGTTTCACCCACGGAGGAACCCGCCGCTCATGCCGACCTCACCCGTCCACGAACCCGTCCGCCAGGTGCTGATCCTCGGCGGCACCACGGAGGCCCGCCGCCTCGCCGCGGCCTTGGCGACGGAGCCGGGGGTGCGGGTGACGACCTCGCTGGCCGGCCGGGTGGCAACCCCCCGGCTGCCCGCCGGCGACGTGCGCATCGGTGGGTTCGGCGGCCCGGAGGGCCTCGCCCGCTGGTTGCGCGAGCACGCGGTGGACGCGCTCATCGACGCCACCCATCCTTTCGCCGACACGATCAGTTTCAACGCGGCCCAGGCCGCCGCCACCGCCCATGTTCCCCTGCTGGCCCTTCGCCGCCCCGGTTGGGACGCGCAGCCCGGGGACGTCTGGCACCCGGTCCGCTCCCTCACGGAGGCCGCCGCCGTCCTGCCCACCCTCGGTGACCGGGTTTTCCTCACCACCGGCCGAATGGGCCTCGCCCACTTCGCCCACCTCACGGACCCGTGGTTCCTGGTCCGCTCGGTGGATGCCCCCGAGCCCCCGCACCCGCCCCGGATGACGACCGTCCTGGACCGCGGCCCGTTCACCCTCGAAGGCGAACGGGAACTGCTCCGCCGGCACCGCATCGACGTGCTGGTGACGAAGGACAGCGGCGCCGCGGCGACCGCCCCGAAGCTGGCGGCCGCACGGGAGGCCGGGGTGCCGGTGGTGGTCGTCCGGCGACCGCCGGTCCCGGAGGGCGTGCCGGTGGCCGCCGAGCCGGGCGCGGCGGTGGACTGGGTGCGCACGCTCCTCGGCTGACGCCGCGCGGGCGGTCAGCGCTCGGGGTACCTGCGCGGCGTCCAGACCACCTCCGAGTCGTCCCCGCGCCGGACCCGCTGGGTCTGGGACGAGCCGACGAGCAGGATGGTGCGCATGTCGACCTGGGCGGGGTCGAGGTCGGTGAGCCGCACGGTGCGGAGCGATTCCTCGGGGCCGCCTATGTCGCGGGCGAGGATGACCGGGGTGTCCGGCGCGCGGTGCTCCAGCAGGACGTCCCGGGCCTTCGCCACCTGCCAGGTGCGGCTGCGGGAACCGGGGTTGTAGAGCGCCAGCGCCAGGTCGGCGGAGGCCGCCGCACGCAACCGTTCGGCGATCACCTCCCAGGGCTTGAGGCGATCGGAGAGCGAGAGCACCGCGTAGTCGTGGCCCAAGGGGGCGCCGGCGCGGGCGGCGGCGGCGTTGGCGGCCGTGACGCCCGGCAGCACGCGCACCGGAACGGAGCGGTAGGGCTCCTCCGACGCCACTTCCAGGACCGCTGTGGCCATGGCGAAGATGCCCGGGTCGCCGCCGGAGACCACGGCCACCCGGCGGCCGCGGCGGGCCAGGTCCAGGGCGAATTCGGCGCGTTCCGACTCGACCTTGTTGTCCGAGGGGTGCCGGTGCTGGCCGGGGCGCACCGGGACGCGGTCCAGGTACGTGGTGTAGCCGACGAGGTCGTCGGCGGCGGCGAGGGCGCCGCGGGACTCCGGGGTGAGCCAGCGCGGGCCGGCCGGGCCGGTGCCGACCACGACCACCTCACCGCGGTCCGCGGCCACCGGCTCCGGCTGCTGCGCGGCGGTGGCGATGCGGCTGGGCACCACCGCGACCGAGAAGTACGGCACGGAGTCGGCATCGACGTCGGAGAACGCGCCGGTGCGCTCCCCGGCCATGGTGGCGCGTTCGACGTAGCGGGCCTCGGTGAGCCGGCCGGAGCGCTCCAGTGCACGACGGACACCGGGGAAGGTGCGCCCGAGCTTCATCACGACGGCGGAGTCGGTGGCGCTCAGACGCGCCGTCAGCTCCTCCTCGGGCAGGGTGCCGGGCAGGACGGTCAGCACCTCGTCGGCCTCGGTGAGCGGGGTGCCCAGGCGGGCCGCGGCGGCACTGATGGAGGTGACGCCGGGGATGACCTCGGTCGGGTAGCGGTGGGCCAGCCGCTTGTGCATGTGCTGGTAGGAGCCGTAGAAGAACGGGTCGCCCTCGGAGATCACCGCGACGGTGCGGCCGGCGTCCAGGTGGGCCGCGAGGCGCGCCGCCGCCGCTTCGTAGAACTCGTCCAGGGCCCCGCGGTAGCCGCCGGGATGGTCGGTCGACTCGGTGGTGACCGGATAGACCAGGGCTTCCTCGATGTGGTCCGGGCGGATGTGCTGCGCTGCGATGGAGCGCGCGATCGACCGGCCGTGCCGGGCGCTGTGGTAGGCCACCACGTCGGCCCGGGCGATGACCTCCACCGCCCGCACGGTCATCAGGGACGGGTCGCCGGGGCCGAGGCCGACGCCGTAGAGGTGGCCGGTGGACCGCTCCGGGGACTGCGCGGCCGCCGGGTCCGTCGTGCCGCTGCTCGCCTGCTGCTCGCTCACGCCTACTCTTCCTCGCTCGCCAGGGCGTTGATCGCGGCCGCGGCCATGGCACTGCCGCCGCGCCGCCCGCGCACCACGATGTGATCCAGCTTCGACGGATGGTCGATCAGCGCGTCCTTGGATTCGGCCGCGCCTATGAAGCCGACCGGGATGCCGAGGACGGCGGCGGGGCGGGGCGCCCCCTCCTCGATCATTTCGAGGAACCGGAAGAGCGCGGTGGGCGCGTTGCCGAAGGCGACCACGGCGCCCTCCATCCGGTCCCGCCACAGTTCGAGGGCGGCAGCGCTGCGCGTGGTGCCCATCCGCGCGGCGAGTTCCGGGACCGACGGGTCGCCGAGGGTGCACAGCACCTCGTTGTCCGCCGGCAGCCGCTTGCGGGTCACCCCGCTGGCGACCATCGTGGCGTCGCACAGGATCGGCGCACCGGCCCGCAGCGCGGCGCGCGCACTGGCCACGACGCCCGGGGTGAAGGCCAGATCGCGGACGAGATCGACCATGCCGCAGGCGTGGATCATCCGAACGGCGACCCGGCTGACGTCGGCGGGCAGTGCGGAGAGATCCGCCTCGGCGCGGATGGTGGCGAAGGACTGGCGGTAGATGGCCGCCCCGTCCTTTTCGTAGTCGAACGCGGTCACTGGGGCCTCGGGGTGGTGGGTTGAGGGGTGGAGGAGAGCGGGGCAGCCGGAGGGGCGGCGGATGCGCTCGGCGTTTCACGTGAAACGACGCCCGGCCGGGGCGTTTCACGTGAAACGGTGCCCGGCCCGGCTGTTTCACGTGAAACCGGCGGTCGGGCAAGGGAGTTGGGAGGCATCGCGATGGTCCGATAGCCGTCGGGCGTCGCCAGCACGTCGACCCAGGCACCGTGCGGATGGCCGCACCGCCGCTCGCAGCCCGACCAGTGCACGGGCAGTCCGACGGGCGCACCCGAACCGTCCGCCGGAACCGTTTCGCCCCCGGCGAGCACGCCCGCCGCATCGCTCCGCACGTCGGTGAGGGACTTGGCGCAGCCGGGCAGGCCGGTGCAGGCGGTGACCCGGCGCCAGGGGGATGTCGGGTCGGTGATCAGGCCGGCGGCGGCGAACTCGCGCAGCCGCCGGTGCGCCGGTGCGGCGGCCAGGCCGGGGACGACGACACCGCGCCAGGGCGTGAGGCGCAGTTCGCCGTCGCCGTCCGCGGCGGCGGTCGCGGTCAGCAGCCGCCACTGGGCCGCGGTCAGCCGGCCGAGCGGAGCCAGGACGGCCAGCGCACGGCGACCGTCGGGCCCCTCGACCGGGCCGGGGGCGGTGGCGTCGGCGTAGTGCGCGGCCGACCCCGGGACGGGGGCGGCCGGATGTTCCACGTGCTCCGCGGCGATGCCCGCGGCCCGCAGCGCACGCTGCACCTCCTGGGCGGTCAGCGCTCCTGCGGTGGGGAGCTCACGGACGCGCCAGGCGCCGCTGCCGCGCTCCGCGGCGGCGGCCAGGAAGACCTCGGCGGCCGTCAGGGCCGCCCGCGGGGCGGCGTCCGCCGCGATCCGCAGTGCAGCCCGGTCGTCGCCGACCCGGAGCAGTGCTCCCCACCCGGACGCGGCGCCCGGCGCGTACCCGGCGGCCGGTGGGGCCTGTCGACCGGATTCTGCGAGCAAGGTCACATCGCCGCCCAGGCCCGCCACGTCGCCCCGACCGTCGTCGAGGACGAACAGGAAGCGGCCCGAAAGCCCCGTCGCGGCGTCGCTCGCACACAGCAGCGCGTCCAGGCTGCGGGCCCACAACCGCACGTCGGAGGGGGTGTGCCGGTCCAGTCCGGCCAGCGGCGAGGCCAGTACGTTGCGGATCCGCTCATGGCGTACGGACGGCAGCAGCCCGGCGTCGGCGAGGAGGTCGGCGAGGTGCCGGCCGCCGTCGTCGGGCAGGCCGCGCAGTTCGACGTTGCCGCGGGAGGTGAGCGAGAGGTGCCCGTCGCCGAGGCGTTCCGCGGCGTCCGCCAGGGCGGTGGCCTGGCGGACCGTCAAGTCCCCTGCGGGGAGCCGCACTCGGGCCAGGTTCCCGTCGGCGGCGGAGTGCAGCCGCAGCGCTCCCGGGCAGGCGTCACCGCGGTCCCGAACGGGTGGTTCGGCCCGGTCGGGGCGTGGTGCGGGGGAGGGCGGCATGGCGGCGAGCATACCTACGTCGGTTTCGCCCGGAACCGTGGCGAGGGGGGCGTGGAGGGCGGCTGAGAAAGGCCCGCTCCCGCGGTGCGGCCGCAGCCCTTACTATGCAGGTCGGCGGGTCGGCTGACCCGCCGGACGCCAGCGACGGCGCCAAGGGAGGAAGCCCGGTGAGAATCCGGCGCGGTCCCGCCACTGTGAACCCGGCCACCGCCGGGTGAGCCAGGAACTCCCGCCGTCCATACGACCACCCGGGGCGTGGACACCCCGAGGAAGGGCTGCGCCGTGATCCTGCTGCTGTCGACGTCCGACACCGATCTGCTCAGCGCCCGGGCGGCCACGGGTCCCGTGCCGTACCGGCTCGCCAACCCCGCCCGCCTCGACGTCGCCGAACTCCCCGGGCTCCTTGAGGGCACCGACCTCGTCGTCGTCCGGCTGCTCGGCGGCATCCGCGCCTGGCAGGACGGCCTGGACGTGCTGCTGGCCGCGGGCCAGCACCGCCCGGTCGTCGTGCTCACCGGCGAACAGGCCCCCGACGCCCAGCTCATGGAGGCGTCCACGGTCCCGGTCGGCATCGCGGCCGAGGCGCACGCCTACCTCGCGCACGGCGGTCCGGCCAACCTCTCCCAGCTGGCCTGCTTCCTCAGCGACACCGTTCTGCTCAGCGGCCACGGCTTCGAGCCGCCCGCGGCCGCCCCGTCCTGGGGCCCGCTGGAGCGTCCGGCGTCGGAGGCGACCGGCCCGACCGTGGCGGTGCTCTACTACCGCGCCCACCACATGAGCGGCAACACCCGCTTCATCCACGACCTGTGCGACCAGGTCGAGCGGGCCGGCGGTCGCCCGCTGCCGCTGTACGTCGCCTCGCTGCGGGCCCCCGAGCCGGAGCTGATCGAGGAACTGCGCGCCGCCGACGTCATCGTCACCACCGTGCTGGCCGCGGGCGGCACCAAGCCCGCCGAAGCCTCCGCGGGCGGCGACGACGAATCCTGGGACGCCGGCGCGCTGACCGCCCTGGACGTGCCGATCCTGCAGGCGCTCTGCCTGACCGGGGCGCGCGCCGCCTGGGAGGAGAACGACGAGGGCCTCTCCCCGCTCGACGCCGCCTCGCAGATCGCCGTGCCGGAGTTCGACGGGCGCCTGATCACCGTGCCGTTCTCGTTCAAGGAGATCGACGAGGACGGGCTGCCGGTGTACGTCGCCGACGCCGAGCGGGCCGCCCGGGTCGCCGGGATCGCCGTCCGGCACGCCCGGCTGCGCCACATCCCGGCCGCCGAGAAGCGGCTGGCGCTGGTGCTGTCGGCGTACCCCACCAAGCACTCCCGGATCGGCAACGCGGTCGGTCTGGACACCCCGGCGAGCGCCGTCGCGCTGCTGCGCCGTCTGGAGGCCGAGGGCTACGACTTCGGTACCGAGCCGGTGCCCGGCCTGGCGTCCGGCGACGGCGACGAGCTGATCTACGCCCTCATCGAGGCCGGCGGCCACGACCAGGAGTGGCTGACCGAGGAGCAGTTGGCCCGCAATCCGGTCCGCATCCCGGCCGCCGACTACCGCCGCTGGTACGGCACCCTGCCGCAGGAACTGCGGGAGTCCGTGGAGGAGCACTGGGGCCCGCCGCCGGGCGAGATGTTCCTCGACCGCAGCCGCAACCCCGAGGGCGACATCGTGCTGGCCGCGCTGCGCCGCGGCAACCTGCTGATACTGATCCAGCCGCCGCGCGGTTTCGGCGAGAACCCGATCGCGATCTACCACGACCCCGATCTGCCGCCCTCGCACCACTACTTGGCGGCCTACCGCTGGATCGCCACCCCCACCGCCGACGGCGGGTTCGGCGCCGACGCCATGGTCCACCTCGGCAAGCACGGCAACCTGGAGTGGCTGCCCGGCAAGAACGCCGGCCTCTCCGCCGCCTGCGGTCCGGACGCGGCGCTCGGCGACCTGCCGCTCGTCTACCCGTTCCTGGTCAACGACCCGGGCGAGGGCACCCAGGCCAAGCGCCGGGTGCACGCCACGCTCGTCGACCACCTCGTGCCGCCGATGGCCCGCGCGGACTCCTACGGTGACATCGCCCGGCTTGAGCAACTGCTCGACGAGTACGCCGCGATCTCCTCGATGGACCCGGCCAAGCTGCCCGCCATCCGCGCGCAGATCTGGACCCTGATCCAGGCCGCCAAGCTCGACCACGACCTGGGCCTGGAGGCACGCCCGGACGACGACGGCTTCGACGACTTCCTGCTGCACGTCGACGGCTGGCTCTGCGAGGTGAAGGACGCGCAGATCCGCGACGGCCTGCACGTCCTGGGCGCCGCCCCGGTCGGCGAGGCCCGGGTCAACCTCGTGTTGGCGATCCTGCGCGCCCGGCAGATCTGGGGTGGCACCTCCGCGCTGCCCGGGCTGCGCGAGGCGCTCGGCCTGGACGAGTCGGCCGCGACCCGCACCGCCGCCGACGAAGCCGAGGCGGTCGCCCGCGGACTGGTCCAGGCCATGGAGGACGCGGAGTGGGACCCGGCCGCGGTGGCCCGGGTCGCCGCGGGGCACCCGACCGCGGTCGCGGACGTCCTCGACTTCGCCGCCCGGCAGGTCGTCCCGCGACTGGCCGGCACCACGGCCGAGGTCGACCACGCGGTGCACGCCCTGAACGGCGGGTTCGTTCCGGCCGGTCCGTCCGGCTCGCCGCTGCGCGGCCTGGTCAACGTCCTGCCGACCGGCCGCAACTTCTACTCCGTCGACCCCAAGGCCGTCCCGTCGCGGCTGGCCTGGGAGACCGGGCAGGCGCTCGCCGACTCGCTGCTGACCCGCTACCGCGAGGACAACGGTGACTGGCCGGAGTCGGTCGGCCTGTCCCTGTGGGGCACCAGCGCGATGCGCACCTCCGGCGACGACGTGGCGGAGGCGCTCGCGCTGCTGGGCGTCCGCCCCGTCTGGGACGACGCCTCGCGCCGGGTGACCGGTCTGGAGGCCGTCGAACTCGACGAGCTGGGCCGCCCCCGGATCGACGTCACCCTGCGCATCAGCGGATTCTTCCGGGACGCGTTCCCGCACGTCATCGGCCTGCTCGACGACGGGGTGCGGCTCGCCGCCGGCCTCGACGAGCCCGTCGACCGCAACTTCGTCCGGGCCCACGCCCAGGCGGACCTCGCCGCACACGGCGACGAACGCCGGGCCACCACCCGGATCTTCGGCTCCCGTCCCGGCACGTACGGCGCGGGCCTGCTCCAGCTCATCGACTCCCGCGACTGGCGCACCGACGCCGACCTCGCCGAGGTCTACACCGTCTGGGGCGGCTACGCCTACGGGCGCGGGCTGGAGGGCCGTCCGGCCCGGGAGGAGATGGAGACGGCGTACAAGCGCATCGCGGTGGCCGCCAAGAACACCGACACCCGCGAGCACGACATCGCCGACTCCGACGACTACTTCCAGTACCACGGCGGAATGGTCGCCACCGTCAAGGCGCTCAAGGGCAAGGCGCCCGAGGCGTACATCGGCGACTCGACCCGCCCCGAGACGGTCCGCACCAGGACGCTGGTGGAGGAGACCTCCCGGGTCTTCCGGGCCCGGGTCGTCAACCCCCGCTGGATCGAGGCGATGCGCCGCCACGGCTACAAGGGCGCCTTCGAACTCGCCGCCACCGTGGACTACTTGTTCGGCTACGACGCCACGACCGGGGTCGTCGCCGACTGGATGTACGACAAGCTCGCCCAGACCTACGTCCTGGACCCGGAGAACCGCGCGTTCCTCCAGGAGGCGAACCCCTGGGCGCTGCACGGAATCGCCGAGCGCCTCCTGGAGGCCGAGTCCCGCGGCATGTGGGAGAAGCCGGACGCGGAGACGCTGGCGGCGCTGCGCGAGGCGTTCCTGGAGACCGAGGGCGAGCTGGAGGGCGAGGACTGACAGCTCGGGGGCGTGACGGAGGGGCGGTGTTTCACGTGAAACACCGCCCCGGCCTCCCTCCGCTCCGCGGAGGCCCTCCCCTCAACCCACCGGCCACGCACGCCGCTTGGCGAAGTGCAGCCACGCGACCAGGGCCACCAGGACCGCGGTCGCCCCGCCCAGCACCATCACCACCGCGGGGGACGTGCGGTCCACCACCATCCCGCCGGCCAGCGCGCCGAGCGACAGCGTCGCCTGGAACGACGCGGTGAACAGCACCGAGGCCGCCTCGGGCGCCCCGGGCGCCGCCTTGGCGAACCAGGTCTGCGAGGCGACCGGCACCGCGCCGTACGCGACGCCCCAGACCACCAGCAGGGCCAGCGCACCGACCGGTTCCCGACCGAGGACCGGCAGCAGCAGCGTGGCCAGGGCCAGGAGCGCGGCTGCGGTCCCGAAGACGGTGCGCGGACGCCGGGCCACCACGGCACCGCCGGCGAAGTTCCCCACGACCCCGGCGACGCCGTAGACCAGCAGGAACAGCGTCACCGTCGCGGCGGTGGTCAGATGCGTGGTCCGTTCCAGGAACGGCGTCACGTAGGTGTACGCGCCGAAGTGCGCCAGCACGACCAGGAACGTCATCAGCAGCGCGAACCGGGTGTGCACCCCGCGCAGCGTGGCGCGCAGCAACGCCGGGCTGGTGGCCCGCACCGCCGGCAGCGGCGGCAGCACCAGGGCGGTCAACACCCACACCCCCAACGCCAGTCCGCCGACCGCGGCGCAGGCGGTGCGCCAGCCGGCCAGATCGCCGAGGAAGGTTCCGGCGGGCACCCCGATCACCGAGCCCAGCGGCACCGCGGAGAAGATCACGGCGGTGGCCCGGCCCGCCGACGCCGCCGGTACCAGTCGCTCGGCGAGCCCGACCCCGATCGACCAGAACCCGCCGATGACCACGCCGACCAGGACCCGGGACAGCAGCACCAGCCAGTAGACCGGAGCGGCCGCGGCCGTGAAGTTCGCCAGGGCCAGCAGGGCGACGAGGCCACAGAGCATCAGCCGCCGGTCGAACCGGGCGGTCGCCACCGTCACCGTCGGCGCCGCGCAGGCGGCGAGGAACCCGGGAAGCGTCATCATCAGCCCCGCGGTGCCGTCGGAGACGCCGAAGTCCGCCCCGATCCGGGTAAGCAGGCCGATCGGCAGGATCTCGGTGGTGACGATGGTGAAGATGCCGAGGGTCACCGCCAGCACGGCGAGCCGGCCCTTGAGCGGCGCCCGACCGGCCGGCGCCGGGGGCGCCGGGCTCCCGGAGTCCGGTGGGGCCGTGGTCCGGTGCGGGCGTCGGGCGGGGGCGGTGCGGGGGCTGCCGGTGGTCGTCATGGTGTCCGTCCTGAGAGGCGACCGGTTGCGGTGCTCTCAGTCCAGCAGCCGCCGGCCCGACGGTCCGGCGCCTTTCCGACGTGGTGGTTCCGCCGCCGGGGACGCCGGCCGGTGGGCCTTCAGCCCTTGGTCGTCCCGGCGTGGATCTCCCCGTTGCCGGTGGTCAGATCGAGCCGGTAGCGGCCCGCCGGGTCGTTGCGCACCGCGATCCGCTTCGCGCCGTTGGAGGTCTGCGCGGACACCCGGAACGGGGCGTCCGGCACGGTCACCGACAGCGCGCCGTTGGAGGTCTTCGCCCGGACGTCCTGCGGCTTCGTCGCGGTGAGCGTGACCTCTCCGTTCGAGGTCTCGGCCTTGATGCCGGTGCCCGCCAGGCCCTTTCCGGTGATCGCGCCGTCGGTGGTGCGGACGTCCACCGCGCCGGACACCCCGTCCAGGTCGATCGCGCCGTTGCTGGTGGTCACCCGCACCGCGGCCACCTTGGACAGGTTGAGCGCGCCGTTGGAGGTCCTGCCGGTCACCGGCACCGTGCCGGGCAGGTCGACCGTGTACGTCACCGAGCAGTGCTCGCCGCAGCCGCCGAGCACCAGGGTGCCGCCCTCGACCCGGTGCGTCGGCCCCTGCGGCCGGTCGCCCCGGTAGGTGACCTTGCGGTGCACGCTGGCCGTGTTCCCGCCCGTGCCGCCGCGCACCGTCACGCCGCCGTCGGAGGTGTCCACCCGCACCGCCGTGATCTTCTGCGCCACCGTGGCGTCGTCGGAGAAGGTCTCGCCGACCACGAGGCCGCACGCGCCGAGCGTCAGTGCCCCGGCCGCGGCCAGTGCCGCGGCCCCGGTGAAGCGGACGTGCCTGCGCATGAAATCCCCCCGGAATCCGGTCCGTTCACGGCTCAGGGTCGGCCCGTCGCCGCTGTGGTCCGGGCCCGCGCCACGGCCTGCCGGCCGCCCGCACCGGGCCCACTGCCACCGACCCTAGGCACTTCCCGCCCGTTGGACCATGGGGCTGTCCCCCGGGCCCCGGCGGGGGCAGACCTCCGGGTGCGACCGCCGGGCGCCGGTGCGACGCTGGCTGTGGGGACTGTTCCGCTGCGGCATGAGGAGGCTTCCGGTGACCGGCACGGGCAAGGGTACGAACACGAAGGCGTGGCACGCGGAGATCGACATCGTCGAATCCGGCAGCGAGGTCCGGGCCGAGGCACGGCTGCGCGGCAAGGACGGCGGTCAGCTCATCGGCGAGGGATCCGCCCGGTGCAACCCGGCGGACGAGAACGTCCCGGCCATCGGGGACGAGTTGGCGACGGCGCGGGCGCTGTCCGACCTGAGCCACCAGTTGCTCAGCCGCGCCGCGCACGACATCGAGGTGCACACCGCCCGCCCCGTCGAGCGACTGCACGCCTGACGGGCCCCGTGCGCCCGGCCCCGGGCGGACCGGTCGCCGGTCCGCCCGCGGCCCGTGCGCGCACCCGTCCCCGCGACGTCCGGTCCCCCGGGGGCCGGGCGTCGGTCGTCCTCGTCGTCAGCTGTCCTTCGCGGAGAAGTTCGCGCCGACGGTGAACGTCACCGCCCCCGGTGCCGCCTGCGCCGACTCCGTGATGGTGGTGCCGGGCAGCCGCGAGGCGAGCACCTGGGCCTGGGTCTTCATGCCGGGCGGGTAGCTGATGGTGGACTTGTCGGAGCGCTCGCCGTTGTCGGTGAAGACGACGGTGAAGCCGAGCTGGCGCAGCTTCTGGGCGGCTTCCCCGGCGAGGCCCGTGGTGACGGTGCCGTTGAGCACCCGCACCCGGACCGAGCGCGCCGTCACCGGGTTCTTCTCGGCCTCGGCGAACTTCTTCTTCCCGGCGGCGCCGACCTCCCGGTCGTGGGCGAGGTCGGCGAACAACTCGCCGGCCTGCGGGTACTGCCAGATGACGTTGGCCTTGTCGGTGGGGACGTCCGCCTCGCGCGGATAGGTGGGGACGGTGAGGAAGGTGAGGCGGTCGCTGGGGATGTCCTTCACCGTGGCGGCGAGGTCGTACAGCGGCTTGATCCCGGCCAGGTCCTTGTCGGTGGTGAGGGACTTGGTGGCGGAGTCGAGGAAGCCGTAGAGGTCGGTCGGGCTGGTCAGCTTGGACTGCGCCTTGGCCGCGATCGCCTTCATGAACTCCTGCTGGCGGCCGATCCGGCCGAGGTCGGAACCGTCGCCCACGCTGTAGCGGGTGCGGACGTAGCCGAGCGCCTTCTCGTCGGTGACGTTCTGGCAGCCGGCCTCCATGTCGAGGTGGGCCTTCTTGTCGTGGATGGCCTGCTTGGGGCAGACCTCGATGCCGCCCAGCGCGTTGACCATGCCCTTGAAGCCCTGGAAGTCGACCGAGACGAAGTGGTCGATGCGCAGGCCGGTGTTCTTCTCGACGGTCTTGATGCTGCACGCCGCCGCCTTGTTGACGTCGCCGCCGAGCCCGCCGAGGGTGTACGCCTCATTGATCTTGAAGTGGTGCGGGGAGGACTGCGAACCGCCGCCCTTGTCGCACGCCGGGATCTCCACCCAGGAGTCGCGCGGGAAGGACACCGCGGTGGCCCACTTATGGTCGGCGGAGATGTGCAGCACCATCAGGGTGTCCGACTGCATGGTGGTCAGCCCGCTGCCGTACTTCCCGCCGGTGCCCGCCCGGCTGTCGGAGCCGACGACCAGGATGTTCTTGGAGCCGGGGCTGAGGTTGACCGGCCGGTCGCCGCCCAGTTCGCTGTTCACGTCCGCGCCGTGGATGTTGCCGTCCAGGTGCTGGTACACCCACACGCCGACCCCGGCCGTGCCGAGCAGGAGCACCCCGAGCACCCCGCCGGTCCACGCCACGATCCGGCCGCGCCGGGTCATCCTCGTCTTCCCGCCCTTGCGGGAGCCGCCGCCGGCCCGTCGTCCGGAGCCGGTCCGCCGCCGTTCGGCGCGGCCGCCGCCCGCGCCGCGGTCGCCGTCGTCCGCCGCCGAACCCCGGCCGCTCCCGTTGCCCCGCCGGGCCCCCTGCCTGTGCGTCGTCCTGTCATGCACGCCGATGGCCCTTCTGGTCCTTCTGGAGCTGGTCTTGCCGAGTGCGCAGGTGTGCGGACGCGGGGGTGGGCGCGCCGTCGGTGACGGGTGGCGGTGCCGGCCGGGGGCCTCGGGGCGGTGGCCCGAACCGGTGCGTCAGATGCCCTCGGTGGGCAGCAACCGCACGGATTCCGGGTCGTAGCGGAGCCATTGGGGACGGCTGCCGTGCGGCACGGTGCGCAGCAGGCACCACGTCTCGCCCGCCCCGTCCGTCCACCAGGCGCTGATCCGGCCCAATTCCCAGGCGCCGTCGGGGTATTGGACCTCGACCGGTTGATAGACCCATCGCACTTCCGCCTCTGGAGGCGGGCTGTCCCAGGTCAGGGGTCCGCACCTCGTCGCCATCTCCCCCTCCGGCAGCGCCCGTTGCGCATGTCAGCCGCAACCCTACCGGCAACTTCTACAAGGCTGTAGAAGTCGGTTGGTGTGCTCCGGGTCACAAAGAGGTGTCCGTCGCGTGGCGTGCTGGAGAGTCCGGCATCAGTGTGCACTCACCACGGCGTTGCTGCCTTCAGAACGAGGAACAGAGCTACCGACGCGTTCAGCGCGGACAGCGCGGACGCCGCCGTGCCCGCCGCGGCGACCAGCGCGGCCAGCCCCGCCGGGGTCAGCGCCGGCGGCCAGGTGCGGGCCGAGGGCACCGGGCCGAGCAGCGCCGCCACCCGCCGCGGCACCGGCCCGGGTTCGGGCGCGGCGAACTGCACCGCCACCGGGTACGGCGCGGGCCGCGAGATCAGCGCGGCCTTCCCCACCGCGCGGGCGGTCAGCCGCCGGTCGCCGACCGCCCGGGCCGCCTCCTCGTCCGCCCAGCGCTCGGCGCTGAACGCGACCGCGGAACGCAGCGGCAGCAGCAGCGGGTTGACGCACCCGGCCAGTCGGGCGGCGAGCAGGTAGCGGTGGTGGCGGCAGTTCAGGTGCGCCCGCTCGTGGGCGAAGAGGGCGCACCGCTCGTCCTCGTCCAAACTCCGCAGCATGCCCCGGGACACCGCGATCCGGCCGGCCCGGGCCGGCCGCCCCGGTCGTGCGGGGGTGCCGGGCACGGCGTAGGCGTACGGATCGTCGTCCGGCAGCACCGCGGGATCGGTGCCGACCGGCAGGACGTCGAGCGCGCGGTGGGCCCGGAGCCGGATGCGGAGGTCCCGGCGCAGGGCGGCGCCGCACACGGTGAGGGCGGCGGTCAACGCGAAGATCGCCGCGATGCCGGCCACCTCGGCGAACGGCACGGCGGCCCGCACCTCCGGGTCCGACCAGCCGTCCGGCAGCGGGTTGCCGGGCAGTTGGGCGGTCCCGACGACCACCAGGAGGCCCAGGCAGAGCGTGCTGCACACCCCGAGGACCACGGCCAGCAGGGTCAGCAGCCGCGTGGTCACCCGCGGGTGCAGGTGCTGCTCCGCGAGCCGGGCGATCGGCAGCGCGGTCAGCGGCAGGACGAGCGGCAGGAAGACGAAGACGCCCACCGGTCACCCCCCACGGGCTTCGTCCGAGCGGCCCGCGCGGCCCGTCCCCGGGGCGGGACCGGGAGCCCGGCCGTCGTCCTCGGCGCGGGCCAGGAGGCTGCGCAGCACCTCCTCGTCGTGCGCCGAGAGCGCCGAGACGAAGCTGGTCAGCACGGCGTCCCGGTCCGGTTCGCCGTCCAGGACGCGGCGCATCCGCAGCGCCGCGAGCCCGGCCTCGTCGGCCGCGGGGGTCCACAGGTAGGCCCGGCCGGACCGTTCGCGGGTGACCGCCCCCTTGGCGTGCAGCCGGGACAGGATCGTCATCACG
This sequence comes from Streptomyces sp. x-19, assembly GCF_046549115.1. NCBI lineage: Bacteria > Bacillati > Actinomycetota > Actinomycetes > Kitasatosporales > Streptomycetaceae > Streptomyces > Streptomyces sp. x-19. Next base: position 39,810 of record NZ_JAJPWK010000002.1, on the reverse strand, counting down.
GTCGTGTAGGCGAGGTCGTCGCCGAGCCGCTCCTGGACCCAGGCGGCGGTGGCCGGTCCGGGTGCGTGGTGCAGCACGGCCAGCACCTGCGCCTCCAACTGGCCCTGTCCGCGCCGGGCCCGGTCCCGTCCGTTGCCGCCGAGGGCCTTGCCGAAGGGTGTTCCGCCCATGTCGTCGCCTCCCGTCGCGCCGGGCGTCCCGCGGGCTGGGACGCCGGGGCATTTTACGGCGGCCGAGGCCCCGCCATCCGGTCCGTCCAAGGGTTCGCACCCGCGGGCGTCGCTCCCGGCCGCGCTTACTTCTACACTCCTGTAGTTTTTCCGCCAGGTCCTAGTTCACAACCGGGAACCGGTCACGGCAACCGGCACCGGCCACCACCTGGAGGGAAGCCATGGGAGTCTCGCTCGCCAAGGGCGGCAACGTCTCGCTGTCGAAGGAAGCGCCCGGCCTGACCGCGGTCTCGGTCGGTCTCGGCTGGGACGTGCGGACGACCACCGGCGCCGACTACGACCTCGACGCCAGCGCGCTGCTCTGCACCGACGCCGGGAAGGTTGTCTCAGACCGGCACTTCGTCTTCTACAACAACCTCACCAGCCCGGACGGCTCGGTGCAGCACACCGGCGACAACCTCACCGGTGCCGGCGACGGCGACGACGAGACCCTCAACGTCGCGCTGGACGGCGTGCCGGCCGAGGTCACGAAGATCGTCTTCCCGGTCTCCATCCACGACGCCGAGGGCCGCGGCCAGAACTTCGGCCAGGTGCGCAACGCCTACATCCGCGTCGTCAACCAGCAGGGCGGCGCCGAACTGGCCCGCTACGACCTGACCGAGGACGCCTCGACCGAGACCGCGATGGTCTTCGGCGAGCTCTACCGGCACGGCGCGGAGTGGAAGTTCCGCGCCGTGGGCCAGGGTTACGCGTCCGGGCTGGCGGGGATCGCGGCGGACTTCGGCGTCAACGTCTGAGCCGGGCGCACCGGCCCCACGACGCGGACGAGGTCCGTCGCACGGCACGGGAGCGGGGGCGCGCCGGCCCCCGCTCCCGTCGTGGTCAGACGTCGAACTCGGCCGGGGGGATCCCCAGCGCGAAGCACACCTCGCGCACGACCGCGCGCTCGGTCGGGTCGAAGTCGCCGTCGGCACCGCCGATGACGATGCCGATCTGGACCACCGCCCGTGCCTCCACCGGCTTCTTCTTCACCTTCCCTATCTCCTGCATCAGCGCGACCTTGCCAAAGTCGAAGTCGGCGGCGAGCTTGTCCAGGCAGCCCTCGAAGCGGAGCCGCAGGTCGTCGGCGGGGAAGTTCTGCAGCGCCTCGTTGGTGGCGATCAGCTGCGCCACCCGCCGGCGCTCCGACGGGTCGACGACCCCGTCCGCGGCGGCCACCAGGGCGCACATCGCCATGCTGGCGTCGCGGAAGGCGCCGCTCTTGAGGTCGTTCTTCTTGGCGACGAGCTGGCTCTGCATCGTCTGCGCGGACTCTCGGATCCGGTCCCAGAGCGCCATGTGAATCTCCTCGGCTGGTCGTGCGGCGAGCATGCGAAGGGCGGGCCCTGGGCATGCTTCACGCATGCGTTTGGTCATGCGTAAGTAAAATCTACAGCCCTGTAGAAGGTGCGCGGATGCCACCCCCGGTCGTCATGGCCATCTTTGGCGCGATATGCCCCCACTGTGCGGAGTACGGTGGAGAAATCAGTGCAAAGCGAAGAGTTTCCGACGATGTCCGGGATGCTCGCGTCGTGAGTGCCCGGGACCCTGCGGGTGAGCGCCATGCAGACCTTCTTGTCCGTGCTCGTGCTGCTGGCCCTGATCGCGTTGGGCGTGCTGTTCCTGATCCGGGTCAACGCCCAGACGGTCGGTCGGCCCACCCCGCACCGGTACGCGCACCTGAAGGAATCGTTCCAGCAGCGGCTGCACAAGCACCCGCATGGCGCCGGCCCCGGGGCGCACCCGACGGGCCCGCCGCCTTCCCGGGAGCCGGGCGACGACCGGTGACGCCCGCCGCCGGCTCCGCCCGCCCGTCGCCCGACCACCGCCCCTCGACGACAGGCTTCGCCCGGCCCCTCCCGTTCCCGGCGATCACGGCCGCCGCGGTCGCCATCCGCCGCGTCAGGAGCGACGTATGACCACCGCCCCCGAGGGCCGCTCCCCGCACCCCCGCCCCCCGCAGCACCACGCACCGCCACCGGTCGCCCGACTGGCCATCGCCCCGCACGGGGAGGTGGCCCGGCGGATCGACGGCGTGTGGTGGCCGCACTCCACGGACCTGCTCACCGAACTCCCCGAGTTGCTGGCCGCGTTGCCCTTCGACTGGCCGCGGATCACGCACGCCACGGTGAACGGTGCCGGCTGGCCCGCGCTGCCCGGCCGGATCCTCGTCGCCGGTCACGTCGTCCGACTGCGCCACACCACCAACCGCCCCGGCCCGGACACCGTCTGCCTGGTCGCGGCCGGCCACGGCCGCTGGGACCTGCTGATCCTGGCGCCCGCGACCCCCGAGCCCGACGCGCTCCGGATGCTGGCGGAGACGGCGCGGGCCGGCGTGCCGACGCCGGCCTGACGCCGCATCACCTGGCCGACACCGCATCACCCCACGGAACGCGGCGGCCGCGCGCGGAGCATGGCCGTCGGTCTCCGGCATACCGCGGGAATCCGGAGCGCGCATCCCGCGGCTTCGCCCCGCGGCCCCCGCACCGCCGCGAACCGGTCGCTCCATCGCCCTCCGATCCCCCTGCTGCCTGGGGTTTTCCGGGGGCGACTACTGCGGACGGGTGGTGTTCATCAGAAGAACGCCGATCCGGGGGCGTGGGTCCGCGAATCCTCCCATTGCGTACTCATCATAAGAAAACGCAACAGGAAGAACTCTGTGGATCCCTCCCGGGGATCCCGACCGAAAGAGAGGGACCATGGCTGCGACCAAGGTCATGAGGTTCTGGGCGGTGTGCCTGGCGGTGCTGGGCAAACTGCTCGCGTCACTGGGGGTCTCCGCCGCCGCGTCCGCGGCCCGCCGGGAGGCCGTGCTCTACGAGCGGACCCTGGGCAGCACCGCCCCGGGCACGGCCCGCCCCGAAGCGCTGCACGGCGCCGAACCGGACCCCGATCCAGGTCCGTTGACGCCTGCCGCGGGCCCCGTCAAGCCCTTCGTGCCCGCCGCGCGCACCGCCCCCCGGTACGGCGAGGCGTCGTCGGTCCGCCGCCGGGTCCCGCTGCCGACGCTGCCGCCGACCATCAAGCAGCGCATCCGCGCCGAGGCGCACGGGGCCTCCCCCACCTCCCGCGTCCGCCGCACCGCCGGCGCCCTGCCGTTGTCCATCGGCCCGTTCGGCGACCCCGCGCACCTCGACGCCGCTGCCGCCGCCCCGGTCATCCCGGCCGCCCGTCGCCGCGAGCGCAGCACCGCCCATGCCGTGTGAGTCGAACCGCGCATGCGCCCCGGCAACCCGACGCACCGCAGTCCGGTGCGCTCCCCGCCGCCAACCCCAGCGGCAGGATTGGCAGCACCGAACGGCGCCCACGGCCGGCAGCAGCACCCGCAGCACGCTGCCGAACGCACCGGGCACCACCCCGAGCAGCACCCCGGGCGTCCCGTCCGGCGTGACCGCACGCACCGCCAGATCCGATGGCGGAGCCCACGAACGGACCCACCACAGGCCCGACACCAGGCCCGTTGCCAAGTCGGACGCCAGGCCCGGCAAGAGGGGCGAACCCAGCTCCACGAGTACTCTCCACCGCAGTACCCACACACTTTGACGTGACGTCGCGTTCGACGTCGAGGGCACGAGGCCGGACACGAGCCGGTGACGAAGCCGTGAACGCCCCACGTGAGGCCGGACAGCAGAAGCCGCCGCAGCAACCGACAGGAAGCCGCAGGCAGCTACAGACCTCCAGCCCCCGGGCAGTCGAGGCTTCGGACATCCGTGGTTTCACGTGAAACGGCATACGGTAGACGGCAGTTCCGCTTTGAGGACCGGGATCGAGCCCGGTGCGCCGTGAGCGGAGTCCCGCCGCCCGGCCCACGATGACGAAGCGCACCGCACGGCCCGGCGCTGACCGGGGACGGCCAGCACCCTCACCGACCGGCCGCAGGGACCGGCACGGCGCGCAGCGCTCTCAGGGAGAGCACACGGCCCGGCCGGGACACCGCCTGTGGTGGCCCACGACGCGCGTGACGCGTCCGTGACGAGCCGTCGGGAGCGATCACCGGGACGCCGGACGTCCGCGTCGACCGGTGCGCGCGAGCCGTCCGCCGCCTCCGCGCAGGATGTCGTCACGCAGCAGCCGTCCCGCGACGGGCGGCCCTTTGGCATGCCCGGGATTCCGGCGGGGGGCCGGCGCGGGACCGGACGGGCGCCGGACAGAACACCTAGGGCAGGATCACCGCGTGCGGATCCGGCTCTGCGGCGTTGCGGGCGCCGGCGCTCAGTTCCCGCCAGGACTCCATGGCGAGTCGGAACGCACCGGCCTGTTCGTACCCCGCGGCGGCGGCCTTGAAGAACTCCTCGGTCTCCGCGGCCCGCCCGCCGGCGCGGTGCGCGCGGGCGACCTGGAGCAGACAGCGTGCCCGGTCCAGCGGGGACAGTCCGGCCATGTCGGGGTCGATCGCGGCGACCTGGGCGGCGGCCCCGGCGGGGTCGCCGTGGCGCAGTGCGCCGACCGTCTCCAGCACGGCCAGCCAGGTCCGCGCCGATGCGGTGTCCACCAGCGCCGCGGCCTGCCGGGTGCGGGCCAGTAGGGCGTCCGCCTCGTCCAACGGGCCGGCGGTGAGCGCCAGGAGGGTCCGGGCGCGGGCCAGGCGGAACCGCTGGCGGACGCCGTCCGTCGACGCGATCAGCGTCTCGGCCTCGGCCAGGAGCGCCAGCGCGCCGTCGGTGTCACCGGCCAGGTACTGCGCACCGGCCGCCGCCCACAGTGCACCGGCCCGCACTTCGCCCGCGGGCAGCGGAGCGACCTCGGCGCGCAGATGCGCGCCGAGCTCGTCCGCGCGGCGCCATTCGCCGCTGTCCACGCATGCGGACAACAGCACGATGTGGGCCTGCGCCCGCTCCGGACGGCCGGGCTCCAGCCCAGCGGTGACCCGGACGGCGTCCTCGGCGGCCCGGACGGCGTCGGACAGCCGGCCGCCGGTGCGCAGCAGATGGGCCAGTTCGACGGCGACCCTGGCGTACAGCACCGGCGCGGAGCGGGTCATCGGATCGTCGAGCAGTCGGCGCAGCGCCGCCTCGTGCGGGGCGGGGTCGTCGAACCGGCCGAGGACCGTGGCCAGTTCCCAGCGGGCTTCCCAGCGGACCGGGTCCTGGTCGCTCCCGTCGGCATGTGCGAGGACGGCCTCCAGTTGGCGCCGGGCCGCGGGCCAGTCGCCGGTCAGCTGGCTTGCCCGGGCCGCCACCAACCGGCCGACCAGGTCGAGGCGTTGGGCCTGGCGGTCGGGCGGCCGGCGGACGGTGCTGAGTGCCTCGACGGTGGTGCCCAGCCGCTCCGCCAGGGAACGGACGATCTTGGTGCCGGGGATCCGGCGGCCGTTCTCGACCAGCGAGACGTAGCTGGGGGAGAGGTCCGTCCCGGCGAGGTCCCCCTGGGAGAGCCCCTGAGCGCGCCGGATCTCCCGGACTCGTTGTCCAAAGGCGGGCTGCTCGATCGTCAAGGGAATCGCTCGCAGTTGACTTGGGGGAACGGACGGTGACGGCGAGTCTACCCACGGGCCCACGCCGCGGGGTGATCTGTGGACGGCCCGCCGTCGGCCCGGCCGGCCCCCTCGTGACGGCTTGTCATTTTTTGTCACGCCGGCCGTCGGCTCGCCGCCTCGTTCCCTCCCGAGCGGCGACGATGCGTGGATTATCCGCCACCTGCTTGGGCGGTCCATTTTGTCAGAATCCGGAGGTTGAAATCCATGACTGGGCATGACGATAAGAGGTAATCGCGGGCGGTGTCTTCGAGTGAACTGCGCGCTAGTGGGCCGTGGCGTCGACGGGTGAAAGGCGGGGCGGTGAAGCTTCCGCCTTTTATTCGACCGGCTGGCCGGTATTTTCCGGCGGAGAGGGGCCCATTCCTACCTCCGGCTCCCCTCCCCGGCAACTCACGCGCAACAAAACCGGACGCCAACGCAGGGGTGTGGCAGGTCGGTTGGCTTGTGCGGAACGGCCGGCGGGTAGGCCGAATCCGTATCGACTTCTTGTTGACTGCTTGGTAAAGTGCCCGCTATTCGTTGCGACTCGACGACGACGTGGGTACCCGGCCGAAGTCCCGGGCCATTCGAAATCTGAAGGGTTTGTCGCATGCCTGAGCCGGTGGACACCGGGCGGCGAATCAAAGAGCTCCGGGTCAGTGCGGGAATGACCCAGCACGAACTCGCCGGACCGGACATCTCCGCCAGCTACATCTCCCTCGTCGAACGCGGCAAGCGCATTCCCAGCGGCCGCGCCCTGAAGATCCTGGCCGGGCGGCTCGGCGTCGGCATGGCGGACATCTCCGGGGGCGCCGCACGGGCGGAGTCCGCCGGCCGGGTCCGCCGGCTCGACCTGGTCGGCCGGCTGGTCGCGGCCCGCCGCCAGTGGGAGGGCGGCGATCCCGAAGGGGCGCTGCGGGCGTTCCGCGCGCTGGCCGGCACCTCACCGGTCGGCCGGCCGGACGACGTGTACACCGAGGCCCAACTCGCCATCGCGGAAATACTGGGCGCGCAGGGCCGCGCCGACGACGGCGCGGCCGTCCTGCTGCGGATGCTGGACGGCCTCGGCCCCGCCGGCTACGCGGAGACCCGGGTGCGCGCCCTGATCGCCCTGGCCGACCTGTTGGAGTCGGCCGGCCGGGTCCAGGACGGACTGCGGTACGCGCTCACGGCCTCCCTGGAGGAGGCCGTCACCCCACCCTCGGAGAGCGCCTTCCACTCGCTGTTGCTCCTCGACGCACTGACCCGGTGCGCCTACTGGAGCGGCTGCGCCCATTGGGCGACGGGGACCGGCCTGGGGGAGCCGCCCACCGACGGCGGGCTGCCGGGCCCGCGCGCCGGCATCGCCCTCCACCGGGCGCTGGACCTGTGGGACCGCGGCGCGACCGACCGGGCCGCCGCGCTGCTGGCCGAGACCGCCCGCCGGGTCACCCCCGCCGCCGGCTTCCGCCTCTGGGAGGCCGTCAACGGCCGCCATGCGTTGCTGCTGCTCGCCCGTGGCGAGCGGTCCGCCGCGCGGAGCATCGTGGAGCGCGGGATGGTCGTCGCCTCGGTGGCCCAAGAGCCCGACTTCCCCCTCTGGTTGACGACCGCGGAGGCGGTCTGCGCGGAGGCGGCCGGCGACCACGCCCGGGTGCGCGAGCGCGGCGAGCAACTGGCCGCGCTGCCCGATGACGGGCGGTGTCACGAGAAGGCCGCCGCGCTGTCGGAGGTCGCGGGAGCCTGTGCGCGGCTGGGCGACCGGGAGCGGGCGGCCGGGTACCTCCGTTACGCCGCGGAGCTGTTCCGGCGGGCCCAGGCGTACCGGCACGCCGACCGGGCCCGGGAACGGCTGTCCGACCTCCTGGAAATGCGGAACTGACCTCCCCCGCACCCCCGTTGGCGGCGAGCCGCCGCTATTTCTTGGCCTTCCTGCCCGCTCCGAACAGGGCGAACAGCGCCTCCGCTGCGCCGACGACCGCCAGCACCAGCCCGGCCTTGTGCAGCGAGACCACCGGCGTCTGCACCTCCTTGGTGGTGAGCCACAGGATGACGCCGACGATCGCCAGGATGACGCCGACCGCAATGCCCTTCATGAATTCCCACGTCCTCGTCGCTGGTGCGGATTCGGTTGACCGCACCAGCGTCCCGCCCGGCCCGGGCGCAGGGATCGTCCGCAGGTAGGCACTTCGCCCGGCGACGACTGTCACTTTCTCTGTACGTCGGGTCCTACCGGCGGCTCGGCCGTGACAGTCACATGGCGTGATTTGCCAGTCATGACTTGATCCGAGTTTCCTGCGCCGTAGGTGGATTCCACGCCCTTTCGGCAGTCATGACGGGGAATCGGGCGGGTGGCGGTGGCGGCGCGTCCTGTGACTCGGCACGTCCTCGCGCGCGGGCGCGCACCCGTGGACCGACGGTGGCGGACGCCCGGGCGCCGTGGCCCAACGGCGCGTGGAGGGCGCGGGTTGGCGACCGCACGGGTGAAAATCCCTTCCCCTGGCGTACCCAGACCTGCCGCCCGACCTGACGGCGGGTTACCTGGTGCCTGCCCCTCAGTCGTGGCGAGCGCGATGCCGCGACCCCGCTGGAGCATGCAGGAGGAAGTACGCCATGTCGTCGCCGCTCGCCGGCCGCACCGCCGGACCGATCCCCTCCGCCGTGCGCGCCCTGTTCCCCGTGCTGTTACTCCTGGGTGCCGCGGTCGCCACCGCGGACCCCGCGGCCGCCGCGCCACCACCGTCCTCGGGCACCGACTGGGACCAGATCGCCGCCTGCGAGAGCAGCGGCAACTGGCACACCAACACCGGCAACGGCTACCACGGCGGCCTCCAGATCGCCCCGTCCACGTGGCGCGCCTACGGCGGCGGCCGGTACGCCCCGCGCGCCGACCTCGCCAGCCGCGCCGAGCAGATCGCCATCGGCGAGCGCATCGCCCAGGACCGCGGCCTCTCCCCCTGGCCCAACTGCGGTGTGCAGGGCGCCGCGACCAGCGACCGCGCCGCGTCCAGCCGGGGCCCCGCGCCCCCCTCTGCCGAGGCCCACCGCACGACGCCGCGGCGCGGCACCTACACCGTCCGTCCCGGCGACTGCCTCTCCGACATCGCCCACCACACGGACGCCCCCGGCGGCACCCGCAACCTCTACGCCCTCAACAGGGCGCGCCTACGGAACGGCCCGGACCGGATTTACCCGGGGCAGCGGCTGCGGTTGACGTGAGCTCGGCCGCGGGCGACGCGCCCGCGGCGGCCCGGACCGGCTTGTGCGGGACGAGGTACGGCATGCAGACGTCGGTGATGACGACGCCGAAGCCGACGACGGCGAGTGCGGTCATCACGGTGCCGACACGTGCCATGGGGGAGTTCTCCTTGGAGGGGTGGGTCGAGCCGCGGGCAGGCCGAATTAGCGGCTCATGGCCAGCGAGAAGGAGGAAGCGGAACCCGAATTCGGGCTCACCGCGGCAAGTTAAACGAAGATCAGTCGCCCGTGCAAATCTCTATACAAAGGCGCGATGGCCCTTATTGGGAGATGCGGATTTTTCGCGCATGGAAAATTCATTTGGCATATGTCAATAGAGTCCACGGCGTGGTCGGGCGGAACGAAAAGCGCAGGTTCAGCCTGTCTGTCGCTTTTGCTTGACTATCCCTCCGGGGTTATTTCCCCGTGGCGCCGCAGCCGGTTCAGGGCTCGTTCGGAACGGGATTCCTCCGCGCGTGCGCCGATGCGTCGATAGATGGTGAGGCTCTCCTCCAGGTGGGCGGCGGCCTGCCGGACGCAGCCGATCCGTTGTTCGGCGCAGCTGAGGTCGTACAGGACGGTCGCCTCCTCGCCGGTGGCGCCGATGCGGCGGGCGGTCGAGAGGGCCGCCACGTGTTGCGGGATCGCCTCCTCGGTCCGGCCGACCGCCTGTAGGGCCTTGCCGATGCCGTTCAGTGCGATGGCCTCGCCGCGCTGGTCGCCGACGCTGCGCAGGGTCGGTAGGGCGGTCTCGTACAGGCCGAGTGCCTCGGGGGCCTTGCCGGTGGTGGTGAGGATGCCCGCCAGGTTCACCTGGAGCGTCGCGAGGTCGCCCCGGCTGCCCATGTCCCGGTGGGTCTCCAGGGCTTCCCGATAGGCGTTTTCCGCGGATTCGTAATTTCCGCTCCGCTTCTGCAATTCGGCGATATTGTTCAAGGTACGGTAACGGCCCCGCTGGTCCCCGACATCGGTGAATCCCGAGAGTGCCCGGCGTAGGCACGCGAGGGACTTTTCCTTCTCGTCCAATTGGAGATAGGAGATCCCCAGGAGGTTGTAGCTCCGTGCGACCTGTAACTGGTTCGATGTTTGCAGTCGCAGATTCAGTGAGAGTTCCTGGAGGTCGCGGGCCAGTGCATATTGCCCGGTGTGCCACAGAGGGATGGTCAGTTGGTGGAGGCATTCGCCTTCCAGCCCCGGGTCCTTCAGTGTGCGGGCCAGGTCGAGGGCCTCCCGCGCCGTGCGGTGCGCCTCCTCGTACTGACCGCTGTGCGCGCACACCGTACTGAGGTCGAGGAGGGCGCGGGCCCGGGCCGCGGCGTGGCCGGCGGCCTGCCAGTGCGCGAGGGCGCGCCGCAGCAGGGGTTCGGCCGTGGCGAGGTACCCCTCCACGTCCAGGAATCCGGCGAGGACGTGGGTGAACAGGGCCAGTTGGCCGGCCGGCCCGTGCGTGCGCACGTGGTCCAGTGCGGCCAGCAGGTTGGCGCCCTCGGTGATGAACCACTCCTCGGCGTCGTGGGCGGTGGCCGGTTGCGGTCCGTTCGCCGTCGGGAGAACCGTGCCGTCCGGGGTCACCGCGACCCGGGCCCGGAAGGGGAAGGCCAGCCGGTCCGCCCGGTCCGCGACGTACAGGTAGTGGTCGGTCAGGCGGCGCAGGGCCAGCCGGGCCTCGTCCGGCGGGTCGACGTCGAGTGCGGCGGGGGCCGCGTCGGCGATCAGCGAGCGGGCGTACTCGCGCAGCAGGTCGTGCATCCGGAAGCGGTGCGGGGACGGTTCGGTGACGAGGTGGTACGCGAGGAGGCGTTCCAGTGCGCGGGCGGTGACGTCGGGCGGGAGTCCGGTCAGCGCGGTCGCGGCGGGGACGCCGAACTCGCTCCCGGTGTGCAGCCCGATCCGTTGGAAGACCAGCCGTTCCAACGGGGGCAGGGTGCGGTACGAGACCTCCAGGACCGTGGACAGCCGCCCTTCGTGGTCGTCGATGGCGGAGAGCCGGCTGGCGGCGTCGTTGAGCAGGCGCAGCAGGTCGGCGGTGGTCCAGGAGGGATGGGACAGCAGCCGGCTCGCCATGAGTTCGATGGCGAGGGGCACGTAGCCGCAGAGCCGGACGAGGTGCGCGACGTCCGCCCGGTGGGGGGCGGCGTGCGGTCCCAGCCGGTTCTCGAAGAGGGCGATCGCGTCCTCGCGCGGCAGCACGTCGAGGGAGAGCGGGCGGACGCCGGGCAGGCCGGTGAGGCGCTGGCGGCTGGTGACGATCACCACTGTGGGGGAGGCGCCGGGGAGCAGCGGGCGGACCTGGGCGGGGCCGGCGGCGTCGTCGAGGACCATCACCATGCGGCGGTTGCGCACCGCGCTTCGCCACAGCGCGGCCAACTCGGCCTCGTCCTGGGGCAACGGCCCGGGGACCGTGCCCAGCATGCGGAGCAGGACGGTCAGTGCGTGGGCCACGCCCAGGGGCGGCTGGTCGGGCGCGTGGCCGCGCAGGTTCAGGTAGAGCCGGCCGTCGGGGAAGTGGTGGCGCATCTGGTGGGCGATGTGCACGGCCAGCGAGGTCTTGCCGACGCCGCCCATGCCGCCGATCGCCTGGAGGGCGACGACCGGGGCGGCGCCGCCGCCCTCGGAGAGTGCCGCGCCCAACTGCCGGAGTTCGGCGCGGCGTCCGATCCACGGGACGTCGCCCGGCAGGTTGTCCGGGACGTCGGGGGTGCGAGGCGCGGTGGTGGTCGTGGTGGCCGGTAGGAGCGCGGCCAGGGGGGCCGAGGCGAGGATGCCCTGTTGGACGCGGTCCAGCCGGGGGCTGGCGTCGGTGCCGAGGTCGTGCACGATGCGGCGCTGGGTGCGGTGCAGGAGGCGCGTGGCGTCGGCGGTGCGGCCGCAGCCGTGCAGGGCGAGGGCGAGCCGTTCGACGAGCCCCTCGTCGACGGGGCGGTCCGCCACGAACGGCAGCAGGACCGGGACCGCCTCCCCGAACCGGCCGGCTTCGAGCAGGATCTCGGCCCGCAACATCGCCGCGGCGAGGCTCTTCTCCCCTACGGCGGACCGCAGTTCACCGGCCCAGTAGGCGGAGATGCCGGCCAGGGGCTCGCCGCACCACAGCGTCTCCGCGCGGTCGAGCAGCTGGAGCGCGTCGGCCGCGCTGTTGCTCTCCTTCAGGGAGCGTGCCTGGTTGACCAGGCTGACGTAGCGGCGCAGGTCGACGCGGTCCGGATCGACGTCCATGACGTAGGAGTTGGCCCGGGTGCGGACCGTGGGCGCCGGTTGCCCGTCGATCTCCAGCGCCTTGCGGATGCGGGTGACGTGCACGTACAGGGCGGCCCGGGGCTTCGCCGGCGGGTGGTCGTCCCAGATGCGGTGCACGAGCGTGTCCATGCTCACGGTGCGGCTCGCGTCCCAGGCCAGTGCGGCGAGCGCCAGACGGGTCTGTCTGGGGCCGGGATCGCGGCGCCGGCCGGCCGCCCGCACCTCGACCGATCCGGAAAGTCGAATTTCGATCTCCACCAGCGCCCCCTCCCGCCGGTCGGTCCCGCTTATCGAGGATGACACGCATGGCCTGACCGGTGCCATATCGGATTGGTTGAAGTCCAAATCTGACTTCACGATGAACGGCTTTGTTCGGGGGGCGGAAAAGCCGGGGAGAGATGTCAACTGCGTTCCAGCACGGCGGCATTGACAATGCATATGCCGGTGACAATCGAGTGCATGGCGAGGAGGAGGTTACGGACGTGCCGACTCCGGAATCGGACGGGTGGGAAGAGCTGCTTTCGGCCATGGTCGGCTTCGGCGCACCGCTCGACGGCGCCGCGCACCTCCGGGGGCGGCGCGTGCAGGCCCGCGACATCCAGGGCGGCGTCCACCTCCACCACCAGGCCACGCCCACCGTTCCACGGCCCCGGCAACTTCTCCCGGTACGCGCACGGTTGGTGGGCCGGGAAGTCGACCTGCGGGCGTTGGACCGGCTCCGCGCCGACCGGGGCGGCGGGGGCCCGCTCCTTGGTGGTCGTGAGCGGATTCGCCGGTGCGAGGAATTCCGTCGTGGAGGGCCGACACGGTGAATCCGGTGGTCGTTCAGGGTGAACGGGGCGGATCGACCGCTCTGCCGGCTTGGTCGAACTGCGGACTGCCGGTAGCAAGACTCCGGGGATTTCCAACCGTGAGGGGCAGGATCGCACTGTGAAGAGAGCACGCCGCATGAAGAGGGTGATGGTGGGCCTTTCCGGCCTGCTCCTGGTGGGCGCCGGGGCGTCGCCGGCGATGGCCGGAGGGGACGGGCCGTTCGGGGCGAGCGGAGACACCTTCGTCCGGTTCTTCGCCGGATTCCGGTGTGAGGGGCGGGCGCGTTACTGCATCAACGGCTCCGTCAACAGCGGTAATACGAAGAACGCCGGGAACGTCAACCTGACCGGGAATCCCAGCAACAGCGGAAGTCCCGTGAACAGCAGCGGATCCAACAACAGCGGGTCCACCAGCACGGGTACCGCGTCGGGCAGTTCCAACCACATGCAGCAGATCGGGCAGGGCACCGGCAGCCTGCACCTGTAGAACGTCGGCGGCGGCCACCACGCGGTGCAGAACCGGGAGTGCGGGTTCTGCACCGCGTTGCGGCTATCGGGCCGCTCGGAGCCTCCGGTGTGGCCCGGCTCAGTGGAGGACCTTGAGGATCCGGGAGATGTTGTTGCTGCTGTCCTGCTGGGCCCCGTCGACGGTGTTGAGGCTGTTGGTCGAGCCGCTGGCCGTTTCGATGTTCCCGCTGTCCACGGGGTTTCCGTGGTTGAGGAAGTTGTTGCTGTTCTTGCTGTTCCCGCTGTGGACCGGGCCGTTGACGCAAGGGTGCGGCGATTTGGTCGCCGGCGACTGGTAATTGAAATCAGCGAGGCGGTTGTCGCAGACCACACCGGAAATCATGCCGGTGACGGTGCCGACGTCGGCGCCCGCCACCGCGGAGAGCAGGGAATCGCCCGGATCGGTCTGCGCCCGTGCCACGCCGGTGCCGAACAACACCAGTCCGCACGCCCCGACGACGGTCCCCGCCTGCATTAGTTTCTTCACGGCTCTCCTTGCCCGATCGGCCTGCTGATGCCAGACGTATCGTGCTGCGGTTGTCCGTCCGCGGCGTTCAGAACCCGCAGGGAGCCAAACGCTCGCGGGCCATATTCAGCCGGGTGGCCCAACGGCCGCGCGCCCCCTCGCGGCCGGCCGGATCGGGGGAAAACCCCACCACGAGCGGGCGGTCCGCCGGATGGGCCGCCGGGCACGGGACAACGAACCTTGGCACATGACGAGTTACAGGGGGATCAAGGTCCGCAGGGCGTTGCTGCTGGGACTGTCGGGCGCGTTGACCGCGGCGACGCTGGGCGTCGCCGCGCCGTTCGCCCGGGCGGTGGACGGCGCGCGCGGCGAGGGCGGGGCGCCGGCGCCCCGGCTGGCCTGGCGGGCCTGCGAGCGCGCCGGCGGGCCGGCGGGGCAGGAGTGTGCCGACCTTCCGGTGCCGTTGGACTACCGGGACCCGGCGGGACCGCAGGTCTCGCTGGCGGTGAGCCGGGTGCGCAGTGACCGGCCGGCCGCCCGGCGGGGCACGCTGTTGGTGGTCCCGGGCGGTCCGGGCGGTTCCGGGGTCGACCGGCTGACGCAGCGGGCCCCGGCGCTGCAACGGCAGCTGGCGGGCACGTACGACCTGGTCGGCTTCGATCCGCGCGGGGTGGGCGGCAGCACGAGGGGCGGCTGCGGACTGGACCCCGCCGACCGGGAGTTGGTGACGTTGCGGTCCTGGCCGACGCCGGACGGCCGGATCGCGGAGAACACCGCCCGGTCGCGCCGGATCGCGCGGTCCTGCGCACGCCACGGCGGCGCGCTGGTGCGCAGCATGAGCACGGCGAACGAGGTGCGCGACGTCGAACGGCTGCGCGCGGCGCTGGGCGAACGGAAGCTGTCCGCCTGGGCCGTGTCGTACGGGACGTACGTGGCGGCGGCGTACGCCCAGGCGCACCCGGACCGCACCGACCGGTGGGTGCTGGACAGCAGTGGCGATCCCGATCCGGCGCGGGTGGCGCGGGGCTGGCTGGCGAACATGGCGCAGGGGGCGGACGACCGGTTCACCGACTTCGCGGCCTGGGCGGCGGACCCGGCGCGGGCGGCGGACGGGCTGCGGCTCGCCGAACGAGCCGCCGAGGTACGGCCGTTGTTCCTCGCCGTCGCGGCGGAGCTGGACCGGCGGCCGAAGTCGTCGAACGTGCCGGGGACGCCGCTGACCGGCAACCGGCTGCGGCAGGCGATGCAGACCGCGCTCTACGGCGACGAGACCGCCTTCGCCCGGCTGGCCGCGCTGGTCAAGGCGGCCCAGGACCCCGCCGCGACCCCGCAGTTGCCGGCCGACGTGGCCGGTCCGCTGCCCGACGCGGACGCCGCCGTGACGATCGCGACGATCTGCAACGACGTGGCGTGGCCGCGGGACCCGGACGGCTACCGGCGGGCGGTGGCCGTCGACCGGGTGCGCCACCCGCTCACCGCCGGCATGCCGGCGAACGTCACGCCCTGCGCGTTCTGGCCGGACCGGCCGGCCGACCCGCCGGTCCGGATCACCGACCGGGGCCCCGCCAACGTGCTGATGGTGCAGAACCTCCGCGACCCCGCGACGCCCTACTTCGGGGCGTTGAAGATGCGGGCGGCGCTCGGGGCGCGGGCCCGGCTGGTGACCGTCGACCACGGCGGACACGGCGTCTACCTGGCGAACGGGAACGCCTGCGCGGACCGGGCCGTGACCGGGTACCTGCGGGACGGCCGGCGGCCCGCGCAGGACGCGTACTGCGCGGGGTGAGGCCGACGGCCGGGCCGCCTGGTGGCGGCCCGGCCCTCGCCCCGGCCCGCGCCGGGCGGGCCCGGGCCCGCCGCACCACGGCACGGCGCCGCGTTTCACGTGAAACACCGCTCCGGAGCCATCCGTCCGCCCTGCCGCCCGCCCCCTAACCTGGGAGGAGGAAGCCGGTGCGTGCCGATGACCGCTGATCCCGTCACCCTCGCACTCTGCGGCGACGTGATGCTCGGCCGCGGGGTCGATCAGATCCTGCCGTGCCCCGGCGACCCGGAACTGCGCGAACCGTACGTCCAGGACGCCCGGATCTACGTGGGCCTGGCCGAGGCCGTCAACGGCCCCGTCCCCCGCCCCGTCGACGTCCGCTACCCCTGGGGCGCCGCCCTGGACGCCCTCGATGCCGCCGCGCCCGCCGCCCGCGTGCTGAACCTGGAGACCTCCGTCACCCGGCGGGGCGCCTTCGCCCCCGGCCGGCAGATCCACTACCGGATGCACCCGGCGAACCTGCCCTGCCTGGCCGCCGCGCGTCCCGACGTCTGCGTCCTGGCCAACAACCACGTCCTGGACTTCGGCCGCGAGGGACTGACCGAGACCCTGCGGAGTCTGGCCGCCGCGGGGCTGCGCACGGCGGGCGCCGGCGACGACGCCGAGGCGGCCCGCCGCCCCGCGGTCGTCCCCCTGCCCGGAGGGCGCCGGCTGCTCGTCCTCGCCCTCGGCATGCCGTCCAGCGGTATCCCCCGCACCTGGGCCGCGACCGCCCGGCACGGCGGCGTGCACTGGGCGGACGGCCCCTCGCCGGCGACCGCCGCCGCGGCGGCCGCCCTGCTCCGCAGCCGCAGGCGGACCGGCGACCTGACCGTGGTGTCGGTGCACTGGGGGTCCAACTGGGGCTACGGCGTGCCCCGCGCCCAGACCGCCTGCGCGCACGCCCTCGTCGACGCCGGCGTGGACCTCGTCCACGGCCACTCCGCGCACCATCCGCGCCCCGTGGAGGTGTACGCGGGCAAGCTCATCCTCCACGGGTGCGGCGACTTCATCGACGACTACGAAGGCATCACCGGCTACGAGCGCTACCGCGACGACCTGCGCCCGCTCTACCTCGCCGCGCTGGAGCCCGGCACCGGACGCCTGCGGGAACTGCGGATCGTCCCCTTCCAGGCCCACCGGATGCGGCTGCGGCACGCCTCCGCCGCGGACGCCCGCTGGCTCGGCGCCCTCTTCGACCGCCTCGCCCGCGGGTTCGCCCCCGCCGTCCTCACCACCGACCCCGCCCCGGCGCTGACCCTGCACCCGGCCCGTGCGCCGGGGCCCGTACGGTAGCGCCGCCGGTCCGGTTATCGGCCGGCGTCCGCCACCGCCGTGGCCAGCGTCAGCACCCGCCGTGCCTCCTCCACGTGGAGGTTCTCCACCATCCGGCCGTCCACGGTGACCACTCCGCGGCCCTCGCGGTCCGCGGCCTCGAACGCCTCGATGATCCTCAGGGCCCGCGCCACCTCCTCCTGGGCCGGCGCGAACGCCCGGTTGCACGGCTCGATCTGCGACGGGTGGATCAACGTCTTCCCGTCGAACCCGAACTGCCGCCCCTGGACGCACTCCGCCTCGAACCCGGCCGGGTCCTTGACGTCGTTGAACACCCCGTCCAGGATCGCCTTCCCCGCCTCACGGGCCGCGAGCAGCGCCAGCGACAGCCCGGTCAACAGCGGTGCCCGGCCGGGCACGTGGGCGGCGTGCAGTTCCTTCGCGAGGTCGTTGGTGCCCATCACCAGCACCGTCAGCCGCTCGCTCGCACCGGCCACCGCGCGGGCGTCCAGCATCGCCCGCGGTGTCTCCACCATCGCCCAGATCGCCGTGCGGTCCGGGGCGCCGGCCGCCTCCAGGTGCCGCTCCACCTCGTGCACGGTCCGTGCCGACTCCACCTTCGGCACCACCACCGCATCCGGTCCGGCCTGCGCCGCCGCCCGCAGGTCGTCCGCGAACCACCGCGTGCCCGGCCCGTTGACCCGGATCGTGACCTCCCGGCGGCCGTACCCGCCGGCGGCCACCGCCGCCGCGACCCGTTCCCGGGCCGCCTCCTTGGCGTCCGGGGCTACCGCGTCCTCCAGGTCGAGGATCAGTCCGTCCGCCGGCAGCGACGCCGCCTTCTGAAGCGCCCGCGCGTTGGCGCCCGGCATGTACAGCACCGACCGGCGCGCCCGCACGCCCTCCTGCGCCTCGTCCGTCGCAGCCATGGCCCCTACTCCGTTCCCTCGTCGCTCGCCGCCGCGTACGCCGCCCGCAGTGCGGGATCGCGCGTCACCAGCGCGTCGGCGAGCTCCACCACCACCCGGCACTGCTTGACCGTGGCGTCGTCCTGCATCTTCCCGTCGATCATGACCGCACCGGTCCCGTCGCCCATCGCCGCGATGACCCGGCGCGCCCAGGCGACGTCGGCCGGCGCCGGCGAGAACACCTTCTTCGCGATCCCGATCTGCACCGGGTGCAGGCTCCAGGCCCCCACGCAGCCCAGGAGGAACGCGTTGCGGAACTGGTCCTCGCACGCCACGGTGTCCTTGATGTCGCCGAACGGCCCGTAGTACGGCAGGATCCCGTGCGCCGCGCAGGCGTCCACCATCCGCGCGATCGTGTAGTGCCACAGGTCCTGCTGGAACACCGCGCGCGGCGCGTCGGCCGCACCCGGCTGCGGGTCCTGGCGCACCAGGTAGTCGGGGTGCCCGCCGCCGACCCGGGTGGTCTTCATCCGTCGGCTCGCCGCCAGGTCCGCCGGTCCCAGCGACATGCCTTGCATGCGCGGGCTGGCCCCGGCGATCTCCTCGACGCTCGCGACCCCGCGCGGCGTCTCCAGGATGGCGTGCAGCAGGATCGGCCGCCGCACCCCGGCCTTCGCCTCCAACTGCGCCACCAGCCGGTCGACGTAGTGGATGTCCTCGGCGCCCTCCACCTTCGGCACCATGATCACGTCGAGCTGGTCGCCGACCTCGGTGACCAGCGTCAGCAGGTCGTCCAACGCCCACGGCGAGTCGAGGCTGTTGATCCGCGTCCACAACTGCGTCTCGCCGAAGTCGGTGCCGCGGGCGATCTCCACCAGCCCGGCCCGGGCCGCCTCCTTGCGGTCCGCGGCGACCGCGTCCTCCAGGTTGCCGAGCAGCACGTCGACGTCCGGCGCGATGTCGGGCACCTTCGCCGCCATCCGCGGATTGCCCGGATCGAAGAAGTGGATCATCCGTGACGGCCGGAACGGCACCTCCCGCACCGGCTCCGGAGCCCCCACGGCCAACGGACGGAAAAAGTCCTTCGGAGCACGCACCCTGCCTCCCACCTCGCACCGAACGCCCCGGCCCGGAGCCGGCCAACGGCGCACACTCTAGGCCCGCCACACCCCTCTTGTTACCGGGCAGTACGTGTGCCGTTGATCACGGAAAGCGAGGAGTGGTCGGGCTGTCGCCGTGCGCACTGCGGCGGCACCCGCCGCAGAGCCCGGGCCCGGAAGCCCGGCGCCCCACGCGCGCCGGGGTTCCCCCGCGCAGGTGGTTTGGCCGACCGCTCCGCGGGCTGGCGGTCGGACGCGCCGCTGTCGCTGAGCATCGGGAACCGCGACGGCGTCGTCCCCGGGGACGGCCGCCCCGCGGAGGGCGGGTCGGTCACGTGGAGCGGCGACGCGGGGAAGGGGTCGGTGACCTTCTTCGACAACGGCGGTCGCTTCGAGGGCACCGCCCAGTTCCCCGACGAAGGCCCCGTGGCTACCGGGGCACGATCCAGGACTGACCCCGCCCCGCGCGCAACGCACCGGGCCCAGGCTGCCGGCCTGGGCCCGAACTGCGCGGCGGGCGAAGGGAATTGCCGTTGCGCGTCGCTGAGGGGGGCGACGGCGCGCCCCAACGGGCCCTGAGCAACGGGCCATTTGGGGCGCGATAGCACGTTCCGTCGCACGGCAGTGTAATTAGGGGCGCTTATTACCTGTTGTTTAACGACCCTGTCACAAGGCAAGCGGGCCTTGAACCGCTCCCCGGCCGGACGCGTGACCTACGAGTGACACCTGTACGCCGCACGTTTCGGGGAGATTCATGAAGCGCAGATGGTCGCTCATCACCGCGATCGCCGTCCTGACCGTCGCGCTGGCCTTCGTCGTCGTGCAACTGGTGCGCGGCCAGGGGGCCGGCGACCAACCGGCCGCGGCGAAGCCGGTCGCGTCCGCTCCGGGCACCGACCCCGGCGCGCTGCGCGGCGTCGCGTGGTGGCCGCTGCACCAGTCCGGCACCGCGAAGGTGGGGGAGCGCGACGCGGAGGTCCTCGGGCGCACGGAGTGGGTCGACGGTCCCACGGGCGGTGCCCTGCAGTTGGACGGGCTCAGCGGCTACGCCGAGACCGGCACCCGGCTCGACACCAAGGGCCAGGACTATTCGATCGCCGCACGGGTGCGGCTCACCGCCGACGACATGAACGGCTTCCACACCGCCATGTCCCAGGACGGCGACCAGATCAGCGCGTTCTTCCTCCAGTACTCCGGTCAGGACCAGAACTTCGCGTTCAGCTTCTCCGGCGCCCGCACCGTCGCGGAGAAGACCGAGAAGCCGCAGGCCGGCCGCTGGTACCACCTCACGGGCACGTACAGCCAGAAGGACCACCGCATGCAGCTCTACGTCGACGGTCGACTGGCGGGGAGCCGGATCGCCACCAACAGCGTGGACCCCACCGGCGAGGTGGTGCTCGGACGCGCCAAGTTCAACGGGGAGACGGTCGACTTCTGGCAGGGCGACATCGCCGACGTGCACCTCTACGACCGGGAACTGACGCCCCGTGAGGTCGAGTCGCTGTCGGCCCGCGAACCGGACTGACCGTGGCACCGGGGCGGGCCCACCGCCGACGCAGGCCGGCGGACACACCGCACGGAGCGCACGCACGACCGCTCGCGGCAGTGCCCGCCGGCCTCCCGCAGCCGGCTGACCCGTCTCGCCCACAGATGACCGGAGAGGAAAAGGCCCTTGTCGGCCAGCGCTTCGACCGAAGACCGCATACCGGACCCCGCCACGCCGGAGTCCCGCCCGGACGAGTTCCTCAGGGCCCTCTACCACTCCCACGGCAGCGCGTTACTGCAGTTCGCCGCACGGCGCCTGGAGGGCGACTGGCACCGTGCCGAGGACGTCCTCCAGGAGGTCGCGATCCGCGCCTGGCGGCACGCCGAGGAGCTCGACCCGACCGCGGAATCGGTGCGGCCGTGGCTGTTCACCGTGCTGCGCAACCTCGTCATCGACGGGCACCGGGCCCGCCAGGCCAGGCCGCCGGAGAGCGGTGACCCGGAACTCGCCCACCTGACGGTCCCGGACGACGTGGACCACGTCCTGACCTCCCAGGTACTCGTCGAAGCGCTGCGCGACCTGCGGCCTTCGCAGCGCGAGGTCCTGCTGCACGTGCACTACCTGGGGCGCAGCGTCAACCAGACGGCCCAGGTCCTCGGCGTTCCGCCGGGCACCGTCAAGTCGCGGACGCACTACGCCGCGCGCGCCCTGCGCGAGGCGCTGCACAATCGCGGACTGCACGTGGACGGCCAGGAGCGCGAAGCCGGCTGAGGCTCACGCGAAACGCCCCACGTGCCGGGTGATCTCCAGGCCGAGCGGTCCGGTGTCGAGTGTGCCGCCGGCACCGGCCCGCCAGCGCCACCCCGCGGGCGCCTCGCCGACCACCAGCAGCGCGTCCCCGCGTCCCAGGGCGTCCAACGCGCCCTGCCGTCGCGGAAGTTGCGAGGCGTCCACCACGAACAGGTGCGGGGCCTCGCCCTGGACGGCGATCCGGCTGCTGCCCTCGATCAGCCGGAAGATCTGGGTGACGTCGGAGACTCCGGGCTGCGGCTGTCCCGGTGCCCCCGAAGCGGCCCGGGCGAACGCCTCCTCCAAGGTGGCCGCGGTGTGCAGCCGCGAGCTGTGCGGCCCGTCGCCGGTCACGAGTCCCGCGCCTGCCAGGGATCCCACCAGGGTGACCTCGGCGAGGGCGCCCACCGGGCTGGAGAGCGTCTCGGCGACGAGGGCCCGCACGAGGCTGTGCACCTCCTCGTCCGGGCCCGTCACGGACACCGGTCCGGACGAGCGGGAGAGGTCGACCAGCACCCGGTCGGGGCCGTCCAGCCCCACCGTCACCGTCAGCGCGTACGGCAGGGCCGGCTCGCCCTCCGGACCGGGGCGGTGCAGGGCGTCGAGCGAGGCCGTCCAGCGCTCGCCGTCCTCCTCGGCGGTCCAGGGCGCGGGGGCGGTCTCCTCCGCGCCGGCCAGCAGCAGTCCGAGCCGCTCCTCGGAGTAGACGACGGCGTACAGGTCGGGCAGCGACCGGCCGGAGCGCAGGCACTCGCCCGTCAGCCGGCGCAGGCCCGCGTTGACCGCGTCCAGCGCCTCCCGTCCCACGACGGCGGCCGAGGCGGCGACGGGCTTCGGCGGGCGGGCCCGCCACTCGGTGACGGCCAGCGCGGCCACCGCCCCGATCAGCGCCAGCCCCAGCACCGCGGCCAGGACGTACCAGATCATCTTCTGACTCCTTGTCGGGACGCCCCGGCGGCGGAGCCGGGACGGTCGAAAGCGGGGCGGCACCGCGGCGGCGTCGCGGCGCCGTGCCTCCCAAGGCGACTACGGCGCCGGCCCCCGGATGGTTCACGGGCCCGCCAGGTGAACCATCCGGGGACCGGCGCCGTAGCTCACGTCAGTGGCACGGGAGCCGTCGAACACGGCTCCCGAGGCCCCCCATTCGCGCCGGCTGGAGGACGTTTCGTGTCGTTGATGTTGACCGTGGTCGAGGGGGACGGTGACGCGTTCGACGTCCACCTCGACGCCGACCCCGACACGCCGGTGGGCGCCGTCGCGGAGGCGCTGGCCGGGGCGGGCGGCGGCCACCGGCCCCCGGAGGGCCTCGGCCTGTACGCCGGCGACCGCCTGTTGCCCGCGGACCTGCGGCTGCGGGACTCGCCGCTGCACCACGCGGCCGTCGTCGGCCTGGGCCGCCCGGCGGGCACCGCGTCGGCCGAACCGGACGGGCTGGTGGAGGTCCGTGCGGTCGGCGGGACCGCGGCGGGCGCGGTGCACCGCCTCGACATCGGCGAGTACCGGATCGGCCTGGCGCACGACGGGACCGCCCAGGTGCTGCGCGCCATGCCGGACCGGCCGTTCGCCATCTTGACGGTGGGCCCCGGAGGGCGCTGCCGGGTGGCGCCGGACGCGGCCGCGCCGGCCGGCGACCCGCCGCAACTGGACCGCGAGGACCTCGCCGAGCCCACCGCCTGGCCGGCCGGCGCGCAGCTCCTCGTCGGCGGCTGCCTGCTCGAACTGGCCCTGCCGCAGCGGCCGGACGCGGCCGTGCAGCCCTCGGAGGACGGCGCCGGCTGGGACTACAACCGGCCGCCGCGGCTGCGGCCGGCCGAGAACGCCACCCGCTTCACGCTGCCCTCCCCGCCCGCCTCGCCCGCCGCCCGCCCGCTGCCGTGGATCACCGCGCTCGCCCCGCTGGTGATGGCGGTGGCCGGCGCGCTGGTCTTCGGCCGCATGTCGATGCTGCTGTTCGGGCTGCTCTCCCCGGTCGCCATCCTCGGCAACTACCTGGTGAGCCGGCGCAGCGGACGCCAGTCCCACTCGGACGCCGTCACCGCCTACGAGGAGAAGAAGGCCCGCATCGAGGGCGACGCGCAGCAGGCCCTGGCGGCCGAACGCACCGCCCGGCGCCGCGGCTTCCCGGACCCGGCCGAGGTCGTCCTGACCGCCGTCGGCCCCCGGCGCCGCCTGTGGGAGCGCCGCACCTCGGACGCCGACTTCCTGGAACTGCGCATCGGGACCGCCGACCTGCCCTCCGACGTGGTGCTCCAGGACCCGACCAAGGACGAACACCGCCGCCAGGACCCGTGGACCGCGTACGACGTCCCGGTGACCGTTCCGCTGCGCCAGCACGACGTGCTGGGGATCGCCGGCGAGGGCCCGGTCGCCCGTGCCGTCGCGCAGTGGGCCGTCGCCCAGGCCGCCGTCCTGCACAGCCCCCGCGACCTCCAGATCCACCTGCTGACGACCGGCGGCCCGGGCCGGGACAGCTGGTCCTGGCTGCGCTGGCTGCCGCACGTGCGCAAGAAGTCCGGCGACACCCCGGCCAGCATCGGCTACGGCACGGAGACCTGCGCCCGGCGGGTCGCCGAACTGACCGCGCTGATCGCCGAGCGCGCCGGAACGGACGACCGGCGGAAGCGGTCCGCCGGCCCCGACGTCCTCGTCGTCCTCGACGGCGCCCGCCGGCTGCGTTCGCTGCCCGGCGTCGCGCAGATCCTGCGCGACGGACCGGCCGTCGGCGTCCGCGCGGTCTGCCTGGACGCCGAGGAGCGGCTGCTGCCCGAGGAGTGCCAGGCCGTCGTCGCCGAGGAGCCCGGCGGAACCGTGCGGGTGGGACGCTCCGGGCGGGGCACCGTCGGGGGCATCCGGCCCGACGCGGTGTCCCAGGACTGGTGCCGGTCGCTGGCCCGCGCGATGGGCCCGCTGCGCGACCCGGGCGGGGCCGACGAGGAGGCCGCCGTGCTGCCCGGCGCCGCGCGGCTGCTCGACGTGCTCGCCCTCGACCCGCCGCAGGCCGCCGGCATCCGGGCGCGCTGGGCGGCCGGGGGCCGCTCGACCCGGGCGGCCGTCGGCGTCTCCCTGGACGGCCCGTTCTTCCTGGACCTCAAGCGGGACGGCCCGCACGGGCTGGTCGCCGGCACCACCGGCTCCGGCAAGTCCGAACTGCTGCAGACGCTGGTCGCCTCGCTCGCGGTGGCGAACCGGCCGGACGCGATGACGTTCGTCCTCGTCGACTACAAGGGCGGCTCCGCGTTCAAGGACTGCGTGGACCTGCCGCACACCGTCGGCATGGTCACCGACCTCGACGCCCACCTCGTCGAGCGGGCCCTGGTGTCGCTGACGGCGGAACTCACCCGGCGCGAGCACATCCTCGCCGCGGTCGGCGCCAAGGACATCGAGGACTACGTCGACCTACTGGAGCGCAACCCGGCGGGCCACGAGCCGATGCCCCGACTGCTCATCGTCATCGACGAGTTCGCCTCCATGGTGCGCGACCTGCCGGACTTCGTGAAGGGCCTGGTCAACATCGCGCAGCGGGGCCGCAGCCTCGGCATCCACCTGATCCTGGCGACGCAGCGCCCCAGCGGCGTCGTCTCCTCGGAGATCCGCGCCAACACCAACCTGCGGATCGCCCTGCGGGTGACGGACTCCGGCGAGAGCCAGGACGTCCTCAACTCCCCCGAGGCCGCGTCGATCTCGCAGAGCACGCCGGGCCGCGCCTACGTCCGCCTCGGCCAGAACTCCCTCGTGCCGTTCCAGTCCGGTCGGGTCGGCGGCCGCCGACCCGGTGCCGCGGCGAGCTCGCTGCCGGCCCCCTGGGCGGTGACCGTCGGCTGGGAACGGCTCGGCGAACCGCTGCCGCCGCGGCCCCGCGCCGCGGCCGCCCCCGCCGAGGTGGAGACCGACCTCGCCGGACTCGTCCGGGCCATCCGGGACGCGGACCGGGAGATGGGCATCCCCGCGCAGCACAGCCCCTGGCTGCCGCCACTGCCCGAGCAACTGGTCACCGGCGAACTGCCGCCGGTCCCGCCCTCGGACTACGACCTCGCGCCCGTCGCGTACGGCGTGGTGGACCTGCCCGCCCAACAGGCCCGACTCCCCCTGGTGATCGACCCGGCGACGCTCGGGCACCTGCACGTCATCGGCTCGCCCCGGCAGGGCAGGTCGCAGACGCTGCGCACCATCGCCGGCACCCTGGCCTACGCCCACTCCCCGGACCGCCTGCACATGTACGGCATCGACTGCGGCAACGGCGCCCTGCTGGCCATGGAGGGGCTGCCGCACTGCGGTGCCGTCACCCAGCGCACCCAGCCCGACCGGGTGGCCCGGCTGCTCGCCCGGCTGACGACGGAGCTCGCCCGGCGGCAGGAACTGCTCGCCGCCCACGGCAGCGCCGACCTGCCGGAGCTGCGCCGCAGCCTGCCGGAGGCCGAACGGCCGCCGCACATCGTGCTGTTCATCGACCGGTGGGAGGTCTTCGACAAGCAGCTCGGCGAGTACGACGCCGGAAACCTGCTGACCGGCGTGCTGAACCTGCTCCGGGACGGCGGGAGCGTCGGCATCCACCTGGTGATGACCGGCGACCGGGCGCTGTTCTCCAGCCGGGTCAACGGCTCCACCGAGGACAAGCTCGTGCTGAAGCTCAACGAGAAGTCCGAGTACGGCATGATCGGCATCACCCAGCGGAACGTCCCCGACGAGATCCCGCCGGGCCGCGCCTTCCGCGCCGCTGACAAGGCGGAGGTGCAGATCGCGCTCCTCACGGACAACCCGGAGGGCCAGGCGCAGGCCGCGGCGCTCCAGCAGATCGCCGAGTACTGCCGCCAGCGGGCGGCCCACCTGCCCGCCGCCACCCGGCCGTTCCGCGTCGACACCCTGCCGGACCGGCTCACCTGGGAGGAGGCGGTCCGCTACCTGCCGCGGCCGCTGCCCTCCGCCCGCTGGGCGCTGTCCGGCGTCGGCGGCGACGAACTCACCGCGTTCGGACCGGACTTCGGCATCACGCCGACGTTCCTCGTCGCCGGTCCCGCCCGCTCGGGCCGCAGCACCGTCCTGGCGACCCTGGCCCTGTCGCTGCTGTCCGTCGGGACGCCCGTCGTCATCGGCGCGCCCGCCCGGTCGCCGTTGCGCCGACTCGCCGGCCGGCCCGGGGTCCTCGCGGTCTTCGACGAGTCCGACATCGACCCGACCGCGCTGGAGCAGGCGCTGGCCTCCTCGGCGCAGGGGGCCGTGGTGCTCCTGGACGACGCCGACCTGCTGCTGAAGTCGAAGGCCGAACCGGTCCTCACGCCGATCGCCAAGTCCGGTGCCGAGAACGGCCGGGGCCTGGTGATCGCCGGGCAGACCGACCGGCTCTCCTCCGGGTTCTCCGGCTGGCACACCGAGGCCCGCCGCAACCGGTGCGGTCTGCTGCTGAAGCCGCAGAACATGAGCGACGGCGAACTGATCGGCGTCAAGGTGCCCCGCAGCCGCCTGGGCGCGACCCGCCCCGGCCGGGCGATCCTGCACCTGGGCGACGGCGTGCTGCGCACCGTGCAGGTGCCGGAGACGGTGCTCCCGCCGGCCGGTAGCTGAGATCCACGGCAGAGGGCTCCCGCCCCGGCGACGGCCGGGGCGGGAGCCCTCACGCGTTCCGGGACGCGGCCCGGATCAGGTCGACCCGTCCACGTAGCTGGGGTCGCGCACGAACGTGCCCTGCGACCCGCCGGGGACGGCCCCGTTGATCGCCCAGCCGAGCCCGGCCACGCCGATGAGGTTCGAGCTCTGGTCGAACCACGTCCCCGTCTTGGTCCAGATGTTATTGAGGCCCGGCAGCTGCTTGAGCACGTCCGGGACCTTCATCGTCCCGTTGGGGAACTTCGACAGGATGTTTCCGACGAAGGCCGTCGGATCCTTGAACCCGGTGAACCCCTTGAGGGTCGGGCCGATGCTCTTGATGTTGATCTGGATCGTCTTGAGATCGTTCCCGACGGTCTTGAGGGTGTTCGCGATCCCGCCCAAATTGGCGATCTTGACGAGGCCGACCCCGCCGAGCACCAGCCCGAGACCGCTGAGGACCATGTCGAGGATGTCCCACTCACCCGACTGAATACTGTCGACGATGTTCATGATGAAAGGGATGGCCGCGGTGACCAGACTGGCGATCGTCAGGATGAGCCCGAGGCCCTGGAGCCCGGGGATGAGCATGGCGATGATCCCCAGGGCGGCGCTGATAAAGCCGAGCACCTTCTTGAAGATGTCCTTGATCTTGTCCCACAGGCTCTTGCCCCCGACCGCCTCGCCCGACGCCTCGTCCAGGGCGCGGGCCGCCGTCGAGGCGTCCGACTCGCGCAGCTCCTGCGCGTCCTCGGCGAGCATCCGGGCGGCGTCGAGGTCCCGCTGGGCGGCGTCGACGTCCCCTTGCGCCGAGGACTGGTCGTGCCGGGCGTTCTCCATGGCCTGCCGCGCACTGCGCCGGGCCGCCTCGTCGTCCGGCGGCGGCGGGTCCGCCGCGTCCAGGCCGCTGATCACGGACCCCGCCGCGGTGGCGGCGTCGGTGGCCCGCTGCAGCCGCTCCTTGGCGTCCCGCCCGTCGACCATGGCGTTGTCCGCCTTGCGCTGATGGTCCGCCAGCTGGTCGGCGTACGTGCTCAGCGCGCGGGCCGCCTTGTCGTACGAACTGTGCAGCTTCTCCACCTGGTTGGCCAGGTCCCCGAGCTTGTCCCGGAGCTTGTCCATGGCCTTGCCCTCGCCGATCTGGCGACCCTTGAGGCCGCTGACGATGGGGAGTGCCTGGTCCGCGTCGTCCGCGACGGCCCGGTACCGGCCCGCGAGCGTCGTGAGCATCTCCGCATCGCCCGGCGTCGGGTCGTCCGAGAACCCGAAGACCGTCTCCCACTCGGACACCGCTGGCCGCGCCATTGCCGCGCCCTCACTTTCCGTTCTCGTCCATGCCCTGCGGGCCCTGTGCGGCCGACACGGCCGTGCCCTTGCTCTTTACTTCCACGAAGCGCAGCGTGCCCGCGATGGCGTCGAACACCTCGAAGAACTGGTCCTTGAGCTCCACGTTGGGCGTGGAGCTGGAGACCACCAGGTACTCGCGTCGGCCCGGGATCGGGAACAGCGTGTGCAGCAGCGCCGTGCGCACCGGCTTGCCCTTGTAGTCGATGTCCTCGATCGAGGCGATCCGCCCGACCGGCCCGACCTCCGCAAACTCCAACAGCTCCACCTCGCGCGGCGGGTACCCGCTGCTCTGCGGGCCGTCGGCCTGCATGCCCGCCCCGAAGAGCACCTCGGCCAGGTCCGCCGGCTGGTCCTCCGGCACGGGCATCCGCACCACGACGGAGGTGGCGCTGAGCATCGAGTCCCCGCCGGGGAACGCCACCATTCCCGCCGCCTGGAGCGCCCCTCGGGCGTAGGCTTCGCGGGCCGTGTGCCGGGTGGTGCGGATCAGGCCGTCGAGCCGCTCGCGGGAGAGCTGCGGAACTCCCCTCGCCTGGTGCTCGATCCGGCGGCGGATGGACGCGTCCCGGGTGCTCGGGTCGAGGTCCAGGTACCACCACGAACCGGGGTAGCGCAGCTTGTAGTGCGCGGGTGCCCCCGGATCCCGGTCCGTGACCGGATGCGTCATGACGCGTGTCCCTTCTACCAACGGGCTCTCTGCCCTCCGGCTCTCGTCAGCTCTTCTTCGACTCGTCCAGCGCCTTGACGGTCTCGTCGTCCGTCTGCGTGAAGGCATCGGCGATCTTCTTCGTGTTCTCGGAGAAGACCTTCACGTTGTCCTGCACCTTCTCGTGGCCCTCGCTCCACTTGTGGTCGAAATACGCGAGGGATTCGGCGAGCGTCGAATCACCCACGTCGCTCTTCGACCCGACGTCGCTGAGCCGCGCGGTGTTGTTGATCCGCTCCCCGATGTCCTCAAGCGACTTGACCGTCTCGTTCAAGTCCTCGATGGGGACGCTGATGCGGGTCATCGGCTGCTCCTCTCCGGCCAGTACCGTCCGGTCCCGCCCTCCGACCGGAGGGCGGGACCGGACACGGGGCCACGTCAGCCGATGGCGCCGGACGTCTGGTCGTCGGTGTCGACGAACGCGTCGGCGACCTGCTTGATGAACTCGCTGACGCCCTGCAGACCCTCGATCGCCTTCTCGGTGCCGTTCTTGTACTCCTCCCAGAACGGACGGAACTTGGTCTCGGAGCCCGGCGTCGCGTAGGCCGCCTCGACCATCTCGTCCATCTTGGTGTTGGCCTCGTGAAGGCTCTGCTGCATCAGTTCCTTCTGGTTCTGCAGCCAGGTCGACGCCTCCCGCATCTCGTCCGGGCTGATCTGAATGTTGCCGCCGGCCATGTCGGTTCCTTCTCTCGTTGCGGATCGCCGCGGCCGCTCGGCCGCTCACACCCGGCTCTACGCGGCCCCCGCCAGCCCGGTTCGGCCTGTTGCGGAACGGTGACGAAAGATCGCGCACCGCCCACACCCCCACCGCCCGGCCACGCCCAACTCGGCCACGGCCAAACGCCGTCCGACACCAGCCTTAGTTACTTGGCGGTGGGGGCCCTGTCGGAGGTAGCCGGATTGGCTCGTGGGGGACCGTAAGAATGTTCGTTGTGCCCCAGGGCCGGCCACCAGCCCGCGAAGGCTGGGGTACGGGCGCGCGCGGAGGTTCTCGTTAGGCTGGGTGGCGCCGAGAAGTCAGGACAGGCGGTGCGGTGGGGGTTCCGCTCGTCCGAACCCGGCCCGCCTTCGCCGCTGGAGGATCCCTTCACCATGCGTCCGGACCATCACCACTCACCGAAGGATTCGAGCCTGTCGAACTCGTCACCAGCCGCGTTGCGGCCGTCGGCGGAGCTTCCGGGGCGCCTGTTCTGGTGGGAGAGCCGCCGGAGCATGCTGTTCGATGTGGCGGTCGCGCTGGGCTGCGTGATGGTGTTCGTCTTGCTTGCCGAGATTCCGGGGGGCTATCCGTTCGGGCTGCCCGCTCCGGTTTTCTTCGCGTTGGCAGTCGTGGCGGGCCTGGCGCTGGTCTGGCGCCGCCGCCTGCCGACGGCGGTGTGTCTGGGGATCATCGCGGCGACGCCTTTCCAGGTCACGCTCTTCACGCTGCCCGTCAGCCTGTACTCGCTGGCCAAGTACGGGCGCAGCGGTCGCAATCTGATCATTCTGTCCCTGGGCGCTGGGCTTGCTGCCGCCGTCGCGCTGCTGGAGTCCGGCCTGGCCAGCCTGCTGAACCGCCTGCCGTTCATGGTCCTTTTGGTGGCGGGGCCGGTGCTGTTGGGCATGTATGCGGGTGCCCGGCGGATGGTGGTGGACGGTTTGCGGGAGAAGGCCGAACGGCTGGAACGCGAGCAGAGCCTCCTTGCGCGGCAGACCCGGATGGCGGAGCGGACCAGGATCGCCAGGGAGATGCACGACGTTGTGGCACATCGGGTCAGCCTGATGGTCATCCACTCCGGCACCCTGGAGGTCGATCCGGCAAACAGCGAAAAGACGGTCCAGACTGCCGAATTGGTCGGCCAGATCGGTCGGCAGGCTCTGGAGGAACTTCGCCAGGTGCTCGGCGTGCTGCGGACGGAGGACGAGGGCGGCGAGGGCGGCGAGGGCGAGGAATCTGCCCCGCGCGCGCCACAGCCCACCTTGGACGACGTACCCGTGCTGGTCGAACAGTCGCGCGCCACCGGTATGCGGATCGAACTGACCCGGTCAGGGACTGTGCGGCCGCTGGACGCGACGTGCGAGCGCACCGCGTACCGGCTGGTCCAAGAGGCGCTGACGAACGTGCACAAGCATGCGTCAGGCGCCGCCACGCACGTCGATCTGCGCTACACGCCCGACGCACTGCAGGTCACGGTGGAGAATGAGGCCGGTTTGGACACTCCGCCGACCGGTCTGCCCAGCGGCGGCCACGGTCTGATCGGACTCGCCGAACGCGTCACCGTCCTGGGAGGCACCTTCGAGGCCGGCGCACGGCCAGACGGCGGTTTCCGGGTCGCCGCCGTCCTGCCCACGCCACCTGCCGACACCCCCGCCAGAAAGGCCGCTCCATGAGCGTTCGCGTCCTGCTCGCCGACGACGAGGATCTCGTCCGCTCCGGCCTGATCCTGATTCTGCAGGCCGATCCCGATATCTCGGTGGTCGCCGAGGCGAGCGACGGCGCGCAGGCCGTACACCTGGCTCGTACGCACCGGCCGGACGTGGTGCTCATGGACATCCGGATGCCGGTCATGGACGGCCTGGCCGCGACCAAGGAGATCACCAGGCTTCCCCACCCCCCGAAGGTGGTGGTGCTCACCACCTTCGACCTGGACGAATATGTGCACGCGACGTTGCAGGCCGGGGCGATGGGCTTCCTGCTGAAGAACACCCCGCCGCGCGACCTGATCCGCGCGGTCAAGACCGTCAACAGCGGCGACGCCATGCTCGCCCCGTCGGTGACCCGTCGCCTGCTCGCCGCCTTCGCCACCCGCGACACCGACCGGACCGCCGAGGCCCGTAACCGTCTCGGCGACCTGACCGCACGCGAACGCGAGGTGCTCAAGCTCGTTGGCGAGGGCAAGCCGAACGCCGAGATCGGCACCTGCCTGCACATGAGCGAGGCCACGGTGAAGACCCACGTCAGCCGGGTCCTTGCCAAGCTGCAGTGCGCCAACCGCGTCCAGGCCGCGATCGTCGCCCACGACGCCGGCCTCCTCACCACGTAGCCCGGCCCGCAACTCCCGGTGTACGCAGGCGGAGTCGTCATGCGTCGCGTCGACCCAGCAGGCTCAGGGCCACTGCCGTGGCCGCCGCCGTCCACGCGCACAGCACCGCGAATCCGCCCCAGGGCGGAAGTCCGCCGAGCATCGGGCCGACCTGTGTGATCGCGAGCCCGGCGTTGGGCGGCGTCATGCCGACTGGCAGGTACCGCTCCATGCGGCTGACCGACGAGCCGGACACCAGAAGCGGTACGACGAAGATCAGCACGAACATCACGATGATGCCGCCGGTCGTGCCGCGCACGATCGTGGTCACCACGAGCGAGAGCACGGCCAGCACGCCCAGATAGAGCCCGGCACCGAGCACCGCCCGGACCACCTGCGGATCCGCGAACGTCCCCGAGACACCCGGTGCGGACGCGTACACGACGGCGAAGGAGAGCACGCTCAGCAGCACCCCGGTGACCAGGGCGAGTGCGCCCACGACGAGCGCCTTCGCCATGAGCCACCGCGCCCGCCGCGGCACGGCCACCAGTGACGTACGGATCATCCCGGTGCCGTATTCGCTGCCGATGGTCGTGGCCGCGAGGACCACCACGGCCAACTGGCCGAAACCAAGGCCCAGGTGGCTCATGCTCACCAGAACCTGGACGGACAGTCGGCCTTGCGCCTGTTCCTTGAGAGCGACCAGTACGGCGACGCCGACAGCGAGCGCGGTCAGGGTGGACAGGCACCACGCGGTGACGCCCACGGTACGGATCTTGACCCACTCCGACCGGATCAGGTTGGCGAACACCGGCTCGCCCGGACGGCCACGGCGGGTGGCGGCAGGAATGGTGACGGACATGGAAGTACCTATCTGAGAGAAGCTGAGAGAAGCGTGCCTGTGCGGCGGTGGCGGAATCAGATCTGGTCGGGCGTACCGGTGCGGTACTCCACGCTGTGCCCGGTCAGCTCCATGAACGCCGCTTCCAGCGAGACGCGCTGTTCGGACAGCTCGTGCAGCTCGGCACCGCACGCGAACGCCATCGCGGAGATCCGCGCGGCGTCGAGACCGGTGACGAGGAGGGTGTCCGCACCATCGATGGTGGTCTCTCCCCCGGCCTGCCGGATCCGTTCGCCGAGTTGATCAGCCTGCGGGGTGCGTACCTTGACCGCACGGCGTGAACTGCTCCCGACGAGCTCCCGCACGCCGGCGTCGGCGATGAGCCGACCCCGGCCGATCACCACGAGGTGGTCCGCGGTCAGCTCCATCTCGCTCATGAGATGGCTGGACACGAACACGGTGCGGCCCTCGGCGGCGAGTCCCCTCATCAGGTCGCGGACCCAGCGGACGCCCTCGGGATCGAGGCCGTTGACCGGCTCGTCGAACAGCAGCACCTGCGGATCGCCGAGAAGGGCGGCGGCGATGCCCAGCCGCTGGCT
This sequence comes from Streptomyces sp. x-19, assembly GCF_046549115.1. Lineage (NCBI taxonomy): Bacteria > Bacillati > Actinomycetota > Actinomycetes > Kitasatosporales > Streptomycetaceae > Streptomyces > Streptomyces sp. x-19. The sequence continues at coordinate 6,471 of NZ_JAJPWK010000002.1, read as the reverse complement.
CATACCCAGCGAGAAACCACCGACCCGCTTCCCGGCCACCGAGCCGAGGCCGGTGATCTCCAGCACCTCGCGCACCCGCCGACGCCCGATCCCGTTGCTGTATGCCAGCCCCAGCAGATGCCCGTACGCGCTGCGACCGGGATGTGCCGCCTTGGCATCGAGCATCGCCCCCACCTCGTGCATCGGATGACGCAGCTGAGGGAACGGCCTGCCGTTGACCAGCGCACTACCTGACTCGGGGTGATCCAGGCCGAGGAACATCCGCATCGTCGTGGACTTGCCCGCCCCATTCGGCCCCAGGAAGCCGGTTACCTGGCCGCTACGCACCGTGAACGACAAGTCGTCCACCGCCACCTTCCCGCCATAAGCCTTCTTCAGCGCCCTGGCCTCCAACATCGCGCCACCCAACGCACACGCTCCCTTCCTTGATGTCCAGCGGAATTCCGGCTGCTCAAGCACCGTACGAACCCGAACGCGCCACCGGGACGCCCAAAAGGTGAAACCGTCGTCCGCGCATCGTCGCGACCTGCGCCGGCGTCCTCCTACCAATGACGGATGAGCCGGTACATCGATCGGCCGACCGGCACGACCTCGCGTGCGGCGGCCGGGAGCTACGTCCAGTTGCCCAGGAGACACAGCGCGGCCTGGGGCCGTCTCCCGATAAGGGCGTGGTGATGCGCCGATGAGGCAGCGGTCTGTTGACCGTCATGGTCGTCCGGTTCGTCGCTTACCTCGACACCTACCGGGGGCCGGCCCCCCAGGCGGCAGCCCTGCTCGGCGCACTCCTGACCAACTGGTCACCTTCGCGCCCTGCTTCCCGCCGCCGTACTTCGCCGAACACATCCTCGTTACCGCCGCGGACGCCCTCACCCTGGGACAGCGGCCGAGGCGGGCGCTTCTCCGGTTGGCGGCAGGCCGCTGAGGCACACGATGTTCACAGCGGTGGCTGTGAGTACGTGTTGCAGGTGAGCTTTGGGCCGACCTCTGGACCGGTACACGAGCGACGTCCGGGCCCACCTCAAGCCCCGCATCGGGCATGCGCGGATCGATCACCAGAAACCGCTGCCACGCTCTCCGGTCTCCGACCAACCGATGACAGCTCGGGCGTGACTGACTCAAGTCACAGAGCGTGCGTCACGCTATTCGACATGATCGCCCCTCAAGGCGCCTGAGTCGGTACGGGAGTTCGCGAAATCCACCCTCCGACAGTAGATGGGGCTGGTGGAGGGCTGGCCGACCTGGAAATGGCCTAGGCAACAAACAAGGCCCAGGTCTCCGACCTGGGCCTCAACTATGGAGCGGGTGACGGGAATCGAACCCGCGCTCTGAGCTTGGGAAGCTCATGTTCTACCATTAAACTACACCCGCGTAACACCGCCCGGTCTGGAGTGAAAACCAGTCTGGAGGCGGAGCTTCGTCGCACACTCTACCCCATCGCCGTGCCGCGGTGCATTTGGCATGTCCGGGTGGTGGGTGGGGTGCCTCGGAGGGGGTGTCGGGGAGGTGGTTGGGCGGGCTCCGCGGGGCGGTACGCGGGTGCGCGGCACGGGAGTTGAGGCGTACGGTGGGGCACCGGAGTGCCGCCTGTGAGTGCACCCAGTTCATCCCCTAATGTGGCTTTTGTTGTCCATGCAGTTGGGAGAGGGACTTGATGGAGCGCACCGTCGTACGTTGTGCCGAGGGGCACGTCTTCAGCACCGCTTCGTTCCCCATGCAGACCACCGACCGGCTCGGTCCCGGGCGGCTGCTGCGCTGCCCGCGCTGTGCTCGGCTGCGGCACTCGGTGCCGGTGGAGCACGCCAAGCGGTAGCGGCGGTCGCGGGGTCGCGGTGAAGGTCGGCGGCGATCTTCGGGCGTGACGTCGAGGTGAGGTTCGTGCGGCCCGGTCCCTGATGGGGGCCGGGCCCTCGTCGTTCGGAGGGGTGTGCGCGGGCGCGTATCCTCGTCTGCGTGCTTCTCTCAGACAAGGACATCCGGGCCGAGATCGACGCCGGTCGGGTGCGTATCGATCCCTACGACGACGCGATGGTGCAGCCGTCCAGCATCGACGTGCGGCTCGACCGCTACTTCCGGGTGTTCGAGAACCACCGCTACCCGCACATCGACCCCGCCGTCGAGCAGGCCGACCTGACCCGCGAGGTCGTGCCGGAGGGCGAAGAGGCGTTCATCCTGCACCCCGGCGAGTTCGTGCTGGCCTCGACGTACGAGGTCATCTCGTTGCCGGACGACCTCGCCTCGCGCCTGGAGGGCAAGTCCAGCCTGGGCCGGCTCGGGCTGCTGACGCACTCGACCGCAGGGTTCATCGACCCGGGGTTCAGCGGGCACGTGACGCTGGAGCTGAGCAACGTCGCGACGTTGCCGATCAAGCTGTGGCCGGGCATGAAGATCGGGCAGCTGTGCATGTTCCGGCTGACCTCGCCGGCGGAGCACCCGTACGGCAGCGAGCGCTACGGCTCGCGGTACCAGGGGCAGCGCGGTCCGACCGCGTCGCGATCGTTCAAGAACTTCCACCGTACGCAGGTGTGAGGCACCTTACGCAGGTGCGAGGCGGGGCCGGTGCGGGTCCCGGAGACGAGGAAGAGGTCTGGGAGAGTCGTGGGTGACGTGCGGGAGAACCTGACGTACGAGCTGTTCGGCGGAGCGATACGCGAGCTGGCGCAGACGATCGCGGATGACGGGTACGAGCCCGACATCGTGCTGTCGATCGCCCGGGGCGGCGTTTTCGTGGCCGGTGGGCTGGCGTACGCGCTGGACTGCAAGAACATTCACCTGGTGAATGTCGAGTTCTACACCGGGGTGGGCACCACCTTGGAGATGCCGGTGATGCTCGCGCCGGTGCCCAACGCGATCGACTTCTCGGACAAGAAGGTGCTGATCGCGGACGACGTCGCCGACACCGGCAAGACGCTGAAGCTGGTGCACGACTTCTGCCTGGGGACCGTCGCCGAGGTCCGCAGCGCGGTGATCTATGAGAAGTCGCACTCGCTGGTGAAGTGCGAGTACGTCTGGAAGCGCACGGACGACTGGATCAACTTCCCGTGGAGCGTCGAGCCGCCGGTGGTCCGGCGCGAGGGCCAGATCCTCGACGCCTGACGCACCGCGGCACGTCCGTCCCGCGAGCCCGCGATTGCTGCGGGCTCGCGGCGTTTTGCGGCGCGCCTTTCGGCCAGTTCTGTTCCGGGTGTTCCACCGGTCACTACCTCCGAGTAGAAACCGGCGGTAACAGCAGACCGGAGGGGAGGCCCAATGGTGCGTGCGAGACGCGGGCCGCAGTGGAGCGGACGCGGACGAGGGCGGCGGCTGCGGGCCGCCGTGGCGGTGTCGGCGGCGGCGCTGACCGCCGCGTTCACGGTGACGGCGGGCGGCGCGAGTGCCGCCCCGGCCCGGACCGCGACGGTGGGAACCGCAACGACGGCCGGGCGGCCGGCCGTTGCCCCGCTGTCGCCGGAACTGGAACGGATCCGGGCACAGGCGGCGACGAAGCTGTACGGCGACGCCGCCGTGCGGCCGCTCGACGAGCGGAAGACCTCGCTCATCTCGTTGGGCGACAGCGAGATCGCCGGCGAGGGCGTCGGGACGTACGAGCCGGGGACCGACGGGCCCACCAACTGGTGCCACCGGTCGCCGGATTCCGCGATCCACCGGACCGGCATCGCGGCGGACGTGACGTACAACGTCGCGTGCTCGGGCGCGTACACCGGCAACATCCGGTTCGGCGGCACCAAGCAGTACGCCGATGAACTGGTGCAGAGCGACAGTCTGGCCATCGCGGCGCGCAACACCCGGCTGAAAATGGTCCTGCTGGTCGCCGGCGCCAACGACGACCTCCAGTTCGGGCCGGTGATGACGGACTGCGTCGAGCGCTGGTTCCTGCTCCAGGGCACCTGCGAGCCCAAGTACCAGCCGGGCTGGCAGGCCCGGGTGGACGGGCTGGTGCCGAAGGTCGAGGCGACGGTGCGGGACCTGCGGACCGTGATGCGGGACGCCGGGTACGCCGACGGCGACTACCGGTTCGTGGTGATGTCGTACCCGAGCCCGATCGGCCCGGACGTCGAGGACAACCCGGACTTTCCGGGGAAGATCCCGGGCGGGTGCACCGGGTACACCTCGGACTCCGGCTGGGGACGCAACGCGGCGGTGCCGGCCTTCGAACGCGGCGTGCGCAAGATCGCACAGGACACCGGCGTCACCTACCTCGACTCCTCGCGGCTCTTCCACGGGCACGAGGTGTGCATGCCCGAGACCTGGGCCCGCGGCCTGTACGTGAACCTCTCCAACCCCTTCCCGCCGGACGCCAATTCGGTCCGCCAGTCCTTCCACCCCAACGCCCGCGGGCACGGCGCGTTCGCGTCCTGCCTGACGCAGCTGTACGCGGCGCCGCAACTGCGCGAGGCGTCCTGCGCCGACCCGGCGAACACCGGGCGGCCCGAGCTGTACCCGGGCGCCTGGGACGACGCCTACCGGCCGCTGAAGAACGCCGCGACCGGGACCTGCGTGGACGCCACCGGCGGGCTGTCCCGCAACGGCACCGCGGTGGGCGGCTGGGACTGCAACGGGCAGCGCAACCAGGGCTGGTGGTACGACCAGGGCCGCAAGTCGCTGCACGTGGAACTGACCCAGGCGAGGTGCCTGGACGTGCCGGGCGCCCGCTACGAGGCCGGCGCCGCACTGGTGCTGTGGAACTGCTCGGGCGCGGCCAACCAGCAGTTCGCCAGGGACGGCGGCACGCTCCGCCCGACCGCGGCCCCGTCGCTGTGCCTGACGCTGGGCGCGGCGAAGGACCCGCTGCGGCTCCAGAAGTGCGACGGGTCGGCGGGCCAGCGGTTCGCCTGACCGGCCGCCGGAAGCCGAGGGCGGTCCGGCCCACGGAACGACGAGGGGCCCGTTCCGAGAGACGTCGGTGACGTCCTTTCGGAACGGGCCCCTCGATCCGTGGGCCGGACCGCGTCGTACGCCGGTTACAGCGTGCCGAGCTTCACCAGGGCCAGCAGCGCGACCAACTGGATCGCGGAGGCGCCCAGGGCCTTCGGCCACGGCAGGTCGTGCGACTTGCTGACCATGGAGGTCAGCAGGTAGCCGGTGGCGAGCCAGGTGGCCCACCCCAGCACCTGGACCAGCGGACTGTCGCCGCCCAGGAACATGGCGAAGAGCAGCCGAGGCGCGTCCGGGATCGTCATGACCAGCATGGACAGGCCCACGGTCGGCTGCCAGGCGCCGTCACCGCCCAGCTGGCGGGCCATGGTGTGGGTGACCGCGCCCAGGATCAGACTGCCCAGGATGAACATCACCGAGGTGATCAGCACCCACGGGACGCTGTTCCCCATCGTCTGGTTGAGCACGTCCTCGCGGGCCTTGTCGAAGCCGAAGACCGCGAGCAGCCCGTAGACGAAGGTGACGATCAGCGCCGGGGCCCACAGGGCGTGGTCCCGCATCTGCCAGAAGGTGGGCGTGGGCCGCAGCACGATGCCGGACAGCAACTGCTGCCACGGCAGCCGCGGACCGGCCGGGGGCGCGCTGCTCTGGCCGGCGCGGTAGGTGCCGCCCGCCGCGTACTGGCCGTCGGCCGGCCCGTAGCCGTCCCCGTACCCGTCGTAGGCGTCCGGGGCCTCGCCGACGCTGAACTGCTGGGTGTGCCCCGGAGCGTTGTTGAGGTTGTCGTAGGCGGGGTGCGTCGGCTCCGCCGCCTGGTAGCCGCCGTCGCCGAAGTACTCGGGCTGCCCCTGCGGGCCCGGCCCGCCCTGGGGCGCGCCGTACGCCTGCGGCGCCGAGGGCCACTGTCCCTGCGGAGGCTGCTGCCCGTACGGCGCCGGCGGGCCGTACCCGTGCGGCGCCTGCTGCCCCGCCTGCTGTCCGTCCTGCGCGGGTCGGGCATCCCGTCCGCGCCCCATCCTGAATCCAGCCACGCCCTCGAAAGTACCTGGTCCCACTGCGCGGGTGGGGCCGCGTGCTGGGGCAGCGGCCCTTTGGAGCCGAGCTGTGACATCCCCTAGGGGGTTCCCCTCCGGGGGGTGGGTTTCCCACGTTGTCCGCTGCGCGGGCTTCTTCCCACGTTGTTGGCTTTCCCGCCGTGGGGTTGTTGTTTGCGCCTGCGGCGCGGGGCCGCTGCGCGGGGCGTTGTCCGCTGCGCGGGGCTTGTGGGGTGCGGTGCCGGGTTGGCGGGTGGTGGGGTGCCCGGACTGCTGCGCTTTACGTCCGGGCACCCCACCACCCGCCAACCCGTCCCCTCCCGTGAGTGGGTGGAAAGGGGTGGGTTGGGGCTTGTGTTGGTGGGTTGCTGCGGCTCCGTGGGTGTGGATTCACATGCATGGGCATACCCAGGGGTTTCACGTGTGTGAGCGCGTCCAGGGTGGTGGCCAGCACCGACCCGCCGGGCCTCGGCCCCACCCACCCGTCTTTCCACCCACCCCAACGGGAGGGGGCGGGCCGGAGGGGGTGGTGTGCAGGACGTAAAGCGCAGCAGTCCTGCACACC